>CAKUSP010000004.1 GCA_934680015.1 uncultured Bacteroidales bacterium | reverse complement strand
CCTACATTCACCTCGTACGACTTTCTTCCCAATGCATCGTAGTATTCTATGTCCCGAACACATCGGCTTCCACTTTCGTTTCTAAGTATATGACAAAAATTGGAAAACATTAATTTGATAACGATTTGTGTGATTCAGAAGGCACTGTGAAATATACTCCAGCCCATATTTGAAGAGGCTTTTGGCCTTCCTTCCATGATGCAAAATCTTTATCTCTTTGATGTTTTCGTGAATATAAATACCAACAAGGTAGCACCAGACATACGCGATCATGACAATGGCGAATAGATTGGTCATGCGTTCATGAATCCTGACATGCGAGTTTTCAATGTTGAACCCGCTGCTCTTAAGACCCTTGAACATCGTTTCAATCTGCCATCTCTGCTTGTACATTTCAAGTGCTTCCTCTGCATTACAATAAGAAACAAGGATTTGAAGTTCTGGCTTGCCTTCCTTGTCTTTGACCTTAGACCCAGACAGATAACAAGGTTGCCCGTTAACATAATAGATACATGAGAGATGTTTGCTTTCACCAAGTTTTAAATCATTAAAAAGCCAATATGCTTTGAATTCCTTACTATGCCTAATGATATTAAAGTTATCGCGTATTCTAATATGATAGTGTATATCTTTAGAATTTAAGAAAGCGAGCCATTCTCTTCCAACAAATTCTCTATCAGCCATCAAATGAGCAATACTGTCTTTACCTGCAAGAGAAATAAACCTCTGAATAAGTTCTATTCTCTCTTCTGTGTTGGATTGCCACGCTTGTCCATCATCTTGAAGACTATCGGAAAGGCCATGCCATCATAGATAATTCCGAGAGTAAGGATATTGATATTTGTGCTACTGAATTTCCAGTTTGTCCTATCCATAGACAAGGAATAAGGACCCTTAATAGGTATTAGTTTTAAAATGAGTTTGGCTATGAGATCAGTATTGATGATACATTCAGCAATCAGCCGCTGGATTCTACGCAATGAGGAACTAGCCTCGGCCTTATTATCAAACGTTGCCTTTATTCTTGCCAAATTCATATCTTTTCCAAAATGTTTTCTCAATATTGAGAATAATTCACTACTTTTGTAATGGACCTTAGAGCTTCGCAACATGGTGTTAATGTGAGGTTTAACTACCTTAAAGTTACGAAATTTTAAGGTCTTTTGCAAATTTAATCGCTTAATAATCAGTAAATTATTTGATTATTTTACGAAAATTGTCATATACTAAGGTTAAATTTATAAAAGCTCAAGCGGCGTCCCTGACGCCCAAAAATAAGAGTTCTTTGAAAACAGTGTCATTTTTTCGCAGTTTCGGGGATTTCCCGGAAATGGAAATAAATCTGTCGAGCATGAAAGCGTTATGCATCAGCATCTTCATGGAACCGATGGAAAGGTTGCCATAATCATTGTCCCTCGCGAACTTTCTAAGGACGTTGATGGAAGATAGCGACATGTTGTTAGTAAAGAAACACTATTTTAAAAGTATGATTATTTCAGAAATATTTTTCCATCAAACCCTTATATGTCAGGTAGACCTTAAATGGGCTCGGGGGGGGAGGAGGAACCCTGTGTATTGCTTGACCACTTGGGACGAATCATATTGTGTTAGGATACTCATCCTAAACCCGAAATTCACCTTTATGCGTGACCACCATTTTATGCACTTCCAGAAAGGATAAAGTCTAAAGGTGATCGCAAAAAATGTTCACCTTTACTTACTACACTTTGTAGACGCCCTTATAAGGCACTTTGACTTCAAAGGTGTTTTTCAGGTTCAAAAGAATTATCGTTTTGTATTTGGTCGATGAAAATAAATCTTTAACTACTTGAACACATATTATTGCAGATAATTCCTTAAAGTAAAGTAAAAAAAATAACCTGCGCCAGATTAGGATGAGATTTTCGAGAAACCAAAAAGATTTACTAAGATGATGCAGGTTACAAATGACCGGGGCTGCAAACAAAAAAAACCTCATAACATTAATGTTCATATTATGAGGTTATAGTAAATTACTTTGAAAACCCTACTGGGCAACCAGCACCATAACAGTCTGTCCGGTAATATTATTTAAATAGAGCTTTCCGTCAACTATGGAATAATTTGTAACATTATCCAACGCATGTATATATGCGCTTTCCACTTCCATGGAGTGAGGATCTGCTGCCATCTTGGTCATGGGACCATCACTGAATTTAATCTTATCTCCATCAATAGAGATGTTCCCATTAAGATTATTAACGCCTGTGACACCATAATATTTTCCTTGAGCAGAATTGATTTCCAATGTAGGCTCATTGAATGTGTCCCCTAATTCCACTGAGTCAATGCTTTCTACTTTCCATTTCCCATCCAACTCCTTGTGTGCGCACGAATTAAATGTTAATGCACAAGCAGTTAGAAAGAATAACATAAACTTTCTTCCTATCATAATTAATAATTTTCCATGTGTATTTCGAAGTATGACTGAGGGTGAGCGCACACTGGGCAAATTTCAGGGGCTTTTGTTCCCACTACTATGTGACCGCAATTACGGCATTCCCACACCTTGACTTCGCTCTTCTCGAATACTTCTTTCATCTCAACATTATGCAGAAGAGCACGATACCTTTCTTCGTGATGCTTTTCAATCTGTGCTACCATTCTAAATTTTCTTGCCAATTCTGGAAATCCTTCTTCCTCGGCAACCTTTGCGAACCCCTCATACATGTCGGTCCACTCGTAGTTCTCCCCCGCTGCAGCGGCTTCAAGATTCTGCTCAGTATCTCCAATCCCATTCAATTCTTTAAACCATAACTTTGCATGTTCTTTTTCATTGTCTGCTGTTTTCAAGAATAACTCAGCAATCTGTTCGTAGCCTTCTTTTTTTGCTTTTGATGCAAAAAATGTATATTTATTACGGGCTTGTGACTCGCCTGCAAATGCAGCTTCCAGATTTTTTTCAGTCTGGGTACCTGAATACTTAGTTTTCATATCGTATGTTAAAAATTAAATAACTATTTTTGTACTACAAAATTCAGTCCTAAATGGTAAGAAAACTTAACGAGATGGTCAAGTATATCGGAGTAGACGATATTGACCTTGATTTATTTGAAAATCAATACTATTTGCCACATGGAATGGCATATAACTCTTATTTGATTCTGGATGAAAAGGTCGCTCTGCTCGACACTACGGATTCCAGAACAGCAGATAAATGGAAGTCTTCTCTTATGGAGGGCTTAGAAGGCAGAGTCCCAGATTATCTTATTATTCAGCATCTTGAGCCAGATCATTCAGCATTAATAAAATGGGTTATAGATCAATTCCCCAATATTACTCTGGTAGGAAGTGCTCGAGTTTTCACTATGCTGCCTCAATTTTTTGAAGATATCGAGCTGCATTCAACATTGGCAGTAAAGGATGGCGATATCCTTGACTTGGGCTCTCATAAACTGCAGTTTTTCACCGCGCCTATGGTACACTGGCCAGAAGTCATAGTAAGTTATGATATTAAAGATGAGGCCCTTTATAGTGCAGATGCATTCGGAAAATTCGGTGCCCTATCAGAATGTGGATTTTATGGAAGCGAAGATGTGGATTGGGCAACTGAGGCTAGAAGATACTATTTTAATATAGTGGGAAAATATGGAGCACAAGTGCAGGCGCTGCTTAAAAAATGTGCAAATCTGAAGATCTCCAGAATTCGTCCGCTTCATGGTCCTATGCTTGAATACGAAACGGAAAATTACATAGAACTATATGATATATGGAGCTCATATAGAAGCGAAAGTGAAGGAGTTTTCGTAGTATGCGCCAGTATCCATGGTGGCACGATGAAAGCCGCAGAGTATATCGTAGAGAAGTTACAAGAAAAAGGAGTAATGGTAACACTGTGCGATTTATGTCATTCTGATATATCAGAAAGCATAGGGAATGCCTTTAAGCATTCGCACATGGTATTATGCGCATCTTCTTACGATGGAAACCTTTTTACGCCAATGTATAACTTTTTGCATATCTTGCAATTGAAAGGTTTTTGTAAACGAAAGGTTGCCATAGTGGAAAATGGCTCTTGGGCTCCAAGTGCAGGACGAGTTATGAAAGAGATGCTCTCTACTATGAAAGAAGTCGAAATCGTAGACCCAATGGTTACTTTGAAGAGCACTTTAAAGAATGCCGATAAAGAGACTCTAGATAGGCTAATAGAGAATATATCTATATGAAAATAAGACATATATTAATAATGGTAGCCGCCGCGTCATGTTGTTTATTTTCTTCTTGTAATAATAGAAGAAATGTTCGGCATGTTCATAGACAAGTCTCTGAAAAAGATTCGATAGAATTCACCCTTATAACGGTTCCAGCTATCATTAACGATGAGCAACAGAGAATGGACTACATAATGTCTCATTATTGGGATCATCTTAGCGAAAAGTGTTATGCGGAACAGGTAGAAAAGCAATTTTCAAATTGGGTATGGCTAAGTGAGCGAAGCGATATAGATGCTGCAAGTAAATCCCTTATTAATGCTTATAAAAAATCGCCTCAGAGGATATTATACCTTGCGGAGAAGTATCTTTACGATCCTCAGTCGCCTTATAGGAATGAAGACCTTTATGGCAGGTTAGCTGCTTATATAGGGGGTGACTTGGCACAAACTGCTAAATTATGCGCGCTTAATGCAGTGGGAACTCGTGCCGCCGATTTTTTGATGGAAGATGCTCGCGGACATCAGTTTACTTTATATAGTATAAAAGCGCCTTATACTCTACTTTTTTTTAGTAATCCCTACTGTAACGCATGTAAAGAGATCATAGAAACCATAAAGGGCAGTGAACTTATATGTGATGCACTGGATGATGGAATACTGACAGTAGTAAACATGTATATAGATGAGGATTTAGAGCAATGGCGTTCTTACTTAGATAACTACCCTCGTATATGGAAAACCGCATATGATCCTACTTTTACATTGAGGGATTCCGAAAAATATAATATAAGAGCCATACCATCTTTGTATCTTTTGGATGATAATAAGGTAGTATTGCTAAAAGATGCACCGACGGATAAAATTATGACAAGATTGGCCGTGGAACTGGAAGAATATCCACAATTTAAAAAGTACTACGAAAACAGTTCTGAAAAATAGAGTTATCAATCAGAAAGTAACTAACATTTAATAAAATCCAGTATGGAAAACTTTATCAGAGAAGTAAAATACTACGAGTGCGATAAGATGGGGATAACCCATCACTCTAATTATATCCGTTTTATGGAAGAAGCTAGAATATATGTTCTAGATCAGTTAGGTTATGGCTTTGACAGGATGGAAGCCGAAGGCGTAGTGTCTCCTGTGGTCGCGATAAGTTGCGAATATAAAAAGCCTACAACCTTTAAGGATAAGATAGAGATAAGCTTGAAAGTAAAGGAAATGTCAGAATTGAAAATCACTTTTTCCTATATTATGAAAGTAAAAGGGGTACTGGTATGCAAAGCTACCAGCACCCATTGCTTCATTTCTGATGGACATCCATTTTCATTTCAACTTAGATGGCCCGAACTTACGGAAAAACTGATGGAGTTATAATTCCCAAGCTATCGCTGATGCTCCCAGTATAGCTGCATCAGAATCCTTTAGTTCAGAGAATAATAGCTGAACCTTATCCTTCCACAAAGGACAAACGGTTTCGTTCATAGCCTTTACAGCTGGCTCATAAAGAAGCCTGCGGGCTTTTGCTACGCCTCCGAACAAGATAATGGCTTCTGGAGAAGAAAAGGCAATAAATCCAGCCAAAGCCTCCCCTAATATACGGCCAGTAAACTCGTAGACTTGATTAGCAATTTTATCCCCGGCAAATGCAGCTTCCTGCACATCTTTAGCCGTTATATTGTCAATATCACGTAAAATGCTTGGTTCATCAGCATTGATTTCCAATAGTTCTCTTGCAGTGCGGGATATTCCGATGGCAGAGCAATATGTTTCTAGACAACCCGTATTACCGCACCCGCATACACGCCCATTGTGATGAATAACCTGTACATGTCCTAATTCTCCAGCAAACCCATCATGCCCGTACACGATTTTACCATCTATCACAATACCGCTTCCTACACCCGTGCCAAGCGTTATGACTATGAAATCCTTCATGCCCCTTGCCGCACCATAATACATTTCTCCAAGTGCTGCTGCATTGGCATCATTCGTAAGAGCAACTGGCATCCCATCTAAGGCAGAGGAAAGCATATTGGCAAATGGCACCACTTTTCCATTTGCCCATGTTAGGTTCGCAGCGTTGTCGATAGAGCCATGGCGGTAATTGGCACATGGTGCTCCAGCTCCGATTCCAACCACCTGCCCGTCAGCGCCGGTTTTGGTTATAAGTGCTTTAATAGTCTCGGCTAATGAATTTACGAACTCTTGAGCATCTGTGTGTCTGTTCGATACGATAGATGTCTCGTTGACTACATTTCCACGCCTGTCGATAATGCCAATCTTTGCGCTTTGACCGCCAATATCGACTCCTACTACATAATTTTTACCTTGAAAGTTCATAATGCTATTGTTTTTAGTGATTATCTCATCGTCACTCTCTCCATGATTTATGTGCTTACCACACCTAAGCATATTCATAAACTTCTGGAGTATTGTAATTCTACAATAATATATTGTCAAAATATTTTCAAATATAAACAAAAAAACCGCCCATTAGTACTACTGAGTGGACGATTTTTATTTATACTGTTGTGAAAGCCTAGGCCCTTTCTATTGAATCCTCTTTGTATAACTGCGACGCAGCATGTATTGAGAGTGATCGTATTTATTGAAAAGATTCTGAACTTTTACATTATCGTCGAGTTGTGGATTGGTAATGAGCCATTTAATGTTACGCCTCTTAAGGCTGCCTAAAAGGTATTGGAACATAGGAACAAATGCACCTTTATCCTGATACTCCGGCAATATACCTATCATAAGTGCCTCCAGTGTGTCATTTTTCTTAAGGGCATGTAGAATCCGGAATATACCGAAAGGCAGTAAATGGCCTCTACTTTTTTTAACGGCCTTTGCAAGCGAAGGTACACAAAATGCAAATCCTACTATCTTATCCTCAGCATCTGCCACTACGCAGACGAAATCCACATCCAAGATAGGAGCATAAATGTTAAGATAACTCTTTATCTGCCTATCAGTTAGTGGCGTAAATTCATATAGAGGAGCGAAGGTCTCATTATACATGTGGAATAACGCCATGCCATATTTCTTCACTAATGCCCTTGTATTTTTAGCATGAAGAAGATGTAGGCCATACTTCTCGCTAATTAGATTGGACATTCTGTCTAGTCTTTCTACGCTATCAGGAACACGGATAAGTTTCTGATCCCATTGCGCTCCTACTTCGAAGCCAAGTTCTTTTAAGCGTGGCTCGTAGTATGGATAATTATAGAGTGTAGTAAATGGGGCCAATTTGTCAAATCCTTCTACAAGAAGTCCTTCCTTATCCATATCTGAAAAACCGAATGGTCCTATTATGGTATCCATGCCATAACTTTTTCCCCATTCTTCTACTGTGTTTATCAGTGCTTTTATGACATCTGCATTGTCTATAAAGTCGAACCATCCGAAACGAATGGTTTTTGAATTACGAATCTCATTAGACTTACGATTAATTATACCAGCAACCCTACCTACGACATTATTCTTTTCATCATAGGCAAGCCATTGCTTTGAGATACAAAAATCATAAGCGGCATTTTTCTTAGGGTTGAATGCGTCGTACTCGTCACCAATTAGCGCCGGCACCCAGTATTTATTCCCTTTGTAAAGCTTTTCTGGATAATGAATAAACGTATATAACCGCTTACGAGTATTCACTTCTTTTATAACTACATTCATGTTCTTAGGTTTTGTACAATGTTTGCAAATATAGTAAAAAGAACTTAATTTTGTTCGAATGTTACGTGAAGATGTAGTTTTTGGCCCTATAAGGAGCCGTCGACTTGGGTGGTCACTAGGTATTAATCTTCTTCCCACGAAAGGAAAGATTTGCAATTTCGATTGTATATATTGTGAATGTGGGTGGAATGCCGATGGAAAAGATGACACACATCTTCCCACTATAAAGGAAGTTCGTAGTGCATTGGAAGATAAGTTAGAGAATATTTTATTAGAAGGCACTAAGGTAGATTCTATCACTTTTTCTGGAGATGGCGAACCTACACTGAATCCTGGGTTTTCTCAAATCGTAGAAGATACATTAAAATTAAGGGATATATATTCTCCTCTTTCTAAGGTTAGCGTACTTACTAATGCCACACGACTTGGCGATGACTCTGTTTTCGAGGCTTTAAGGAAAGTTGATGCACCGATTCTGAAATTGGACGCACCGACAAATGAATTGGCACGAAAAATTAATCACGTACTCCCCTCTTATGATGTTAGCGAAGTCGTGAAAGGTATGAAGAGGTTCGAAGGCGATTTTATACTTCAGACCATGTTCTTAAAAAGTGGTGATTTCGACTCTCTTAGCCATGAAGTACTTGATGGATGGATGAATATAGTAAGAGAGTTGAAGCCAAGGCTTATAATGGCATATACCATATCTCGCCCGACACCAGAAAAAGGACTTCTGGCCTATAATAAAGAAGAAATTCGTCGAGGTCTTGAACCTCTAATTTCTGAAGGTTTTAAAATACAGATCAATGCTTAAAAGATTTACGACGGCAGCTATCTTAATCGCAATATCGCTAGGTAGTTGCATAAAACAGCAGGATAATATAGAATCGAGTCAGTTCCCTGTAGGATTTTACGTACAGGGTGGGACAAAACTTAATATTGATGCCCCGTCAGGTGCCTTTGCATGGGAAAAAGACGACTTAATATACCTTTGGGCTGAAAAAAAAGATGGTAGCGAAGTTCTTTCTGCTCTGGAGTTTAGTAATTCAACTGCTACAGATCAAGCGGATAAGTCTTATTTTACTGCCATACTGCCGCAGAAAATGGATAATGTAAATTATGACTATAATTGCTGGACTCCTAAACCATTGTCTTTTTCAGAAGGATCCGTTTATTATAAAGTGCCAGATGTTCAAAACGGAGGAGATTGCCCCGTAATTCTTTATGGACGCGTAGAAGCTGGACCTCTAACTGCAGTAGAAGGCGCTGTAAGTTTTAATATGTCTTCGAGGCTGCATTATCTACGTTTTTCCCTTAGTGAAGGAGAGGAAATGTTAGGTGGACCTATTAGAAAAATTAAATTTTCTATGCCTGAGTCGATCGCGGGAGTTCTTGAGTACCAAAGGGCAGATGGAAAGTTGAAAAGCATTACAGAAAAGTCAAACACTATCGTTTTGACTGACTGCATTGATGATTACGCGCTTGCTGCCATAGTGCCTTCTGGCAGAAAATATGGGGAAAACGATTTTATGAGCGTAATTATTTATGGCGATGATAAGTATGCCGAATTAAAGCCTTTTACTTTAAATAACAGGGATTTCAAGGCGGGGCATATAACTAGCGTATCTTTAAAGAATGGCGAGGTAAATGACTTTTATAAATTAGGTTTTACTATAAAGGAAAATTTGTTAGGCGAAAGAATAGAAAAAGTAACATTTACATTGAGCGACAATAGTTTATGGCCAGGAACTGATTACTCGACTATAAATTGGGTATTGGAATCAGAGGAAGATGATAAGTTCACCATTCTTTTTGAAGAAAGGGCTCAATACGAATTATTGAACGGGAAAAAAGTTGTCGTTAGATATGAATCAGAGAACGCTCAAGTGAGCGAAACTTTTCCTATTAATATTTTGGCCTCTCAGAAAAAAACGGAGATAGATTTACATTGTCCATATTTGATGTACGAAGATTTTACTTCAGCGGATATTGGCTTTAATATAAATGGTAATCTTAATGCAACAGGGCACGATTCCTCTACTCTTGAAGGAACGCCTTATGGACTAAGTGGATGGACAGCTTGTCAAGCGGCTATCGTGCAAGGCGAGGATGGAAATAAGGCATTGGCCATCAGACATCAGAATGAGACTTATTGGCTTCAAGGAACCTATCGCGGACGTGTGGATTCTGCACCTCTTTATGGTATTAAGGATGGAAAAGCGGTAAAAGTCAGGGTTACTTTCAACTACACTGGTTATTCTAATGGAAACACTACTCCCATGTTATCCTATGGCTATGGAGAAGTGCAAGATGCTATAGTCGGTTTTTATCAAGGAGGTTCCGCCGCCATTCAAGGGGGAGAGTTGATCGAACATATCGAAGGCGATAAGATAATCGCGCCTAAAGATGGCTCTGCTTCTAATATAAAGGAAAGTGCTGAGTTCGAGATTGCATCATGCACTGGGCTAACGAGATTGGGATGGGATTGTTATGGAAGCAAGGGAAAAAGCTCTACTACACAAGAGTGGGTATTCATTGATAATATAAAAGTGCAAATCGTTAAATGAAAAATTTATTACGCATTATAATAGGCTGTTTAATAATGTCTTTCCTTAACTCTTGTAAGCAGGATGCGTTCGATTACTCGAATACGGGGATTCTTTCTTTTGAGGATTTTTCTATAAGTGTTTCGGATCCTATTATATCATCAGTTAGCGATGATTATATTGTCAGAATCCATGGGATTTCAAGTGAAGAGATGGACTACGAAAGCACATATCGTCAGACGAAATCCTTAGGTGAAATTACTTTAAATGCAGGTGAATACATGCTTGAAGTAAGTAGTTCTGAAACGATTCCCGATGTCGCTTTTGATAATCCTGTTTTCGGGTGCTCTGTGCCAATCAGCATAGAATACGGAAAGACCACGAAGGTGGATGATCTTGCATGTACGCTTCTTCAATGCGCCATAAGTATAGAGTATAATGAAGAATTTCTAAAAAGCGTAACAGGAAATGGTACGGCTTCGGTAGAGATTCTTTCTGGTAAATCTTTAAAGTATCCATTAACTCTTGCAGATGACGGGGTGATTTCCTTTGAGAAAAGAAATGGCTATTTTTATATGGGCGATGCAGAAAGCTCCACTATGATAATAACTTATATCGGGTATATAGATGGACATCGAGTAAAGATGACAACCACCATAAACGATATTAAGGCAGGAGAGCATCATGTTATAACCCTTATGAAGAAAAATTCTGTAAATGACGATCCGGAATTCATGTTCGGGATAGACGATCTAATATCAGATGATGTTTTAGACAATTCTTAAAGCGAGTAATTAATAAGAGACATGAAATTCAGCATAAAATATCTTAGTATAGTTATTTTTCTCATAATACCTTTATCCCTTTCAGCGCAGAAGTACGACAGGGGTTATGACTTTTCTCATCAGAGCACATTTTTAAAGAAAGGCACATGGATGCTTGGAGGCAGCGCGAGATACTCCATTCACGACATGGATAATTACTCATTCTTGATGATGAATGATGTGAACTCTATGGGATATAACCTTTTGGTAAGTCCGGCATTTTGTTATATGCGTAAGGATAATTTAGGTATAGGCATGCGTATGGAATATGGGCGCAATATGACTAAAATAGACGACGCAAGCGCTGAAATAGCCGGACTAGAGTTCTCTCTTGATGATTATCATTCTATTAATCATAGCTTCAAGACAAAGGCTATACTCCGTAATTATATTCCGTTAGGCGATTCTAAGATATTCGCTCTTGTTAATGAAACCCAACTTTCCTTAGGATGGGGGCAGAGCAAGATAGCTTGTAGAAAAGACCCTGGTGTAAAGGGAACATATTCACAGACATCGAGTATAGGATTGAATATATGTCCTGGTATGATGGCTTTTGCTACTGAACGACTTGCCATAGAATTTAGTGTAAATATGTTAGGACTTCAATTTTCAAGAACGGCTCAGGTTCATAATCAAGTATTTACCGGTAATATGAAGTCAACTTCGGTAAATTTTAAAGTAAACATTTTATCAATAGGTTTCGGCCTGTATTATTATTTATAGCATGAAAAGAACGATTTATATACTTGCGTCGGTACTTATGATGTCGAACTTTACGGGACATGCTCAAGATAATAGTCGTAAAATGGGTGAGAATCATCTTTTTATGCCGAAAGGGGCTATCGGTGTGGGACTTCAGTGCACGTATTTCGATTTAAGCGGTAGCGATGCTTCTATTATGGTTTTTCTGGAACAATTAAACGCGAGTGGGACCTATTTTGCACTGGCCCCCTATTTCACGTATTGCTATAAGAATAACCAAAGTATTGGCATAAAAGTTAAATATGCCAATGCAAGCGGTTCAATAGCTGGACTTCACTCTTCCCTTCCTGGAAGCGACATGGAATTCGATGTCTCGGATATGAATGCCATGTCGAACAGTTTTATGGGAGAAGTGTTCCATCGCTCGTACATGGGCTTGGATAACAAGGGTAGATTCGGGCTCTTTGTGGATCTCGCATTGCAATATAGCAATTCTAAAATCGCCTCTGGAACAGGAAATGAATATGGGCGGGAATATACTAGCACTAACACCCTTAAAGCGGCTATCCGCCCGGGCCTTGAGGTATTTATAATGAATAATATAAGCTCTGTTGTATCCATTGGCATAGGGGGAATAAGTTATAGTAATTCGAAAAATTTCAAAGATTCCGTCTGTGTCGGGTCAAAAAACGAATCAAAAGCTCGGTTTATGCCTGATTTTACCGATATCTCCATGGGTGTGGCCATTTATTTTTAACTAAAATTATGAAAAGAATCTCTTTTATATTGTCAGCATGTCTCACAATAATAGCATGCATAAAAAACGATATTCCATTTCTTACAGAGGTAGCAAGCATAACCGCAGTAGAAGCAGATGGGCTTGAGAGCGTGTCTATAGATGCGCAGAGTAGAAAAGTGACCTTGCATTTTAAGGAATTTATCGATTTGCGGGAGATTAAAATTAAGTCAATAACATGCTCCCCTTCTAATGCTACTATTTCACTGGATATTACTCAAAAAGTAGATCTTTCTAATCCTGTAAAAATCACTCTACATACACACCAAGACTACGTGTGGGAGATTTCTGCAGTACAAAATATAGAAAGGCGTTTTTCTCTTGAGGGGCAGATGGGCAATTCTGTAATAGATGCTTTAAATCATAGGGTAATATGTCAGGTAAACACCTCCGTGTCACTTGATAATCTGAAGATTACAGACATAAAACTAGGACCAGAATACATCAGCACATATAGTCCCGCGCCAGCATCTATACACGATTTTCGTGACGTAGTGAGTATAACAGTAAAATATCGCGATGTAACTGAGAAGTGGAAGATATATGTTAACCAGAACACTTCACGTGTAGAATTGCTTTCTGTAAATGCATGGAGTAAAGTGGCTTATCTCGAAGCTAATGGAGTTGCTGGAGAAAAGGTAGGCTTTCGTTATAGAAAAGTTGGGGGTAATTGGAATGAAGTGATTGTACAAGCCGATGAAGATGGCCATTTTAAAGGAAGCGCTGAGAATCTGGATGCGGAGAGTGAATATGAGGTGTTGGCATTCTGCGCTGACGATCAAAGTGCAGTTATAAAATTCATCACAGAGCCGGCAGTTCAGCTTCCTAATTCTGGATTTGAGACGTGGAGTAATGCAGAATCGAGCAAATATCATTCGTTCTATGACCCTGCATCTTCTGATGTAAATCTTCAAGATAAATGGTGGGATGATGGAAATGCAGGCTCCACCACTATAGGGGCCAAGTACGCCATTACTATGCCTGATACTGGAGATAAAGTAGAAGGAAATGCCAGTGTAAAACTCGCTTCGACATATGTAGTGATAAAGTTCGCCGCTGGAAATATATTTTCGGGCCAATACTACAAGACAGTAGGAACTTCTGGTGGTATCATACGAATGGGAAGACCTTTTGAACTAAGACCTCGTAAGCTCACACTTTCACTTAAATATAAATGCGGACTTATCACTAAGGAGACATTAGGAGACTATCCGCAGGGAGAACCTGTAAAAGTAGGCGATAAAGATCGTGGCATAGTGTGGGTCGCTCTTGGAGACTGGGATTACAAGGCGTACGGAGGAAGCAAAGAGTGTCCTGTAGAAGTAAATACTACAGATAAAAAGACATTTTTTAATCGGGACTCGGATGCTGTGATAGCTTACGGAGAGTTTGTGGCAACGGACTCCACAGATGGGTGGATAAAAGTGGAAATACCACTTGAATATAAAACGCTTACACGAAAGCCTACACACATCATAGTGTCTGCTGCTGCCAGTAAGTTAGGCGATTATTTCACCGGAAGCGCTGATTCTATTCTATGGCTGGACGATTTAAAATTAGAGTATTAAGTAATTCGCTCGCTTTCCACTATGGGTGGTATTAGCGATTAAAGGGAGTTCTCAAAGCTGGAATCATTCAAAGACCAAGCAGCAACGTGCAGAAATACTCTCAGCCTGAGTAGGTTCATCTACCATGACCATCTGAAATCGTCTTTCAAGCGCCTTGTCTGTCTCAAAATACTTCTGGTATTCATCCAAGTGTAGTTGATCCAATAGTTCTCAATTCTCCTCGAGCCAATGCCGGTTTCAAAATGTTAGACGCATCCATAGCTCCCGAACTGCGACCTGCACCTACCAAGGTATGTATCTCATCAATGAACAAAATCACTTGCCCGTCTAAATCGATTACTTCCTTTACTACCGCCTTTAATCTCTCCTCAAACTCACCCTGATATTTTGCATCTGCTATAATAGCGCCCAAATCCAAAGAATAAATAAGTCTATTTTAAGATTTTCTGGCACATTACCATCGACTATTTTCTGCGCAATACCCTCGGATATAGCCGTTTTACCTACACCAGGTTCGCCCACAAGAATAGGATTGTTCTTAGTACAACGGCTAAGAATCCGAAGGACACGACGTATTTCTTCGTCCCTACCGATTACCGGATCAAGTTTACCTTGAAGGGCTCTCTCGTTAAGGTTAATAGCAAATTTTTCTAAATTTTCATATTAATTTTCCATATATCTCTTCTCCTTTTAACATTAAAGAATTCCAGATTATATTCCACTGACATTTTGTTAACCCCGCTCACCTAACTCTCTTACTCGAAAAAAGAGCATTCTGTCATCGCAAGCGCCTTTAATAATAACTGTTTCGCACTTGCGAAACTTAAAATTTTCGTATTTTTGTTAAAATTTTACACAATTCTATGAGAGCAGCAATTTACGGAGCGGGGTCGCTTGGGACCATTCTTGGAGCTTTTATTACAAAAAACGGAGGTAATATCGAGCTCATTAACCGAAATAAAAAACACATCGAAGCACTTCAGAAAAATGGTGCACATATAACTGGAACGCTTGATTTTACACAGAAAGTTAATGCTTATACCATAGATGAGATGTCTGGCATCTATGACATTATCTTCCTCATGACCAAACAGCAGCAAAACTGCGAAGTAGTCACATTTTTAAAAGATTACCTTGCTGAAGATGGTGTTATCGTCACTCTTCAAAATGGCCTTCCAGAACTTCTTATTAGTGAAATCGTAGGAGAAAATAGAGTTATAGGCTGTACCGTCGCATGGGGCGCCACCATGGTTGAACCTGGAGTTTGCGAACTTACGAGTTCACCGGATGCCCTAACATTTTCACTTGGATATATAGGGAAAACGCCTAATCATCATTTCAATGATGTTAAATCTTTATTAGAAAAGATGGGGCCAGTCGAAATTGACGATAATTTTATAGGAACACGATGGAGTAAACTACTAATTAATTCCGGTTTTTCAGGCATGAGTGCTGTACTCGGATGCACATTTGGCGAAGCTGCTAAAGACAAACGCTCCAGAAAAATTATCCAAGCCATAATAAAAGAATGCATAGATGTATGCGACAAAGCAGGAATAAAGATAGAGCCTATTCAAGGAAAAGATGTAGTTAAATTACTCGATTATAATAATCATTTCAAAAAGGCCATTTCATTCGCAATCATCCCTATAGCCATAAAAAAACACGCGCTTCTTAAAGCCAGTATGCTTCAGGATATAGAACATGGAAAGAAAACTGAAGTAGACGCAATAAATGGCTCCGTATGCGAATTTGGAAGAAAAGTAGGAGTTCCAACCCCCATGAATGACAAAGTAGTAGAGATTATACACCGCATAGAAAATGGTGAATTAAATCCGTCTTTTGATAACCTTTCTTTGTTTTAGTTATAAAAAATCCTTGCGTTCATTTATCAAATCAATTCCTTTGATTTATTACCCCAAAGTATACGAGGGTATTATAGATTCCATCATCGTCAACATCATCTGTTATATAATCAGCAGAACTCTTAACCAAATCTGATGCTCCACCCATCGCAATGCCAATCCCCGCAGCACGAAGCATAGAAACATCATTGCCTCCATCTCCAAAAGCTAAGGCTATCACATCTGCGATTAAAGAAGCATCTTCCCTATTAGCTGGACGGCATTTATAATTCAAATATTTCATGATTACTTAAAACTAAAGTTTCGCATGTTAATAATTGTTTTATTATATGACAGTTTGCGCATATAGTAAAACTTAAACTACTTAAAACTTATTTTATTCGAAGACAAAACGGAAAGGTGCCACAGGGAGTCCCACTGTATTATGCAGATTACCAGGGGCAAAATCCCGATAACAATACCTGACTTCCACAGGCCGTTTTACTTTTTCACTCTTGATTTTTAGTGTATGATCCCAGTCATACAAAGCCTCACTTACAGGATAGAAAATCCCGTCTTCTCCACATATTTCCAATCCCTTTATACCTTCCCACCTATCGAGTCCATTCCATGCATTAGTCAATTTCACAAGCACTCTATCACCTTCCACCCAAGCCTGCGTGGCTTCAGGGCTATAACAGTTTATGGTGCTGAACCCATAATCCCTATTTAATGCCAAGTATGCCAATCGCCTGCCTATCGGACGCTTGTTGCTCGGATGAACATTTGTTCTCTCATGAGGATATGCCAAATCATCCGTAACCACAATCCCACCATTAGGAATCAATTTGGTTGACAGATGCTGAGCGTCCCGCACGATAGTGCCCCTGTCGGAATCGCCATATTGATAAGGCAGAATCTCCACTTGATAAAACGGCATGGAATTATCCTTATCTCCCCAATCACTTCGCCATAAAGATACCATTCTTGCCAATTTGTCCGCATAGCCTTCGCTCTTGCGCACATTGGAACAACCCTGATACCACACAAAACCTTTAGCCGTGTATCCAGCCACACACCGCTGCATGCCATTATAAAGCACATAAGGCCTTCCCCATTCAGAACTTTCGAGGATACTTTTTTCGTCCAATGGCTCATAGCCGTACTCTTGCAGAATTTCTTTCGGAAGCCAACTTTCCACGATAGAGCCACCTCTTGCCATACTAATTATACCTATCGGCACATCCAGCTTCTCACTTAGCGTCTGGGCGAAAAAGAAAGCAACTGCGCTCATCTGTGGTAAAGTCTTGCTACAAGCCCCTTTCCAGCCATCCGTTTTAGCTACATCGTACAAAGGCTCGAACGATTCTGTCACTCCGACAGTAAACATCCTGACCTTATTTTCCATACTTGGAAGTGTAAGAAGTTCTTCATAGCCTTCGACAGGACTATCAAAATACCCGGCAAGTGGCATCTCCATATTACTCTGTCCACCAGCTATCCACACCTCTCCTACCAATATATCTTTAATGCACAAAACCTCGCCTAAACTTTTAACACACAGATTGTGCTTGGCATACGATGCGCTTGGAGTATCTATATGAAGCCTCCATACCCCAGACTCATCTGAAGCAGTGCGATATTTTACTTTGTTCCAAGATGTTGTCACACACACTCGGCTGCATGGTTTAGACTTACCACATACAAGCACCGATGAATTTTGTTGAAGGACCATCCCGTCCGACCACGGTTCTTTAACCATCAAAAAATTCGACTCACGTGAAGAGCAGCACACAAAAACAGACGATACCACTATCGCCACCACTAAATTAAATGGACATCTCATTACTTATACCAATTTTGAAAGCACTTAGGCTTCATTTGCTATTATCCACAAATTTAGCAACTTTTAATCACTTCCAGCAAAGACAATCCTTTAACTTCAGGCAAAATTTACCTTTTCACCACTATTCTTGGCATTGCAGTTTTGAATTCTGGGTCAATGAGATGACATTGCTCTTTAATAATGCCACGACGACGAATTGCGGGATTAAGGCAATAAGACTCAAACTCATCAAGGTTTACATCTTCAACACGCTTCCAGTGAGGGAATAAGAGTTTCATATAACCTGTGGCAACACGTTTAACAGCTGTGCTATCTCGTACATCAGCCCTATTTTCAAAAGTGGTAAGTTGATCAAATAGTAGGCTATAGCAATTTTGTGTTCGCATTGCATGAAGAATTTCCGAAAAATATTCAACATTAATCGTCCATCCCTTGAATATCATGCCTTTGTGAACACGAGGAAGCATCCAACCTTCAATAAAACAATGAAAACGATCCAATAGTGCTGACTCTCTAAAGTTTTCTGGCAGGTTTTCAAAGTAAAAATTAGACATAGGTTGATTAGAGTCTGTCAATGGTATGTTTCCCATTAGCATTAGACCGCATTCACTGCTGAATTCATTATTATCTATGGTCGTTTTTCCGCTTTCAAGGTAAGATTTCAATGCCGCTTGAATTTCAGCTGGCTCTTGAAAAACGATAGTCTGTATCTCATCAAATACAGTGAAATCATGGCTTTTTATGATACCATTCTGCTGCTTTGTCTTATCAAAGAACAACTTGGCTCTGGTTACTTTACCACCACTGACAAGCCAGCCGTATTTTGAAAGATTACCGAATACATAACTCTTACCTGTACCTTTCGGTGCAAGTTCCACCACATTTAATCGTGGTTCAAGAAATATAAGTAATCGAGTAAGGAACTCAATTTTTTGAGTTAAAGATTCGAATCCATCCGGATCATATTCCATAGCGCTAAGCAAAACATCAATCCATTCACTCGTAGTGAAGTTTTTTCTTGCTTGTACAAGATAGTTAATGTCAACCGAACTATATGGCTTAAATGGCTTATAATCCACCATTTGGATATGGTTCCTTTTGCCATCATTGTCCGGGAGTAGACAGAGTTTGATAATCCCCCATTTTTCCCCTTCAACGAAATCGCCGGAATGCTTGGTATAAACATATTCAGGAATGACACCTTCTCTTTGCTTAATTCCATAATCCGGTATTGCAAATTGACGCTCATTCTTCACAAGATCTATATAGACTATAAAACGAGCAAGGAGCATCACTTCCTCTCCGCTTTGTAATCTATCTTTAACGGTTCCCTGCGCCGATGGAATAACCATATCGAGAAATTGAGTAAGACCTAACTTGTCTATCTCTCCTGTTTGCGCATTCATATAACGCTTTAAAAGGAAGTCTTTTACAAACGACGGCAAATTCCGACCTACAAAAAGACTTGAAGTCGAAACAGGATCTTTATATATAGACATTGCAGAAAAATACTGCCTAATCTTATCGCATGTTTCTGTATTCATCGTAAATTAATCGATTTAGAAGTCAAACAAATCGTCTGTTTGGGCACCGGTGCTGATTTTTATATGATAGGTCTTTGAATCGTTCCCAACCCATAATACGACATCAGCAGCATCGCCATCAAGTAGAAGAGTATCAGTTTCAAAGGTATCAGGTCCAATTTTATGTATTTCGTATCGGATATTATTAAATATCACATATGGTATATATAGAGATGGTAGATTCCTGAGTATAAACCTTAAGTGAGGATCAACTCCGCTGATTTCTGTTTCTTTTATGCTAGCCGACCAATTAGTTATATCTTTAGAGTCACTTATTATGAAAATAGGGACAAGGGTTTCTTCTGGTGTGCAACCTCCATGTGAGCCTTGATTGGCAGGCACCTTTGAGCAAAGCGATTCATGTTTCAAAGCACAAAGTGTTTTCTTATCTTCAAGTCGAAAATAGCTATCATCTGAAGTGTTATCCGCAGTTTTTCGTATTGCAATACGTCCATTATGATCGCTATCAACCCCTCCCATGTTTTTTCCTGGTCTTAATTGAGGAAGGTAACTAAGACCATGATCTGAAATTATAGCAATCTTTTTTCCCGCATACTTGTTAAGAATTTCATTTATAATATTGCGTACTAAATCAAGTTCTTTAATAAGAGTAAATGGGCAAATATTATTGGATGTATGAGCCAAACCATCAAGATCCCCTGCTTTTTCTAGTTGAGCGCCATTTGGCATTAAACGCTGCAGGTCAGATTTATTATTTGATGTTTTAGTCGGCAATAAGGCGCGGGCAACCATTATTTCATTCAAGAAAATCCCCTGCTCATTCTTTTCAGATATAATCTGTTTGATAAGCGGAATCCAATCTGCTCCCAGACCGTCGACCCAGTAGAAAACTTCAATATCACCACGATTCTTCAATAAAGTGTATGTGGTGCTGAATTGGTTATACCAATTGTCAAACGAACTCTCCGACGCATTTAGTTCGTTGATGCTTTCAGCGATTTCTGAAGTATAAGTATTTGAAATCTTTGCAGTTTTGTATTTCTTAAAATACCCATCCACCCAATCAGGAATATTGGATATGCCAATCCCATCATTCACATAATTGTACAGGTCAGGATAGAATTGCTTAATATCGTCACTATTAATGTGCCTTTGTCCATACCAGACAAGTGCCAATTCTTTTTCCTTTCGAGGCAAACCAGTAAAATACTTCAAAGTGCCTGTATAGCCTATCTCTAATGACAATTCATTCAACTTCCTATAAATCAGGCTTTCAATAGCATCCGATAAAACAACAGACTGTCGAGCAGCATATTGAAGGCTGTACTTGCGTATAGCCATGTCTTCGGGTTCTTTATTGATAGTTGAAACCATTGATTCGATGAACTCATTATTGCCATAATATGACGTAGACTTCAAGATCTTGCATAGGTATTCTTGCTCACTGTTATCGTTCATGTAAAAACGAGCAAGTAACCATCTATCGAATACGCTATGATGTGAGAACCAAAGTTTAATAAAATCTTTGTAGTCTTCTATTTCGCTCACACCGAAATATTTAAGTACAAACTTTTCAAATTTAAAACCATTTGATAAGTCAATCATTGAAGCTAATTTTTCCCAATTGTCACCATCACTAATTAGTGGCTGTAATCCTCCGAATGAAAGCTGTAGACCAATGGTAAGAAATTCGAAAGCATTTGTACATGTGGCATAACTAAACGCATTGTCTGGTTGCGCATACTCTGCATTAGCAAAAATAGAGTGTGACTTACAAATAATATTCGGTGTAACCTGGGTCTTTGAGTCCTTCCAGATATTCAACCAATCTCTAATGTTATTTACGATAGTGTATTTGCTTTCAAGACCTTTAACTCCATAATCAATATTATCTGTAAGAATCAATCTATATGTAAGGTCTTTTTCTTCAGATGTTAACCGCCATATTGTAATCTGACTATCATTTTGAAAGACTTCCATCTTTCCTTCAAGACCCACAACAGGAATATAAATACGTTGATTACTCTCAAGTGCATCTGGTGTTTTCTCAATACCCTTTACTGTCTTTAAAAGAGCATCAAAATCCTTTCGCTTTTGATTATTATAAAAACGTGCAAGTTCCGAAAAGGGAGCTATCACACAATCTGATGGACAAATCTTTTTTATATGCTCCTTTATCTTTTCCGCCAACTCATATTGTGTAATGATTATATCAGGATATGACGGGTCAATCCAGTGATCTACACTTTCTACTTGAACGTCGCAATCGCTTTGAAGGAAGTCAACAAATTCATAGCAATCACGGAAATTGTCAAATAATACAAAACGAATGGGATATCTGTTTTTCGTGGCAGCATCAGGACCATTAGCCTGTTTATCTTTTTTAACACAGCCTTTTAAGTCGTTTATACTGCTAAAATTATCATTAAACATATCTCATCAGTGTCTCAATTGTATAGTAATCTTCTGAATTAATAAAATCTTCCAATGCTTTTTTTAGATCCGGACAATTATTTAGATGTTCGATGGCCTCATCGCGTTTTTGTTTGAGAGCATTAGGAAGAATAGTTTCAGCACCACCTTTATCATTGAAAGAATATGGTTGATGTCCTACAGGCGCTGTTGAAACAGTAGAGGAAGTTGTTTTTTGGGACATTCTCCAGTCTTTTAACTTATCTTTAACCTCAATTTCAGTCCAAAGTCCAACCTCGCCTTGAAGATGTTCATTCAAATACTGACGTGCTGCATCTATCTCGTTATCCAAGACATTTACGATATCCACAGACTTCATATAAGCGTAAAAACCCTTACGGAAGTTATCTCGACTATCCAGAAGGATATTGCCAAGTTCCATTCTGTAATTGTTGTATCCTGAAATGGTGTCATCTAAAAGTTTAGGATTTTTCATACTCTCTGGGTCTTGTAGCACTTTCATCAGATTATCAATAAATGAGCGAATATTATCATTTATGTCTAAATCATCGGCGTATTTCAAAGCCCACATAGGAAAGCCCTTGATTTTACTATATTCATGTAGAACCGCCCAGCGAGCATCTTTTAGGCTACTTATGTCTGAATATCCCTTCAATTTATCCAGTTTGAATAAACGATTCAACATTTTGCAAACACTTCCAGCTTCCTTGCTTTCAAACATGAAGTTTAACTTGTTACTAGTCTTACCGCTTTCCCAAGACTTGAACATCTCAACTACATCTTCAACCAGATGTTGTGCTGTGCGCTGCTTCCCGTTCATGTCGTAGATGACGTTACGATATTTTCGCATAGCGAAAGCGACCATGGCCATCGGAGCATAACTTTGAAACAAACCATATGGAGCTGAAGTTAAAGCGATTAGTTTTTCGCCGAGATTAAAACTTTGATTTCTGCTTGTATGACGGCCACTTAGATATTCATCCACATAGTCACATACTTTTTTAAGTGGGTGCTTAGGACTGACATTATCTTTCCATTCAAGGTTTTCATTAACACTATCCTGAAGAAGAAATTCCACGTGGCGAGCAGGTCCACCACATTTATCTAAGATATCCTGTTTAGTGTTATAATTAAGAATTGCATCAACAGTTGCTTTTACAGATGCCTTTTTCCAATATGTAGTACTGCTTTTTGTACGTATAAGTTCAAGCGATTCAGGTCCAGCAGAAAATATATGTGGTGCTATGGTGTTGTTTATCGTACTTGTCATCTTACTACCTACAATGGTCATGCTATCAGAATCGAGATAGAATGTCATGTTAGACCCGCGCATACGAGTTAACCATTCTTGAAGCAATTCGGCTGCCTGTTTTGTGTAAGTCTGGTGCTGTTGTGGCAGACCATGGCTTTGGGCACATTGAGCATTTGCCTGGTATTCAATGAATCTCTCATATTGTTTTTCTCCCATCACAGTATCAATCACCACGAAAACTATTGTAGAGTATCGTTCGTCCTTACAGTTACGTTCGGCGATATCCTTTAGCCGTAGAAGTTCTTCAGTATCCTTAGCGACCATAATCGCCAAGAAAGTTTCGTATGGTTGGGCAGATTTCTTAGCATTTTCAATTCTGTTCATCAAGGTATATTCGTTTCCTTGAATACTAAAGAACTGGAATTGATAAGGCCTAACTACATTCTGAAGGTTTTTTGTAAAAAAGTATCTTGCTGTTTCACCAAACTTTATTACTTGGTCTATATATACATAGCTAGTTGATTTCAGTTGCTCCTTGATTTTTTGAATCTCATCACCTGGAAGTGCGGTGAAAAGAATGCTGAAGTTACCATTTGGCTGTCTTTGAATAATGCTCTTATCATTAAAGAAATCGAGTATCTCAGGTAATTTATTTTCTATCTCAGTGCCGATAAACAGATTCGTAATGTTTTCTGTGCTCGGAGTGACAGTATCACTGTTTGCTATGTTATTAAGAGCATTGAGCAAAAGTATTCCTTTGAATACTTTTAAGTATGGCTCTCCTTCACTTGCAACCTGAAGATGATGACTATTAAACCTTTCAGTTACTGCTCCAAATTTTGTGGTATCACTTTGGAAATACTCCTGAACATAATCCCATAGATAGTCTGCAGTGATGGTGCGTTGCAAGATATAAGCATTTTCGTCATCGAGAAAATCACGAACCGCATCACTTGCTAAGAATTCAAATACACTACGACTTGATGAACCAGCCTCGCGAGCGTAATATGTGGCAAGATTGGCAGTACCCGGATGTAATGGAAATAGATCTCGAATGTTCTCCTTTGTTTCTTCCTTATTGTTGCTGGACAAACTGAACTTGTCAAGAATATGTGGATGTTGTTGAAAGAAATACTCTCTACGCGTCTGATACGATGGCATATCCACTACTTTAAACTTCCTGGACATTATCTTGAATGCACTGACCGGTTCCATGTTGTAGGTAATATAATGGTACCGACCTTTAGTCTTTTCTCGTTCGTCTTCCTTTAGTGAATTAAGTGCAGATGGGTGAGATATAAACAGAAAATATGAATCATTTTCAGGATTCATCATAGTTTCAGATATCTGCTGTAGTTGAACTAATAAACGGGTGCCTATACTGCTTGTAAGTATTTCAGTGAATTCATCCCATATTATCAGCATTCCGTTATAATCAGTTTTATCACGTAATGCCTTTTGAACCTCAAATATCCATTGCTGCAGGTTGTTACTTTGCAAGCGAATATCATAACCGCCCTTTCTAAGTGCCTGCCTAACGCAATCAAGAACATCGAGATCCGCTGCATAAAGGCGTTGTTTGAGTTTATTCACATCAGGGGCTACACTTCCAAGTTGTGCATCCTGAGCAATGAGTTGTTCCCAAAAAGCTTGCTGACTTTCGATATGCTGGATATACATATCGTAATCTGTTTTAACCGTAATATTTAGACCGGCTTCAATCAAAGCACGTTTTATCTCGCGTTGCATCTGAAGTGACAAATCTTCTTCGTGCGCAATACTTTGCTGCCCATACATGTTAATCGGGAACAGGCGTTTTTCTTGTCGCAGTTGAATTAGAGAATTGCGAAGGAGGCTGTACTTTTCTTTTTGGTACTCCTCCTGAATATAATCGTCGATTTCTTCAATAGGGTCGCACAAAAGGTGTTGAAGAACTGCCCCAGCATGACTCTTACCTGTACCATAAGTACCTGCAATCCAGATTGATTTATGGTTATCTGCATCATTATTTCGGACTGCACTGATGGCTTTCTTCAATAACTCATTGAATTGATCATTAGCTATGAATGATTTCCACTCTCCTTTTTTTTCTTCTTTTATGTTGTAAGCTGGACGCATCTGGCGCAGCGTTACTATATCGCTATATGGCATATCTTAATAGTTTTGTATTCAATTAGGTGATTGTGTTATTTAATGAATTTCCTTATTATCGCTTCTCTATAATCATTCCTCACTGTTGGGTCTTGTAGCAGATCCCATAACTCATCGTCCAAGGCAGCGTATTCTACATGTTCCTTAATAAAAGATAATGATGGGGTCCTCCTGCTTGTGTCTCCTTTGACATAATAAAACTCTTCACTGTTTAAATAGTAGTATGGATAAATGACTGGTGTTAATTTTCCATTACTATATTTGTGAAATAGATTAGAATATCTTTCGCAGAGTTCATCAGAAAATGTAATATTATTCCCCAATAGTATGCCATCCTCAATCATTTGAAATATGGTAAGCATAAACACTGGTTTAGCAATTATTGGTGTACCATTATAAATTGCTACTTTCATTGACAGGATTAGGTTCCTATAATATGCTTTTTTGAGATCGGATTGAGCCATTGTTACACAAGCTGTTCTAGAACACTCATTGATGTTAGATCTTCTCGGAGAGTAATGCTGTCAAGGCCCATGTTTAACTCTGCAATCAAAACTCGATTCGTAGCAGAATTGAGTTGACGGAGTAATTTTTCGAATATGGATTTGGAAATGGCAAATTCCTTTGCAGGTCCTATTTCGCATTCATCTTGATAAAAGTCTGAAACCTTAAGCGAACGAACATTCTTGGCTTCTGCATATTTATACAATGAATAAGCGAAAGCTGTACATGATAGTTCGGAATGTCCTGAACGGATATATGATTTGCTATCAACACTATCCCCTTGATTAAGGACATTGCCAATAGGTGAATAATTGAATATTTGCATGAATCCGCCTATAGCATATGTAATCGTATTTCGGGAACCCTCAAAATCACTTAATGCTAATTCGTCAAGCATAGATTTTGAAAATACTTGGCCAATATTAATGGTATTCATAAACCAATGACACAATATTGAACCATATGCATAGTTTGTCCACATAAGTTCCCAAATAAGCTCTGGCTCATCCTCGTAATGGTCTTTTAAAAATTCTCCAAAGAATGTTAGTTGTCTTTGAGCATTGATGATATTTGCATCTAAAAGCCATGCTTTAAAACTCTGTTCTTGTTTATTTCCTAGACAATTGGAAGTCCAAAAACCATCTGGATCTGCTAGGTATTCCTGTAACCATTCTTCATGGATACCAAATGTTCCTATTCGTGAGATACCTCCACCTTTTGCATTAGTTTCAGTGTTCATAATTAAAGAATTTGCTACTATGCATCCATTGTCATGAAATTGGAGACATTTATGGCAGTGAATACATTTCTGTTTGTTGATTGATATTTTAGGGTAAACACTAAGTGCACCTGTTGGGCATTCAACTTCACATCCTTCACAATTAATGCAATATGCGCTTTTAAAAATGACTCGTTTCATTAGAGAAACAAGTTGAGCATCATTAATTTCATGTAAAGTGAAAGTGTAATTATTTTCGTCTTTTTTTAATATGTCAAAAGAGTATACATTTTTGTTATATTTCAACTCGCCAACAACCTTGCTATTCGATTTATAACTAATAGAGTATTCACTTAGAACAGGTAACCATGTTTCAATACTCTTCCTTGCATTTGAAACCTGAACGATAAAAGTCGGAAACAGCTTCAGAAAGACAACTTTTGTTTTTGAACCAACATTGTTACCGCTAGCTCTAAGTTTCCATTTATGTTCCTTAATGTATTCTTCAAGATTAGGAATATGACGTTGTTTTGAGTATTCAACTAGTCTAGAGAGAAATGGTTCCAATTCTTTCTTGTACATAGTATTAACAATCATATCATCCCATGGTGAAGAGAATGGACATATTAGGCATCCTACTCGCGGTTTACCCAATCTATATGCTTGGTTGATATGAAGATTATGCGCAAAAAGATATATGAATACCTCCGTTGTATTCCAATTTAGAATAGGTCTTGCATTAATGACAGAATCATGTTTAACCCCTTTGCCGATTCTTTCATAATTTGAACGCAACGCACTTTCCTCAGATCTAACACCTTCAAAAGCAAGTGCTTTTGCTTGTCTGTTACCATCAACCTTAAGAGATCTATATAATGGAGCTGTTTTCATAATTGCGCAACACCATCTATGTTTGTCGCTCGGAGTGCCGATGGTATCCCAGTAGTGAAGGACACTTTCATGGTTCTTGGCTATAGAAAATTTTAGGTCGGGAAATTTCTCATGGTAATGTTTTTGGACAGTCTTGTAAAGTTCAAGTGACGGAGGAAGTTCATAGCCTGTATCAGAATAAATCACTTCAAACTCTGTACTGGGTATAGCCCTTGTACAAAGATCGAGAACAACTTGTGAGTCTTTTCCTCCGCTAAATGATGCGAGGAACTTGTCTATCTTAGTGGTCTGATATACTTTTTTCCCGGAAGATTGTGCGCTTTCAAGAGGCATGATGTCAAAACTATTGCAATCTTCACGTACGATAGCCATTTTTTGCTTGGATTTTTTTTCCATTCTTTGCACCAACAGGTCATAATCCAGTTGATTGGCAGATACGGCTTCTACACTCTTACGGGCACTGACATACTGATTGTATGTATCATGAATAAACTCTATCGCTTCAGATTCAAGCAAAAACATAAATTCATGGCATCTGTCAAGCATCTTCTTTATGTTCACTGGCTTAAGGGATAATCTTTCTTTGCCAGGTTGCATTATTATCTGCGCTGGATCATATATATTTGCTCCTTTAGCCTCAAAGCACAATTCTCCACGATAATAATACTGTTTGTTTACCGCCCATAGTAGAGGTGCTTCAGAATGTGGATAAGTCCATCCCTTTTCATTAAGTCCGAGAAGGTCAAGCTCCTCCCAAAATACAGGTCTTGGACTCGTCCCCAGTGTGCCTTCAACTATGCGCGAGTTAAGTTGCACACCTCCAGTTTCTTTATCCCAAGTTATTTTATACATGTTTTCGCACAGTGTTCTTCTTTTTTTTCTACCAGAATTCACTTATAGCGTAACTACTCCCCACAACACAATAAAAAAGCGCGGCTCTCTACGTTACATTCTTAAGGCATCGCCAAACGCCCGATATAAGCAACGAAGAAAACCACGCCTGATGGACGCGATTTTCTTTTAGCGCTTATATCCTTTTAAATTTGGCGATTTCTAAGAATACGCTAAAAGAAAACTCATTTAGTTTCTTTAAATATATGTCTGCCTAAATGTGCAGATAAAAACTATCGCTGACTATAAAATATTCATTTTAGGATGTCAGTGAGTTATTCGCACACCTAAGCACTTAATGCAAATATAGTTATTATTTTCCATAATGTCGAACATTTATTTACTTCGCGTACACTTTTTTAGAGGCCGAGTAGAAATAGTTTTTTGAATTTCATTATGAAGATTTTTTATGACCTAAACCCATTTACTTACCACCCTTAATAGAATGCCCTATAAAGCACATTGACTTCAAGGGTTTTATTTTGGTTTATGGTGTTTGCCTTAATACGTATTTTACTTACGAGCCATGTTGGACACTAGAAGTAATTCGTATAGTTTTACATAATGAAAGAGTTAGAGTACAATGAACCTTATAGTAACAATCTTCATTTTCTCTTTATAGAACTTCCACGATTTAACAAGGTATTTCAAAATCTATCACACATGAATGAAATCCCTGCGGAGTTCGATGAAAATTATTTTGCAGATTTGTTCGATATCGCTAACTTCGCTCCTGGCGATAGACAAAAATATTTGGAGGACCAGAAAATGATTTATGATTATCAGAACTGTATAGATTTCGCAAGAGAACAAGGACTTATGGATGGTCTTGCTAAAGGCGAAGAATCTTCTAAATATGGGACTTTCTGTTAAACAAATTGCTTTAGCAACAGGCCTTTCGGAAAGAGAAATTAACGAACTGATTAATCGTTAAGCAACTTGATTACCAACTTATTTTTTAACGCCTACTAAATTAGAAGTTTGATCAAAATTCATAAGTTTGTTTAAGCAAAGGTAGAAAGTGCCAAAGTATCGTCATTCGTATATGTCAAGAATAATCAAATTCGTAAAGGATTGGATGCTACCGCTTGCTATAGTCTTGGGGGTAGTGTCTTATTTAATTTTATTCAGTGTTGAATTTCTTCATACTAATGTTGAGCCCTGGTTTTCTGAATTGGCAAAAAATATTCAGCCTGCATTCATCGCCGTAATGCTATTTCTTCAGTTCAATACTGTTTCTCCGCACGACCTTAGATTTAGGAAGTGGCATTTTTACCTACTAGCATTTCAATTGGCAATATTCACCGCATTAACTCTGCTAGTCACGAAACTACCAGATGGAGTTGCTCGCGTACTTGCAGAATGTGCCATGCTCTGTTTTATCTGCCCTACAGCCGCAGCGGCAGGGGTAATTACTCGTAAGCTGGGTGGAAGCCTTTCTGATACCATCTCTTATGTAGTGCTAATCAACATTTCTGCTGCTATAGTGCTTCCCATTGCTATTCCTATAGTAAATTTGGAGGCAGGTACCACCTTTTGGGAGGGTTTCGTGGCGATTTGTGCCAAGATCTTCCCTCTTCTCGTATTCCCACTACTCCTTGCTTGGATAATTCGTTATACGATGCGTAGAGTGCAACGCTTTCTGCTGCGTTTCACCGAATGGGCGTTCTATTGCTGGGGTGTGGCATTGATGTTTTCCATCTATCTTGCCACAGAAGCACTTATGAATAGTGGCATCACAGTATGGACAGTTGGAATGATCGGCGCTGTTTCGTTAATTTGTACTATAGTGCAGTTCGGTGTAGGAAAATTGGCTGGAAAAAAGGCCAATCGCTCAAACGAGCCCAGTTCTATTCTCGAAGACGAGACTTCTGCAGGCCAAGCACTTGGGCAAAAGAATTCCGGCTTTTTGATTTGGCTCGGCTACTCGTATCTCACACCTGTGACTTCGGTTGCTGGCGGGTTGTATAGTATTTGGCAGAATGTGGTTAATTCACTGGAACTCTACCACCATGAACATCTCGCGAAGAAATTGAAGTAGGACAAACACTTGAATATTCAGAAGCTTTATATGGCGAAAGAGTCTGCGGAATGACACTAACATAAGGCTCCACATGAGACGAAGATTCTTGGATATTTATAGGAGGCAGATCTTCTGACGATTTAAAAATAGAAAAATCAGAACTTAAAGATTGTGGATTCTTCCAGTATTCATCATCGTATCCTCCCCTTCTACTTCATCGAACAACTCTAGATTAGTCTTTTCATTCACGTATGCTGCCTTTTGCATTTTATCTAGATCGGAAAGCCCAGTATACTCTCCACAAATATCCAAACCTATAACCTTTTCATTATTGAAAACTATTTTAAGTAATCGCTCTAATCTATTTAAAGTCATACTCCCCTGGTCCCAGTCAGTAATAGCCTCCTCTGTGTCAAGAACATCCTTGTCTATCGACACATATACCGGCTCGGAGAGATGCATCGCAGAAAACTCCTTCCATGCAGATTTATCCCTAAGTTCATCTTCGCCATAGAACAGTATGCGAGAGCATAGGCTTGGATCTATAGTAGTGCGCTGAGATTCGTCAGCGCCCAAAACGACGACTTTTGCCAAATAGTTATTACCCTCTAACATTTTCCTTACCCAATTACCGCAGGAAAGCAATCCTTCGATACTAGACCTCTGCATATCAGTATGGTGATCGAATAGAATTAATGAAAAGGGCCACTTTATTCTATCACACCATAACTTAGAAATATAATGGTAATTACCAGAATCGATGAAGTGAATACCATGTAAAGAGTAATTAGACAGTCTTTTTTTAAACTCTTTCTCCGCTTCTGGGGAACAGAAAAACTCGGTACCATACAGGTCAGTACAATCGACCACTTCAAAGCCGAACTTATGCATGCCAGGTTCATAGTCATAGGAATGACTTATATTAATAATAAGTGGTTTAGCTTGCTTCATTATTTTCGATTCAGGTAAGTTCTTGCTTTAAGCGATGTGAATTCTAATTTAGTAAGAAGCTGTTTTGAAATGATTATCGAATTTAGTTATGAGGATTTTTCGAGACAGTTTTGACTTTGAAAGAAGGCGTATACTGGAGGTACACGACTGATGAGAAAAGGAATATAGATCGAACAGATGGTAAAAATCTATCTACCGAAATCATAACTTAGCGACACAACCTGTTGACTTCCGCTAAAAGAAGCGTTGTTAAAATGGAAAATAGCACTAGCCTTAATTTTCAGACTGCCACCCAAAACTTTTTCATAAAACAACTCTAATCTGTCATATGACCCGCAACTCGATGAGTCATCTTCATAAATTCTAAAAAAAGGATCGCCGAAGTAAAGCCTATCGGCATAAGGCACGCCTGCAGAATCTGTCTTTGAATAAAGGGGCATGATATCCTTTCCATAATACAGGCTATTCTTTATGCCCACATGACCTCTAGCTATTGCCAATGTAGCCTCTCCTAATCCTGGTGCCATAAAATCAAGCGTTTCCAATCTATCCCTTTGCAGTGACTGTATGTAACCAAACTTTAAAGAAAACCTATCTGTTAGCCATAAGTCGCTAAATCTTAACTCTAAAAATGGCTCGGCCAATATATTATCACAAACCCCTGGAGCGTCAATGGAATTAGCGAAATGGACCATATAGGCATTATAACCTAACTTCAAATGCCTACCAAGCATACGATGTCCGGCAGAGAAGATCATAAATTGCTCTTTGACAGAAGTTCCAGCGCCATACATGCCCATCCAGTCACAGCCCAATTCTACCCTGTAGTCTAATCCTGAGGTAGTGAATAGTATACCTTCTATGTAGGGATCGTACCAAATGTGTTTTTCACTAAGAAATGCAGTTGACCATACTTCCTTACACTTTGAGCGAGGAAATACTCCCCCGGTTATAGTGAAACTATTATTTTCAAAATTATAATAGAAGAATAAGTCGGAAATCAAATGTGTTCCGATATCATTAATATCGCCGAAATCTTTTCTAATCTCTGCACCACCTATCAAATTATGAACAGCACCTAACGAGTAAGTTTCAAGTCCGATGGTCGGATAAAACCTGGTACCGAAAATGGTTCCAGAACTTGAATATCCACTAGGAGAAAATTCCCTATTATCAAATCTTAAGTCGAAACCTAAGTCATATATTATATGTGGCACACGAAGTGGAGATTCAGCCATAAGTTCTTTCGCGAATAGCGCGCTGATAAGTGTAAGGGTCAGTTTCCAATATTTCATGGCCGAAATATCGTAGTTTTTTCGCATCTTTGCAAGATACCTTGCAAGGTAGTATGCTATATCTATTTGCGAAACTTGTTCAGTTTCTTATAAAAATAAAGTGTGCCAGATTGATATGAGATTTTTGAGGATTAGACTAATAAGATTTCATGAGATGGTGTAGGTTAATTTTTGAAAGTTAGTTAGTAGAAGACTAGTATGACATCAGAAAAACTATGGAATAGTAATTTTATAAAAGCCTGTATAGGGAATTTTCTTGTGAAGTTTTCGTTTACATTAATAGTTCCTTTATTGCCACTATACCTAAGCGAAACATTCGGGGCCGGTAAAGATACCATAGGTATCGTTTTGTCCTGTTATACACTGATGATAATTTTTATCAGTCCATTTAGTGGGTATCTAGTAGATAGCTTCCCTAGAAAAGTAGTGCTACTCATCTGTAATTTTATATTTTTCGCCCTTTTCGCGGGATATATTGCAGCTGGAACACTCACCATTTTCGCGATATTCAGGACCATACATGGAGCTCCGTTTGGAACTACAATAGTGTCTTTGAATACAGTGGCCATAGATGTGCTACCATCAAGTAGACGCACTGAAGGTATAAGTTACTTCGGATTAAGCAACAATGTAGCGACAGCTCTTGGCCCATTTGCCGCGGTGTTTGTCTTGCAGGCTGCAGGTGGAGATTACCATATCCTATTCCTATTCTCGATGATGATTTCGCTGGTGGCCCTCATCGTCAATTCTACAATAAAAGTAGAGAAAAAATCATATAGAACTGAATCATCAAGAGTGATTTCCCTAGATAGGTTCTTCCTTGTTAAGGGAGCACGCGAAGCTATTAACCTAATCTGCTTTGCATTCTGCTTCGGAATAATATCCACATATGTAGCCATCTATGGAAAGGAAGAGTTAGGTATAACAAAAGGGACTGGGTATTGGTTTTTAATATTCGCATTGGGTCTTATGGTATCGCGCATCACTGGAGCACGAGGGCTTAAGAAGAATAAGGTCAGTGCCAATACCGCTGAGGGTATAATCTGCATACTGATAGGCTATTTGATTTTCGCGGCATTTAGGAAAGAGTGGGCTTTTTTCCTGGCGCCCTTCATCATAGGACTTGGCAACGGTCATATGTACCCAGGCTTTCAGAGTATGTTCATTAACTTAGCTCATAATTCTCAGAGGGGTACGGCCAATTCCTCTATGCTCACATCGTGGGAGGCTGGCGTAGGACTTGGCGTGCTGATGGGAGGGATACTAAGCGAGCATTGGGGATATCACAATGCTTTTTGGGTATCATTTGCCATAAATGTAGTGGGTACAATTATATTCTTCTGCATATCTATGCCACATTTTGAAAAGAACAAACTTAGATGATAGCCGTTGGGGTGGCATACGATATTCAGTACGATCGATAGTAGTAAGTATTTGCTTTTTGACGCTGCACTCTTTAAAGGTCAAGGCGGAGTCGTTGGAAAAAATGGCAAGAATAGTTAAATTTGCAAGATTTGTAACATATCAAAATATATGGAAAATTTAGGTTTAGGACTACAACTGATGCTAATAGGAATGGTGACAGTGTTCATTATTCTTATGATTGTAATCTACGGCAGCCAGTTACTAATCAAAATAGTGAATAAGGTTGCCCCTGCAGAAAATGAAAAGCCACACAAGAGTACTGAAGAAGATCTAACTCCAGTATTCGAGGCTGCAGTCGAACAGATAACCGGTGGCAAAGGAAGATTAACAAAAGTGACAAAACTCTAATAAATGGGAAGAGAAATAAAATTAAGCCTCGTATTTAGGGATATGTGGCAGAGCGCTGGCAAATACCAGCCACGCGTGGATCAGTTGGTAAAGATAGCACCTGCTATTATAGACATGGGGTGCTTTGACCGTGTAGAAACCAATGGCGGCGGATTCGAACAGGTAAATCTTCTATATGGAGAGAATCCTAATGTATCAGTACGTGAATGGACTAAACCATTCCATAAGGCTGGAATTCAGACACATATGCTAGATAGATCTTTGAACGGACTTCGTATGAGTCCATGTTCTAAAGACCTAAGACAGCTTTTCTACAAAGTAAAAAAAGCTCAAGGAACTGATATTACCAGAATATTCTGTGGATTGAATGACCCTCGTAATGTAATACCATCCATTAAATATGCTAAGCAGGCAGGTATGATAGCGCAGGCTTCGCTTTGTATAACGCATTCGCCCGTTCACACTGTCGAATACTATATTGGCCTAGCTAAACAGTTCATTGAAGCAGGTGCCGATGAGATTTGCCTAAAAGATATGGCAGGTATAGGGCGTCCAGTCTCATTGGGAAAGATAGTTAAGGGCATTAAGGAGTTCGCACCCGAAATTCCTATTCAATATCATTCCCATTCAGGCCCAGGCTTTTCTATGGCCTCTATTCTGGAAGTGTGCGAAAACGGATGTGATTATGTAGATACTGGCATGTCCCCTCTTTCATGGGGTACAGGGCATCCTGATGTAATAGCAGTTCAGGAGATGCTTAAAGATGCAGGCTTCACAGTAAAGGATATAAATATGGAAGCTTATATGCGTGCCCGTACTCTCATACAGGAAATGCTGGATGATTTCCTCGGATACTATTGTCCACCACTCAATAGACTTGATAACTCGCTGTTGATCAAGCCAGGACTTCCAGGAGGGATGATGGGTTCTCTTATGACAGATCTCGAAGAAAACCTGTCATCGCTTAACAAATGGAAAGAGAGACATGGCCAAGCCCCTCTTACTACAGATCAGTTACTTATAAAGTTATTCGATGAGGTGGCGTATGTATGGCCTAAGGTAGGATATCCTCCTCTTGTAACTCCTTTCTCTCAATATGTGAAAAACCTTTCTCTTATGAATGTCGTGCTTATGGAAAAAGGCAAACAGCGCTGGGAGATGTTCCCAGATACCATATGGGATATGGTCCTTGGAAAGGCAGGAAAACTTCCAGGAGAGGTAGATGATGAGATAAAGGCATTGGCCAAGGACCAAGGTCGCCAATTCGTAACTACAGACCCACAGGATAATTATCCAGATTGTCTGGATGAATTCCGTGCCAAGATGCAAGCCAATGGGTGGCCTCTAGGTCAAGACGATGAGGAACTTTTCGAATATGCTATGCATCCTGTTCAGTATGAAGCTTATAAGAGCGGAAAGGCTAAAGAGGAATTTGAAGCGGATCTCGCTAAACGAAAAGCCGAGAAAAACGCGCCTAAAGGTGCTGCACTTCCAGAGAGTGTCGTAGTAAATCTTAACGGAGCGTCTTATAAATTAGACATTTCATACGATGGCACAGCACCGAAAGCCAGCGCGACTGCTCAAAGTGTAGACGCAACAAACGCAGAAGATGTACCTGCACCTATATCAGGTAAATTCCTTATGACACAGGATAGCAATGAGACTCCGCGTAAGGTGGGAGATCATGTAAAGCGCGGTGATGTACTATGCTACATTGAAGCCATGAAGATTAATAACGCCATTTGTGCAGACTTTGACGGCACCATCACTGCCATTCTTCCTCATAATGGAGATACAGTAGAAGAAGATGATGTCATAGTTAGAATGACAAGAGATAAATAATTATGAACGATATACTTGAAAGACTATATGAGATGACCGCCATCAGCAATATTGTGGACAATCCGTCCTACTTGCTGATGTATTTAATAGCCTTCGGACTGCTGTATCTGGGTATCGTAAAAAAATACGAACCTCTTCTACTAGTACCGATTGCTTTTGGAGTACTGATTGCCAATTTTCCCGGTGGGGAGATGGGCGTCATACAGACTGATGCCGCCGGTATGGTCACTCTTGCCGATGGAAGCATGAGAAGCATTTGGGATATGCCACTTCACGATATTGCTCACGAATTCGGAATAATGAATTACCTATACTATGGCCTGATTAAAACAGGTCTGCTACCGCCGATTATCTTTATGGGTGTGGGTGCTCTTACAGATTTCGGCCCAATGTTGCGTAATTTGAAATTGGCCATATTCGGAGCTGCTGCCCAATTCGGTATATTCGCAGTTTTGATAATCTCCCTTATGCTTGGTTTTACTCCTCAGGAGGCTGCCTCTCTAGGCATAATAGGTGGTGCTGATGGACCTACAGCCATATTTACAACTATTAAGCTAGCACCTCATCTTCTCGGGCCAATCGCAATAGCTGCATATAGTTATATGGCTCTGGTGCCTGTTATCATTCCTTTGGTCGTGAAACTCACCTGTACGAAAAAGGAGTTGATGATCAATATGAAAGAGCAAGATAAACTTTATCCTCCTAAAGGAGAGATAAAGAATATGCGTGCTCTAAAGATTATTTTTCCTATTGCGGTTACCACTATAGTGGCGATATTTGTTCCTACCGCTGTTCCACTAGTGGGAATGTTAATGTTCGGAAATCTAGTAAAAGAAATAGGTGCCGATACCTCTAGACTTTTCAATGTCGCAAGCAACGGGTTAATGAACGCCGCGACCATCTTCCTGGGATTATGTGTGGGAGCAACGATGACTACAGAAGCATTCTTGAATTTACAGACTCTGGGTATCGTTGTGGGTGGATTCTTCGCATTTGCTCTAAGTATCGCCAGTGGTATACTGATGGTGAAGATCTATAATCTATTCTCTAAGAAGAAGATCAACCCTCTTGTTGGCGCAACAGGACTTTCTGCTGTTCCTATGGCGAGCCGTGTATGTAATGGTATAAGCACAAAGTACGATCCGAAGAACCATGTGCTTAACTACTGCATGGCATCAAATATATCTGGTGTTATCGGATCAGCCGTTGCAGCAGGCGTACTTATTTCGTTTTTAGGATAGTTACTTAGAATATTCTACTAACGAAATCCACTAAGTAATCACGCCAGTTGGCCCATATGTGGCCACCGTCGCTTTCAATGTAAGTATACTGGGCACCCATGGTGTCCAGTTTTTTTCTGAATGCTGTATTACCATCGTATAGAAAATCATCCTTACCTATGGCGATATAATAGAGTTTTAGGCCATTGTCGAACAGCTGAGAAAGACGCTCATCATAATTTTCATATATTTCTGGTTTAGCATTCGGATTACTTTCCTTTTGTATTCTAAAATCTGGAGTTGCTGCAGAAAAAAGTCCTACATAATCGAAAGTATTAGGATAATTCACTGAAATATAATTAGTATGAAATCCACCCATAGATAGTCCAGCTATAGCTCTTCCACTTTTTTCCCGTATGGTGCGGTAGTGAGTATCCACATACTCTATAATGTCCGCGAAGTGGCCTTCAAAGGAAGTATCTGTGGCACCACAAGGGTAAGGTTTATAGAAGCCACCTCCATCTTCTCCGGGTGCTGCATTATGGCGATCTGTATTGGCATTTGGCATCACTACTATCATAGGACGAGCCTTTCCCTGCGCTATTAGATTGTCTAGGATGTATTGTGCACGGCCTAAACTAGTCCACGCATCTTCGTCTCCTCCCATACCATGAAGTAAGTAAAGAACTGGATATCTTCCTTTTCCACCATCATAACCAGCTGGTGTGTAAATAGTCATCCTGCGATCTGTCCCTAAAAAATCACTATGGTACCACACCTTACTAAGTGTCCCGTGAGGCACATCATGGGGCTTGTAGTTCTCTGCCTTACCACCACCTACTATAAAATAACTTGATAGATAAGATACATCTCTATATACATAACTGTTATTCATGTCTAGAGACCTTACACCATCTATTACTATGTTGTAGTAATATAATTCGCTTGGAAGAGTTTTGCTCCATGTCCATAGACCGCTTGAATCACTGGTCATGGACTCGTATCCGTTTGTACAATATCCTACTACTTCAACTTTTTGAGCATGCGGAGCATATATTCTTAAAGTTACCTCTCCTGTGTCATCGTTAACTTCTGGGGAAATCAATTGATTACCTGGCCATATAGCTTCCTGACCATAGGTTAAGACACCTAAAAACAAAGATGTTACGATCAGTAGTGTTATTTTTCTCATAATATTATAAAATTACTTCATCAATTAGGCATTTATCTAAATCTTGTGCTATTTGCTCCTTGTCCATGTTCTGACCGATGAATACCAGCTTTTGCATTCTGTCTCCATACGCTTCATCCCAATCCCTTCTGAGTATAGGATCGGAGTCGAGCATTCTTTCCAGCTGTGCTGGTGGCATGGTAGCAAACCATTGGCCAATATTCTTTAGCCCTATTTGTTTTCCTGCTTGTTCGAAAAGATAGCATATTGAAGGGTTTTCACTGAAATAGCATAATCCCTTAGCCCTTATTACGCCTTTAGGCCAATTACGGCTTATGAAATAATCAAATTTATTTATATCAAAAGGTTTACGTCGATAATATACAAAGGTTCCTATACCATATTCTTCTGCTTCACCTTCGTCGTGGTGGTGATGATGATGCTCGTGCCCATCGTGCTCATGTTCTTCATGCTCATGGTGGTCTTCATCGTGTTCGTCATGCTCATCAAAATGTTCTATATCCTCGTCAAGTGGAGCTCCTCCTTCTACTTTTGTTATCCAAGTGGCACTTGTCGCGACATCATCATAATTAAAAAGATGAGTGTTTAGCAACTTATCTAAATCCACATCACAATAATCACATTCCATTATCTGAGCCTTAGGCTGAAGTGTGCGGATTATCTTTTTTATCTTGGATAAGTCTTCCACACTTACTTCTGAAGCCTTATTCAAAAGTATAATATTACAGAATTCTATCTGCTGAATAACGAGGTTTTCTAGATCTTCTTCGCCTATTTTACTTTCCATCAAGGAGTTCCCACTTTCGAACTCGTCGCGAAGCCTCAAAGCATCCACTACAGTTACTATGCAGTCCATGCGTGCTATGCCATCTTTTATAAAGTTTACTCCCATAGAAGGAATAGAGCAAATAGTCTGTGCTATCGGTTCTGGCTCACATATACCACTAGCTTCTATTACTATATAGTCGAACTTATGCTGTGAGGTAATATCACATATCTGTGCTACAAGATCCATCTTAAGAGTGCAACAGATGCATCCATTCTGTAGTGCGACAAGGCTATCGTCTTTTTGTCCTACGACTCCTCCTTGTGCTATCAGGTCGGCATCGATATTCACTTCTCCTATGTCATTTACGATAACGGCGAATTTGATACCTTTCTTATTATTTAGAATTCTGTTTACAAGAGTAGTTTTGCCACTTCCTAAATACCCGGTCAACAGCAAAACTGGAATTTCGTTTATTGCCATAATATAATCAGTTTAGAGAGCAAATTTACTATTATTCTCGAAATATATTATCTTTGCACTCCTCAAAAATTATAATATGAAGATACTCCCGTTAATACTTCCCCTATGCCTAGTATCATTTGCTGCTGGCTGTAAGGATAATACCCGACTTATGCTCGTAGCATCTAACTCACCATATACTTGTCTTTATTCGCTTGATAAGAAAAGCGGGGAACTGAAAGCAAGTGATTTTGCCGTAAGAGGCTCTCAAGTAAAAGTATACGGAGACGGTACTATAAGTATAGGCGACAGTACATATGCACAGGTTCAAAGCGCCCGTTCCCGTAAATATTACATAAATACTAGAAATATCACTACGGATAGTAGTGCAGTTGTGATGGAAAAAAGGCTATTTGCCAGAAGTAGCGTCTCCATTATATCCGACACGACGACATCTAAAATTGCAGGCTTGCTGCGTAAAGGGACAAGCGTGCAGGTGGAAGGGGCGGATTGGCCTGATAATAAAGGAGAAGTTCATCGCTATAAAGTACGCTGTGCCTCTGGGCAGGGCTATGTGTATGCCAAATATCTAACCAAAAGTAAGGAAAGCGCACTTGCCCGTCATAAGCCGGAAGTTTATGATTCGCTCCACTTGGCAGTGCGAAACAGCTTCGGTGGTGGAAAAGCCTATGATTGTGACTTTTATCCATATGAGAAACCTACATTTGAAGATAATGTGATGCCTAATTCGTGCTATTCGCTTTACATTAATTTCGCTCCTGGAAACATTGCCAATATCGAATCATACATCGCGCTTGCTAAAAAGACTAAAATCAACACTTTTGTTATAGATATTAAAGATAACGAATGTCCAGGCTTCAAGGCTGAAGCTATGAAGCGTTTCTCCCCTACTAATTATGCACGTGCTTCGTCTCGTGGCGAGGAACTTTATAGAAATGCTGTAAAAAGGTTACATGAAGAAGGGTTTTATGTGGTAGGAAGAATTACTTGTTTTAAAGATACCTATTTCGTGAAAGATAATCCACAGAGCGCCATTACAGAAAAAGCTACTGGGAAGCCATACCTTCACAATAAATCTTATTGGCCTAGTGCATATAATCGCAAGGTATGGCAATTTAACGTGGAACTGGCCAAGGAAGCTGTAGAGAAATTCGGTTTTAACGAGATTAATTTCGACTATGTACGCTTCCCAGATAGAATGACGCGCATCGAAGACCTTGTAGATTATCATAATACTTATAACGAATCAAAGGTTCAAGCTATACAGCGATTCGTTATGTATGCTTGTGATGAGATTCACGCGAAGGGGGCTTACGTTTCTATCGATGTTTTCGGAGAAAGTGCTAACCCGGGTTATACTACAGCATACGGCCAATATTGGCCTGCTCTTTCAAACGTAGCTGACGTGATGTGTGGGATGCCATACCCGGATCACTTTCCAGATGGCTTCTATGGAATAAAAAAGCCTTGGAACCATCCATATGAACTGCTTTACCAATGGGGACTCAGAGTCAAAGGGCGTCAAGCAGCCACTCCTGCTCCAGCTAAAGTACGCACTTGGATACAAGCCTATCATGTTATGAAACATGTAGATCCTAATGGAATAGATTACAACGCTGAAAATATAGAAAAGGAAATAAGGGGGCTTTTTGCAGCAGGACTTTGTGATGGTTACATAACATGGTTATCTTCTTCCAGTCTTAAACGTTATAAAGAGCAAGCTCCTGCTTTCAAAATAGACTATCTAAAAGAATACAGCGACTAAGTTACTAAAAATCATGTAAATAAATTTTAAAAGGGTTTAATTCTTGAGAATTGAATATTTAAAACGAAATTGACCTACTGAGATACAAAAAGGGGCTTGACTAATAAATTTTTAGTCCGCCCCTTTAAATTTGTAAGGTGGTGATGATTAATCCATTAGAATTGTCACTGATGAGGTATTAGCAGATGAAGGACCTACCTCTATCCGCCACTGGCCAGGCTCAATAGTCCAATTATGATCTGCATCATATATCTTAAATGCGTCTGGTTTTAATTCAAATTCCACAGTACGTGTTTGACCTGGCTCTATAGACACCTTTGCGAATTCTTTTAGCATTTTTTCACGAGGGACTACAGAGGCAACTAAGTCAGCAATGTATAACTGAATTACTTCTTCTCCTTTCCTATCACCAGTATTAGTCACATCCACACTAACTTTTACTGTTTCACCGATCCTGTAGTGTTCTTTTTCAACGCGAGGCTGGCTATACTTGTATGTAGTATAACTTAGACCGAATCCAAATGGAAATTCAGGTCCTTTCTCAATATCTGCGTGATATACATAGCCAAAAGTGCGAAGAGGGTTATACTGAATAGGCACTTGGCCTGCATGACGAGGAAAAGTCTGTACTAATTTTCCAGAAGGATTAACATCTCCGCATAAAATATCCACAACGGAAAGTCCACCTTCAGTACCTGGATACCATGCCTCAAGCAAGGCATCACAATTATCCAACACATTTGAAAGACATAAAGGACGTCCATTAAAAAGAACGGCTACTACTTTACGACCTGCAGCTTTATGCTTTTTCAAAATAGCTATCTGGTCAGGTTCTATCTCTAATTTTCCTGTACTTACACCTTCTCCGATTATCTCACGTGGCTCTCCTATACATACTATAGCTACCGGAGCGGAATTACGCACTGAGAAAACATCCTCTGCAGCTTTCTTTACTCCTATTACATCCTCTGCCTTACCACTTGCACTCCAACTTCCTAGATAATTCTTACTACCATCGGCAAAAGGTCCTACTACAGTAACGGATCTACCCTTTTTAAGAGGAAGAATGCCATCATTTTTAAGAAGGACCATAGATCCAGATGCTGCTTTACGGGCTGTATTACGTATCTCGGTACTTCTGACCTCTTTCTTTTCTCGTTCTTCATCAAAATATCTAAAAGGATCGTCGAAAAGTCCCATTTGGAATTTTGCCTTAAGGCAATGATATGCTGCATCACGTATTCTTTCTTTAGATACCTTGCCCTCGTCGTAAAGCTGTTTCAAGTGATTTATAGAGTACTCTGAGGCCATGTCCATGTCGATACCTGCATTTATCGCCTTACGCACAGATTCACTTTCACTATCCTCTGCGCCTTCCTTTATGGCGTAGTACATAGTTTTCCAGTCAGTCATTAAAAGACCATCGAAATGTAATTCGTCGCGCAGTACATCGTTTAATAGGAATTTGCTATAAGACACAGGGATGCCATCATATATGGTATATGACTCCATAAGAGAGCCTACACCGGCATCTATACATGCGCGATATGGTGGAAGGTAAGTATCCTCTAATTCACGAAGAGAAAATTCACTATTTAGATAGTCTAGTCCAGCTCCTAGTTTAGCATAACCGGCAAAGTGCTTTACACAAGCCATGATGGTATATGGATCTGAAAGATCGTCTCCTTGAAATCCCTTAACCCTAGCTATAGCTAATTCAGAAGTAAGATATGGGTCTTCTCCACTAGTCTCCATTATGCGTCCCCAGCGTCCATCCGTTGATATATCAACCATAGGTGCATATGTAAGCTGAATACCAGCCGAAGCGGCTTCACGTGCAATGGCTACAGAATTAGCGCGCACCTGTTCTCTATCCCAACTACAAGCCTCTGCAAGGGGTATCGGAAAAATAGTGCGATATCCATGTATGATATCTTCGTGAAACATAAGAGGAATCCCTAGACGACTAGATCGTAGAGCATCCTCTTGTAGCGAGTGGTTAAGTTGCGTCCCGCAACTTTTTAGGATAGCGCCTACCTTATCTTGAGCAATGGAAGCACGAACCATGGAATCGTTATGATCCCAACGAGGTAGCAGATTTACTTGTGCTATCATCTCGTCAATGGTCATCCTGTTCAAAAGGTCGTCAAGCCTTTTTTCTAAAGGTGCTGTAGGGTCTTTATACACAGGCGTGGAGTCGTTAGCGCATGAAGCAAATGCCAGTGCAAGGCCGAGTAGCAAAATCGTTTTTTTCATTAAAGTAGTTTGTTTTTATAAGTTGTTAAAGCTACTTCCACCGAGGAATTCTCTAAGAAGTGATGTTGATGGAATCTCTTTATCCGAAACCGCGGTGAAATAATGTATGAATTTTAAAAGTCTATGAGCCTCAGAGTATTCTGGACAGTTTTTAGGTATCGTTCTCAGTATAGGATCTGCATGATTCCTTAAGACTGCAAATTCCACAAGATAGGCAGAGTTGAACATAACATCGGCATTCTCTTGATAAGGATAAATCCACTTTTCTTCGGCATCTATTACATTAGGCCACTGTTTTATTGTTTCTACAGCAGAAAACGCACCTTTATTATAGTCACGCACTATTCTACGTAGCAGACGGTTATCGACAGGTGGTATGCAATTATGATTATCCAGGCTTATACTTGTTAAGGTCGATATGAATATACGGAATTTACACTCGTCGTTTATCATATCGGTAAGGCGAGGATTTAAAGCGTGTATACCTTCTATTAATAACACACTTCCTTCTTTCATATGCAATTTCTTTCCGTTATACTCTCTTTTACCTGTAGTAAAATTATATGTGGGCACTTCCACCTCTTCGCCTGAAAGCAGTTTAATTATATCATTTTGAAGAGCTTGATGATCTACTGTTTCAAAATTATCGAAATCATAACTTCCATTAGGAAGAAGCGGAGTATCTACTCTATTTACAAAGTAATCATCTGTTGAAACAGAAATTGGAGAGAGACCACATACTCTAAGTTGTACGCTAAGGCGCCTGCAAAATGTGGTTTTCCCTGAACTACTAGGTCCAGTGATAAGGACAAGACGCACATTTTGAGGGCTGTAATAGCGACGCTCGATTTCCTCTGCTATTTTTACTATTTTCTTTTCTTGAAGTGCCTCAGCCACCTGTATTAACTCACTGCCACATCCTTTCTTAAGACGGTGGTTTACATCTCCTACATTATTAAGCCTAGTAATAATATTCCATCTTAAGTTCTCCCTAAACATCTCATAGGTTTTCGGTTGCGGTACATATGGGGCTAGTCGTGATGGATCATGCCTGTCCGGAATGCGGATCAGTATGCCATCATAGCATTTCATTATATCCCATACAGTTAGGAACCCGGCCGATGGAAGCAACCTCCCATAATAATAATCTGGAGAATCGCCTAATAGATAATAGTCCGTATAGACATCTTCGCTGGTATCCAAAAGCCTTACCTTGTCAATATAACCTAAGTCCCGAAATATCTTAATGGCTTCACCTATTTGAACTTCTCTTCGATGGAAGGCGACATCCTCATCCACTATTTTACGCATGTTTTTCTTTAATAGTTGTACGTCTTCTTCTGAGAGTGAGGAATCATCTTTCTTTTTTATATTACAGTAAAACCCTCCAGAAAGTGGGTGCTCCAGATAGGTACGACATCCTTTAAAAGTCTCGTGCGCAGCCTTGAATAGTAAAAAGAATAACGATCTAGTATAGACTCTCATGGCACAAGGACTTGTAGCATCGACGAATTCGACATCTCTGTTATTATACACTCTAAATTTAAGCCCTTGAGAGACGTTATTTACCTTTGCCGATATTATGGGATATGGCCTGTCAAATTCAAAACTTGGCAACATTTCGAGCAACGTAGTGCCCTCTTGGAAATCCTTATAGGTTCCGGTATTTTTACAATAGATATGAAGCATTATTGAATAATATGAAGTTTTTTCTTTAATTTCAACACCCTTAGCACTTTATCATCCAGTTCCTTAGAAGAGAACTCTCCGCTTTCAACCTTCTGGGTAATATCATCAATTATGTTTTTTACGCTACATGCCCCTAGTAGCATGTCGGCGCCGGCTTGATAAGCTGCGACACTAGCGCTTACATCATCGCCATTAAAATGCTCTAGCAGACCTCGCATCATAAGTCCATCTGTTACGATAACTCCTTTATAGCCTAACTCGTTACGAAGTAAATCATAAATTGGCTTGGAAATACTTGATGGAACACCACTTGGATCAAGGGCAGGTACACTCAAATGCCCCATCATAACCATATCAACATCCTCTTTTATCATCCTCCTGAACGGGGCCAATTCTACCGAATCCAATCTCGCCCTATCGTGATTAACTACGGGAAGGCCCTTATGGCTATCGACAGAGGTATCACCATGACCTGGGAAATGCTTGGCACATGCGCCAATGCCTTCGTCATGCAATCCCTTAGCATATGCGCTTGCAAAGTCGCTCACTTTCTGTACATTATCCCCAAAGGCTCTAAAACCTATTACAGGGTTATCCGGATTAGTATTTACATCACATACTGGAGCAAGATTTAGGGCCAAGCCCAATTCCTTTAATTCTGATCCTATCTGTTTCCCTACTTCATATGCTTGCTGTGCATTATCTATTTCGCATGCATAGGGCAAACGTTTATAATCGTCTCTTAGTCTCATCTGGGCGCCCCACTCTGCATCAATGCATGTGAATAATGGATATTTACTATTCGCTTTAAGCCGAGGGATAAGACTATTTACTTCCTCCAGTGTACTTACCATTACTATAACGCCACCGATATGGTCACGCGAGACAAGAGAATCGATTTCAGGGTCATAATGATGAGCGACAAGTAGTTGCGCCACTTTATCACGTGTGGACATCTCACGCATCATAGTGCGTATTCTAACTTCGCTACAAGAGCTTAGTATCAATAATGTCCATACTAAAAGAATAGATACCTTTTTCATTAGTCGAATGCAAAGTGCAAATTTAATGAATAATTAGTATTTTTGTAATTATGTTAAAAAAGATAATTCACTTTTTAGGTATACTTATTTTTACTTGCAGTATATATAGCTGCAAGTCCCATTCAGATAACAAACGCGTCGAAGAATCAGAGACTATTCCTCCCATCGGTTTTAGAGCTACAGATTACGAATTATATACTACTAGTGTTAAAAAAAATGAAACACTGCCAGCACTTCTGCGAAGACTTGGCATGCCGTCAGATTCGATGAGTGTATTGGTGTCAAAATTGGACACGCTATTCAACCCAAGACGCATGAAAATTGGCCAAAGAGTCGATGCCTATTATAGTGGCGATTCGCTTAATCACAAACTCGAATATGCTGTGTATTCTCATTCTAAGACAAAAGTAACTGTCTTTAAATGTGCAGATTCACTCTACTTATGGAATTATATTAAACCGGTCGAACATCAGCAGAAAAAAGCAGATGTGGTGATAAACAATTCTTTATGGGCTGACCTTACAGCGCAGGGTGCACCTGCCCAGCTGGTCGTAGAGTTGGCGGATATTTATGCATGGACAGTTAATTTCTTCGGACTTCAGAAAGGTGACAGATTCCAAACTGTCTATACTCAAAGCGTATGTGAAGGTGAAGTGATAGGTGTAGATCATGTGGATTTTTGTAGATACTCTAGAGGAGATGATCAAGTGTGTGCCATTCGTTTCGATATTCCTGGGAAAGGCGACAAATATTTTAACCCTCAAGGTGAAAACCTTAGAAAAGCATTCTTAAAGGCACCTCTTAAATTCACACGAGTGAGCAGTAAATTCACCATGCATCGTAAGCACCCTATAACAGGCCAAGTCCGACCTCATACTGGTGTGGACTATGCCGCGCCTATGGGCACCCCAGTAGTAGCTTTGGGAGATGGAGTGGTTACTTTTGCCGGGTGGACTAATAATGGTGGTGGCAATATGATAAAAATACAGCACAACTCCGTTTACAATACTGGTTACCTTCACCTAAAGGGATTTGCTAATGGCATAAAAAAAGGGAAACGCGTAACACAAGGACAGGTAATTGGATATGTCGGATCTACAGGGCGAAGCACAGGGCCACATCTGGATTTCCGTGTATGGAAAAATGGCACGCCTATAGACCCGCTGACGATGAAATCTCCTGCTGCCGAGCCACTTCCTTCGCAATACAAGCCACAACTCGATTCGCTATTCACCACCTATTCCAATATACTAAATGGAAATTAAACCTATCGCCATATTCCACTCGCCTTTTAAAGAAAAATTTGGCATTCCGAGGCAAAGCGGAATAGCCAGCACGCTTCATGGCCTGGTTGAATTCGAAAAGGAGTACGCTAAAGAAGAAGCACTTAGAGGAATCGATGGTTTTGACTATTTGTGGCTGATATGGGAATTTAACCTGAATTCAGAAGGAAGTTCCCTCTCTGTTAGGCCACCTAGACTTGGTGGTAATCAAAAAGTGGGGGTCTTTGCATCCCGTTCTCCATTTAGACCTAACAGATTAGGTCTTTCATGTGTTAAACTAGAAAAAGTTGATATAGAAAAAGGCGTTTTAGAAGTAAGTGGGGCTGACCTTGCAGATGATACGCCTATTTATGATGTAAAACCTTATGTGAGTTATTGCGACTCTCACCCGGACTCTTGCAGTGGTTTTGTAGATGTAACGGAGTGGAAAAGTCTTGATGTAATCCCGTCTTGTCTTGCCGTAGAAAGAGAATTAAATGACACCTTCAGCGCTGAACAGCTAGATGCTCTATTTACTGTCCTAGCTCAAGACCCTCGTCCTCAATATCACAAAAACAGCACCCCTATGAGAAGTTACGGAATGCTGTTTTATGATGTTAATGTATGTTTTCACATTGAAGATGACACTGTGGTTATCGACAAGGTGGAACGTACTTTAGAATAGGATTACGAGCGGCTAGTGTCTCGTCTGGTCGCGAAACAGGTGTATCATGTGGTGCAGATTTAAGCAACTCCGGATTAGATTTAGCCTCACTGGCTATCTTCTTCATAACTTCTATAAAACCATCTATAGTTTCCTTTGATTCCGTCTCTGTAGGTTCTATCATTATAGTCTGATGGAATAGCAGTGGGAAGTAGATAGTAGGAGCATGATAACCATAATCTAGCAGTCTTTTAGCTACATCTAAAGTGGTAACACCATTGGCTTCTTTAAGTCCATCAAATACGAATTCGTGTTTGCAGATGCTATCTATAGGAAGCTTGTAACTATCACGAAGTGATTCTTTTATGTAATTGGCATTCAAGGTGGCCAATTTACCCACCATGCGAATATTCTGCTTACCAAGACTCAATATATATGCCAATGCCTTGATGATAACGCCAGTATTTCCGTGGAAGCCGGAAGTGCGAATAGTTGGGATAAGACCTGAGAGTTTCTCGGACACACCTACTGGACCACTGCCTGGGCCGCCACCTCCGTGAGGAGTAGAAAAAGTTTTATGCAGGTTAAGATGCATTATATCAAATCCCATATCGCCTGGACGCACCATACCCATAAGAGGATTCATATTGGCACCATCATAATAGAGAAGTCCCCCACAACCATGAACTAATTCGGCTATTTCTTTAATATCTCTTTCGAATAATCCAAGTGTGTTAGGGTTAGTAAGCATTATCCCCGCTAAGTCTTCTCCTAATAAAGGCTTTAAAGAATTTACATCGACAAGGCCGTCTGGTCCGGATTTTACTACCACCACCTCAAGACCTGCTATAGCGGCACTTGCTGGGTTCGTGCCGTGCGCACTATCTGGGACGATAATACGCTTACGGGCAAAGTCCCCCTTTGATTCATGGTAGGCCCGCATAAGCATAAGTCCTGTGAGTTCTCCGTGGGCTCCTGCACATGGCTGGAATGTAAATCGAGACATTCCAGTTATAGCACACAAATACTTTTGTGTAAGGTCGTATATTTTCTCTAACCCTTCTGAATGCATTAGAGGATGGGTATTCTGGAATTGAGGATAGGCACTTATCTCTTCATTGATTTTAGGGTTATATTTCATGGTACAACTTCCCAAAGGATAAAAGCCCGTATCCACCCCGAAGTTCATCTGAGAAAGATTAGTGTAGTGACGCACTACATCAGGTTCACTGACTTCTGGAAGATACAGTGGTTTTTTTCTTTTCAAATCATCAGGTATGCAGACTTGTGCTTTAGCTTCTCTTAACGAAAAGCCTATTCTTCCACTTCGAGATAGTTCAAAAATGAGTTTATCGTAGTACTTCATTATTTCCCTAATTTAAAAGATTTTACTGCTTCTACCAACTCTTCTATGTCGTTCAATGTGTATTTTTCTGTAACACAGAAAGTTAGATAGCCATCAGGAGTTAGAAGGCCGGCAAAAAATCCTGCCGCATATAGAGTTTGCTGAAGCGCAGCCACATCGCATAAAGGCTTTAGGACAAACTCCTTAATAAATGGTTTTTCAGGAAACACATCTTCGAATAATCCTGTCTCCAGTAATTTGGTTTTTAGACTGTGTGCTCCTTCGTAACTTAGATTATTCACCCTTTTCATACCCTCTGGGCCCATTAAAGACAAATAAATCGTAACCCATAGAGCCATCAGTGACTGGTTAGAACAGATATTGGAGGTAGCTTTTTCCCTACGAATATGCTGTTCACGCGCTTGAAGAGTTAAAACATATGAACGTTTCCCGTTTTTATCGAGAGTCTGGCCTACTATTCTTCCTGGCATCTTTCGCATAAGTGAAGTGTTGCACGCCATAAAACCAAGGTATGGGCCTCCATAATTTAGTGGAATACCTAAACTTTGGGCATCCCCTACTGCTATATCAGCGCCCCACTCCTGAGGCGTCTTTATAACTGCCAATGTACTCGGGTCGCAATATTCCACAAACAAAGCTCCTGCTGAATGTACAAGTTCTGCAAAGCCTTTATGATCTTCAATAAGCCCGAAGCGATTAATTTCTGGAACAATCACCCCAGCCACATGCTCATTAAGGGCATTAGATAGTGCTTCATAGGAAGTTTGGCCTTCATTACATGGTATAGTTACTATCTTTATGTCTGAGAATCTTGCATAAGTTTCGATCGTCTCGCGAACATTGGCCCAAAGCCCTTCGCTTACTAGAACTGTGTCCTTATCCTTTGTAGAAGCTATGCACATGCGTACCGCTTCTGCAGCAGATGTGGCTCCATCATAAAGGGAAGCATTTGATACATCCAGTCCAGTAAGAGCGCAAATCATACTTTGATACTCAAATATATACCTTAAAGTACCTTGTGATATCTCTGACTGATATGGAGTGTATGCAGTTAAAAACTCGCTGCGGGAACACAAATATTCGATTACGGAAGGCGTGTAGTGGTCGTATGCTCCTTGTCCTACAAAAATTTTTTTCGAAGGACACTGCGACGCAAGTTCTTCGAAAAAAACACGAAGTTCCTGTTCACTCTTGGCGTCTGGAAGATCATACTCCCCTTTGAATATAAAATCTTCCGGAACGTCAGCATAAAGTTCTTCCAGAGAACTGCACGACACCCTCTTCAGCATCTCTTTTATATCTGATTCCGTATGAGGAAAATATGCAAAATGACCTTCCATGATAAACTAAATTACAATGTACTTTCGTATGCCGCAGCACTTAACAGAGAGTCAAGCTCCTTAGGATCTGACATTTCCACCTTAACTATCCAGTTAGTATAAGGATCTGTGTTTATAAGGGATGGGTCATCTTCTACTTGATTGTTAGTGGCAATGATGGTCCCACTTACTGGGCTATATAAATCCGCAGCTGTCTTTACACTTTCAAGTGCGCCCAATTCTGCGCCCCTTTGGACTTCATCTCCCTTTTGTGGCATATCGACATATGTAATGTCCCCTAACTCGTTCTGGGCATAATCTGATACGCCTATTATTGCAACACCGCCATCTACTTTCACCCATTCGTGTGACTCGCTGTAAAGGAGTCCTGGAATAATCTTACTCATTATTAATTCGTTTTATTTCTTATAGTTAGTCTTGTAAAATCTTTTTTTCACAACTACGGCAGGGAAAACTTTGTTTCGTATACGTACCTGTAACTGAGTTCCCAACGGGGCATAACTAGAATCCACCATCGCAAATGCGAGACTCTTATCTATACTTATGCTATGATATCCTGTTGTAACTACACCCACTACTTCACCTTCCATATTTTCGACAGGATATCCTGCACGTGGAATAGCCCTGTCCAGCACCTCAAGGCCGACAAGTTTTCTTTCTACTCCTTGTTCTTTCTGACGTGAAAGTGATTGTTTCCCTATAAAATCCGGTTTGTCCATTTTACAGAAAATGGATAGTCCGGCCATAACAGGTGATATATACTCTGAAAGTTCGTCACCATATAATGGAAGTCCTGCCTCAAATCGCAATGTATCTCTACACCCTAGACCACATGGCTGAACTCCTGCTCTGACTAAGGTATTCCACATATCTACCGTTCTTTCTGGTGAAGCATATATCTCAAATCCGTCTTCTCCTGTATAGCCTGTGCGGCTTATTATAATGCCATTTTCTTCATAAAAATGATAAAAAGATAAATGCGACGCCTTTTTAAACCCGAGAATCTCTTTTACAACACTCTCCGAATCAGGTCCTTGCACGGCTATCTGTCCCCATTTATCGCTCTGGTGATCAATATTAACATCGAATCCCTCGGAGTGAGATCTTATCCAATCCACATCCTTATCTATGTTCCCGGCATTAATTACAAGAAGATACCTATCAGGTTCAAACATTCTGTAAACCAAAAGATCATCAACTGTCCCTCCATCGGGATATAGCATCATGCCATAAAGAATTTCCCCAGGTTTCAGTTCGTTTATGTCATTAGTAAATATGTGATTAACAAAGTTAAAGGCGTCTGCTCCACTGATAAAGACCTCTCCCATGTGAGAGACATCGAAAACTCCCACCTTTTCTCTGACGGCCTTGTGCTCGGAGATAATGCCTGCTGGGTAACGTATTGGCATATCGAAGCCTGCGAACGGGCTCATCACAGCACCCAACGCTATGTGAGCATCATGTAAACATGTATTCTTCATTATTTATCAGCCTTTTACTAATTCAAGATCTTTTTTCAATATTATTTTAGGTTCCATTATGGCTACTTTTTGAAATAGTTTAATACGATTAGGCAAACTGAGATAAACCTTATCCTCGTGTTTTCCCTTTCTCCACCACTTGTAAAAGCCTACTGGATCTGTCTCGAAAGGTATCTTTGCAATTATTCCTGTGCCATAGCCAGGAAAATCAACCACCAATTTAAGCCCCATATATCGCTTGAAATAATCTGGATCTGCACGACGAAGCTTGCTCTCAAGCGGATTGAACACTTCCATTTCATCTACCTTAAGCGTCTTTTCTCGTATAATCATTTTATGGATACGTATAGGATCTTTACAAATCCATATACCCATTTTATAAGTAATAGGCCCTTGTTCAGTGTCAAGGGTCAATTCGTCATTAGAATAATACGTTTTCTCGGGGTCGAGAGGAAATAGTTTTACTTCGTCTTCCATCTATCTGGCCAAAATCCTTTAATCATAGCAAATATAATAATTTTTTTACGCAAATCAGCAGATGCCACATAAAAATAAGGGCTCACGGATATTTGAAGCCGTGAGCCCTTTTAGAAATGCATGGAAAAGTTTACTTTTCCCCAACCATTATAATCTTAGTATAGTTATTGGCCTGTATAAACTGCTTCAATACAGCTTTTATGTCATCCGCAGTTACACTATCCAGAGTTTCATTGTAATGATCAAACAGATCGACACCATACCTTAGATAAGTAGTCATAAGGGTTGCCCAATAACTATTTTCATGAATGTTCTCTTCATGATTTTTGCGCATATTTTCCTTAGTCTTAGCAATATCTTCGACGCGCGGACCACTTATGGTGAATTCATTAACTAATTCCTCGACGCGTGCATTCAGCGCCTCATATCTTGCAGGGTCTGTCTGATAGACAATCTGAAGAGCTGCCTTGTTCAAAGGCTCTGGGTTAATACCTACATAAGCGCTGATGCCGTAAGTACCTCCTTCCTTTTCACGTATCTCCTCGTGAAGAATTAACTCAAGAGTGGAACCTAATAGATCTGTGGTTATATCATTCTTAAGGTTATACTCCATAGGGACATTATAAAGGAAGTAGTTGATTACCATAGGATCCTGCATCTGTTTTGTGAATTGGCAAGTTCTCTGCCCGTCTCTAAAGTCCACTATTTTCTTATAGTGTTCTCTCTTGGATTTGCCAGGGAGTGAACCTATATATTTGCATACAAGTTCAGTCAATGTAGCTTCATCTACATTACCTGTTACCACAAAAGTAAAATCAGCCACATTAGAGAAGCGTTCAGCAGCGATTTTCATTGCCCGTGCATAGTCTACTTTATCTATATCAGCATATTTCAAATTCTTCATTCGTAATGGGTTATTGTAAACCACATTAACAAGTGAATCCTGGAATGCTGACATAGGCTGAGATTCAGCATTGGCAAGAGTAGCTGCAGTCTTAGTCTTCCATGAGGCAAAAGCCTGCTCGTCTGTTCTAAGTTTGGTGAAATATAGGTAATATAACTGGAATAGGGTCTCAAGATCCTTAGGTGTAGAATAACCATTAATACCTTCCTCTGTCTTTCCTATATATGGGTTAGTGCCCACTTTTTTTCCTGCAAGAGCCTTTGTAAGTTCTGTCGAATTGAAATCACCCAAGCCTCCTACCTCTATTAATTCATTGATTGATGTCAATGTAATAGCGTCTTTATCAGGATATAGTGAAGAACCGCCTTGACTAAATGCATGTACTAGGACTTCGTCTTTATTAAGATCAGTAGACTTCAAATAAACCTGCACACCATTTGAAAGTGTGAGTTTCTTGTATCCAAATAATGAATCTTCTGTCTTTTTTACCTTTCCTGCCTTACGAAGTTTAGAAATTAGCGGCTTATCACTTACTTCATCCTCGTAAGGAGTTATATCTTCAGCTTCTACAGCCTGCAAAGCATCGAGAATTTCGTCATCGGTAGGATATGTGAGACCATCCTTTTCAGGCAGCATATTCACTACTACAAGGTTATTCTCAATATTAAATTCTTCAGCTACTAACTGATTAATGACCTCAACAGGAATATTCGGCACGATTTGGGACATCATTGCATATTCATTCTCTATCCCCGGTATAGGCTCATTATCAATAAAGTGACGAACCAATTCCGAGCAATAGCTTGCGCTATTTTTCTTTTCTCTCTGATTATATGCACTTTCAAGTGAAGCTAGATAATCGGCACGTGCTCTCTCATACTCGGTAGCGGTAAAACCATTACGTACTATGCGCAGCATTTCGCGATACAGTGATGTAACACCACGAAGAAGTTTAGTCTCATCATATATAGCGACACCTGTATATGCGCCACAAGTTTTAGCCAAGAAGAAATCACCGTCCATTATGGCTGCATCCACAAAATCAGGGTCAGATGCCTGTGTCATCTCACTGATGCGAGCAGCGGCCATAGCGGAAACCATGTCGTTAGCATATTGAAGAAGAGCGTAATCCATAGTAGATTTAGCCTCATTAGGTATAGCAGGATGCTTAACGAAAATGTATGTCATTGCATATGGCTGCTCCTTGTCTGTAGCTGTAACTATTATAGGATCCTGATTGTCTTCTACCTGGGTATAAACTCTTTCTGGAGCATCGGCTGGAGCTGCCGGAAGTGTAGAGAATATCTCCTTTACTTTAGCTTCAACTGCATCTACATCGAAATCTCCTACTACCACAATGCCTTGCTGATCTGGACGATACCATGTATGATAATATGAGCGAAGAGCCTCGTATGGGAAGTTATCTACTACCTCCATTAGGCCAATCGGCATACGGACTCCGTATTTGTTATTAGGGTAAACAACAGGTAATATCTTATCAAACATTCTCATTTGAGCATTCTGGCGGCTTCTCCACTCTTCATGAATAACACCTCTTTCCTTGTCGATTTCTTCATCCTCAAGAAGGAGAGAACCGGCCCAATCATGCAAAATCCAAAGACAAGAATCTATCGCTGTAGGATATTTCACAACAGGCACATTATCTATATTGTAGACTGTCTCATCTATTGAAGTGTAGGCGTTAAGTTGTTCACCGAATTTCACTCCTATAGATTCAAGATAACTGATAAGAGAGTTACCTGGGAAATGTTCGGTTCCATTAAAGCACATGTGTTCAAGGAAGTGTGCCAAGCCTCTTTGATCTTCATTTTCAAGGATAGAGCCGACCTTCTGGGCAATGTAGAAATTGGCCTGCCCTTTAGGCTCTTCGTTGTGTCTAATGTAATAGGTAAGCCCATTTTCAAGCTGCCCCATACGCACTGCTTCATCTACAGGGATAGGTGGCATCTGCTGTGCAGATAGCGCTACTCCCAAAAGAAGAGCAGTTGCTGATAAAATAAACTTTTTCATAATCGTATAATACACAAATTATTAAATATCATAACTAACTAAACAATAACCCATGTCTTGACGGTATTCATATAAAACGATGACTTACTTTGCTAAAAGTTTGCCAAATTTGTGTAAATTTACATAGAAATTTAAAAATAAAAAACTAATGGAAAACAAACACATTGTCCCATTGACAATTCCAAGTTACCTTGTCGACTTTAAACAAAGACTTCGCCCATCGAATTTCATGGCTCTTGCACAAGAGGCGGCTATGGAAGCTGCAGGTGTGCTTCACTTTGGATTTGAAGATTTAGCCGAGCACAAATTGGCATGGGTAGTTAGCCGAACAAAACTAGTATTCGAGAACATCCCCATGTGGAAAGACATGGTCGAATTTCGTACATGGCATAAGGGCGTAAACGGACTATACTTTATAAGGGATTATCAAATGCTCGATAAGGATGGCAGCGTTTTGGTAAATGGTACAAGCTCATGGATAACTCTAAATACGCAGACGCGTTCGCTTTTTAGAACGGACGAATTGGCCCAGTGGTTCGACATCGCTCCACAATGCACAGACAGCGCACTCGTAGAGAATGCCGGGAAAATCGTAGTTCCAAAGGATTGTGAGCAGGTAGCAAGTCATAAAGTCACATATTCTGATGTGGATTTTATCGGGCATGCTAACAATACCAGCTATATAGTGTGGGCCATGGATTGTCTTCCTACGGAATTACTTCGTGATAATTTTCCACACATTGTCGAAATTAATTTTAACAAGGAAACCCGTGGTGGCGAGGTAGTGGATATCTTTCGCAAAGTAAGGGAGGATGACTCTTCGATTGTCGTTCTATTCGAGGGGCGCGTCGAGGGAATTACACATTTTACTGCACGTTTTACTTACAAAAAAATCTGATTCCCGCTTTCGTCTATAATAAAAACCTCCTCTTCGCGTCCGCGCGTATGGTCGTGAAGCCATAGGAGTGCATTCGCAGGGACATTATTGTAAATAAGACAATTATACTTGGCTTCTTGCATTCCAAGGGAGACCCATCCAGCTTCTCCGTTTTGATAGAACAGTTCATAGGAATCACCAATCCGGACGAAATTATCATCATTTTGCGGTGTCCAAATTATTTTCGCAATGCGCGTTGGATTTTTAACATAAAGAGTTATTGGTCCATTGCTACTGAAGTAAGTCAAAGGGTCATCGTCGCAAAGTTCATTTGTTCCGGTAAACGGCACTTTGGTACCATCTGTTGCAATTATTGACAATTCGGCTAAACATATATTTCCACTCGAATTGGGGTTAATTATAATATGACTATACTCTTTCCCATCAGCATATATTATTTCATCATTACTTATTGAACTATATAGAGTTCCTATGGAATCCAAGTGTTGACTTTCTTTATTATAGCCCCAAACGGAAGTACCATCCACTTCCTTCATTTTTTCTTTCAGGTGATTTGTAATGCGGACTTTTCTTTTTATAATTACATTCCTTCTGTTGTTAGCTTCTGGTTTTAAATAGGTTATAGTACCATCATTATGCGGAATAAAAGGGTAACTGATAGTGTTTCCCTTACTTCCCATGGCAATATAGATTGTCTGAGGTTCTATGTTGCGAAAAGTGACTTTGTTAATAGCGCTTTTACATCCATATACCGAATGCCAGTGCGCATTTGTAAACATTCCAAGCCCGACCACGCGCCCAGGCATTCCCACTTCACATTTGACAGCATACTTATTTTCAGGGAAATAATCAGTAGTTACATCAGTAATAAATGGCTTAGAAAAATTTTGTCTCCAGACCTTCCCCTTTGTTCTTCCATCGCTGCCTCCTCTCACCGCCTCATTCCCACCATAACGATTGAAAAGGAACTGAACATACTTACCATCAAGATCTCGGATCACATTCCAACTATGTATATTCTGCTGATTATAAAAGTCAGTAGCCACTGGAAGCCCTAATGCTCTCATTAAATACAAAGTAAAATCGCAAATCTCCCGGCAGCCACCTATTCTGTTATTTAACAAAAATTCTGGTCCTAAATTTGGCAGTCGGAATGATGGAAAATACATAAAGAGCTGCCCATCTAAAGCCTTGAATATATTATTAGTGGCTTCAATAGGATCGGTTCCTGTGTAAAGACTATCGAGAATGTATGAATATCTTTCTTTATATACTTTTCGCCAATTCTGTAGAGGTTCCGTACCTACTCGATATGGTAGTATAAGATTGCAAAAATCGTCAAACGGAAGCGACCTATTCCAAGGCCTATCAATGTAAGACTTTACTGCTTCACTTATATTATCTATCAAATAATCGGATGTAATTACATCAATGTCCCTTACTTTTTTTCTACCTACTAGGGCGTATTCTCTCAAATCTTCGTCTATCACGCCATAACCCTTATATATGTATGCTAATCTATCTCTAACCTTTTCATCTTCCGCCGTTAACATATATGAATAATGGCCTGGCATGTTTCGAATCAGAAATACAGCAGACTTATATTTAAGTTCATCATTTCTACAATATGCCAATACTTTTTCCAACTCTGCTCTGTTCGCTCCAGCAGAGCGTAAAGCAGCTTCAAGAGCCTTATCTGCATTACGCTTTAGGTGGCATAACACTTTTCCTTTAACTTCATTCATAGGAATTGGCCCATAATATCGGCTATCTCGCGAGTCAAAAGGATTATCTCCTAATATAAAACAGTAATCATTATTAATAATGCTTGCAGCATTGCAGCCTTCGTAATTCAGAACTCGCGAGTAATAAGGTGATTTCGGTATTCTCATTCCTGAATACGGGATAGTTCTAATCGATGTTGAGGTTATATTTTGAGCATTATCATCAAATGGGAACACGCCAGTAAAAACTCCATATTTTTCATTTAAAACTTTTACTGGCTCCGAGGCCAAAGCACGACGCATAATGGTATCCGCATATTCTATTCCTGTAGTATTATTCAACCACGCTCCATTTTGGGCATACACCTCGTCCCCTGCAAGTGCTATTATTCTTTTTACATTTAATCTATCAGAGTTTATTACCGATATCGTCGATGGAACATTGATTAGTACGACATCACCTCTTTTGACTTTTTGAGTTCTAAGTACTAATACTTTATCTCCATCGCAAAGCGTAGGGTACATGGAGTTACCTTTTATTGTCACTATGCAAAATAATGTATGTGCTAAAAGCATCAACATAGTCACACCTATGACGATAAAAAGAAGACTATGTTTAATATGTTTTTTATGCATTAGAAATTATATTTCAATACGCATGTGCATTCTTCTGTAGGAATATCAGCTCCATAATCTTTTAGATATTCAGATTCTACGACGAAATACATACTGTTATTCCATACCTTATCTGCTTTAAATTTATACCCCTCTTTAAACTCTTTAAAAAAGAAGCTCATATTGGTATTGATATCATAGAAAAGGCTATGCTCTTCATTATGATAAAGCACATTAGCATATATCACATCATTATATTTCAGAATATTAAGAAACGGGAAGATCTTTTCATAAGAGTCGTTTTTTAAATACTGAAATAAATCCACTTTTCTAAAATCGACTTTTTCCGCGTTAGAAGTATGCGACCCAAAGTCCCAATAGAAAGATCTATCCATTCTTCTCATATCTGCACTCAACCTAAAAATATTTCCCGAATAGCCCTCATAGTAATACATCGTATCTCTGTCATAAAAGAACGGCTCAGAAGCATTGAAAGAATATTTTATATTGCAATTTGGACTATATTTTACATCACATAGCTTCTCACCATCCCAGAGGTGAAAGACATCTTCTTCTGATGGAGAGTATAAAAGCCAATCATCCCCGATTGGATAAGCATTATGGATTGATAAAACATTGGGCACCACCTCCTTTTTTAAGAACAGCAGTGAATCGGAAACAGAATACTCAAACAGATTACCGCGTGGATCTATTATCGTTAGTTCATCACATCGTTCGTTCAGCCTCATAGCATAGGCCATAAGGAATTCACCGGGTCCCCTACCATGTTTATCATATTCCGCTATGAATTCTCCAGATAAACTATAATGCATGATCTGCCCTTTATCTGTCAGGAAAAAGAAACCATCGTTTGAAATAGACCACATTTGAGGTTCGCTATATTTGCCAAATGGGAGAGGATGTTTGGGATCTAAGACTATAACATCTAAAGTCGAAAATATATCTTGAAAAGAAATGTCTTTCGATAAACAGTTATCGATATCCATCACTAATTTAATGCCCTCATCCTTTGTGGATTTACATCCGCAGAACGCTAACAAGAGAGCTGAGATAACAAATAACGCTCTTTTCATAAATTAGTTATTAAATATATTGTATCTAACAATATGGCCTGTTTCCTTCTCTATACCATATAATTGACCTTGCTTTTCATCGAATGTGATACGTGATAAATGCTCGTCAATTTTTATTCTATACTTGAAATTACCTTCCCAGTCGAATATATGTATCTCATTATTATACCTCCCATCTTGATAGATTTCTGCCAATGTGGCACCAGAATAAACTGCAAATATATAATCGGAACTTGGTGCTATAGCCATATAATACTGACGGGTCGAAGCGTCAAAAGGCTTACTCATCATTTTACGCCATTTTTTATAAACTTTATCAACAGCACTGCTATTTTTTACTCCAGTATTTACATCAATAATATTAATTTGAGGAAGATTTACCATGGCTTCCGCAATTCTGCCTTGCTCATTGGTGGTCAAAAGACTACTTAAAAAAGTAGCGTAGTATTCTTCTATAAACTCCGGATACAATTTATATTCGCTTAGAACGTCCTCACTTTTGTTGCAAACACTATAAATAAACGAATTATCCTTAAAATAAATGTAAAAATTTTTATCTATACCTATAGGAAGCCAAGACATTACATTACTAATAGGTATTGCATAGCCTTCTAGTTGACTTGTAAATATATTATCCCGATATATATACTCTTTCCCAACATCTCGATAACAAAGGTAACGGCTATTTGATTGCACCGGGACTAAACAGGGTTGATAAACCTCATCTGGTCCTCGCCCTTTTCTTCCAAATGAACTAATCAATTCATAATTACACAAAGAATATAAGTGAAAAAAGTTAGGATTGTCTTTGTATATTTGACCCTGCAATACAAGCAATGTATCACTTACTATTTGAAGATCAACACAGTTCAAAACATCCTTAAAAGAACACCTAAAAGAAGTATCCCTTTCTATTATCATTTCCCATTCTGGCTTGTATAACCTTATCGGGACATCTTTCATTATATTTTCACTCTTGCATGAAATTATTAAAGCCAGAAATATAAAGCAGCTAAATTTCTTCATAACAAGAACATCAATTACGACAAAAAGCTACAACATCCATAGCATAATTACCCCAACTTCCAGAACAGTCGGAACATAACTTCATCCTATAGGTTCCACTTGAACCAGTTTTAGAGCACATAGGCCCGAAGCCACCAGCTTCAGTTTCCGCCAAAGCCTCAACATTGGCATCAATAAAATCAACACTCTTTCGAGAATGAACAAAAACAACTGCAGAAGCAACTAAAACGATGGCGCCTGCCAAATAATAATAAAACTTCTTCATGATATAAACTATTAGTTATTAATTATTAATTATTAATTATATTGTATCTAATCTCATATAGAGTTTCCTTTTCAAAGACATACATGATTTGCTACTTCTGAAAATGGAACATAATATAGTTTTGTTCTGCCTTCTTCCGTTTGAGTAAACACATACATAATGCCTTTATATGCGCAAGCATACGCTATCTGCTCATCTATATTAAATGAATAATGATTACTTCTTTTGGAATCACAATCATACGAGGCAATACGATAGCCATTTTTATCCTTTGTATATGCATATGAAAAAGTCAACTTTCCGCAATCATATTCAATATTATCAATTAGAGTTGAATAAGCACATTTCTTTTTGTTAATTTCCTCTAGGATTTCATATTCGTCTTTGTACGCATCAATATCTATTGTCTTCTCATCAAATACCACATTAAAACGAACAATTGCTGTGTCACATTTTACTTCATATATTTTAGTATCAAACAAACGATTATATAAGACAGACTCATCCGAATATGATGCAAATTGACTACTTAAATAAATGCCTGAGCGCAGATGTATGTTGGACCCATTAATGGTTTTGATATACTTGAAATTACTATCATATAAAGACAATTCAGGAAAAGATGGAAATCCGCAATACATCCTTTTTCCTATGTATTGGTTTCCAATTGGTATAATAAGTTGAAATGGTTTGACTTCAATACCTTCTGGCAAAAGATAATTGTATAAATGTTTTCCGTTTTTATCGAAAAACATCATTTTTTTTCCATTCATATCATATAGATATACGAAATCACCTTTAAATCCAAAATCCAATATGGATAAATATTCATTTGATGCTCTTCCTAGACGTGATATAGAAGTAATATACTTTCCTTCTGGTGAATACAAGAACAATAGTTTTCCCGTTTTTAAAAGAACATCACTTTTGTCAGAAAAACAAACTCTATCGATCGCACCTATTACTTGGGGAGAATTCAATATAGAATACTTATATTCACTTAAATTAACACATATTAACGAGTCTTTATATAGATTAATATTTATAGCATCGGAAAATACTTTTTTCCCTTTACACGATGAGATAAAAAAAAGTAAAAGTGTGAGAATAATGGCGACCCTGCTTTTCATAATTAAAAATCAAGAATAAAAATACAAGAGCAATGTATGTCACAACATGCATAATACGAGCCGCCACATGTAACAGAACAGCCTCCTGATATTCCACGTTCCCCTAAATCAATACCAGAAGCAATCTCACACGATATAGCTCCTTTTCCTCCGCTGTAACAGGTTGAAGAACTTTCACCATCAGCTAAAGCTTCGACGTTTAGGTCAAAAGAAGAAACACTATTACTAGTTTTAACAACTAGAATTGTAGAGATAGCAAGCAAAAGAGCTGATGAAATTAAAAATACTTTTTTCATAACATAAACTATTAATTATTAAATATATTGTATCTAACAATATGGCCTGTTTCCTTCTCTATGCCATATAATTGACCCTGCTTTTCATCGAAGGTGATACGAGATAAATGCTCATCAATTTTTATTCTGTACTTGAAATTACCATCCCAGTCGAATATATGTATCTCATTATTATACCCTCCGTCTTGATATATTTCTGCTAATGTGGCACCGGAATAAACTGCAAATATATAATCAGAACTTGGTGCTATAGCCATATAATACTGACGAGTCGAAGCGTCAAGTGCTCTATTAAGCAATGTTTTCCATTTTTTATAAGACTTTTCAACTGCAATACTTATAACACTATTTCTTTTAATATCATATATATTAACCTGAGGAAGGCAAACCATGGCTTCTACGATTTTCCCATCTAAACAAGATGCAAGCTGCGAACTAATGACTGTTACTTGCCCCTCATTAGTTAAAATAGGGTTCATTGCGTAATTTGCAACTTCCTCTCCTTTGAAATCAGAGGCTTGATTACAATAAATTTCCCCATTAAACGAAGAATAAAAGAAGGAAGTATCGGAGGCCATAGTTATGTCAAAAAAAGAAGAAGGAAGTTGTATTACCTTGAGCATTTGATTATTACATGGGTTATACCTATATAAAAATTTCGTATTATCATAAAACCACAAATTTCCGTTATCATTCTGAAATTTCAGAATGCGTGGTTCGATTAACTCATCACTTCCCCGTCCTTTTCGTCCAAATAATAGGCATTCATTAAAATTCGAAATGTCAAATGCATAAAAATAAAAAGGGAACTTTGCTGTGGGTTGGCACTTTGCTATTAAATAATCGCTTTCTATAATCTGAATATCAACTGGGTTTATAATTCGATCAGTCCTATTTAGATCTATCGTAGTATCCCTTTTTATGCATAACTCTTCCTCTGGTTTTACATATCTGACCTTTGAATTCATTATTCCGACGTTGTTGCACGAATAAGTAAACACAACAAGTAGTACTATCAGTATATCCTTACAGGCTTTTATTCTCATCATAACTTAAAAGCTAATTTTTACAAAATGCCCAAACGTCCGCCCTATACTTTTGAGGTGTTGCAGAACAATCACTACATAAGTGCATAAGATGATCTCCTTCTATTCCCGTTTTAGAACATATAGGTCCGAAGCCACCCGCTTCAGTTTCCGCCAAAGCCTCAACATTGGCATCAATAAAATCAACACTCTTTCGAGAATGAACAAAAATTACTGCAGAAGCAACTAAAACGATCGCTCCTACCAAGTAACAAAATACTTTTTCATAACAAATGATTTTTAGTGGTTAAAATATCAAATGTACGCGCGATCATATTAGTCAATGCTCTTGCGCACTAAAATTAGTTAAGCGCTCAAATATAACAAATTTTATTATATCCACAAATTAATATAATTTTACTTGTATATCATATCGCGATTTTATAAATTTGTCAAAAAAATACATATATAACTATGCCATATAATAAATTCGCAACATTAATATCAATTTCATTCTTTTTATTACCTTTATGTGGGTGTAACCATAATGCTAACCTAAAAAGTACACTAAAAGACTTCACAGAAAGCACAATCAATATCCCTCAAGACTTAGAGTTCTACTATTACCAATACTCTAAGCCCATCAATAATAGCAGATTAAAACCATATATTTATGTCATATATCTCTCCCCAGAGGAATGCATCGGTTGCTCAATTAATAATCTTCCGAAATACGAAATATTGTTTAACGAATGCAAAGAGAAAAATATTTCATTTATCCCTATCATTTCACCTGTTAAGGATGAAATAGAACTTATTAAGTATTATATAGATGAATCCGAATGCCCCTTTCCTGTGTATATAGATAAAAACGGCAGTTTCACATCCTCGAATAAAAGCATCCCAAATGATAAGAGATTTCATTGTTTTCTTTTAGGACCACAGAGAAATCCCATTTTCGTAGGAGATCCGCTAAGAAGCGAAAAGCTAAAAGGACTATTCATCTCTGCTATAAATGAATAAAAGCATTATAAATACTATTTTATGTCTAATATTCTCCATTGTAACTATCTTTGAAATAGTTACTGGTTTGTTCCAGCTTTTCGGATGGATACCTTCCCGACATATTCTCTTTAAAATGACAGGGACTCTAAATAATCCTGGCCCGTATGGTGGATTACTAGCAATTTTACTTTCCATCCTTATATCAAGTGTCATTTTAGACAAACAGTCTCGACTTGTAAATGGTCTAGCTATACTATCTATACTTTTAGGTGTAGTAGTACTTCCCTCGACAAGAAGTAGAGCAGCTATTCTTTCCCTTGCCATCGCTTTATTTTTTCTTCTCAAAAGAGAGACAGATTTGCTAAGTCTATTGAAAAGTAAAAAACTAATTGGCATTTCAACTGTTACTATCTCTTGCGTGGCCTTACTTATTCTATTTTACGCTAAAAAAGATTCTGCACTAGGACGTCTTCATATTTGGAAAATAGAAACAATCGCATTAAGTAAAAACCCCATTTCAGGGAGTGGCCCCAATACTGTTCTAGGTACTTATGGAGTTACTCAAGCAGAATATTTCAGAGAAAAAAACAGAAGTGCACAATCGGTTAGAATTGCAGGATGTCCAGAGTATGCTTTTAATGAGTATTTGAAAATAGGAATAGAACGCGGAATTCCTGTTATGTTATTATCTATTTTCCTTATTATTACACTAATCAACTTACTACTTAAGTATAAGATTTGTTTAGGTTATGGAATAATAGCCTTTAGTGTTTTCTCTTTTTTCTCTTATCCCATTGAGGCACTAACAGAAAAAGAAACAAGTATAGAGTTTCAACAAGCCAAGAATTTTATTCATAGTGGTTTATATAATGAGGCAATTCAAATACTTGAACCACTCTACGATGATAACAAAAAAGACTACAAGTATCTTTACAATCTAGGATATGCACTCCATAAAGAAGGCCGATTTGAAGAAAGCAATATTATTCTCCTTCAAGGTGCTAAATACTCGTCCGATCCGATGTTTCATAATATAATAGGTAAAAATTACGAAGCACTTAATGACTTTGAGACAGCACGAAAAGAGTATATTTTTTCACATTATATGGTTCCTTCTAGAATTTATCCATTATATTTGTTAATGAGAATGGAGACTAAAATTGGCAGGGATGATCAAGCTATCGATATAGGCAAAACTATAATGGAAATGCCATATAACACCTCACATCAAGCTATGGTCAATATTCGAAGGGAAAGCGCACATTTATTAGATTCACTAAAACAGAGCAGATGAAAATTTCCACACACCATATTTTCTATGCATTTGTCATAGCAAGCATGCTATTATGCATAAATAGCAAGGGGCAAGATATGTCTATGGAAAAGGCGATCGAAACAGCAAGAAAGCAATCGGTCCAGGCACTTCAAGCCAAACAGGCTTTCATATCTACATATTGGGCATACAAAGCCTATCAAGCAAGTCGATTACCATCTCTTTCTCTATATGGGAACATACTGAATTTCAATCGCTCGCTTACCCTTATGCAAAGTTATGAGGATGGAGATTTACGCTATGTCAATTCCTATAATCTCCAGAACGGCATAGGGCTCAACCTAAGTCAAAACATCAGTCTTACCGGAGGAACAATATCAGTTTACTCGGATTTATCCCGCATTGACCAATTCGGCACTTCAAATCCGTTAAACTGGTATAGTCAACCTGTCACCATCTCCTACAGCCAGCCACTTTTCGCATATAATCAATTCAAATGGAACGATTTGATTGAACCGAAAGAGTACGAAAAAGGGAAACGCGAATATCTAAAGTCAATGGAGTATTTAACTCTTAATGTAGTAAAATCTTACTATGACCTATTGCTTTCTCAAATGAACTATAAAAACGCTATTAGCAACTATAATAACACATCCAAGATGCTTAAAGTAGCAAAGGAACGTCTATATCTGGGATCAGTGTCCAAGGACGAGTATTTGCAACTCGAACTTAGGATGCTTAACGATAGCATAGCAATTAACGAAAGTGAAGTAACTTTTAGGCAAATGCAGATGCAACTAAATTCGCTTTTGGGCTTTGACGAATCTATAGAGATTCGGCCTATTATAGACGACTACCTGCCCGACTTATGTCTAAATTATGAAGAGGTACTTGATAAATGCCTAGCCAATTCATCCTTTAATTTAGAAAATGAACTAAAGAAATTAACAGCTGATAGTGATGTTGCTAAAGCAAAAGCCTCATCAGGTCTATCAGTTTCTCTTAATGCCCGATTCGGATTATCAAAATCAGATATAAATTTTCCAGATGTGTATAAAAACCTTCAAGATCAAGAGATGATAGGGATAACTTTTAGTATTCCTATTTTCGATTGGGGTGTAGGAAAAGGGAAGGTCGAAAAGGCAAAAGCCGCAAGAGAAGTAATAAACGCACAAGTAGCACAGAGCGAAAATGATTATAGAAGAACAATTTATTCAATAGTAAACGAATTTAATAATAAAAAATCACAATGCCTTACTTCAAAAAGAGCTATGATTATAGCTAGCGAGCGATATTCTCTTATAATGGAAAAATTTCAAAACGGAAATGCTTCTGTTCTTGAATTAAATACAGCACAAAGCGAGAATGATACTGCAAGGCTTAAATTCATTAATGACATAAGTAATTATTGGCAAAGTTATTACACTCTTAGATCATACGCCTTGTATGATTTTCAAAATGGAAGAAATTTAGATATTGACGAACAAGAACTTATAGTGCAATGAGATACATTCCATCAATTATGTTGATTGCCCTTTTGGCGATAAGCATCACAAACTGTAAAAATCAAAGCAATATCACACTTAGGGATGATAAAAAAATATCTTCCCCACAATCCAATATAGTTCAGGTGATTGCTCTAAAAAAAGATACTTTTTCGAAGCAGATAATAACGAATGGTAAATCTTATGCATATCCCAAAGCAGAACTACATTTTAGGACTAGCGGGAACATACGAAAAATATTCAATACGAATGGAGACTATGTTCAAAAAGGTGATACGATAGCTGTTCTAGATAGAGAAGATCTACAACTTTCCCTTTACTCTGCGCAATTGGAATTCGAAAAATCGCGCCTTGAATACTATGATATCCTGGCGGGCCAAGGTTTCAGTCCTAAAGATACTTTAAACATTTCGCCCGAAATTCTATCTATAGCAAAGATGCGTTCTGGATTTATAAATGCTCAAAATACTCTAAAGCGCGCATACTATGATTACGAATCATCTATTCTTCGTGCTCCATTTTCTGGCGTTATTGCAAATTTATCCCTAAGTGAAAATGAGCAAGTGGGCAGCGAAAAATTCTGCACTCTTATGGGTAATAATCTAAAGAACATTAAATTCAACATAATGGAAAGTGAATATGCCTTTATTTCGAAAAATCAAAGCATACTTATATCTCCTTTTGCTCGGCCAGACATTACAGTTAAAGGCTTTCTCAAAAACATTAATCCCTCAGTGAATGAGAATGGACAAATCGAATTATGTGCCGTAGCCAGTGATTCTAGTGTACTTCTTGATGGGATGAATGTAAAAGTGACCATAGAAAAGGATATACCTAACCAATTAGTAGTACCACGCAGTACATTAGTGATAAGAGATGGATTCGATGTCTTATTTACTTATACACAAGAAGACGAAACCGCACATTGGGTTTATGTTAACATACTCGATAAAAATAGTGAATACGCTGTAGTAGAAGCCAATAAAGATAGAGGAGCCACCCTTAAAGAGGGCGATATAGTCATTATATCCGGAAATTTAAACCTAGCCGATGGCTCTAAGGTGACCATTTTGTAGTATGCTGGACAAACTAATACATAGGCCCATTGCTGTAACTTCCATTTTACTAGTTACCATAGTATTAGGAATAGTAAGTATAAAGCGCTTACCAGTTTCACTTATACCTGATATAGATATTCCGTATATCACCATTCAATTCAACTCTGCAGGGCTTTCAGCAAGAGAACTTTCTTCCAATGTCATCCCGATAGTTAATGAGCAGTTAATGCAAACAGAAGGTCTTGAAAATATCGAGGCTCAATCTAATGATGGCGTTGCAACCATAAAACTAACATTCAGTCATAAAACCAATATGGATTATGCGCTAATCGAGGTAAACGAAAGAATCGATAGGTGCATGACTCGACTTGGTCAAATCTCAAGGCCAACAGTAAGAAAAAGCAATGCTTCTGATATTCCAGCATTTTATCTCAATCTCACCCTAACGCCTAACTCACATATAGAATTCAGCCAATTAAGCGATTATGCTCAGTCCGTCATATCGAAAAGACTCGAGCAGCTAAACGAAGTGTCTATGGTGGATGTAAGCGGATATGACACTAGGCAAATCCAGATTATTCCTGACGCATCAAAACTAAAAGCCCTTGGAATAGACCAAGCCACCTTCAACAAAGCCATACTACAATCAAACATAGAACTTAATTCATTTTCCATAAAAGATGGATATTATAGATACAATGTTAAATTCGCATCAAAAATATCCAACATTCAAGATATAAAGAATATACGATTAAAGGTTAATAACTCTATTTATAAAGTTGAAGACTTGGCCCAAGTAGAGATGATGTCTCAAAGAAGACTTGGGATAACAGAATGCAATGGGAAAAGGAGCATCACTATAGCTGTCATCAAACAAAGTGATAGCAAAATGTCATCATTGAAAGCTTCTGTAAAAAAGTTAATTGTCGAACTTGAATCTGCTTATCCTGGAATTGAATTTACTACTACTCAAGACCAGACTCAATTGCTAGAGTATTCCATTGATAACCTTATAAAAAATATAATTGCCGGCATTATAATAGCAAGTCTAATTATTTTCTTATTCATAAAAGATATTCGCTCGTCTGCCCTTGTATGCCTGACAATGCCTCTATCACTCATTTTTTCAATGGGTGTATTTTATCTGGTAGGGCTGTCACTAAACATCGTTTCTCTTTCTGGATTACTTTTAGGGATAGGAATGATGGCAGATAACACGATTATATTAATTGATAATATCACATCCAAAGTATCTCAAGGAGCAAAACTTAAACAAGCCGTTTTAGATGGAACAAAGGATGTTATAGGTCCTATGCTAAGTTCTGTACTTACGACATGCGCAGTATTTATTCCTCTTATATTTTTGAGTGGCATCGCCGGCAAGTTATTCTATGACCAAGCGATGGCCATTACCATAGTACTTCTTACTTCATATATTATAACCATCACTATAATACCTGTTTATTACTATTGGTGGTTTAAAAGAAAACCTATAATAGCAAGAAAAGAAAGTAACAGAGATGAAAAGCTCACCTTATGGTTTATGAATCATTCACACTTTGCTTGGTCAATCATAACACTTTCTATATTAGGCATCTTTATATGTTTTCATAACATGGAGAAAGAGAAATTGCCTGCATTAACCAATACCAGTACCTTACTATACATTAATTGGAATGAGCAAATAGGCCTGAAAGAAAACATGGAAAGAGTGAAAATGCTCGAAGAATATATAAAACCCCAAGCGAGCAAATTCACATCGAGCATTGGAACACAGGATTTTATTCTCAAGCATGCACACAGATTGAGTCCGAATGAATGCGAATTATATATCGAGTGCAGATCATCGAAAGAATTGGCCAAAATACAAAAACACATATCCGATTATCTACTAGGGCGGTTCCCTTTATGTGTAAAGGAATTTCGTCCGGCAAACAATATTCTAGAAGCCACACTTTCTAATGACCAAGCGAAACTCGTGGCAAAGGTGAGCATTTATGATAATAACAAAATAGATAATATACGAGACATTATTGACAAGATAAAAACGGCCTTACCATTTGCCGAGATATCTGAAATTCCAAGTAAACAAGATATGCTGCTTACAGCTAAAGCTAACCTTCTCGCGCTTTATGGTATAAGTTATACAGAATTAGCTTCTTGCCTAAAGGATGCATTCGGAGAAAATGTTTTGTTCTCATTCACACAAGCTGACCAGACTATTCCTATAGTTATCGGTAGCAATGCATCCTCTTTTGATGAAATATTAAATAATACGATTATACACAAAGGGGGTATAGATATTCCAATATCATATCTACTCGATATAAGTGGTAGAGAAGACTTCAAAACCATCTATAGTGATGCATCTAGGGAGTATTATCCTATAAACCTTGATATTCCGAGCAAATTGGTTCCTCAAGTCATTAAAACTATAGATAAGGCAGTAGGACCTTCCAATGTTAGATATTCAGGTTCATTTTTTACAGACTCAAAGATGATTAAAGACCTGATTCTAATACTAATAGTTGCTATCATCCTGCTCTACCTGATATTAGCTTGCCAATTTGAATCCTTTCTTCAACCGCTTCTTATACTATGTGAAATCGGCGTAGATATTTTATTTTCGCTTATAGTCCTTTGGCTCAGTGGCATAAGCATAAATCTTATGTCTATGATAGGTCTTGTGGTAGTGTGTGGTATTGTCATTAATGATTCCATTCTTAAAGTCGATAGTATAAACAAATTACGCAGAAACGGATTCACAACGAAAGATGCCGTTCTATTAGCAAGCAAGAAAAGGAAAAAAGCGATAATAATGACTTCTCTAACAACTATTTTCGCCATACTTCCTTTTATGGAAAGAGGTAATATGGGGGCTGATCTTCAATACCCTCTTATGTTAGTTATAGTCGCAGGCTTAACTGTAGGTACATTTGTAAGTCTATATATTTTACCAGCGTTATACTACTCTATTTATGGGAAAAACAAAAGGCAGTAAAATCTCTTCATTTTCAGTTTTACTGATAATGGTGGCGTTGTCTTTTATAGGCATAGCTTCCCTGCCTTTACTCAATTTGAGTTATACCCCAAGTCGAAAAGTTCACACTATAACCGTATACTACTCGTACCCGGGAGCATCTCCTAAAACCGCCGAGAACGAGGTCACTTCTAAAATCGAAGGAATCCTAGCTTCGCTCGAAGGATGCGAAGCCACATCATCCGTTTCATATAAGGGTGGAGGCAGCGCATCAGTAAATATTTCCAATAAAATAGACATAGCCAAAAGCCGTCTTGAGTTATCTTCAGCTTTAAGAAATCTATGGAACACTTTACCTGAAGGCGTACTATATCCAGAAATTTCTCTTAATACAAGAGGCAAAAGTAATGAAACGGCCATTTCATACACAATAAAAAGCGCACTTTCTTCAATTGAAATAGAAGAATATGCTTCAAAGAATATACTTCCATACATTTCCTCAATTAAAGGAGTCGAAACAGCCACTCTTACAGGTGCAACACCTTATATATACGAAGTACGTTACGATACTCCCCTATGCCGTTCATTAAATATTTCATCGTCAGAAATAATCTCCGCAATTAGAAATAATTACGATATATCATATTTAGGATACATCAATGACAACTCTCACCTTATATCTGTTGCTCTAAATTGTATAACTGATAATATTGAAAATATACCCATAAAAAAGGTCGGAGAGAAAATCATACATCTTGGTGAAATAGCACAATGCAGATACAAAGAGGCCGAAGTATCTTCATATTATAGGGTTAATGGACTCAATACCATTAACCTAATAATTAGCCTTGCTGATGACACTAATTTAATCACCACTACCAATGCCATAAAGAAAGAGATGCTTAGGCTTTCGGAAAACATGCCAGACGAACTAACATTTAACATCTCTTATGACTCATCCGATTATATTAAAGCCGAACTAAAAAAAATCTTCTTTCGCATCGGGTTGTGCGTCTTGATTCTCCTAATTTTTGTCTACCTCGCATACAGGTCCATAAAATATTTATTGATAATAATTTTTACATTATTCACAAATATATTGAGTTCACTTTCAGTCTATGCATTTTTAGGCATTGACATAAATATATATACACTTGCAGGTATAACTGTAGCCCTAGGTATAGTTATAGACTCTTCTATAGTCATGATAGATCATTATCGCAGATACCATGATAGGAAAGTATTCTTTAGTCTATTGGCCGCCATTTTAACCGATATAGTAGCACTCCTGCTAGTTTTCATTCTTCCAGAAAGTGAAACTATCAATCTTTCAGATTTTATATGGGCCATAGTACTTAATCTTGGCATTTCGCTATGCGTAGCAGTGCTATTCATCCCTGCCCTTATGGAATATCTGCCACTCTCCGACACAAAATCAGAGGGAAAAAAGCACTTTTATTCTAAAATATACCATAAATACATCTGCTGGGCTGCAAAACATAAATGGGTATTCATAGTAGTTATTTTGTGTACAACGGCATTGTCTTTTATCCCGTTCTACAAGAACATAGATAAAATGAGTTTTTACAGGCAGCCCGAGAATAAAATTCTACACATAAAAGCCTCAATGGGAGAAGAGTGTAGCATACTACAACTCAACGAAGTAATCAAGTCTATGGAGAATTATCTATCGGGCTTCGAGCAGATTAAATCATACATTACCCATATAGACTCAAAACCATCCGCAACAATAGATATTACATTTTTCCCGGAATGGGAAAACACCTCTTTTCCAGCAGAATTGCAGTCTATGGTAACATCCATGGCTATTAATTTCGGTGGGGCCAATTGGCAAGTATATGGCATAACAGAAAACTCATTCAATAACAACATCTCCACTTATAACAAATCCCAACGCATAACACTATCCGGTTATAATTATGATGCCTTACTAGATTATGCTTCCGAACTTATTGATTATCTGTCTAGAAATAATAGAGTAAACGAGCCTGAAATTTGGAGCGCCAGTTGGAGTGGTGCTCCAAAAACAGAACTAATATGGAAATATAACATGGAAAATATGGCACTCTATGGACTAACGCCCGCTGTATTTCACGCCGACCTAACAGAATCTCTATATAAAAGAAATATTGGCAACCTTCCCATATCTGGGCAAATGGCAGAAACTATCTTGGTGTCATCGGATTATGACGAATATGATCTTTGGACCCTGTCTCAAAAACTATCATCTTTTGGCAAAATAGAAAAAAGTAAAAGTAATCTTAACATTTACAAATATAACCAATCATATGTAGTTAATGTTTGCTATGATTTTATAGGTACTTATGAACTTGCTCAAAAAGCGGCAGAATCGGCAACCAAATATATGAATACTCAGGCTCTTCCTTTAGGGTATGAAGCAAAAACACCTGAATATTATAGGTTTGATCAAAACAAAAAGCACTATTGGTGGCTAATAGGCATAATAATAGTCTCGTTATTCGTCATGCTATGTGCTGCCTTTGAATCCATACGACTACCATTTGCCGTCATTCTTACTATTCCAGTTTCCTTCATAGGTCCTTTTTTGATTTTCGCCTTTTCCAATTTCACTTTCGACCAAGGAGGATTCGCTGCCCTAATTATGCTATGCGCACTTACAATTAATGCTGGGATATACCTAATCTGTACATACTTAGGGCATAATGGCGAATGTGCCACCTCGCGATATATTACGGCATTTGATTTTAAAATCAAAGCTATAATCCTTACTGTAATTTCTACTGTTCTAGGACTTATTCCTTTTCTAACAGATGGGCCAGAGGAAGTGTTCTGGTTCGACTTTGCGCTAGGAACCATAAGCGGTATGCTACTTTCATTAATCGCTGTAATATTCGTGCTTCCTGCATTTGTCATAAAAAGAAATGAGGTCTAGCTAAACGCCAGACCTCAGGAATGATAAACACAACTCAAATTATTATAACAACACGAAACTTGCGCTGTTTTTCGTAGTGGAGTCTCCTCCTATAAAGACTTTAAATTCTCCGCTTTCTGCTCCATATTCCATCTGCTGGTTCCAAAATTTCAATGCATCGGCAGATATTTCAAAAGACACCACCATGCTTTCGCCCGGAGCTAGGCTAACCTTTTCAAAGCCCTTTAACTCTCTAAGTGGACGAGATACACTTGCTTTAACATCTTGTATATACATCTGCACCACCTCTTTACCCATAACTTTTCCAGTGTTTTTCACCTCTACAGATGCTTTTATGCTACCAGTACCTGACATCGAATCACTTGACAACTGAACAGGTCCATACTCAAAAGTAGTGTAGCTAAGTCCATATCCGAAAGGATAAACAGGATCATTATCCACGTCCAGATAATTAGAGCGGAATTTTATAAACCATTTATCTGTTCCATTAGGACCTTCAAGAGGGCGGCCTGTATTCTTATGAGCGTAATAAAGAGGGATTTGCCCCACATTTTTAGGGAAAGTCATAGCCAATTTTCCCGATGGATTCACGTCTCCGAATAGCACATCTGCTATAGAATAGCCTGCTTCACTACCACCAAACCACACATTCAAGATAGCAGGAACATTTTCCGACTCCCATTCTATGGTAAGCGGTCGCCCATCAAAAAGCACAAGAACGACTGGTTTACCTAACTTTAACAACTCCTTCAAGAGAGTCTTCTGCACATCTGGAATGCTTATATCACTCCTAGAAGAGCTCTCGCCTGACATCTCAGAGGATTCTCCAAGAGCGGCTACTACCACATCGCTTTTTCTTGCTGCCTTAAGAGCTTCATTTAATAAATCTTTATCGCTTCTGCCGTCTCTTCCCAATTCTCTACCGAACATTGTGGAACGCATCTCTAGGTCGTAGTCCGAGCACAGATTACTTCCCTTTGCATAAAGGACTTTGACATTAGGGCCGGCTACAGCCTTGATTCCGTCCAGCAAAGTTACGCACTCGCTATGGCGCGCTGCCACGCTCCATGTACCAGCCATATTCTCCGCTGTTGCGGCCAATGGTCCTACTACTGCCACTGTTCCATTTCTTTTTAATGGAAGCACACCCTCATTTTTCAAAAGCACATACGAATCGGCTGATATTCTACGAGCTGCAGAGCGAAATTCCGCGCAACGAAGCAAACTATCTGCCTGCTCTTCGCGGCAGAATTTATATGGGTCTTTGAATAAACCAAGTTTATACTTCGCTTCAAGAATACGACGACAAGAACGGTCAATATCCTTAATTGTTACTTCTCCCTTATCAAGCGCCGTTTTAAGTTGAGAGGAAAAGCTTTCGGAAACCATATCCATATCCACCCCAGCTTTTAGAGCCTTAACAGCCACCTCATGGAAATCCCCTACACCATGAGCCATACATTCATAAATTCCTGTATAGTCTGTAACCACAAATCCGTTCCACCCCCACTGGTCACGCAGCACATCTGTTAATAACCACTTATTTACTGTGGCAGGAACATCATCCACTACATTGAATGAAGCCATAAAGCTACCCGCACCGGCTTCGGCTGCAGCCTTGTACCCTGTCATATATTCATTGAACATACGCTGATGGGACATATCTACTGTATTATAATCTCTACCAGCCTCTGCTCCACCATAAAGAGCAAAGTGCTTAACGCACGCCATTATCTGATTATCTTTTGAGTACTGTTGACCCGGATGGCCCTGATAACCATATACCATGGCCCTTGCTATACATTCATTTAGATATGGATCCTCTCCATTGCCCTCACTTACACGTCCCCATCTAGGATCTCTGCTTAAATCTAGCATAGGGCTATAGGTCCATGCTATACCATCTGAAGAAGCCTCACTCGCGGCAATTCTAGCTGATTCTTCAATTGCATCCATATCAAAAGAACAGGCTAATCCCAGCGGTATCGGAAAAACCGTTTCATAACCGTGAATCACATCCATACCGAAGATAAGCGGAATGCCAAGCCTTGATTTTTCCACTGCAATTTGTTGATATTTACGGATTTCAGCGGCACCTTTTACATTGAATAGACCACCTATTTCTCCACCTGCGATTCGCTGATCAACATTAACACTCTTCCCTTCACCCGTTACTATAGTGCCGGCAACAGGGAGGTTTAGTTGACCAATCTTTTCTTCCACTGTCATCTGCTTCATCAATGAATCTATAAAGGCAGACATCTCCTTATTAGGTTCATTTTTCGAAACACAGGCAATCATAGATGTAGCGATAATTAGAATACCAAGTATTTTCTTCATGTTTTGTATAATTTATTTATAAGTGAATCCAAGTTTTTCAAGACCGCGCTGCACATCTTCGTTTCGCATAAAGCAATCCCAAAGGAGTCCGGTCTTATAGTTCTCCATCATAATAACGATTGGCCCTTGATCTATGGCAATGTAAGATGAAGCGAACCATTGCTGCTTAAGAGCAAAGGCATCTTTAAAGCCATACTCTCCCCACAATCTGTCTCCTAGTACATAATAAAAGTATTCCATAGCATCACGGGAATGTCCAGGGACATAAGGGAAATCGGCAAGAGCTGCAGTAGGCGCGACTGTTCCAGTGTCATTAGAAGGCGATGAAGCTGTATATCCTTTATAATAATCCGATGCTGTTAGGCCCCAACACAATGAACTATATCCATTATCGCCCTTAGACGAAGCACAATAGTTATAATTGGCCATAGCATGCGCTGTATTGATATCCCAATAGTTCCCGTATTTGTCTTCCAGTTTGCGAGGATCCAGTCCTAAAAAAGAATAATGCGCAAAGAACATAGGAGATTTAGGGTTAAATGTAATCTTCCCACCATTTGCCCATCCATCATCGTAAACATCTTTTTCAATAGAATAAGTCGGTGAAGCGGCTGCTAAAATATAAGTAATTAGACCTTCATTCCAGCCGGAAATAGGCATATTCATCTTCCATCCATATTTTTCGGACCAATGCCAGAAGAGTTTTTTCTGTCCTCCGTTTTGAAACCATGTCCACTCTACTTCCTCCCAAAGGCGCTGGATTCTGCTTCGTATTTCGCTCTCAATGGCATCTTCCTTTGAGAAATATTCTTTTACAGCCAGTAGGCCTTCTATCATAAACGCAGTTTCCACTAAATCGGCACCATCGTCATAGGTGCTAAATGCTTTTGCCGCACCACTTTGTCCATCAAGCCAATGGGGCCAAGCACCATGAAAACGCTGTGCTTTATCGCCCAAGAAAGTAACTATTTTTAAAATCTGCTGAGCCCCCTGTTCTCTTGTTATCCACCCATGTTCTATGCCAATGGGGATGCACATCACTCCAAATCCGGATCCTCCAATAGTTACTGTGTTCTCTGAGCCTAACCTTTCCCTTGCAAGTCCGCTTACCGGGTGTGCATAATCCCAAAAGTATGAAAAAGTGCTTTTTTGTACCTTTTCAAATAATTCTTCCTCGGAAATTCTTTGGAATTTGTCTGCCGGGTCATATTCAGTTATAAATGAAAAGCTGAAATCTTCGGTAAATTGAACTCCTAAATTTTCCCCAGCATAAAATTTAAAGGTGATCTTCTTAAAGAAAGGTAAAGTGGTATTTGACTTTATATGAAGTTCTTCCCCTTTTACGTATAGGTCAAAATCCGATAAAGGCGCTCCACTACAAGTTAATAATTTAGAGTTTAAATCGGCAAAGTCGAGTTTTTTTGTAAATGTAAGCACATACTCTACGTCGCTAGATACGCCCGTCGGCACTTTTGAAAGAGGTATAATCTTACCATTAAAACTAATAGAAACTAACTGCACCCTCTCTATCTTCACTTCATCCTTGGATGATGAACACGAAAATAGCGAAAGCACCAAAAGTACTAACCCAAATATTTTCTTCATTAACAAAATTTTACCAGTCCATATAAAAAAATAATGTCAAGCCCTTGCTTAATTAGGGCTTGACATTAAGTTAATAATTATTCATTAATATTAGCAACTTCAGCCCTATAAAGTTCTGTAGCTTCTTCTGCTGTAAGAGCGCGACTGTAAAGGCGGAATTCATCGATCTGAGCATTGTCCATCCAACCCATCCATTCATCTGTAGCACCATCAAGAATCTTTGGTAGCCATGCACCGATAACGATTTGGTCTGCCCCGATGAATGAAAGATCACCTGCAAGGTTTTCTCCCATTTTGCATTCAACCACGTTTTCAGGAGTAACATCAGCACCATTTACATAAACATGGAACTCTGAAGTCTCGTTGTTATATGTATAGATAAGGTGATTCCAGCGACCTGCAGGGAAGCACTTGCCATAGTCTCCATTCCACGTTTTCCAGATAGCTCCATCGTCGCCATGACGGAAGCAAGTCTTGTATGTCAAGTTACCTTCTGCTCCTTCTGCAGTGCGATCTACAGCAAATGAAATATTTCCCCAGAAATGATCTGGTTTTTCACTGTCAAGATTGGCAAGTTGGAAATACATAGGAACAGGAACCTGTGACTGAAGAATCTCTGGCTGATTAACCCATGCAGAATATGTAAAGCCTTTCATGCTTCTGATAGGACTATTCTGAGGCACAGTGTAGATAAGATACTGCTTTTCTCCTCCTTGGAAACACTTTCCAGTACGTCCATTAACGAAATTAGCTTCGGTAGTCTCGCCTTTATCTGCAATTACCAGCTCCGTTGTACCGGCAGTTTCGCTTTCAAAAGGAAGATATGCTACAAGAGCGTCTTTAGCTACAGTTACTTCTGGTTTTCCGTTAGGAGTGTCAGGTCCATCGTTTTTCTCTTTGTTACAAGAGATGGCGCATAGTGCAAGCGCAGCAGCGCCAAATGCATAAATTTTTTTCATAATAGTAATTAATTAATAATGGTTTATTTTGTTAATAAATATATCCTGGTGAAGGTATTAGAGCTTTATTCAAAGTAACCTGTTCGGAAGGAATAGGGAAATGCGAATGAAAATTAGTCTTGGCACCCGCTATCTTTGCACCGACCACTTCTTCCACTTTTCCTAAACGTATAAGATCAAATATGCGATTATTCTCAAGTGCAAGTTCTGCCCTTCGTTCATCCCACACATTTTGAAGTGTAGCAGTCGTGTTGCCTATTCCCGCTCTATTCTGAACTTCATGAAGAGCATCATCTGCACTATAAGTGCACTCTCCACTAGATGCTCCATTGCATAAACTTTCTGCGTAAATAAGTAAGACTTCGGCATATCTAATCAGCCTAATATTATGGTCATAGCCATAAGCGTTAGTGTTAAAAGTATTATAACTGCTTGGAGTGTAGACTTTTCCATTGTAATATGGATTAGGGCATTTATCCGATATGTAATCACCTTCGGGGGTTGTCGTCCCTCTTTCGAGGAAAGTAATTGAAAGCCTCTTAGCATCACCGCGAGCTTCAAGAAAAGCCTTCAGATTATCATTGGGCACATTAAAACCCCACCCCTGCATATTGGAAGGACTGTTATTTCGTGGCCCTTGATAATAGGCATAAAGCAAATATGGAGCTTCTCCACTATTTTGCCCTAGATCAGAGCCTTCTATCTCCATTAAAGATTCAGAGCACCCCTCTCCATCTACAGAAAACAGATATCTATAGTCATCTTCAAGTGCGAATTTGCCAGAGGCGATAATCTTTCCAGAAGCATCAGCGGCACTTTGCCAATCATCGAAGTACATGGCTGCCTTGGCCTTAAGTGCAAGTGCCGTATATTTAGTATAGCGTGTTCCCCAAACCTTCGAATAAGAAATAGGCAGTGTATCTATAGCCTCGTCAAGATCTCTTAGTATATATTTATACAATTCGTCTTTTGAAACTTGGGGATTATTAGCTAATTCGCTTGAACTCATGCCATAACGTACTATTGGCACTTCGCCAAAAGTCCTATATAACCATGTATAGGCAAATGCACGTATCACCTTCGCTTCATTAGCACACTGACGAGCATACAACTTATTTTCTTCCGTTTTCATAGCCTCAGCATACTTTCCCTCTTGGTAGATGGCATTATTTGCTGCCGAGATAATATTGTAGTATCCAGTCCATAAAGAGTTGAACATATAATTGCCTGGCTCGAAGGTAAAATCGTTCATGGCCGTAGCATAAGCGTTATCTCCGACAGCAGACCCCGTATCGGAATCATCTGAAGACACATCACCAACACAGACATAAGGAAACCATATATCTGAACGCATCTGGGCGTATGCAGCACTGACTGGTTGAAAGATGTTCTCTGCCTTTGTATAATCCGTTCCCGACGATGGCATTGTGCCTTCAACTCTAATATTTAGAAAGTCATCACACGATACGACACATACTACCATGCTGATACCTGCCAATAAATTTATGATCTTTTTCATGTCGATTCCTTTTTAAAAATTCACACTAATTCCAGCTGTGTAAATAGATTGCATAGGATATACACTATTATCTATGCCTGAGGAAACTGGTGAGCCTCCTATTTCAGTTGTAAAACCATTGTATCCAAAAAGACAGAGCGGACGCTGTGCACTTACATAAGCTCGTATGCTGCGTGCCCACTTCATTCCATTAAAAGTATATCCTAGTTGAACATTATTTATATTAAATGAAGAGCCGTCTTCAAGATAGAAATCATTACAAGTCTGTATAAAACTTGTTCCGGCAGCTTCTGCAGATGGATATGAAGTGGATTTATTTTCCTTAGTCCAGCGATTTTTATAAAAATCAAGATCATAGTTAGCCTCAGAGAAAGTTCCACGCTGCATTCGTTTAAGATTTAAAATCTTATTGCCTATTTGGGCATTTATCAGCATGCTGAAATCCCAATTTTTATAATTTACTCCAACATTGAAACCCAATGTAAGCCATGGGAGTGGACTACCCAGATAAGTGATATCATCTTTATTAATAGTACCATCGCCCGTAACATCATGATATTTAAAGTAACCGGCATCTTTTATTATTTGATTGACTGGGTCTTGAAGAGCTTCCTTTTCTGAAGCATAAACTCCATCTATCTTATATCCCCAAAAGCCGCCGATCGGATACCCTATAGCCGCACGCGTGGCATAATTACCATTTATGGATGTACCTGGTACATAGTCATAATTGCTTAATTCCAAACCACTAAGTTTTGTAACTTCGTTATGGTTGAATGTGGCATTCAGTCCTAGATTATACGATAGATCTTCTCCTATACTGTCACTCCAGTTTAAGCTCAATTCCAAACCTAGATTCATAACAGAGCCATTGTTAGAAAGGAGATTGGCAGTACCACCTCCTGCCGCTATAGGCGTATAGAATACCACATTGTCCGTTATACGATCATAGGCATCGATTTCAGCGCGAAGACGATTCGAGCAAGTAGAAAAATCCACTCCGACATTGGCCTCTGTAACTACTTCCCACTTAAGATAATTATTCACCACAGTCTGAGCGCCTACTCCGTCATACACTGTATCTCCAAAGACTGCAGATGCACCCATTCCAGATGATCCGAGGATGGCAGATGAATTGGCCGGAACATTATCATTACCAAGCATACCCCATGAAACCCTCACCTTAAGATAATCGAAGAAGTGCTGATCTTGCATAAAATCCATTTCCGTAAGATTCCATGCCGAACCGACAGAAGGGAAAATACCCCACTTCTGCTGATATTTGGAAGAGCCATCTGCGCGCAGTGTAAATGTGGCAAGGAATTTTTCATCATAATTATAAGTTCCTCGAGTAAAGAATGAAACGCCGTTATAACGAGTTCCGCCATCACTTGAAAGCTGATTACGAGATGAACCATTGATTAAATACAGAGAAGCACTGTCATAATAAGGTACAGAATTACGAGTGCCGCTAAGAGATCTGCTTAATTGAGTTCTAAGTGAATTTCCCAACATTATTGAGAATTTGTGCTTGTCGGCTTGTCCATTATATGTAAGCACATTATCCAATATCTGATTTAATCCATATCCAAAAGTCTTACTTAGCGAAGATGTCCCTACACTTTGACTACCACCTACATTGAATTCTGGGGTATAATTATGACTATCGTAAAAATAGAAGTCCATGTTATACGAAGTCTTAAAGGTAAGTGCTTGTGGAATAATAGTAAACTCGGCATATGTAGACAAAACCTCTTTTAATCCATTCTCGCCCGAATTATTATAATAAGCTACAGCTATTGGATTACCATAGGAATTAGCGAAGCCGTAGAGCTGAGGCGAATCGAATTTTACCGGATATGCTTCCGTATTATCTTCATTATAAACATTATACACAGGAGGATTTAAATAAGCCTGGTAGAACGCATTGGCATTATAATTATTCTTCTTATAACGGGAAAGCACGGAGTTTACACCTACTTTCAGCCATGATGTCATTTTCTGGTCAAGTCTAAATCGAATGTTAATCCTATCGTAATCATTAGTAGTGTGATTCATGATGCCATCTTGATAGAAATAACTTAAGCCCACAGAGTAGTTTGTATTGTCCGAAGCTCCTGACAGATCGATTGAATGGTTTGTGGTAAATGCCGGTTTTACCAGCTCAGCATACCAGTCTGTATCACCAGGAAAAGCACTGGCATCTAATGGCGTCCAGCCTATAGTGTTCTTATTGGCCTCGTTGCGAAGTTCTATGTATTGACTTTTATTCGCAAGTGGCATGATATTAATCGGAATTTGAACTCCGGCGTAGCCATCATAATTAATGTTTAAATGATCGACAGATCCTCTCTTTGTGGTAACTATAATAACGCCATTAGCCGCGCGGACACCATAAATAGCAGATGCAGAAGCATCTTTAAGTACAGTAAGACTCTCGATATCATTAGATGATAAAAAGTCTATATTATCCTGAAACACTCCATCTACTACATAAAGAGGTGTAGCATAATCACTTATTGAACCAACGCCACGCACCTTAACCTTAGGTGTAGCACCAGGAGCTCCGCTATTAATAATTTGTACTCCACTCACCATACCTTGAAGAGCAGCCATAGGAGAAGAGGAAACTTGCTTACTTAACTCCCCACCCTTTATGGTTACAATTGGCGCGGTGAGATCCTTAGATTTCTGAGTTCCGTATCCCACTACGACACTCTCCTCAAGAAGTTGAGAATCAATGTCAAGTTTTACATCTATTAAGCTTCTGCCACCTACCATCTCTTCCCTATCTTTATATCCTTGGAAAGAGAACACAAGCACAGCATTTGATGGCACCTCGATCGAATAGTGACCATCTAGATCAGTTACAGTTCCGGTGGTCCCGCCTTTAACGAAAATCGCAGCTTGAGGAAGAGGATAACCATCATTGTCAAGCACTGAGCCTTCCACTTTTATAATTTGTCCCCACATAGATACAGCGGAGAGCATGAAGGCAAATACTACTGCCAAACGTTTCATAAATAATATTATTTAGATTCGTAATAAAATCCTAATTTTTCAAGTCCAACTTTGACTTCGGGCGCACTCATAAATAGTTTCCATAAAAGGCCGGAACGATAATTTTCTATCATAACAGCTATCGGCCCTTGATCTATAGCTAGATAGCTTTTCACAACCCTCTGCCCTTGAGGAAGTGAAAGATTAACCGCATCATAAAATCCCATAGGGCCGAACACTTCACTTCCCATATCATAATATAAATGCCTTAAGCATGAAAGAGACTCATCCGGAGTATAGACTATGGAGGAAATAGGTGCAGTAGGTGAAACTGTACCATTTTCCGCATCAGTCATCGGGTGGTGACTTGTATAGCCCACTAACATATCATCTGATGAAGTAAAACCCCAAAAATTGGCTCCTAAACCTTTGTATCCTTTAGGATTCTCTATAGCATAATTATAATGGATCAAAGCATGTGTACGATTCTGTTCAAAATAATTCACCTTGCCATCTGTCAATCCACGCGGATCTAGACCTAACCATGAATAATGAGTGAAGAACAATGGGCCACCGTAATTCATGCCTAATGGTAGTACCAACCCATAATATGATTGACCATTAGAATAATAATCGGAATTCTTATAACAATTCTCATATACCTCGCGTGAAATGCCGAAACGCTGTGAAGATGCCGCAAGTACATATGTGATAAAAGTTTCGTCATATCCTTTGATTCGGTGATTCATCTTCCAGCCATAGTTTTTAGACCAATGCCAATATAGATTCTTTCCATCCTCACCGGTGTACCAATTCCACTCAACCCCACGAACTAACCTATCTGCCCGCACACACAAATCTGGTCTTTTAAATTTAAGATATTGTTTTAGAGTAATAAGGCCTTCAACGAGAAATGCCGTTTCCACCAAATCGCCGCCATCGTCATATTTGCTAAAAGAGTGAACTTTGCGAGTCTGCGGATCATACCAATGCGCCCATGCTCCATGGAACCTTTCCACATTCTCTAAAAAGTCCAATATCCTCTCGAAATCATTATATCCCTGCTCTGGCGTCAAATAGCCACGTTCAATTCCTGCAATAAGTGCCATTATTCCAAAGCCTGTTCCACCTATAGTGACTGGATCTCCATTTGTAGAATTACTTCTCTCTTTTGACATGCCAGTCAAATGATCTGCAAATTCATGAAAATATCGTGTTGTATACCTTTGAGTCATATCGAGCAATAACTCATCTGTAGCCGCTGGAACAGTAACAGTAACGGACATAGACGACAATTCGTCTCTCGAAAGAGACTTAGGATTTATGCCAGTAGGAATAATATAATATGTTACTGATGTGGGTATACCAGCAGGAACAATACTCCAATCAAGATAAGGCGAGGAACTAATAGAACTCAGGAATTCTAATTTTCGACCCGACTTTAAATACAAATCGTAACTTTCACCTTGAGATGAATTCCACGAAAACTCCACATGTGCAGGGTAGGCTGTAACCTCTAACCCTTGTACTCTTTTATAAATTTTATAATCCTCAACTTTATTCCTGCAAGCATAAACAGAAACAAGTAAAACTAAAAGAACTAAATATTTTATCTTTTTCATCGCGTTATTTTATTTCAGTGCATCTTGAACCATTCTATAATAAATATAGTATCTCTTTTTGTCAGTTGCTTTAGCGACATGCTCATTTTTCAAAATGAGTACTTTTGTTTACTATATATAGGTTTTTTCGAAGCAAATATATGAACAATATAATAAAAGCAACCAATAAGCACCCCCACAAAAATTCCATACCATAAAATAGGGTTTATAACTAGACCCTATTTTTTCACTACTATTAAATAATTTAATTATATTTGTTAGAAAATTATAAAATTATGCGCGTTAAATTAGCCATTACGATATTATGCATATTCGGCTTTGCAGCCTATTCTATAGCACAAGAATCCACTCCAGTAGTGCATATATGGGATAAAAATGACCATCATCAATCTAATCAAATATGGTCTGCATCATGTGCCGAAGATGGCAAAGCGTATTTTGGTAATGCAACAGGGCTTATATGCTATGACTCACAAAAATGGACTATTACGCCCATTAAAGGCTCTGGTATAATTCGTTCCACATTTTGTGACAAGGATAGAATTTACGCCGGTTCATTTGAAGAATTCGGATATTTTTCGGAAAATAATCTAGGCATTCTTGAATATACTTCCCTATCCGACTCCTTATATGGATATTCCATGAAAAATGATGAGATATGGAATATTTTTCAATATGGCGATGACATCATTTTCCACTCTTTTGTCACTTTTTTCGCATATAACACGATTAACAAATCTGTTACTCCTATTGATACTAAAATATTTAGCGAATATATAGGAATAGACTCTGAAAACAGAATATTTAGCAGTGCAGATGGTTTTTCTATAGTAAATCTAAGGGATGGTTCGTTAGAAAAACTTCCTCATCCATGGAAAGGGAAGATGGTTTCTGTTTTGCCTCGTGGAAAAGGAAAAGACTTAGTCATTACTCAAAATGAAGGTATCTACCTTATGGATAGCACATCTTTAAGAAAATGGCATACAGACTGTGATGATAATCTACAAAATGGAGAGATCAATAAAGCGATACTAAGTTCAAAAGGAGACATCATACTAGGGAGCACGCTTTATGGATGCAGTGCTATAGACTCTTCAGGGCACAAACTATGGACTGTAAATGCTTCCAATGTACTCGATGGAAATACTATTTTGAACATATGTGAGAACAAGGAAGGAGATCTATTCTTAGCAACGGGCTCTGGGATAGTACTTGTCGACATGCATAGTGGACTACGTTATATAAGAGAGCTTAGACCAAATGTGGGCGCAATCTACTGCACCTTTTATCAAGAACCCTTTTTATATATTGGAACTAATCAGGGACTTTACACCAGCGTATTGGATAGTAAAACTCTATCATTAAAATCCATTCGGCAAGATAAAAGCGTCAAAGGTCCAGTATTGTACCTGAAACATTACGATAATCAGCTTTTCTGTGGAACCAATGCTGATACTTATATTATAAGTGGACTGGAAGCTAATAAAATATCCGCAAATAACGCAGGCGGTAGTTGCCTTGCAAAAGGTGTTATTCATGGAAAAGAAGTACTTGTCGAAGGTACCTACACTAAATTATGTCTTTATGAAAATCATAATGGCAAATGGGAGTATTCTCACCATTTAGAGGGTTTTCTCGAGCCAGTCAGCTCTATTGATATCGACTTTTCAGGATATGTGTGGGTGAGTCATCAAAATCGAGGCCTTTATCGACTTAAAGTAACTCCTGATTTAAAATCAATTAGTGATATCAAATATTATCCATCGCTTGACGGATACGCTGGCAAAATCGGTATCAAGAGGCTTAACGGCAGAACCATATTTTTCAATGATTCATCTATCTACACATTTGATGATGTTGCGGATTCTATCATTATTTACAAAAGTTTAAACTCTTCTATTGGGGAAATAAAAAACATAATGGACATCAGTGAAGATGCTAACGGAGGGTATTGGATTGTCAATCCAGATAATGCCTATCACCTAGACTATGACTACAATGTAATTGAAAAAATCCCCTATAGCATATTTGACGCCACGTCTGTTGATTTACTTAAGCAAATCAGTAATGGGCCACTAGGCTGGTCCATAATGAGCCTGAATAATGCATTGGCATTCATCCCCAAGAGAACAGTGCAGGATATCGATTGTTGGAAGCCAAAGCTAAGATTAGAATCTGTCAGAATATCTCACATAGATGGTTCTAAGGCAGCTAATATCAGCATAAACGAGGATCTTGGATGGGATTATGCAAATAGGCTAGTAGTTTTTCACTACACCTATCCCACTTTTAAGGAAATTGGCAATAAGCATTTTGAATATATTCTCTTAGGACGGGATGAACTTTGGCAAAAAATACCAGGCGAAGAAATAGATTTAAGCCATCTCGATGAAGGGCATCACACTATAAAAGTAAGAGTCGTGGATAATGCCGCAGAGGTCTTGGATGAAACCCAAACTAACTTTTATATCAAACCTCCTTTCTGGAGAAGTATATGGGCATACCTTTTTTATTTCGTTTTGGGAGTTATAGTAGTTCTATTTGTGTTCTTCTATATAAAAAGGGAAATCGATGGACAGAAAAAAGCACTGGAAAACAAAAGGTTAGAGGCCGAATTAAATGCGAAAAGTCGTGAAATAGCTTCCACGACCATGAGTCTTCTGAATAAGAATAAAATACTTCTTGACCTTAAAGAGGAATTAAGCGTTCAAAAAAACGCTATCGGAAATGCCTACCCTGATAAATATTACAAGAAGATGATTTCCGCCATAGATTCTCAAATTTCAAGCGAACAGGATTGGGAGTTATTTCAACAGAATTTTGATCGCATCCATGGCAACTTCTTTCATATCCTAAAAACAAGATACCCTAAGCTAACAAGTTCGGACCTAAGATTCTGCTCTTATCTATGTATGAACCTTTCATCTAAAGAAATAGCGTCCATGATGAATATATCACTTAAAGGAGTAGAAGCCGCACGTTATAGAATTCGCAAAAAATTATCGCTCCCCTCTAACATCTCCTTATCGTCATTTCTTATGGATCTTAAATAATGACTTGTCATTTTCTATAAGCCATAGGGCTATTTGTATAGCATTAAGAGCAGCGCCCTTTCTAATTTGATCCGACACCACCCAAAAGGTAAGTCCATTCTCATCAGCAAGATCCTTACGTATTCTTCCCACATAAACATCATCCTTGCCTTGAAGGAATAGGGGCATAGGATATTCCTTTTTAGAAGGATTGTCCATAAGCACAAGACCCTTCGAGTGAGAAAAAGCTTCTCTTGCCTGAAGAACACTTATAGGCTTTTCTGTTTCTACCCATATACTTTCGGAATGGCACCTTAGAGCAGGAACACGAACACATGTGGCGCAGGTAAGAACATCGCTGTGCATAATCTTCCGCGTCTCATCGAACATCTTCAGTTCTTCCTTTGTATAACCATTGTCGGTAAACACATCGATATGTGGTATTAGATTGAAGGCCAATGGATATGCAAATTTTACTGCTTTCATCTCCTCGCCATTCAGACTTTGGCGACACTGGTCAACAAGTTCTACCATAGCCTGTGCCCCGGCACCACTTGCTGCCTGATATGTAGCCACATGCACCCTTTTAATATGAGAAACCTTTTCGATGGCATTAAGGGCTACAACCATTATTATGGTAGAACAATTAGGATTCGCTATTATACCCTTAGGGCGGTCTAAAGCATCATGTGGATTTACTTCTGGGACAACCAACGGAACGTCCTTATCCATTCTAAAAGCACTCGAATTATCAATCATAATAGCGCCAAATCGAGTTATATCTCCAGCAAATTCCTTTGATACGCTCCCACCTGCGGACACAAAGGCTATATCTACATTTTTAAAATCATCATTATGTTTAAGTTCTTTTATTTCATATTCTTCACCTTGAAATATGACCTTTTTCCCTGCGCTCCTTTCCGAGCCGAACAAATACAATTTATCTATTGGGAATTTCCTTTCATCAAGAACGCGCAGAAATTCCTGTCCTACTGCCCCACTAGCACCAACTATTGCTACATTCATAACCTGTTTTCTATTTAAAACTAAAACTCGCTCTACATTTCCACAAGAACGGAACGCCACAAAAATATAAAAGATTAGTTTAAAATTAAAGTTATGAGGAGATAAAATACTATATTTGCCGACGAACTATACAACGGTACTAGATAAAATGCTTCATGATAGCCTTTAAATCTCGCAGGCTTAATGTTGCAACTATTTATAAACTAAGAAACATAAAAAAAGACACCTGCTATCTTTTTAAGGTTTCTAAAACGCTAAACAAAAGATATGGAAAAGAAAACATTGAATATCGGATTATTCAACGAATGCTTCCCACCTGTTATGGATGGAGTTTCAGTTTGTGTGTACAATTACGCTTATTGGATGCAAAAAAAAGTAGGGGGAGTAGCGGTTATAACACCGAATGTCCCTGGTGCTGACTATTCCAAGTATGATTTTGAAGTCATAGACTATTTTTCAGTTCCAGTACCTTTTAGGCACCCTTATGTTACCGGAATTGCAGAGGTAGATCCTACTTTTTTGACCAAATTGGCACAAAGAGAATTCAAGATAGTTCATGCACATAGCCCATTCACATCGGGAAGAGCAGCCCAACGAATAGCAAAAAAGATGGGCATACCGTGCGTAGCGACATTCCACTCAAAATATCGAGACGATTTCGCTAGGGTTTTACCAGAAAAAATGGTCGACATAGTCATAAAAAATGTGATATCATTTTACGAGAAAGCAGATCAAGTATGGGTGCCACAGGAATCAGTAAAAGAAGTTATCCGTGAATATGGATATAAAGGACATGTGGAAGTTGTAGACAATGGTAGTGATCTATGCGCGGACTATCCTGAGAAGTATTTTGTGGATGCTAGACAAAAACTTGGGATAAAACCCGATGAGTTCGTCTTTCTTTTCGTGGGCCAGCACATATGGGAAAAGAATGTGCGCTTCATAATAGATGCATTGGCAGGCATAGAGGATCAAAAATTCAAGATGTTTTTTGTAGGAACCGGTTATGCCGCAGAGGCCATGAAAGAACTAGTCAGCGAAAAAGGACTTGACAGCAGAGTTACATTCGTGGGTAATATAACTGATAGAGAAATAATTAAGACATATTATGCATCAGCCGATTTATTCCTCTTCCCTTCTCTTTATGATAATGCACCACTAGTGGTAAGAGAAGCTGCGGCGCTACACACACCTGCTGTCATGGTAAGAGGAGCTACGGCAGCCACTATACTTAAAGATGGAGAAAACGGCTTTCTAATCGACAATAACCTCACCTCTTTTGAAGATAAACTTCGAGAGTTGATAGCTGATCCTGACAGAGTACATAGAGCGGGTGTACAAGCCTCGAAAACTATAGTGCGCAGTTGGGAAGACGTAGTGGGTGAAGTGTTAGATAGATACAACGCTCTAATATCGCATCGCGCCCTAATTAATAAGCTCTAAATAGGCAATCTACCTGGTAAAAGACATATCAATTCTCAGACCTGCTCCTAAAGAAAAGCTGGTAGGTCTGTATTTGTATATTGTATTAAGGCTCGAGCCATCCTTAAAATAATATCCAATACCACCTTGAACGAAAGCCCATACCCCATTATAAAAGCAATACTCCACCCCAAAATTTAGACTCGCGGAGAATTGGAAAGGCCGTTCACTAAGATTATCGATCTCTTTAAGTCGATTTTCATCCCCAATAATGTAATCGTTAGTGCGCGTTGCTTTATAGCATTTATCAAAAGACACTCCAGCCGAACTATATATATTAAATGACTTACGGGTAAGAAGGTCATACTTCACATCAATAGGCACACCTATATATCGAATATTCTGTTCGCCACTTCGATAGTGGTGTTGAGTGCCCTCTTTATACTCAGAGCGCAAAAGCACATTAGATATACCCGCTGATAGACTTAACTTATCGTTAAGTTCATAAGAAAATGCCAATCCTATCTTCATCGGGATATCATGCTTCATTTCTATTTTTTGAGTGCTCCCATAATTAAACAAAGCGACACCCAATGCAGGATCATCTCTCCAACTGGCATTTTCCATGCCCAATCCAGATGAAAATCCAGACCGGCTTACGGAACTTTTTGAATACCCTCCTGCAACGGAAGAATATACTTCAAACCCATACTGCCGAGTTTTGATTTTTATTCGAGGATAATCTTCAAATCTCACTTCCTCAGTATCTTCTTCAGTATCATATATTTTCTCTATATTTTCTTGTGCCCTTCCCTTTGTCTCGTTTAATCTGGAAACTTCACCCGAATTAACGCTTTTTCCTAGCCCTATGCTGTTAGTACTGACTTTACTCCGAAGATTGTACAATTGCAAAGGAGAATCTAGATTACAAGTCAAATTCCAATCATCTTTCTTCGGGGCAATTACCACGGCTATACTTTCCCGATCTGTCGAAAAGTAGTTTTCCTTTGGATCAGTTTGCCATAGAAAAACAGATAAAATTATCATCATGGCAAATGTTCCTAAAACTAGCCAAGGCCACCAAACATATTTACGCTCTCTTACCTTGTCAGGAAGATTAGCATTTACATTTTCCCAGAGGCCCTTGGGGGGATCTATTTCATAATTAGCTAATTTTCCTTTTATATTATCCGACCATTTGTCTTTCATATTCCTTTATTTTATTCGACAATAGAGCCTTTGCCTTATATATTTGAGAGGCTACTGTCCCCTCTTTTATATTTAGTGATTTAGCTATGTCTTTATAACTTTTCCCTTCTATAACAAAGAGATTAAATACAGTACGATATCCAACCGGTAAACTTCTTATCATGTCAAAAAGTACATTCGCTGGTATTTCTTCCATATTTTCTTCTGTAGGCTGCGGATAATCATCATCTATTTCTTGGAAAACCATTCTCCCTTTCGATTTAAGGTATTTCAAGGAATCGTTCAGCACTATTTTCCCCATCCATGCACGAAGGGAGCCATCGCCCTTATATTTGAATGAACCTATTGAGCTATAAATTTTCAACATGGCATTTTGAAGAACATCTTTTGCAGCTTCTTCATCTGCTACATATCTTAAACACAAAGCAGACAGGAATCCAATATTCAAGCGATACAACCGCTCGAAAGCAGCTGCATCGCCAGATTTAACAGAATCCACAAGTTGTCTTTCTTCTGCCTTAGATGAGAGCTTTTCCATCGAAAACAACCCTGCTGAAATCGTGCCGATCTCCCTACTATTTATGCATTCTAAGCTTAAACTCCAGTTGTTTAGGACCATTAAATGACTTCCAATTAAGTTTAATGGTAACTTCGTCACTAGATGGAGCATTAACCAACTCATTTAGATTGAATGCAATAAGAGCATCGCCAAGTTCCATGCCGACATCACCTTGCGCGTCATGTCGAAGAACGAATTCAAATGGGTCTTCCGGATTTGTTCCAGATACTAAATTAAGACGATGAGGCTTATGATATGGTCCCCAGGTAGTTCTTACTCTGAGCGTTATAAATCCATCTTCAGCGACCGTTACCCAATCACGAATAATGTCGATAGGATCATCTCCATAAACTAAATCATCGTCCTGACCACTAGTAAGGACAGGAGTCTTAGTACGGATGCTATCCATCCAATTAACCTTTACATAGCGCTTAATGATATCCTCTGAACCGTCAATATCATCATGTTGTCTTTGAGAATCATCTGTAAAATTAACTAAAGCTCTGACCACCTTATCTTTATACGGAGATGTCTTAAGATTAGTAGGATATAATATAGTTCTATCATCAAGCTGCATATTAAATCCCCCATCTGCCTGTGGGTAAACCGTGACCAAACCTGTTGGACGCACATCTATGTAGTCATCATTATCATTCCAACAAGATGATAATGAAAGCGCTGCGCCTATAATGGCTACAAATAAACCTGATCTTTTCATACGCAATAATAATTAAAACTACATATTAAATCCACGCCTTTTAGTTTTCTTGCCTTGAAAACTAAAAAAACTTCTATTCCATCTGCAAGATAGGTTCAAGTGCTAAATCACATATTAACGCCTCTATTTCAGCAGAACTCTCTATCCAATTTTTAATTTCTTTTGACATACCCTTTATGTTTTTCTTGATGCAAAGGTAATCCGCATTTTTGACAAGTTGTGTCAACTATATTACATTTAGAGATTCATATTTGAACAAATAGACCATCTCATTAAGAAGTTGTTTTGAAATGCTTCTCGAATTAAGTAATTCCTAAAAATAACTTGATAATCATTGTGTGTCTTTTTGATCTATATTCGTTTTCATCAGCCGTGTACCCCGCGGTACACTACTTTTTTCGAAACCAAATCCATCCTCGAAAATCCACTATAAATCTTTACTAAAACTCATTTTTAACGATTACTTTATTATAAGTTTTTTCGAGACAGCTTCTAAATCCCCAAAAGACAATTGGCAAAACACAGGAAAATGAGTATATTTGAAGATTATGGAAAGAGAAGAGGCAAAAAACAGGATAGAAGAGCTTAGAAAGATGCTTTGGGATTATAGCAAGCGCTATTATGTTGATAACGCGCCTATAATTTCAGATATAGAATTCGATACCCTCATGCATGAACTTGAGCGTTTAGAAAAGCAATGGCCCGAATTCTATAGTCCCGACTCACCTACTCAGAAGGTAGGATCTGATCTAGAAACAAATGTAGAAGAGAAGAATCCATCTGCCGGTGGATTTAAACAACGCGCGCATCGCTATCCCATGCTATCTCTGTCGAACACTTACTCTAAGGGAGATATAATGGATTTCGTGGCACGTGCCGAGAAAATCCTTGAAGGTAAGAAATTCACCTATTGCTGCGAACTTAAGTTTGACGGCACTGCGATATGCCTCACCTATGTACATGGGAAGTTAGCATTGGCCCTAACAAGGGGAGATGGAATAGTAGGAGACGACGTCACCGCTAATGCGGAACGTATAAGCAATATACCACACACTCTTCATGGTAACTTCCCGGAGGAATTCGAAATAAGGGGCGAAATCTTAATGCCATACAAATCATTCGATAAATTAAACGAAGAAAAAATAATTAACGAAGAGCCTCCGTTCGCGAACCCTCGAAACGCCGCTTCTGGTTCACTTAAACTATTGGACCCAAATGAGGTACATCGTCGTGGGCTATATTGCATGCTTTACCACATTCCAGCTCAAAGCATACCTGAGAATTATGCGAGCACTCACTCACAACTTTTAGACATGGCACAAAGCTGGGGTCTAAACATTTCGGAGCATCGTAAAGTGTGTCAGAATCTAGATGAAATCACCAGTTTTATCGACTACTGGGATACACATAGGAAAGCCTTGCCTTACGCCACGGATGGTATAGTTATAAAAATTAACGAATTAGAATACCAACGCGAATTAGGTTACACAGCAAAATCACCAAGATGGGCCGTAGCATTTAAATTCAAAGCCGAACAAGCATGTACAAAAGTACTTAGCATCAGTTATCAGGTAGGAAGGACTGGGGCTATTACCCCTGTTGCTAATCTAAAGCCAGTACAATTGGCAGGAACAATCGTCAAAAGAGCGACGCTAAATAATGCAGATCAAATGTCCATACTTGATATACGCGTAGGAGATAGTGTGTACGTGGAAAAGGGTGGGGAAATAATTCCGAAAATAACTGGTGTAGAATTGTCCCTTAGACCTAAAGATTCTAAACCTGAGGTTTTCCCGAAAGAGTGTCCGGATTGTCACACTCCCCTAGTAAAAGCTGAAGGTGAAGCCAAATGGTTCTGCCCTAATACGCAGGGTTGTCCCATGCAGATTAAAGGACGCATGCTTCATTTCGTTTCCAGAAAAGCAATGAATATACTTGCAGGTGAATCGACTATAGATCAAATGTATGCATTAGGATTGGCCCTGACTCCAGCTGATCTTTACAACTTAAGTGCTCAACAACTACTAAGTTTAGATGGATGGAAAGAAAAATCCGTTCTGCGATTTAAAGAATCATTACGGAAATCTCTAGATGTTCCATTTGAGAGAGTACTTTTTGCCTTGGGCATTAGATATGTAGGAGAGCAGACCGCTAAGGAAATAGCTCAACACTTCCATAATATTGACAATATCATTCACGCCAGTAAAGAAGAAATAGCCCGTGTGAAAGACGTGGGCGAGGTGATAGCTCAAAGCGTCTATGATTACATGCGCTCAAAAGATGGGCTTGAACAAATAGATAGATTACGTAAAGATGGTCTTCACTTCGAAATAGGAGAACTACCGACCAAAACCTCCAATGCACTCGAGGGTAAAACCATAGTGATTTCAGGGAATTTCAGCGTCAGTCGCGAAGAAATTAAAGACATCATCTCCAGAAACGGTGGAAAAAACTCTTCGTCCATTAGTTCTAAGACGAGTTTTCTTCTAGCTGGAACAAAACCCGGACCAGAGAAAATCAATAAATGTAAAGAGCTGGGAATAAAGATACTGGACGAAGCCGAATTTCGTTCACTTCTTCCCATCAGTGATAATACTCCAGTAGAAAAGATTACCGAATTCAGTTTATTTTAACATTGTATGAAAAGTACGGAATTTGACGAAAACGACTACAGACTCATAGCTGACGAATATGAAAGTCTGGCCGAATTGGCCAAAGAGCGATGTAAGAACGAAGATGAGTTCGCTGTAGTCCAGAAAGGCTTCGAATTTGCTAACGAAGCCCATAAGAATGTACGCAGACGCTCCGGGGAACCGTACATCATACATCCCATAGAAGTAGCCAAGATAGTTGTTAAAGATATTGGCCTAGGATATAAATCCATTACTGCCGCTCTTCTGCATGATGTCGTTGAAGACACAGAATATACTACCGAAGACATACGGGCTCTTTTCGGGGATAAAATTGCCTCGCTAGTAGATGGCCTTACGAAAATTAAAACTGTCCTTGATAACGAGGATAGAACGAAAATCACATCCATCAATACGCCAAGTCTCCAAGCTGAAAATTTTAAAAGAATACTGCTTACCTTGAATGATGATGTAAGAGTGGTGTTGATCAAATTGGCCGACAGATTACACAATTGCCGTACAATAGAATTTATGCCAGAGCATAAAAGGGAAAAGATTCTCAGCGAAACCATGTACTTGTTCATCCCTTTAGCCCACAGGCTAGGACTTTACAGCATAAAGACCGAGATGGAAAACATCTGGCTAAAATATAAAGAACCAGACGAATACAAAAGCATTACCGAGAAGACAAATAAAGATCTTGAACAAAAATCGAAGATTATCGATGACTTCATAGAACCTATAAGGAAAGCCCTTACAGAAGAAGGCTATGAATTCGAAATAAAGAAGAGGATAAAGACGCCCTATTCTATATGGCGTAAAATGATTACCAAGCATGTTACTTTCGAGCAAATATTTGACCTATACGCTATAAGGATTATCTTTAACCCTAAAAGCAATGACCCCATTAAGGAGAGGAAGGAGTGCTATGATATTTATGCCACCATAACAAGCATATACCGATACCAGCAAGACAGACTTAGAGACTGGATTAAACAGCCTAAAAGTAATGGATACGAAGCTCTACACTGCACCTTAATGAGTAAAGGAGGGGTGTGGGTTGAAGTTCAGATACGTTCTAAGCGCATGGACGACATAGCAGAGAAAGGTATCGCAGCCCATTGGGCATATAAAAAAGACGGCTACATCTCGGAAAATGATAGCGAGATGGACAAATGGCTTGATAAAGTACAAGAGATAATAAAAAGTCCAGATGTCAGCACTCTTGAATTACTCGACATTATCCATAGAGATTTGACATCCAGCGACATAGTCATCTTTACCCCCTCTGGGAACCAAATCAGTGTCCCGAAGGGAGCTACCGCTTTAGATTTCGCATATCAGATTGACAGCAAAATAGGAAATCATGCATTGGCCGCTAAAATCAACCTTAAACTATGTGCGCTCTCCCAGATGTTACATCAGGGCGATCAAGTTGAAATTATAACCGCAGAAAATGCCAAGCCTAAAATAGAATGGCTTTCGTTTCTAAAAACTCAAGATGCCCGTAAGAAGATTCTCGATTACTTTCGCGAAAACGAACCAGATAATCTTTCCAAGGCAGAAGACTTTCTGCACGCTTTAAACAATAGTTCGTCTGGAAAGCCAGCGGAAAGGGTAATCATAGTGGGCAACACCAGATATATCTCTGCTCCGTGCTGTAATCCTATACCGGGAGACCCCGTAATAGGTGTCAAATGTCCAGACGGTTCCATAATAGTTCATAAAAAGAGTTGCACATGCTTAGAAAGCCTTGGGAGCACTCAAGGGGATAAACTAGTAGCTGTGGATTGGGATGTAAAATCCACACAAAATGATTTCCCTGTGAAATTGGACATAAAAGGACTTGACAGAGTGGGACTTCTCAACGATATCACTCAGTTAATTTCCCTATCGCTAGGCATTAATATGCGCAGACTCGCACTAGGCTCTGACCAAGGTATATTTGAAGGTACTATAGAGTTGATGGTGAAGGATAGAGCTACACTGGAAACCCTTATTGAAAGAATAAGCCAAATTAAAGGCATACAAAGCGTATCCCGTATAGAATTATGAAGATAAGCATTAAAGAATACCTTTTCCCATTAGGAGTAGTCATGGCATGTCTTACTCCAACATTTTTCATGCACTCTTGCGCTAACACGACTCAAGCTCCGACGGGAGGCAAAAAGGATACGATTCCACCAGCACTCTATTGGACACAGCCTTCACCGGGCTCCGTTCAAGTGGACACCCATAAAACCAAAATAGTCTTCGGATTCGACGAATATATAACTATTAAAAATCAACAAAACATCTTTCTTTCCCCACCTCAAAAAAAAGCTCCTAAAGCTAAAGTTAAAGGGAAAAACGTAGTAGTGACTTTCGAAGAACCTCTTGAGAAAAACACCACATACACACTTAACTTTACTGACGCTATAGCCGATAATAACGAGAGCAATATGTTTCCTGGCTACACTTATGTTTTTTCCACAGGTGAAGTAATAGATTCTATGCTGATTAGCGGAACAGTAAGGGATTGTAATACGCTTAAACCCATAAAAGGTGCCACTGTGATGTTATACAAAGATCAGAGCGATTCTGCTATATTCAAAAACAGACCTTTCGCAGCCAGTAAAACGGATGATTGGGGCTACTTTTGTATTCCATACATTCCAGACACGCTTTACAGACTATATGCTCTTAAAGACGACAATAATGATAACATCTATCAAGCTGAAAATGGAGAACTTGTAGGCTTTGTGGATAGTCTCATACGACCTGTTATAAAAGTTAATGACACGCTTGCTCAAATGCAAAAATACGACATGAAAGACACGCTTGAGTGCCTGAATCGTAAAAGCGAATATGAAATTAGACTTTTTAAAGAGGAAAGCACTAAGCAGAAATTGATGAACAAAGGTCGAAGTGCCGACAGACGCGCCTATGTAACATTCATGTCCCAAAACGCATGGATAGATTCCCTATGGATAAAAGGCTATAAGAGTGACCAGTTGATTACACAATTTAATCTACGTCAAGATAGTCTAGAAATATGGATAAACGACAGACGAAGAACACCAGACACCCTTCAGCTATATATTAACTACAGAAAAACTAACGACTCCACAGGTGTAATGGAGCCTAGTTTAGAGCATTACCCTCTTTTTATAGAAGGAGCTCTGCCGAAAAAGAGCGGAAGAGCCGCGAGGCGTAACCTCAAACACGAAGACACAATCTGTGTATATAAAATAACGGCTGAACCTGAAAATGTCGAGCAAAATGGATTTTCACTTGAGTTCGACTACCCTATTATCTATGAAAATTTTGATTCGTTAAAATTTAGATACATAAATCCTAAACAAAAAGAAATACAGAGTAGTTTTTCCATTGAAAAAGATAGTCTGGATCTTAGACATTTCACTATACGACCTAAAGAAAAATTACTTCCTGGCTATGAGTACATTCTAAAGGTACCATCTAGAGCATTTAGAGATATAAATGGTTTCTACTCTGATAGTTCTGAAGTAAAGGTAAGCCTACCTAAGGACGATAAGCTGAGCACTATCATTTTAGATATGCAAGATGTAAAAGGTAAACTAATTATCGATTTGCTTAACGAAAAGAGAGACAAAACACTTCGGAGTTATGTGATAGAGAGCGACAGTAAACTCACCTTCCCATACCTAAAAGAAGGGAAATATGCGGTTAGGGTGACTTTCGACTATAATAAAAACTCTATGGTCGACACTGGCAATCTGCTTGAGCACAAACAGCCTGAAAAAGTAGTTTTCTTTAAATTTAAAGATGACGAAGAATTCGTAGAACTTCTTCCAGCGGCAGAACTTACTCAAATAATTAATATAAACGAACTTAAGTAGGGATGAGAAAGATAGTAATCATTATATCCTTTATATTTTGTTATTTCTCCGTTATGGGTCAAGATATTCCATCCGTTCCATCCCAGGATTCAAGTAAAGTATCAGCACCTCTATACTTAGAACAAATAGCTAAAGAACAGGCAGACACACTGATAACAGAGTGGAGCGATGAATATCTAGACACTGTCAAGGTAGAGTATGCCACAAAGCTGAACGACTACTCTATGATAGGATTTAACTATGGACTAACCCTAACGGGCATGCAATTCAGTCCTTCCCATAACCAAACACGTGATGTCGTTATGGGGCACTACTCTCTCACCTTTACCCATTACGAAAAGATGTTCAATTACCTACCATATTTCGGTTGGACTCTCGGTATAGAATATGGACACGAAGGCTATCACTTTAAAGAAAATAAAGAAACAGGACAAACCTATGAATTCTATAAAGAAAAAAGTAGAGCCATCAAAATGGATGTAATAGAAGTCCCATTTATGCTTCAAGTACATAAGGACGGGCTTTACAGTAAAGTATATGCTGGTATAGGTATATATGGAGGATATCGACTTTCGGTAGAAAGATGCGGCCCTAATGTAGAAGAAGCCTATAAGACACAATGGTATGACACAGACATTCGATGGGATTATGGTTTTCAGGGAGGGGTTGGCATGGCGTTTATTTTCGAGCCATTCGAATTTCATCTAAACGCACAGTTACGCTATGGACTTTCAAGTATCTTCACTCCAGACTCCCTTTTCCCAGAGGGTTCAGGCTATGAGGACCAGAATAAAGTTTATTATAGGTATGCCTATCCTCTTGACATAATAATCTCGGCAGGAATTCATATCCAATTAGGAAAAAGATTCGGTACGACACATGCAGACTTAAAAAGGCAAGCTAAAGAAATAGTTTATGGCAATCAAAATAGGTAATCCAGGCATAATGATAGGAAAAGGTCTTCCTATTACCATACAAACGATGTGCAATACACACACTGACGATGAACAGGCATGTATAAGCCAATGCAAAAGGCTAAGTAAAGCTGGAGCGCAGCTACTTCGCCTGACAGTTCCCGGCTCTCAAGATATTGTGCACATAAAAAACATAAGAGAGGCATTAAGAGCTGAAGACATTTTTACGCCTATAGTGGCAGATATTCATTTTTCTTCTCAAACAGCCATCGAAGTCGCTCCATTTGTGGATAAAGTCCGTATTAACCCGGGTAATTTCCATAAAGACCATCAAAAAGCACGGGAAGAATTTGGGCATCTAATAGATATCTGTAAACGCCACCACACTGCTATACGTATTGGCATAAATCACGGCTCTTTAGGAGAATACATTACATCACAATATGGCAATACGCCATCTGCCATGGCCATAGCTGCTATGGAATGGGTGGAAATGTGCGTTAAAAAAGATTTCCTTAATGTAGTCATATCCCTAAAATCCTCAAATACCATCACCATGGTTCAGGCATATAGAGAATTATCCAATATGCTAAAAGCTAAAGGATGGGAATTCCCATTCCATGTAGGAGTAACCGAAGCTGGTAATGGAGATAGCGGGCGCATTAAATCATGCGTTGGAATAGCAACTCTACTTGAAGAAGGGATTGGAGACACGATACGAGTATCTCTAACAGAAGACCCCGAGAATGAACTCCCTGTTGCTGCTTACCTGGCAAATAGATACTCAAACGCACACTTTAAAATACAACTTAGCGACAGAGAAAGACAAATGCTGGATGCAGCTTGTACATGGGGACCTAAACTAATTCGTGGAGAAATCGACGAAATCCCTAATGATGTAGATAATCAACTTCGGGATGAAATAATGCAAGCTGCTAGAAAACGCTTTTACAAAGCCGAATACATAGCATGCCCAGGCTGTGGGCGCACTATGTATGACATTCAAAGCGCGTTTGAAGAAGTAAAACAAAAAACCTCAGAGCTAAAAAATGTAGTCATAGCAGTAATGGGATGTATCGTGAACGGGCCTGGCGAGATGGCAGACGCCGACTGGGGGTATGTAGGCGAAGGCGGAGGTAAAGTGTCCATTTACAAAAAAAATGTGCCTATTTTAAGACACATTCCTCAATCTCAAGCCTGCGATAAACTGCTCGAACTCATTAAAGAAGATCAAAAAACTCAAGAAAAACTACTGCAGAAGGAATAGCCAAAAGTACTGAATCCAGCCTATCATACAACCCTCCATGGCCTGGTATTAGATTACCTGAATCCTTGACGCCAAAGCAGCGCTTCCACATGCTTTCAACTAGATCGCCAAGCACTCCGGTAACACTCAGCAACATGCCTAATGCCATACTATGTATTAAATCTAGGCCAATCCATCCAAGCCACGAAAGTACAGCAGAAATGACAACCCCCAAAAAACAACCTCCTACCACGCCCCACCATGATTTTTTAGGCGAAATCTTAGGGGCCAATCGTTTAGCTCCCTTTCTCTGCCCTATCGTAGAACCGAGCAAGTATGCACCGACATCATTAATAGCCACAATGATAAAAATGCACAATAAAAACATGCCATCGTAAACGCCACCGCGAACAACTAGTATCGGAGTCATCAATATTGGAAGCCCCACAAACAGCAGTCCAGCTGCAATATATCCCATATTTGCATATTCAGCCTTTTCCGAAGACCATATTGGCCACACTATACCTATAAAGAAAGGAATGAATGATAGCGGGATCCATCGCGCTGAACAAATACCCATCCTAACGAGATAAAAACTAATGAATAGAACTGCTACTGCCAAGCAAATCCAAAATCTACTCGCTCGCAATTCATTATTTAGCGACATTGAAAAAAACTCGTGTAGCGTCCAGAGTAAAGCAAACCCAAAGACAATGAGAAACAAAGGCTGTGGACCTAAAAGGCCCACAGCTATAATCAATGCATAAATCGCTCCAGAAATACTACGCCTTAGAAACGGTTTCATCTTCCTTGTCCTCGATAAGTTCATCTTTCTTATCCTTAACCTTAGGGCCAAGTATAGCTTCGACGTCGTCAGCGAAAATAACCTCTTTAGTTAGCAATTCCTGTGCAACGGCGCGCCACTCAGTTTCGTGCTCTTTAAGTATAAACATGGTCTTATCATGGATTTCTCTCACGAGTTTTAATACCTGTTCATCAAGCAATTCTGCTGTTTTTTCCGAATAAGGCTTAGTGAAATCATATGCACGGCTACCAGTAGAATCATAAAAACTCAATGAGCCAAATTCCTCTGACATACCATAATTCTGTATCATAGAATATGCCGTCTTGGTTAGCCTTTCAAGATCATTCTGTGCTCCAGTAGATGGCTCACCATTTAAAATTTCCTCCGCAACACGTCCTCCTATAAGAGAACACATCTCATCCATCATCTGGCTCTTTCTTTCTATCTTATGCTCATCTGGAAGATACCAAGCAGCGCCAAGCGAAGTCCCGCGAGGAACAAGCGTAACTTTAAAGAGCTGATTAGCATGAGGTAACAGCCAACTAACTACTGCATGGCCAGCCTCATGATGCGCAATTGTCTTCTTTTCAGATTCAGACAGCAGATAGCCCTTCTTCTCAATGCCACCTACTATTCTATCGACAGCGTCCAAGAAATCCTGAAGATCAATCTCTGACTTATTCTTTCTAGCAGCCACAAGTGCAGCTTCATTACAAACATTTGCTATATCTGCACCACTAAAGCCAGCAGTGTGTTTTGCCATATAAGATACATCGAAAGACTTAGACATCTTAAGATCTTTAATATGTACCTTAAATATTTCTTCTCTTTCCTTTAGCTCAGGCAAATCTACATGTATCTGCCTATCAAAACGCCCGGCACGCATAAGTGCCTTATCCAAAATATCGGCACGATTAGTAGCGGCAAGTACAATAACTCCACTATTGGTATCAAATCCATCCATCTCAGTAAGCAACTGATTAAGAGTATTTTCTCTTTCATCATTACCAGAGAATCCAGCATTTTTACCTCTCGCACGACCTACGGCATCAATCTCGTCTATAAACACTATACAAGGAGCCTTCTCTTTAGCCTGAGCGAAAAGATCACGCACACGGCTTGCTCCTACACCTACGAACATTTCCACAAAATCGGAACCACTCATAGAGAAAAACGGAACATTTGCTTCACCTGCTACAGCCTTGGCCAACAATGTTTTACCATTACCTGGAGGGCCAACTAAAAGCGCACCTTTAGGAATTTTAGCACCGAGTGCAGTGTATTTCTTAGGATTCTTCAAAAAGTCCACTATCTCCATTACCTCTTCCTTTGCACCATAAAGACCAGCCACATCCTTAAATGTAACATTCACCTTATCTTTATCGGCCAATTTACCCTGTGCTTTCCCCACATTGAATGGATTGAAGCCACCTCCTTGACCACCGCCTTGACCTGACATAGGCCGGAAAGCCCTGAACATCATAACATACATTAGTATGATCAAAACAAGAGGGAAAATCCAATCCAAAAGTCCGCTCCAGAAATTATTTCCCTGGCTTACAACCAATTTTACTTGTTCATCTTTAGGAAGAGATGCATTTAACTGAGCCAATTCCCTCTCGGCATCGAAATGGTCTGTCACCAAAAACATATAATGAGGAGAACGCTCAGGTACTTTTCCACCGAAATCTGCACTATACTTCTCGAGTCGATCACTTTTTAATGTAACCAAACCTTTGTATTCGTTTCGAATGAAGTCTATCTCTTTAACATCACCGGCAAGAACCATTTCCTGAACTCTTGCCCATTCAGTCTTCTGTGTATTTGCAGCACCGCTGTCTTTAAAAAGCAGATAGAATATGCCACCAAGCAGAAGAAGATATAGCCACGACAGATTTAGCCTGACTATTTTAGTTTTTTTCTTTTTATCCATTAATCACTTATTTTTCGTAAGCACTTATACACTAATCTGTATATGTCGTTCTAGGGGCATCGGCCCATAAATCTTCAAGCCTGTAAAACTCCCTGTATTCCTTTAAAAATATATGAACGACTACATTACCAAAGTCGATAATAACCCAAAAAGCATTCTCTATTCCCTGCATACGCAGCGGCTTTATGCCAAGTTTTTCTTTAGCTTCTTTAAGTATATTATCTGCAATAGCAGAAACCATAGTAGTGGATGTGCCTGTACAAACCATAAAATAATCGGTAATAGCCGTACCTATAGGACGGAGATCAAGGGACACTACATCCTCCCCTTTTTTATCAAGAATAGCATCAGCTATGACGCGTAACTCGTGATTATTCATAAACAGTAGAAATATTGTAAATTTGCAGCGCAAAGATACAAAAATTAATCCACGATAAAAATGTCTAAGATAAACTGGTTCGACAATTTGAATTCTACAAATTCCGTTGCTAAAGAACACATTGAAGAGTATGACAATATGTCAGTAATAGCTACAGTACAGCAAAGCGCTGGTCGCGGTCAAGGAGATCACACATGGTACGCCAGCCCAGGGAAAAATCTTACATTTACCATCATCCTTAAACCCGACAGACTTTTTGCCTCTGATGCTCTGATGATAACGCGGATAACTACTTTATCACTTTTAAATTATCTAAAATTGAAAGGCATAACAGCACGTATAAAATGGCCTAACGACATATGGGTAGAAGATAAAAAAATCAGTGGCATACTTATAGAAAACATCTTAGAAGGACGCACGATTAAAAATAGCATCATAGGTATAGGTCTAAACATCAATGAACGGAATTGGCCTAAATACTTACCTAATCCAGTATCGTTAAGCGAACTGACCGGACTTGAATACGACCTACAAACAGAACTTGAGCTATTTCTCGATGAATTCAAGGCACAAGCCAGACTTCTCCTTGATGACAAGGGAAGATCTAGCCTTTGCGAACGCTTCGAAAAAAATGTGTTTAGGAAGCTTGCTGAAGAGATTTAACGACAGCAACAGGATCAGAAGATCCCAAAACCGAGCTCCCGGCTACCACAATATTTACTCCACAAGATGATAGAGCATCAATATTGGCAGGGCCAACTCCCCCATCCACTTGAATTAATGTATCCGCACCATGTTTTTCAATTTCAGAGCGAAGAGCGCCGACCCTATCTATAGTCTCATAGATAAATTTCTGCCCGCCGAAGCCAGCATACACTGACATTATTAGAAAATAGTCTACTTTTCCGATGTATTTGTATAGCTTTTCCACTGGCACATCTGGATTTATAGCCAAGCCCACCTTCAATCCTAACTTTTTCGCTGCCTTTATAGCAGAGCCTGTATGCCATCCTGTCGTCTCGAGATGAAAACTTACCATTTCTACACCTAGATGGGCCAATCGTTCAAACCATCTCTGCGGCTTTACAACCATCAAGTGGGCATCCATAGGAATAGACATTACCTTCCCGACGGCTTCAATTATAGGAAATCCAAATGAAATATTAGGTACAAAACTACCATCCATAATATCAAGATGGATATAGTCAGCACAAGAATTTATCATTTTTAAATCTTTTTCAAGATTTAAAAAATCAGCGGTGAGTATTGAAGGAGCTACTTTCATATCATTGGAAATTTACGACAACATCCTCCAAATGCTTAGCGAATTTCTCAAGACTTTCTAGATCTAACCTTTCGCCTGGAGCATGAACGCCTCGAAGTGTAGGACCGAACGAAATCATATCTAGACCAGGAAATTTCTCAAGGAAAAGACCACATTCAAGACCCGCGTGTATAGCGAGTACCTTAGGATCTTGCCCAAAAAGTTTTTCATAAGAAGACACGCACTGTTTCAATATATTTGAATTAACATTAGGAGCCCATCCAGGATACTCGTTTATGTGCGTTACTTCTGCTCCACCAAGAGAAAGAGCAGCTCTAACCTTCGAGGCTATTGCATGACACTCACTCTTAGTACTGCTACGCTGGCTAGTGCACACTTTTATAAGATTTGAAGAGAAATCCGTCTGAACCGATGCCAAGTTAGTAGATGTTTCCACAAAACCTGGAACATCTTGACTCATAGCGACAACCCCATGCGGACATGCATATAGCGATGCCACTATCTTTAAAGCCTGACTTGAAGAAATTGGAAGATGTGTACAATGATGCTCTACACATCGACATTCAAAACTAAGTGCACTATCCGTTATCCTATATTCATTCTTCACTTCGGAAGCAAATCTTTCAAATTCCCGTGACAAAGCGTCTGGATCTAAGGTGGCAACAGCTGCGTGGCATTCCCTAGCTATCGCGTTGTGTTTTCCACCACCATTTATCTTTATGATTTGAACGCTATCTATATGTGCATATAAGAATCGTAACATAAGCAAGAGTGTGTTAGCTCTTCCCTTGTTAATGTCATCTCCACTATGACCGCCTAATCCGCCCTGTATAGTTAGACGACATCTAGTAGATCCATCTACTAATTCTTCATTATCAAAATGATACACTGCTTCTGTCGTGACACCACCAGCACATCCGATAAACATCTGACCTTCGTCTTCTGAATCCAGATTAATAAGAGTTTTACCAGTAAAGAAACCTTCCTGCATGAATTCAGCGCCATCCATCCCAGTTTCTTCCGAAATGGTAAAAACGCATTCTATCTTACCTGTAGGAAGATTGCTTTCTAAAATAGCCAAGCTTGCGGCAATGCCTATACCATCATCTGCTCCTAAAGTAGTGTCAGGAGCTATCATCCAACCATTTTCAACTACATACTTAATAGGATCTTTTGAAAAATCGTGCGAAACCCCCTCATTCTTTTCACAAACCATATCCTGGTGAGACTGAAGGACTAAAGTTGGCACATTTTCTTTTCCTGGTGTAGCCTCTTTTGTTATACACACATTACCTATGTCATCTTTTTTAGCTTCCAATCCATGGCTTGAAGCCCATTTAAGCAAAAAATCTGTCATAGGTCCTTCATGGCCTGATTCACGTGGAATACGAGTAATTTCCTTGAAGATTTCAAGGGTTCTTTCTGCTATCATGATATATGTAGTTAAAAATTATCTTCTTTCTGGTACCAAAAGTCCTTCGAGTTCTATTACATAACTCTTGAACATTCTATCCGTACTCATCAAATCACATACGGTGTTATACGAGTGCAACACCGTAGAGTGATCTTTTCCTCCTGTCTTTGACCCTATTACAGATAGTGAGCAATTAGGTATAAGATTCCTACACAGATACATAGAGATCTGTCTTGCCTGCACGAGCTGTCTTTTACGCGAATTAGATACAAGGTCAGATTTAGTAATATGAAAATACTCACACACTGCACCTTGTACCTTGTCTATGGTAAGATCACTCTTAGGCTCTGAAACTATGCTTGAAAGCACATTATTTACCATGTCTATAGAGCAATCCTTATGCGTGAAAGTAGAATAAGCCATAAGCGATATAAGCGCACCTTCCAATTCACGGAAATTACTTTTAACATTCATGGCTATATATCTAAGCACTTCATCTGAGATAATCAAACCCTCTCTTCTACATTTAGACTGCAACATATTAAGACGAGTATTGTAGTCAGGATGCCTTAATTCAACAGACAAGCCCCATTTAAAGCGGGAAAGTAACCTTTCTTCGAAATTCTCCAAATCCTTCGGAGCCCTATCGGAGGTCAAGATCAGTTGCTTTCCGTGAAGATGTAAATGGTTAAAAATGCTAAAGAATGCGCTTTGATTACCTTGGCCTCGCATATCTTGAATATCATCGATAATCAAAACATCAATTTTCATGTAAAAGGAGAGAAAATCCGTTAATATATTACGCTGAGTAGCGTCCATATACTTAGTCTTAAACTCTGTCCCTGTCACATAAAGCACAGTACAATCAGGATTCTTTTCCTTTATGGCGTTTCCTATAGCCTGTGCCAAATGGGTCTTACCAAGACCACAACCTCCGAAAATAAATAGCGGATTATATGGGGTATTTCCAGGCTTATCTGATATCTCCAATCCCGTTAATATGCCAAGCTTATTACACTCTCCTTCTACTAATGTGCTAAAGCGGTAGTCCGGATTAAGACGAGGGTCTATCTGCATCTTCTTCAACCCAGGATATACGAAGACTCCATTACTGCCCGAAGGCTTTACTGTAGCTATAGATACAGGCGAATTTTTAGCTATCGGGCCCGCCGTTCCATCTATATCTAAAGAAGGCTGTCCCTGAACTGGAGCCACACGATACCTCAATTTAGCACCCACACCTATCACTCTTCGCAAGGTAAGAGTAAGCAGTTCCAAAAAATTCTGCTCTATAAAGTCGCGATAATATATAGTGGGAACTTCTACCGTAAGTACATCACCAGACAACGCGACAAACCTGATAGGTTTAAACCAGGTTTCGAATTGAACAGGGAGGACATTGCTTTCTATTATACGCAGACAATCCTCCCAGACATTATTATTATGTCTTTGCGTGTCCTGCATTTTACTTAGGAATTTTGTAAGGGCAAAAGTGGGGGAAAAAAACTATATAAAAAAATTAATTTACTATTGCATAAATAAAATTAAATACATAGTAAATAAAATTCGGTCTCATTCTTGAATACACATAGAACACTGAATATAAAGCACATACGAAGCCACAATAGAGATAACGAATTGAATTTGTGCAATTTCAGTATTTTTAATAATTCTAAATTAAATCACACCCAAATACCAACGTGTAGGGTATAAAAAACGTTTCGGTTAGCCTGTTTTATAGGTACTAATAGACTATAATAATTACCTATTTTGTTCTACGTAACTCTTCTCCTTCAATCCTAACAACAAAACTATCCGGATAGACTTTTTTTATTTTTTTATGTTCTTCTCTTACCTTATCTAAGGAAAGGTCTGTAGCCACAACATATTTATTTATCTTACCCGAAGGGAAAACCTTAGGGGTATAGCCCATAAGTCTAGAATCCCCTTTACTAACTTCTGAAGACACGGCGAATATCTGAACGCCATAGTACACTTGATCTTCTATTACGGGATCTTCATGTGAAGACAACTCCACTTCCGAACTAAATGAAGTGGTGGAATCATAAAGTTTTTTATACTCGTCAAAGGCATGTAGCAACCTTTGAGCAAGTTCCTGCCTTTCAGAGGGCTTTTTTAGTTGTGCCAGATCCTGCGGATTAGAGATAAAGCCAAGCTCGACCAATACAGCCGGCATGGTGGTTTTCCAAAGGACATAAAAAGGATCTTGACTTACACCCCTATTCACTCGCACCGGTCCGCCTTTCAAATTCTCATTTATAATCTGTGCGAAGTCGATACTTTGTTCTAAATGCGCACTTTGCATCATAGTCATAAAGATGTATGAGCTCGGATCGGACGGGTCAAAGCCTGCAGATTTAGGATTGTAGTTGTCATCCAACATAATAACAGAGTTTTCTCTTTTTACCAAATCCAAATTGGCTTTATATAAGTCTCTGTTTTTTTGCGATGACTGTCCAAGTACGTGAGTTGAAAATCCTGATGATTTAGTAGAATATGCAGAATTGATATGAATGGACATGAACAAATCGGCGCTGCATTCATTTGCTATCTGAGCACGCCTATCCAAAGAAATAAAACGATCATCATTTCGTGTCAAAATCACTTTTACATCGGGATATTTCTGTTTAATGAGTTTTTCTAGCCTTTGAGCTATATCGAGAGTAAAAGTTTTCTCTTTAGTTTTTCCATCCTTACTTATGGCACCTGGATCTTTTCCGCCATGTCCGGCATCGATAACTATGGTTTTTAACGTGATATTTCCTTCTGCCGATGCATACAGGCTCGTCAGAAACAAAGAAAATACAAACAAAGCAATGCGTTTCATATTGGGAAAGTAGGAATAATATCTTATCTTTGTAAGATTGCAAATCTACAAAGAAAATTGCATAAACTGAATAAAAAATATACGTTATACCTGCTTCTTGCAGGATTTCTCCTTTTTTTATGCTATGACGCCATGGCTCAAAGACCGCCACGTGGCAGCAAACCGCTTGCTGGAGGCGCAAAGATAAAAAAAGAAGCACCAGTTCCGGATTCTTTAGCTATTGCCCGAGCAGACAGCATAGCTAGGGCTGATTCCCTATTTAGAGTTGACTCATTGGCCCAATTGAGTTATAGCTCGCTGAAACAACCTGCATTTTCTAACGCGCGTGACTCTATAGTAGAAGTTTTCACTGATGGAAAGCGAATGATCTACTATTATGGAGATGTGACGGTAAAATATCAAGATATGACCCTTACTGCGGAGTTAATGGATTACGACATGAACTCTGGAGTAGTTTACGCTAGAGGGGTTCTTGACACACTTACCGGAGAATGGAAAGGACTTCCTGTAATGACTCAGGGCAAGCAGTCATACAAGATGCATGAAATTAGGTATAATTTCAACAGTCAAAAAGTTAGTATCAAACAAGCCTTAACAAAAGAGGACGAAGGTCTGCTACATGGTGAGCACATTAAAATAATGCCAGATAAAAGCATGAATGTAGAACATGGGAAATACACGGTGTGCGATCTAGAACATCCCCACTATTGGATGGAACTATCAGTCGCAAAAGTAGTTACCAAGCCTACGAGAAAGACAGTTTTCGGTCCTGCACACCTTGTAGTAGCGGATGTTCACATCCCATTTATAGGCATTCCTTTCGGATTTATTCCCAAAAAGCCAGAAAGGGCAACAGGACTTCTAATGCCTACCTTCGGAGAGGAAAATGCCCGTGGTTTCTTTATGCGAGATGCTGGTATGTACTTCGTTTTCGGAGATTACTTGGATCTTTCTCTTACCGGAGATTATTACACATTAGGTTCATGGGGCATAGATGTAAACTCCAGATATAAAGTCAATTACAAATTTAATGGTAATCTAGCCTTCAACTACTCCTATGACCAGACAGGAGAGAAGGGATCACCAGATTTTTTCTCGTCAAGTAACTTCGGTATAAAATGGAGTCACTCACAAGACTCTAAAGCAAGGCCAGGAACAACATTCAGTGCCTCGGTTAACTTCTCTAGCCCATCGAACAGCAGATATAATTCGCACTCTGTAAATGAGGCTCTTCAAAACCAGGTAAGTTCATCCATTTCTTATTCAAAAAACTGGAATGGAAAAGTCAACCTATCTATGAACCTATTACATAACCAAAACTCTCGAGATAGTTCCTACGCCTTCACCTTACCTAATATAACGCTTTCAGTAAGCACTTTCTATCCTTTCAAGCAGAAAAACAGAGTGGGAAAGGAAAAAGTATGGGAAAAGATATCATTCGGTTACAGCACATCCCTTCAAAATAAAATTAATTTCAAGGCGAAGGAATTCGGCCAGAGTGGATTTACAGATAAGTTCAAAAACGGAATGACCCACAACTTTAGCATTGGTTTGCCAAGTTTCCAATTACTCAAGTATTTGAATTTCAGTCCATCTGTTTCCTATAGCCAGAATTGGTTTTTTAGATCTAGCGAAGCTATATACAATAAGGAAACAGATAAAGTCGAACTGGTAGAGGGGAAACAATTCGGGACTTTCGGAATTACACAGAACTATTCAGGTTCCATAAGTATGAGCACTAGAATATATGGTATGTTCAATTTCGGAAAATATAGTAAAGTCCAAGCCATTAGACATGTCATTTCCCCATCAGTATCCCTTTCATTAAGCCCAGAGAAAGGCACTTATGCTAACGGATACAGGACCCTCTACTATACCGATGTAAATGGCAACGATAAGGAGTATCAATACAATATCTATCAAGGTCAGCTGTATTCGGCTCCTGGAAAAGGCAGAAGTGCCACAGCAAGCATATCCATAGGAAACAACTTAGAAGCTAAAGTTCTAGATTATGCCGATTCTACAGGGAAAGGCAGCAAAAAAGTCAAACTTTTAGATCAGTTTAACATCTCCACTGGATACAATTTCCTTGCGGACTCCCTAAAAATGAGGACCATCAGCACCACCATGAGCACTAACCTCTTCAACAAAGTTAATATCAGCGGAAGTGCAGCATTTGATCCTTATGCTATTGACAATAAAGGTAAAACATATAATAAATTCGCCATACAAGCAGGGCAGGGATTGGCCCGTTTTACTACAGCTTCCCTCTCAGCATCCTACTCTCTATCAGGAAAGGGCACCATAGAAGGAAATGACGGTACAGAAGAAGGAAGCAGTGGCGAAAGCGGTGCTCTTAGTTACTATCAGCGTATTTACTACCATCCAGTTACTGGAGAATATATACCTGGAGGCTGGCTTTATTATACTAATCCTAATGTTCCATGGTCACTGAATTTCAGTGGTAGCTTCCGATACTCAAAAACCTATAACTACGATAGTAGCGCGGAAGTCCTAAAGACAAAAAACACATTCACCACTACGTTGAATGTTACTGGAAACATTAAACTTACACCTCGACTTAATCTTAGTGCGTCGTCTGGATACGACTTCGTAGCCAAAAAGATTACCACCACACAGATGAATGCCACCTACGACCTACATTGCTTCAATATAACTTTCTCGTGGGTTCCTGTCGGCACATGGAAGCAGTATAGTTTCAAAATAGCGGCTAACGCAGCCTCGCTTGCTGATCTTCTTAGATTTAAAAAGAGTAGTAGTTATTGGGATAATTAAAATTATTCACTATATTTGCACACGCTTCTTGTGAGGTTTCTTTTTGATTTTTCATCCGAAAATTGAACGAATATCATTAAAAACATATATGAACTGCTTCAGATATGCATTTTAGAAACATAAACGATTATTGACCTTCGATAAAGTCATATCTTCTTTTATATGTAGAATGATCTTTCGAGATTATAGTTCATATAAAAAAGGATGTGCACAAAAATTCTAAATATACCGAACGTATCAGTTCTTAAACAAATAATAATTCATAATGAAAAAGACATTTTTCATTATCACACATAGAAATTTTTAATATTTATACAATGCCACATCGTCTATACGACCTAAGTGAAATGAGCCGTGAGGAATTGGAAAAGATAGCTCAAGGCTTAAACATTAAGTTTTCAAAAAAAACCGACAACGAGAACTTGGCCTACATGATTCTTGATGCAGAAGCCCAAGCTGTAGCCAATGGCACTATGCAAAGTGACCAGAAGCCGCAAAACCAGCCTAAAAAAAGAGGACGCAAGCCTAAAGCACTTCAAGAAATCAAACCAACAGAGTCAAAAAACTCCCAGTCTTTACCAGAACAAACAGCTAAGCCTACCCAGGCAGAAATGCCCGCACTGTCGGATAAGAATATGGCAAGCAACACAGATACAAACGCTAAAGACAAAGTTTCTATAGAAAATACCTCTCTAGAAAATGCTAATAAAGTTGAAAGTATTCCAAGTACAATTGAAAACGCGTCTAAGAAGAAAAGAGGTAGACCGAAAAAACAAAAGCCTACAGATAGCGAGAACAATATTAAGACCCCAGAACTTTTCGAAGAACCACGAGTAGTCTTACCTACAACGGAAAATGCATCTTCGAGAGAAAATGTCAATGTTCCTACACAAAAACGCCAAGATAACGACTTTAAGAAACAGGCTATCCTAAATAAGGCTGCCGAAAGATTGGCCGCACAAAAGAACAGGAACAACCAACAACTTACAACGCAAAACCAATCAGTAAAATCTGAAAGCCAGAACGCAAAGGTTGAAAATCCGACCCCACCTCAGCCGCAACCTAAACAGAACGCTCCCAAAAAGGCTCAATATCCAGAATATGAAGGAACAGTAACCGCAACAGGAGTTTTAGAAGTTATGCCGGATGGCTATGGATTCCTACGCAGTTCTGACTACAACTATCTAAACAGTCCAGACGATATATATGTTTCTTCTCAACAGATAAAGGGGTACGCGCTAAAAAATGGTGATACCGTATTAGGAGAGATACGCCCACCACGTGAGGGTGACAAATACTTCCCTCTTGTAAGCGTAAAAATGGTAAATGGACGCAGTCCAGAATTCATAAGAGATAGAGTCCCATTCGATTTTTTAACGCCACTCTTCCCTAATGAAAAATTCAACTTACTAGGTCACGGACACGGAAGCGATCCTTCATGCCGAATAGTAGACATGTTCTCCCCTATTGGTAAAGGACAGAGAGGTCTTATCGTGGCACAACCTAAAACTGGTAAGACAGTGCTTTTAAAAAGCTTGGCCAATGCCATAGCTGATAATCATCCTGAAGTTTACGAAATCGTACTTCTTATAGACGAGAGGCCAGAAGAAGTAACTGATATGCAGCGTAGTGTAAAAGCTGAGGTAGTGGCTTCCACATTCGATGAGCCAGCTGAAAGGCATGTAAAAGTAGCCAATATGGTGCTTGAAAAAGCTAGAAGACTCGTAGAATGCGGACACGACGTAGTTATCTTACTCGACTCTATAACCAGACTCGCTCGTGCCTATAACACAGTTCAACCGGCTTCAGGTAAAGTACTTACTGGAGGTGTAGACGCAAACGCTCTTCAAAAGCCTAAACGCTTTTTCGGTGCAGCTAGAAATGTAGAAGGAGGAGGCTCGCTTACGATACTTGCTACAGCGCTTACCGACACCGGCTCGAAAATGGATGAAGTCATATTCGAAGAGTTCAAAGGTACGGGTAATTCAGAAATACAATTGGATAGAGCATTGGCAAATAGACGCATCTTCCCAGCGGTAAATGTAGTTCTTTCAGGTACACGCCGCGATGATCTGCTATATGAAAAATCTGCAAGTCAAAGGATTTGGATACTTAGAAAATTACTTGCCGATATGAATCCTATCGAAGCCATGAATTTCATGCTCCAGCTAATGGATGAATACAAGACGAACCAAGACCTTTTGGATAACATGAATAAAGTCACTCCCCGTGACCTAAAATATTACGACTAAGCGACTTTCGAAAAATATATAGCCTCTTCTTAATGAATTAAACAATCATTAAGAAGAGGCATTTCTTAACAGAAAATTACGAATAGAATTGGCGATTATCGATATTGGAAACAGCAGACCGTTTAAGAATGCACCGCTTCCAAAAATTATCCATAAGTCCCACTCCATAGCCAAATAACTGAACGAAAGACGTTACGATAGAAAAAAGCCCGACGCGTAGGCTCTTTTCTTTTATAGAGCTGTCAATAAATATTACAAGTGCATATGCAAAAATTGGCATCACAAGTAATATGCTTCTCACTAAAAGAGAGCTAATTATAAGACCTGTGCACCCTAGTGTAAAAAACAGTGGCATCAAATGAATAAGCCTAAGTGTTCCTTTATGCCTTAGACTCAACTCTATTCGTGCCCTTCCTGAATTAAGTACTTGCTTATAAAAACTCTTTATAGTGCTTCGTCTTTTATGATATAAATAAGCCCTTTCAATAAGACAAGAACAATAACCTGACTGTATAACACGCATAGAGAAATCCACATCTTCTCCAAAGCGCATATTTGAAAAACCTCCTACCTTATCGAAAACCTCGCGCTTTACCCCCATATTAAAAGAACGAGGGATAAATTTAGTAAGTTTTCTACCACTTCCCCTTATACCACCTGTCGTAAAAAATGAAGTCATAGAATAACTTATAGCTTTCTGAAGAGGAGTAAAAGACTTTGCTGCCCTATCTGGGCCACCGAACAAATCTGGCGAGTGTACCTCTATGTAATCAGCAATGCATTGTAAATAACCAGCTGGCAATATAGTATCCGAATCTAAAAACAGCAAATACTCACCCATAGCATAAGACACCCCTGCATTACGTGCCGAGGAAGGTCCTCCATTGGCCTTAAAAATATAATTAATCGGCAGACTTTCTTTAAAGGTATCACAGATACCCTCGCACGTGATTTCAGAGCCATCTTCCACAATTATAATCTCATAAGAAGAAAATGACTGCGCGATAAAACTCTGAAGAAGTTCTTTGACCTCGTCTGGTCGATTATAGACAGGTATAATTACAGATAAAAGCACGCTATATTAAATCAAGGTCTATAAAAAACTCTGGTCTATGAAAATCGGGCTCTGGGGTACTGATAGCCGCATAAGATAGAAAATGTGGAGAAGGAAGAAGATCACCACATTTGTAAAAATTGGCCTTCATAGAGAGCCCATCGAAAGATTTTATTTCGTGCATAAAAAACGCACTTTTCGGAATCATCAATGCAACCTTCCACGGACCTACAGGCTTACACTCAAATGTCTCGTGCGGTAATGAAGAGAACCTATGCACCATAGAAAGTACATTCTTTGGAGCGGGACACCTTTCATGACGACCCTTTCCAGAGCATAAAAGAAGAGACCCTATACAATTACACTCGAAATTGTAATAGATTCCATCTTCTGGAATAGGACTAAGAAACATTTCCACACATGAATCCTCCCACACTCTACCCATATCAAGGGCTTGCGCACGACTGATCTCCTCATTAACCTCAAATTCACAAAAGATATAATCCGAGTCATGTGCTAAAGATACACTAACCTCTGGGGTATAAGGAAATTTATCCTTCCAAGAGGCTTTTTCCAATTTAAATGTTTTAATGTGTTTATCTATTTTCATATTCTTTTTTATTACCTCGCCATAAGCCATAAACTTCAGAAATGTTGCTAGCTGTTATAAAGGCTTTTATATTGTTATCAGATATAAATTTCATAAGATCGGCAAATTCCGGTTTTGTTAAAAGTGTCTGTATTTCAATTTTCTTCTGCCCAGAATACCCCCCCTCAAGTTCATACAAGCTGCACCCGCGCACTAGAGTATCTATTATATAATTTTTTATTCTCTCATACTCTTCAGATATGATACATACCCTTTTGCGGCGAGAAAGACTGGCCATGAAATAATCCACGCATAATCCATTAATCCACGTGCCAATGAGCCCTATTATCACCATTTTTACTGGATTTATAAGCAAACCAGAAAGGCAAATTATGGCCCCAGAGACTGTTACTGAAAGTCCCATATCCAGTTTAAAGAACTTATTAAAAAGCTTAGCCACTATATCAAGACCTCCTGTCGAAGCATTTATTCTAAAGAGTATAGCTTGAGCCATGCTCAATACTAAGACAAAACACAACAAATCGAACCACGGATCTCCCATTACAGATGTCTGTCCCTGAGAAATCACCTTCTGGATAGGAAGAATGCACTCCCACAGCCTAATCATTGGTCCTAAGATTAGTGCCGTATAAACTGTCTTTATTCCGAATTCATGGTCGATACAAAGGTATGCAATAATAAGAAGTAAAGCATTTATCACAAGAACCATAGTAGAAACTGAAATATTAACTCCAGCTCTACTAAAGACCTCGGATAGGACGATGGATAATCCAGAAATAGACCCTACGATAAGTTTGCTGGGCATTAGGAAGAAATAAACCGCTGCTGCCGAGATAAACATGGCTATCGTCATAAGCGCAAATTCTGACCAGAATTTACGAGTCTTCAAAATGTCACAGGTGTCATTAATTAATTTCATAGGCTAAAATTATAAAAAAGAAATCATATATCGGCTATAAATAATAACAATTATAACCGATATATGCATTTTTATTTACAGACATTTATATGCATGACCACGATTGTGCGCCACTGCAAAACTTATTTTTCAGCAGGACGATCTGCTTCTTTAGGCCAATACGGGTTTTGGTATATGATAGACGTGGACATTTCGTCCTTAGATGAAGATGTTAATTGCAATTGCTTTATCATAATGGGATTAAGGTAATGCGCCATCCTCCATGTACATCCATCATATGCTGGTTGAGTAGATACTCTTTCGAATGGTCTAAGATATTCGCTGCGGTTTTCTGAAGAGACATTGGCTTTATCTGTCCCGTCTGCAATCAATGTACTCTTGCCATTTTCATCTTGATACCACTCTTCCATAGGAGTATTCCATAAATGCATGCCCTCAAGATGGCTTGGCGAAGAAATCAACTGATCCAAGGAGCGCCATCGACGAAGATCCATATAACGAAGGCCCTCTGCCATAAATTCACAGCGACGCTCCCTTCGAATATTATAAAGGGTCTTATCCTGAAGAATACTTCCCGCCGTATACGCGCCCCAGTCATTTTCCGCCTCCTTCTGCATATCTGTCATAGAAATTGTCTTGTCAAAATCAGTACTTATGCCTGCTCGCTTTCGAATTATGGTCCAATACTCTCTCGCAGTAGCATCAAGAGTTTCATTAAGCAGATAACTTGCTTCCATATAATTCAATAAAGCCTCTGCAGCACGAAAATAAACTTGGCCCGTGTAACCGCCGCCATTGGCATAGTGCTTTCGATTGAACGAACCACCCTTATGCAAGGCGTAGCCAGTAGCATATCCTCTCTCACCATCGCCACTGGTTATAACAGGATATGGCTCTGTGATAACGGCTTCGGTTCCTTCAATATTATCGAGCTCGAAAAGAATATTCTTCTGACCGGGCTCTTTAAGGAAAATCGTCAGACGGGGGTCACGATTGACCCGTACATCCGAGATGGTTTTATCGCCCATGTAATAGCCATCTCCATCGGCATAACTTCCATGGGTATAGACAGGTGAGCCATCAAACATAAGGAAATTCTGAACGAACCCTCTGGTTAGACCAGTACGATAATTTCCTCGAGAAGCAGCTGCATTAATGTTATGGGTAACAAGCCCACGTGCGTATTGGCGCCATAAAAGCACTTCCTTAACTGAAGACAGATCTTCGCTGGCGAACATGTCGTAATACGGATTGGAAGGGGCATCTGCGGATTGTTGAAGCACCCCAGTATTTTCCGTCAGACTCGATTTATACTTCTCTGCTACGAGTTTTGAGGCTTCTATAGCCTGACCCAGAAAGAACTCTATCTCCTTATCTATACTTCCACTAGGATACTGATAATTAGGATAAAGCGATGCTCCAGGCCAATCCTCTCCCCCAGGCACAAAGGCTGTCCCCTTAAAATTTGATAACCAACTGGCTTCAAATAAAGCAACACGCGATTTTAAAAGTTCCGCTAGATCTTTATTAATACGCGTAGTAGCCATATCGACTTCGCTCATATATTCATAAGCTTTATCGAGATCGGAAAGGATAAACCTGGCTACTTCGTTACGTGGATAACGCTTACTCGCCTCTATAAGAGTATTCTTGTCATCAGTAAGGGGCTTTTCTATAATAGGAAAATCCCCGAATAGCATTAACTTTTTAAAATACTCATAGGCGCGCAAGAAATACATCTCACCGATATAATGTTTTATGCTAGGCACATCTCCGAAAATCGTGTTTTGCGATCCGGAAATATCTTCGCCGAATTTAGGAAGAGTTTCACTTAAAAAGAAATTCACTCTGTAGATACGCTCAAATTTCCAGTTACCACTTTCACTATAAGGCACTTTCCATCTATCAGCGGTATACCGGTCATTAGCATTAACCCCTATTTGATTATCCGTATCCGTATCTTCACCGAAAATGCCATAAGTCCACTGTCCGTATGAAGGTAGAATATTAGGGTATTCGTCATCCAGATTGGCTTCCAACTGATCAGCCGTATTAAAATACATCTCGGGCGAGATAGTCGATTTAGGCTCTCTGTCAAGAAAACCTTCACATGAGCAGAGTCCTACAATGGAACAAACTATAACTAGTACCTTCAGCAAATATGTATTTGTATTCATAATATTACTCTTTTAAAATGACACACTTAATCCTAAAGACCATGTTTTAGCTAGCGGGTAAGCATTACCACCGCTTTTTATAGGAGAAGCCCCAGAGTTATTACCTCCATCAAGAGTCTCGGGATCGAATATCTTGCTCAACTTGGTCCAAGTCCATAGATTTTCGCCTGATACGAAAAGCCTGCAAGACGAAACGCCTAACTTGTTCACAAAAGACGTAGGCAACGTGTAACCTAACTGGAAATTTTTAAGTCTTATATACGAAGCATCCTGAAGATAACGGCTCTGGACGTATTGGTTCTGAGTACTGTCAAATCGAGGACGAGGATAATACGAGTCAGTGTTGGCAGGAATCTCATGTCCTGGTAGGCCAATCGACTCGGCACGGAAATAATCCTCATGCTCCTTTAGGCCTGTGGACCACCACATTCCCCATTGGCCCGCACCCCAGAAAAAGTTAGAACCTTGCCAATAATCTCGTTTCAAGACACCCTGGAAAAAGAGTCTGACATCGAAGCCACTATAGTGAGCATTCAAATCAAGTCCGCAAATATAACGAGGTGTACTATTTCCTATCACTTTAAGGTCGCCATGATCTTCCAGAGTCTGAGCTCCTCTGGTAATGCCTGGTTTACCATCAAGATCGGCATACATTATATCACCCGCAGTCCACACGCCAGAACCGAGTGCGCTCTGTCCACCTACCTTTTCGAGATGCTCTTGCATCTGGGCATCTGTCTTAGCTATGCCAATGGTTTCAAAGCCCCATATCTCACCGATTTCTCTTCCTGCGATATACGTATTTATGGAATTAGTAGGATTACCTGGATACCTATCAATATAGGTGCGAGCATCGGAAATGTTAAACTTGGCCGAATAATCCATACCGAAGACAGTTCTATCCTGCCAAGCTATAGATAGTTCCCATCCTTGAGTGCGAAGATCACAGTTGTTCGACTTCGGAGTCGCGATACCTAAAGTAGAAGGCAACTCCTCTGATGGACCTACCATGTTATCCGTATAACGGACATAAGCATCGGCCGAACCTGTCAGGCGATTATTAAAAAGGGACCAATCAAGTCCTGCATTCCAAGTGCGCACTTTTTCCCAAGTTAGAGCCGTATTAATCAAGCCTCCGACATAGGCAGTGCTTGGCTTAAGTCCGTTTTGTAGCCATTGGCCATTAGATTGGCCAAGAATCATGGTCCTATATGTAGGATACCAGTCAGTAGTGTTCATGTTACCTAACTCACCATAAGAGAAGCGTAACTTTAGAACGCTGAATTTAGATGCAAGACTCTCCCAAAATTCCTCTTCGGCGATATTCCATCCTACAGAGAAAGAAGGTGAAAGCTGCCAACGATGGCCTTGGCGAAAACGAGAAGTTCCGTCGTAGCGAAGATTGGCCTCGAAAAGGTAACGCTCCTTGTAGTTATAATTAGCCCTTGCGAAAAAGCCTACTGTGGCCCACTCGTTACGATAGCCTCCTACTTCCGGCGCTTTATCTTTACCCAATCCATCAATATTAGAAATCAAGTCAAGTTCTGGAAGTTCCTCTACTTGAAGACCATAGCCTTTAGCCCGGAAGAATTTCTGAAGCATCTCCTCGGACTGAAACCCTCCCATCAGTTTCACATTATGCCCATCACCAAACTCATGCGCATATGTGGAATATATGTTCCAGTTCATGTAATCCTCCTTCGTATAATCCTGATATAGGCTCGTCATGCCGTGAGTGTCGATTATATTTCCACTGACATCATGATTATAACATGGAAGAACAGTTTCGCGGGTATCCGCACTGTTAGTGCTATAGTTAAACTCCACATTTGTGCTCCATCCTTTGATAGGCTCAAAGATCAGAGCTGCTTGATGGTATATCTTATCTGTCTGAACAGTTCTCTGTCCACCTTGAGCAAGAAGCATAACCGGATTCTCCGCATTATTATTAAAATAGTAGCCATTCTCGTCATATACTGGAAGATTAGGCCAAGTCTGCCTTCCAATCCTATCGTACATGCCACCACTAAAGTATGTAGGACGGCCGAAATCCTGTCTGACATATCGAAGACTATAATGGAATTTAAGATAATCCGTAAGGTCTGTTCCGAACTTAACTGTAGCATTATAACGCTTTAGATTATCTGTGCCATGTCGAAGTAGTCCATTCTGGTCTAAATATCCTAATGAAGCATAGTATGTACATTTGCCACCTCCGCTTATAGTTATATTATGGTCTTGAGAAAAAGATGAAGACTTATATATTTCTGAAAACCAATCAGTATTAGCATAAGCCGTGGTAAAAGGATCGCCCGAAGGCTTTCCCCAAGTGATGCCATCCGTGGGCAACCCTCCCCGATTTGTACCTCCAGAAGCCTGAAAATCAAGCATCTGCTGCATCACTACGTCTGTAAATGAAGGAGTTTGGGAGCCGTTTTTGGATGCTTCATTAAAGTAATTGGCAAATGTATAGGAGTCCATCATTTCAGGAAGACTGACTGGGCTACTTACCCGTAAACTATTGTTATAGTTAATTACAGTCTTACCCGACTCGCCTTTTTTCGTAGTTATTAGTATCACCCCAAATGGAGCGCGTGAACCATATATAGAAGAAGCGGCCGCATCCTTTAGTACTGAGATACTCTCTATATCTTGAGGATTAACGGTATTGATATCCCCTTCCATTCCATCGATTAGAATTAATGGACTTCCACTGGAGCCGCTTCCGATAGTTCCGTTTCCACGAATATTAATGGACATTTTCTTGTCCAATTCTCCATTGTTCACGGAAATCTGAAGGCCTGGAACTAGTCCTTGCAGGGCTTGTGTAGCATTCGCCACAGGGCGCGATTCAATCTCACTTGCACTCGCGAGACCCACTGCTCCTGTCATATTCAATTTCTTCTGTGTTCCGAAACCTATGACCACTACATCATTTAGCATCTGAGAATCTTCCGTCAGCAAGATGTCAAGTGGTTTTCCCTCTACCGCCTTTATTTTTATGGATTTATAGCCAATACAACTTATAAAAAGCGTGGCACCACGCTTAACGGTCAATGTAAATTTGCCATCTGTATCCGTGATGGTGCCATTACCTTTCACGCCCCGCTCTTCTACGCCTACGCCGAAAATCGGGCCTACAGCGTCACGAACAGTTCCGTAAACAATAATACTTTGAGGTGTAGAATCTTCAGCAACAACTCTCTGTCGAGAAAAGATGAATAAGGACGCGATGATAAACAAGAAAATCATCTTTGGTTTTCGATAGTCCTTACAAGAAAAATAAGCATTCACTACCATATGAAAAACAAATTATCTCATCTTGAAACTCGCTTTTCGTTAGCAAAAACTATTCCCAACCTTTTTCCCGTCAATTCTTATGACTAGATGTCACTGGTATCAAATCTGCCGCCAATTCAATTAAATAACTAAACACTGTCGAGTGAACAGATAAGAAGTGCGAGATGGTGAGTAAAAACCCTATTTTTGCACACGGCTGTGGCAAAAGAGTTGATAGCATAGACTTACGATAATGATTCTAAAATAAAGAATAACTAAGTAATCATTATGTGCCACCGGTACACTCCATCTTCGAAACCGGATCTATACTCGAAAATCTTCCAATAATTTGAAGCAATTGGTTTTTTCAAGTTACTTAAACAAATAATTGTTACATTTGTCGAAATGCAATGAGATACGACAGATGAAAAAAACCGTAAAAATCACTTTAATAGTATTGGCAATACTATTTGGAATACTTTTAGTTATCACAATCGGTGGAGGTATATTCATGGTTAACTATGCCCTTGACAGAGAATCTTATGAAGAAGATTTGGCTGATGAGAGAATTAAAATGGAAAAGCGCTGCCCAGGCATTATCGCATGGTGGGACGACCTCATAGAAAAGGACATTCTAAAAGATACTATCATAGTCACTTCTGACGGCAGATCCTTACATGCTCAATATGCAGCAGCCGAAATGCCAAGCAAAAACACAGCCATCATTATTCACGGGTATAAAAATAGTCCTGTAACGATGTGTGTAGTAGCTCGCATGTTTAGGGACTCTCTTGGATTCAATGTCTTCATGCCATCTCTTCATGCTCATGGAAGAAGCGATGGAAAAGCCATCCGTATGGGATGGAAAGATAAAGATGACATAAAACTATGGATTCCAGTTGCCCATGAAATATTCCACGACGAAAAACAAGTAATTCACGGTATATCGATGGGTGCAGCCACCGTGATGATGCTCAGCGGAGAGCCTACTCCTGACTATGTAAAAGCATTTATCGAAGATGCAGGATATACCTCTGTATGGGAAATGTATAAAGACCAATTGAAAGAACAATTCGGATTACCTCCTTTCCCTATTCTCTATGGAGCAGAAGCAATATGTAAAATACGCTATGGATGGAGTTTTCACGAGGCCTCTTCACTTAAGCAATTGGAAAAAAGCACTAAACCTATGTTGTTTATTCATGGAGATGCAGACGATTTCGTGCCGACACGCATGATGATGCCTTGTTACGACGCTAAAAAAGAAGGATACAAAGAGTATTGGCTCGCACCGGGATCCATACATGTATTCTCATATATAGATCATCCAGAAGAATACTGCAGAAGGATGTCAGATTTTTTGAAAAAAGTAGGGTTTTAAACCCTACCTTTTCACTTCCGCCATCCCGCTCTGGCCTATCTCCTATCATAATATCATAAGACAATCTTGTGGCTTGCTACCTGTGATATCCAATGTGGTTGAAAAAACCAAAGGAGCCAGTTTATATCCACCTATCGACACTCTTATGACTACGCTTGAACATATGCTCAAAAAGCGTATTATAACCCACAGTCCCAGTATCTATTCCGCTGATTTCGGCTCTACAGGAACGTTCACATAAAAGCATACAAACAGGCTTGCGCTCAATAATTGAACGCAAGACCATCCGCTTTTTCAGTCCCTTTTTGTCGTAAAGAGTTCCGTCCAAATCAAAAATATGAATCATATACAATTTCTATCTCCAACCACCGCCCAAAGCCTTATACAATTCCACTACAGCGAGATTTTCTTTAGTAAGGGCTTCACTAAACTCTATCTGAGATGACAAATACTTACGCTGGGCATCCAAAACATCGATATAGGCGATAACACCATTGATATATTGACTATTGGCCAATAACACATACTTAGTAGCAGCATCTTCCATCTCGGCTTTAACCTCCGAATTAGAACGAGCCGACTGATATACAATAGTGGCATCGTAAACCTCCCTGAATGCCTGAATCACAGTTTTTTCGTATTGAAGACGGGTCTGCTCATAAGCGGAAACAGCCGCCTTCATCGAGCCCTTTAGTTTTCCAAAATCTATAATGGGAGCAAGCAGATTGGCCCCAGCGAACCAGAAAGGAGACTGTAAAAATGTTTGGAGTTCGCCATTTTCCAAGCCCAAGCCCAAATTAATCACAAAAGACGGATATCTCTGAGCCAGAGCAACGCCCACGCGAGCCTCAGCTGCCCTTAGATTATTTACAGCTACCATAATATCCGGACGATTCATCAGCACATCGGAAGAAACTTGCGATGGCACTATAGTTTCGTTATATATATCCAAAGCCGACACACTCCTTTTTATGGCTTTCGGATATGCCCCTGTAATAAAGCACAACTCACTTTCTTTAAGAGCTATCTGTTTTTGCAAATCTGGAATCATAGCCTGCGATGAGGCGAGTTCCACAAGAGCCTGTTGATAAGGAATTTCGGAAGTGAGCCCACCTTCTGCTCTAAGTTTAGCCTGATTTACGGATTCGCGCCTGGTTGCAAGGGTGTTATATACTATCTGCAACTTTCTGTCTAATCCTATCAGTTCATAATAAGCCGATGCCACACTTGCTACAATGCTCATCCTGACCGCCTTCTGAGATTCCTCTGCCGCCATATAATCAGCCATCTTCTCCTTTTTCGCCCACTTCAGTCGACCCCAAAAATCCACTTCCCACTGAAGTTGAGCCTTAACCCCGAACTCAGGGCTGTCGGTCTTTGTGGAATTACCGCCATAATTACTATATTCATTCTGCCCGTACCCCTTCACCGAAACTGATGGAAACTGCTCGGAGCGCTGCATTCCATATTTATAGCGTAACTCATTAAGTCTTTGTGCCGCTATCAAAATATCCTTATTATAAACCAACGCCGTATCTATAAGGGTCTGTAGTTCAGGATCAGTAAACACCTCTCTCCAACCAGGATCATCGAAAAAGCCATTACCCTCATCCAACTTAACTATCTGTGGAATATTGTCAAGATCCGGTTTTGGGCAATACTTCGCCGTAGAGCATGAGTTCAACATGAATGACGAAGCCAGAAAGACTATCGCTACCGACTTCAGCTGATGATTCCCACTTATTTTAGAACGCCTCTGACGCATGTGCAATCTCATTCTATAAATCATCACAAAAAAGAATGGCACAAATACGATACCGACAGTAATACCCACCAGCATACCGAAGAATACGCCCGTACCTATATTCTGACGGCTCTCACTGCCTGGACCACTTGCAAAGACCAGAGGAAGCATACCGAGTATGAAGGCCAATGAAGTCATCACGATAGGTCTAAATCGGAGTTTGGCGGCAGTTAGAGCAGCATCGAGCTCATCCTTCCCGGCCTCTACTTCCTCTTTTGCGAATTCTACGATCAAAATGGCATTCTTTGCCACCAGACCCACTAACATCACCAGACCTATCTGGAAATAGACATTACTCTCCATACCCAGCATCGCGATACCAAGATATGCTCCGAAAATAGCTATAGGCAAGGACATTATGACCGCAATAGGAATCGACCAACTCTCATATTGCGCAGCCAAAAAGAAAAATACGAACAGCAGTGCCAAAGCCAACACCAATCCCGTCTTCCCACTTTCTTTTTTCTCCTGATAAGACATTCCGCTCCACTCAACTCCTATATTATCCGGCAAATGCTCATCTGCTATTTTTTGAAGTATGGCTAATGCTTCTCCAGAGCTGACGCCATTAGCGGCCTCACCACTTATGGTAGCAGAATTGTACATATTGAACTTCTTTATGGTACCAGGACCGGTAGTGTAATGGGTATTACCCAACGCATTGACTGGAATCATGGTGCCACCAGAACTCTTCAAGAAGAATAGATTAAGATTATCCGTGTGGGCACGATACGGAGCATCAGCCTGAATGTAAACCCTATAAATACGGTTATACATATTGAAGTCATTCACATAAATTGCACCAGTAAAGGCTTTCAAAGTTGAAAAAACATCTGCCATCGAAAGGCCCAAAAGCTGAATCTTGTCGCGGTCGGCATCGAAATACAATTGAGGGATATCAGCTTGCATTCCAGAAGAAAGACCTGTGAGTTCCTTTCGCTTGGAAGCATAATATAGCAATGTGTCCGATGCATTCTGCAAATCAGCATAAGTCGCATCTCCACGCGCTTCCAATACCATAGAGAAACCTCCTGACGTTCCAAGACCTGGTATTACAGGAGGAGTACTGATATATACCCTACTCTCAGGATAACGAGAAAGGGAATCCCTTACCATCGCTATAGTCTTGGTCATATCAGTCTGCTTACGCTGATTCCATGGCTTTAGTATCACCGTAAGAGTAGTGCTCGATTGGGTCGTTCCCACACGCGGGCTGGAACCAGTTACATTTAGAACATATTCCACATCGTGCTGACGCATAAGAAAATCCATGGCTCTGTCATTAACTTCTCTAGTTCGTTCGAGAGTAGCACCAGTAGGAAGTTCAAGCTCGACCGTGAAATAACCCTGATCTTCTTTCGGAATAAAACTGCTTGGAACCAAGCGACCCATGACGAAAATACCGATGATAGCCACGCCGAATATTGCGAACATTCGTTTATAATTGTTCACGGCAAGTAACACCATCTTTGTATAGAAGGATGAACCTGAATCCATCCATGAATTTATTTTTCTGAATATGAAATTTTTAGGCTTATTCTCAGAATGAGGTTTAAGAAACTTAGAACACATGACTGGGCTCAAAGTAAGAGCAACGATTGTCGATATTATGACCGACACGGAAATGGTCACCGTAAATTGGCGAAAAAGCTGACCAGTTATTCCAGATAGAAAACTTACAGGCACGAAAACGGCACAAAGCACAAGTGACATGGCCACAAGCGCACCACCAATTTCCCTCATGGCTTTCTTCGTGGCCTCATAAGGTGACAACTTTTCCGCCATCATTATACGCTCCACATTTTCCACCACCACTATGGCATCATCGACCACGATTCCTATAGCAAGGATAAGTCCGAGAAGAGTCATCATGTTCAACGAGAATCCGAAGACCAGCATGACTCCAAATGTTCCTACAAGAGATATAGGAACGGCGATAGCGGGAACTAAAGTGGCTCTGACATTTTGTAATGAAAGGAACACCACAAGAATTACCAATATAAGCGCCTCGAACAAAGTCCTGTATACATGATGTATGGATTCCGAAATATATGTAGTGGCATCAAATGGAATGTTATAAGACATACCCTCAGGAAAACTACCACTAATTTCCTTCATCTCAGCCTTGACATTATTCGCCACCTCCATGGCATTAGCACCAGGAAGCATAAAGATGTTGACTACGGCCGCGTTACGCCCATTTATTCCACTCTCGGTATTATACGACTGCGCTTCAAGCGAAACCCTCGCCACATCCTTCAAACGGATGATAGAATCATCGTCCCCAGTACGAACTACTATATTCTCGAATTCCTCCACGGAAGACAATCGACCAGGTGCCGTAATGGGAATAGTAACATCGACATCGATTATAGGCTGCTGACCAAGCACGCCTGCTGCAGCTTCACGATTCTGATCCTTTAAGGCATTTTGCAAATCCTTAATGGTAATGCCAAGACTCGCCATCTTATCAGGCTGTACCCAAATTTGCATAGCGTAATAACGGCTGCCCACATTTGAAACACCGCCTACACCAGACACGCGACGAAGCCTGTCTTGAATATTCAAAGTAGTGTAATTGCTCAAATACACCTCATCGAATTTAGGATCATCAGACATGATAGTTATCGTCATTAGCTTACTGGACGACTCTTTTTCCACTGAGATTCCATTCTGCACCACCTCGGCAGGAAGTCTGGATTCGGCCAATTTCACCCTATTTTGAACTTCCACCGCTGCCAAATCTGCATCGGTTGAGATATCAAAGGTCAATTTCGCCGAATATGAGCCATTGTTGGAATTGCTCGACTCCATATATAGCATTCCAGGAGTACCATTAAGGCTCTGCTCGATAGGAGTAGCCACAGCTTGGGATACCGTCTGTGAATTAGCTCCGGGGTAAGATGTAGAGATACTGACTACAGGAGGTACTATCTTAGGATACTGATCTATAGGAAGCAAAGACAAGCCGATTACTCCCACAAGCACTATTATGACAGATATGACCGTCGAAAAAACGGGCCTATCTATAAAAAAGTCAGATTTCATAAGCGGTTATTTTTCATTACTATAAGGAATCGCTTCCACTTTATTCCCATGGGATAATTTATGTTGTCCTTCCACCACGATAATTTCATCTGGCCTCAAACCGCGCTCGACCACTGTCATATTCTCCACCTCCGGACCTGTCTGAATAAAGCGCTTTTCTACTGTGGAATCAGGCTTTACCACAAAGATAAATGAACCGCTCTTTTCTATGGTAATAGCCTTTGTAGGCACCGACACTGCGTTTTCACGCACATCAAGTAGCACACGCACATTAGTAAACTGACCAGGAAGAAGTTCTCTCTCAGGGTTCGGCATTTCCGCACGAACAGAGAACGTTCCTGACTTCGCATCTACAAGAGGATCCGCAAAATCCACGAGTCCCTTATACTTATATTGAGATTTATCTGCCAATGTGATAGTTACATAAGGATTCCAATGCCGGTTCGTATCCTTCTGACCGAGGTTTACATTCCTGGCCTTGGATTTTTGATAATCCAAATCCGTCATCTTAAACTCCACGGACACGGTATCGCTTTTTACGACATTGGCCAAAAGGGATTGGGCACCAGGTCCCACTAAAGTCCCGATATCCACATGCCTTTCACTAATATAACCACTGATAGGCGAACGCACCGTAGTGTAACTTAAGGCAAGACGCGCCTCGGTGAGATTAGCTTCACTCACTTGTACGTCGGCCTTTGCGCTTTGATAGGCCGCTATGGCATTGTCCAAGTCCAACTGACTTGCAGCCTTCTGCTCAAACAATGGACGGATTCGGGACAAATCTCGCTCGGCCTTAAGTGCGATAGCCTTATTCTTAGTAACCAATGCCTCTGCCCTATCCACCTGTGCCTCATACTGCTTAGGATCTATTATGAAGAGCACCTGGTCCTTATCCACATGAGTACCCTCGGCAAACATCATCTTTTCGAGATACCCTTCCACACGGGCTCTGACTTCTACGAACTGCTGGGCACGAATTTTCCCTGGAAACTCCCCGTAAACTTCCACATTACGAGTACGAACCTTATCCACACCTACCACAGGCAGGACCTCAGTAACCTTCTTTGGTTTCAAGAAAACGATTGGAATGACAATAGCCAAAACCAACACTACGGCCAATAAGCCGATTATTTTTATGTTCAATTTTCGCATAGCCTATACTTAATGATTACACTACTAACCCCAAGCGCGAATATTCTAGAGTTACGAGCTAACTCCGAATTCCTCCAAAATCTGCAGTGAGGATGCTCTCCACTTGGTCACTGACAGCAAGTTCTGTCCGTGCACTTCCAAAATCTATACCTATTATTCTGTCCATAAGCCTTGCAAATTTAGCAAAAGAATAGAAAGTAAAAAACACAACCAAAACTATATCGCCTATCCTTAGTGGATAACGACACACACGAGAAGATTTATTCCATAAAATTCCGCAAAACTGGCTTTTTTGCACTAATCTCCATATTGTTATGTAGTCTTATAGGAGGTGTTTATTGCCTTTTGGTCTTTACTCCTCTTCACTACTCCATACCCGGCTATCCGGATGCCAATTTCCGCAGTCAAGCTATATACAACGCAGTCAAAATAGACTCACTTGAAAGCGCCATGCTACGATGGGAATTATATTCACGAAAACATCAAAGAGATAAAGATTTTGCATCATGGAAGGAAGGCCAAAAGCCTCTTCAAATACGGGCTGCTGGAGTATATTTCATAGTGCCTTCTGAATTACACACAATTTTTGTCATATACTTAGAAAAAATAATTTTATTAAATTCGCCTTTGGATGTTTAACTTCTACACGGATATTGTAAGATAATACGCCATTTCACACTGAGTGTGATAAGGCGGTCTTGATTGTTACCGGCTCGTATATTGAGTCGGCAATTATTTTATTAACATAATTGTCTAATACATTCCCAAACGAGAATCAAAGTAGAAAAGAGCTACAAACGATTCAAATGTTGGAGAATATAATACATAATATCATGAATAATACAGAAGAAAAAAACATTCACGAATTCGATTTTTCACTAATCTGCGACTATTTTTCGTCGCTAAAACGCCAGGGGCCCGGAAGTGACGAGGCCACACGTCGGGCATTAAAAATGATTCCGACAATCGGAGAAGATTCAACAATCGCTGATTTAGGATGTGGGACAGGCTCTTCTACAATTATATTGGCAGAAGAAACCCATGCAGATATCACGGCGATTGATTTATTTCCGGATTTTTTGAAAATACTAAATAAAAATGCCCTTAATTCGAATTTATCGAAATATATTCGCACTCTACAAGGCGATATGGCTGACATTCCTTTCGCAAAAGACTCCTTGGATCTGATTTGGTGTGAAGGGGCCATATATAACATAGGCTTTGAGAAGGGGCTTACTACATGGAGACCATTTTTAAAAATGAATGGTTATGTTGCAGTCAGTGAATCTACTTGGCTCACAGCACAAAGACCGAAAGAAATCCAGGAATTTTGGGACGAAGCCTATTCTGAAATGACTACGGTTGATTCCAATTTGGACATAATAAAGCAATCTGGGTATGAGCCCATTGACTGGTTCGTTCTTCCGCAGGAGTGCTGGACCGAGAATTTTTATGAACCTGCTGCTATAATCCAAGAAAAATACTTGGCACGAAACGCAGATAATCCTTTTGCTCAGGAATTGGTTCAAAATCAAAGACACGAAGCCGTTATGTATAAAAAATATCATCAGTATTATGGCTATGTTTTTTATATAGCGAAGAAAGAGTAACGGATCTATTTTGCAGAAGCTGCTTGTCGTTTTCAAGCGACTTCTGCTTTATACTTTCCTTTTCAAGATTCTCGACTATTATAAATGTTTGACTTCAGAAGAGTAAGCATGAAAGAATTATTGCTGTTAAATAATTATATTTGGACAAACTTTTTAAAATGAATAAAATCACTTCTTACTGCGGAATAGACTGCACACATTGCGATACTTACATCGCCACCATAAACGACGACAATGCGCTTAGAGAAAAAACGGCTAAATTATGGTGTGAACTCAACCATACAGATGAGATAAAACCAGAACACATTATTGTCTTGGATGTCTTCAAGACGGAGTCAAGACATATTATTGTTCTGATATATGCGAAATAAGAAAGTGTTGTATGACAAAATCATTAGATTCATGCAGGTCCTGCAGTGAAAAACATACATGTAAAACCGTTGCACCTATTCTTAACTACCATAAGGAAGCGAAAGAGAATACACTCGGGTAATATAATGACGGCATAAAAAGAATTAATAGGACGCGCTACACACGAAATGGTACGAAATTTATTTATCTATTTATCTGTTAGTTTATTCCTCTGTTTTACATCTTGTGAAAAACAGATTCCTCCCACAACGGAAGATATAGAAAAGCCAGACACCCCAGATAAGCCAGATACCCCGGATCAACCAGATACACCTGAAGTAAATGATGGAAAGGGTGTGGTATTGATTGTAGGCGGTGGCGCCAGTGGGTGTTGCGCAGCAATCCAAGCAGCTCGAATGGGAATGGAAACTATACTCGTGGAAGAAAGTCCATGGCTGGGCGGTATGCTTACGGCCGCTGGCGTTACCGCTACTGATGGCTGTTATAATCTGCGAGGAGGATTATTCGCTGAATTCACAAATAGATTGGCCTCATATTATGGTGGTTACAATGCACTTAAAACTGGATGGGTTAGCAATATCCTTTTCGAGCCTCATGTCGGAGAGCAGATATTTGAGGATTTATGCATGGCAGAACATAATCTCACAGTCTTAAAAAATGCACGTTTCACTTCAATAGAGAAAAAGTCTAAAGGATGGAATGCGGCATTTGAAAAAAAAGATGGAAGCACTTTTCACTACGACTGTGATATACTAATCGATGCCACAGAGTTAGGCGATGTGGCAAAGGCAGCAGGGGTGAAATATAAAATTGGCATGGATTCAAGCGCGGAAACGGCAGAAGCAGCTGCGATTGGCCCAAATGATGTGGTGCAGGACATGACTATGGTAATGACCCTGAAAAAATACGATAGGGATATGACCATTGGCAAACCAGAAGGCTACGATGAGTCTCTGTACGTGAATTGTTGCAAAAACTCTCTTAATACCCCGTCCGATAAGGGGCAGGCACTTTGGTCCGCAGAGCAAATGATGAGTTATGGAAAGTGCCCGGGAGGAAAATATATGATAAATTGGCCTATTTCGGGAAATGATTATTATGCCAATATAATCGATCTCTCGCAGGAAGAACGGGATGCCTATATTGAAAAGGCAAAGCAGGTATCACTCGGTTTCCTTTACTTCATACAGACAAGGCTTGGGTATAAAAATTTCTATTTAGCTGATGATGAATACCCTTCGACAGATTTATTTCCTTTCTATCCATATCATAGAGAGTCGCGACGCATATATGGAGAACATCTTTTTACAGTAGATGAAGCTGCGTCTACCTTTTCCACAGTGGCTTATAGGACTGGAGTAGCTGTGGGAGACTATCCAGTGGACCATCACCATTATGCGCATCCATATTGGCAAAACTATAAAATAGATTTTCCTATGATAGTTCCGTTTTCTGTTCCGCTGGGATGTATGGTTCCATTAGAGGTGGAAGATTTAATCGTTGCTGAAAAGTCGATTTCGGTATCGAATCTTATAAATGGCAGTACAAGACTTCAACCTGTAGTTATGGAATTGGGCCAAGCAGCTGGAGCACTTGCAGTTATCGCTTTAAAGCATGCCAAGCCGGTTAGAGAAAGTAATATACGCGAAGTTCAACAGGCACTTTTGGATGCTGGTGCTCTTTTGATGCCATATAAGGATTGTCTTTCAGGTGATAGGGATTTTCAGGCCATTCAGAGAATAGGACTTACGGGAATTCTTAGGGGACATGGGCAGACAGTAGGTTGGAGTAACGAGTGTACATTCCGTCCAGACGCTTCTTTAAAATGGTCGGAATTGTATTTGGAAGATTACTATAGCGAAACTTATAATGAGTCTAATAATGCTGTTTCAAGAGAAGAATTCCTTGTGCTTTTGGAAAAACTTAAAGGCGAAGCGATAGACGATTTTCCTGCAGGCGTGGCAAATTCCATCACCAGACGCGGAGCAGCACGGCTTATTGATAAACACCTTAATCCTTTTAGTGAGAAAAAAGTGGATTGGCATGGAAGGTTATAGGCGCTGGGGTCAACATATAGGTGATCCAAAAGCGTGAGTTCACAAAAGTATACCTTTTCAGGGATTCAGGGATTATTTCTAACTTTGCACTTGACAAAGGGCCAATATTTTAGAAGTAAGTAAGCATTAAAAATAAGTTGGTAAAGATTTATAGTGAATTTTCGAGTATAGATTCGGTTTCGAAGATGGAGTGTACCAGTGGTACACGACTGATGAGAAAATGAATATAGACCAAAAAGACACACAAAGATTGTCAAGTTATTTTTTAAGGATTACCTAATTAATAACTACATAAATGGGAATGAAGGTTGCCTATAAAAGAAACGAACCGATATCAAATACTATAAATATATGACAGAAATTAAATCAGCAAAGGAAACCATCGTTGAAGGTAAAATACGAGAGATAGTGGATGAACTCATCGCACATCACACAGAGGGTGATGATCTTCCTAAGAGGCTACTTGATATCTTACTGGACAACGATGAGATAAAAGCCATACAAGACTATGCCAATACGGTATCTATTACCCGTTTAGGATTTAACGATCATGGCCCTGTTCACATGAAGATGGTATGCCGTAATGCTCTTAAGATGCTTCTCATCCTGCACAAAGCCGGAATACAGACAAGTCTTGAAAAAGAAAATGCTGGCACCTTTACAGACAGTATATGCGCTGTCATGATAGCCGCCCTGCTCCACGATAGTGGTATGACCATAGGAAGGAAAAATCACGAATTATATTCTGGTATTATTACTTTTGGACTGATTGACAGTATTTTAAAAGAAGTACCACCTCTTGATTCCGATGTAAGAAGAAGGGTTATTATTCGCTCGCTTGCCCTCGAAGGAATAATTGGCCACATGGGAACAAATCCCATCCACTCCATAGAAGCCGGCATCATTCTTATCGCTGATGGATGCGATATGACTAAAGGGCGCGCTCGCATTAACCTCGAAAGACCATCAAAGCCTGCCGAGGGAGACATTCATAAATACTCTGCCAATTCCATTGAGAAAGTGCGTATTAGCCACGGAGAAGAAAAACCTATCAAAATCGAGATTCTAATGAAGTCAGAAGTCGGATTTTTTCAGGTAGAAGAAGTGCTAATACCTAAAATCATGTCAAGTCCAGCAAAAGACTTTATCGAGCTCTATGCTGGAGTAGAAGGAGAAGAAATGAAAAGGTATAGATAGTATGACTTTAGACGAATTAATAGAAAGAGAAATACATTCTTGTGATCATTCCATGAGTAAACCCCAGATGTGGGAGAGCACAGTTAAACATCTAAATGCCCAATATAACGATGAAACCGCCCTTCGAAAGTTATTCGACAAGTATTATGCTAAAGAAAAATATCTGCCTGAAGTGTGTGATAAATTTCTTAATGACGAGCATTACAGGCAAGGGCATATAAATATATTGGCATGCAAAGCAGGAACCGAAGTTATAGGACTGCACAAGCCTGAGATGCAAGGATTTGCAAAGGAAATCGTTAGACGTGAGGATTGGCATGAATGCATTAAAGACTGGCAGAACTTTTGCCCTGCTTCTCATGACGAAAGGAGCATCTGGGGGCTTTGTATAGACTATGCCAATTGTACGCTAGAGGAAAGGCTCGAGATGATGGACAGATTTGTGGAAGTTATAGATAATTGGGCTATTTGTGATACTTTCTGCTGTAATTCGGATTGGGTTAAAAAGAATAAAAATGAAGTGTGGGAGCATATTGGGAAGTATCTTGATTCGGATCAGGAATTCACAAGAAGAGTAGCTATTATCTTAATGCTAAGACATTATCTTTCGGAAGATTATATCGACGCTACATTTAAGCGCTTATCACAGATGAACCTTCGTGAAGGCGAACCCTACTATGTTAGAATGGGCATCGCTTGGCTACTTGCAACTGCCCTTGCCAAATCCGAAGAAAAGACAAGGAACTTCGTGTCTTCAGCGTCCTCACGGATTCCCAGTGACATTAAAAAATTATACGTAAGAAAAGCTCGTGAAAGCCTGATTACTAAGAATGTAAAGGCACTGCGCTAAATTTCTGATCCTCCTTAGTCTGTAGCTAGGAACGAAGTTAGCGAGTAAGTAGTTTGTTTATTTCGCTTTCTAAAAGTCCAGTAGCTAAAGAAATTTGAGAAACAGAAAGACCCATCTTTAATAAGTTCTGCGCCGTTTCGATTTTAGCCAATTTTTCCCCCTCTGCTTTTCCTTTTGCAATGCCTTTTGCCTCACCTTCTGCAAGACCTTTTTCTCTTGCATAATCTATACAATTCTGATAATCATAAATCATCTTTTGGTCCTCTAAGTATTTTTGTCTTTCATTCGGAGCGAAGTTAATTATGAAGAATATTTTCTATCTCTTTTTCAGTAAAGCCCGTTACACGGCAAATCATATCTGTTGAAACTTTTTCTTTTAACAAGTTCTTCGCTGTTTCAATCTTTGCTAATTTTTCACCCTCAGCAACTCCTTCGATTCTCCCCTCTGCTCTCCCTTTTGCCTCACCTTCTGCAAGACCTTTTTCTCTTGCATAATCTATACAATTCTGATAATCATAAATCATCTTTTG
>CAKUSP010000003.1 GCA_934680015.1 uncultured Bacteroidales bacterium | reverse complement strand
TTGGAGCTTAACTTTTGACGCTAAGGCTCGCGGTTAAATGTGAACAAGGCACTTTTTATAGCCTTGTACTTATCTTCCTTTATATATAGGCTCGTAGCTCAGTTGGTTAGAGCGCCACACTGATAATGTGGAGGTCCGCGGTTCAACTCCGCGCGGGCCTACGTTATGGGGGTATAGCTCAGTTGGTAGAGCATCTGCTTTGCAAGCAGAGGGTCAAGAGTTCGAATCTCTTTATCTCCACCAGAAAAGAAGCACTTACAGAAATGTAGGTGCTTCTTTTTTGTATTTAATCGATGATATTTTAGCCTAAATTCCTTTTCGAAGAAGTAAGTGTACTTGAGATCAATTCAGAGATATGAAATAAAAAGAGGTCTCCAAATTCAATTGGAAACCTCTTTTTCAGTATGAAAGTTATAATCTAAAGATTAGGATTATCGTCTTTCCAGTTTTCTACCGGTGGAACTATACCTAGACTTATAATTTCATCGCGCATTTTGCAAAGATGCTCGTATGAAGATCTAAGTGCAGCCATTTCTTCTGGTGTTCCCGTTGGTTCTGTGAAATGAACTCCGCTTGCGTCAATAGTAGTAGGCATAGCCATCATCACATTTTTGAAACCACATTTGTCGCAATTTACATAGCAACCAGCAGGCAAAGTGAATTTCTCTCCACCCATAGCGGCTTCTATCATTTTGATAGCGTTATATGCAGGACTCTGGAAGGATGAACGTCCACGAAGTTTAATTATTTCGGAGCCACCTTGTATTGTTTTCTGTTTGATTTCAGCCATTTTTTCTGCTGAAAGACCCATTTCAGAAAGAGGTTTTCCATTAATCTTAACTTGTGAAGCAAATACTGCCATCTGCTCGCCGTGTCCACCATAGGTGTGGGCACCAGTTACGCTGCTTTGTGGTACTCCGAATTCCTGAGCAAGATTACTCTGAAGACGAGTAGAGTCAAGTGCAGCTAGAGAAGTTAACTGATTAGGCTTTAGTCCTGAATGTATAAGAGCTGTAAGAGCTGTAACATCAGCTGGGTTGAATATTACGACTACATGCTTTACATCTGGGCAGTACTTTTTGATGTAGTCACCGAATTGTGCTGCTATCTGACAGTTACCCTTTAAGAGGTCTTCGCGCGTCATACCTTCTTTACGAGGTGCGCCACCTGATGAAACGATGTATTTTGCATCGGTGAATGCCTCTTCAGGATTTACGGTCCAAGTGATGTTTGCACCATCGAATCCGCAGTGATACATTTCTTCTGCTACCCCGTGAACACCTGGCTCGAATATATCATAAAGACAGATGTTAGGTGTAAGTCCTAGCATAAGGGCTGTTTGAGCCATATTGGAGCCGATCATTCCGCCGGCGCCTACTATGGTCAGTTTTTCGTTTGTTAAATACTTCATAATATCAAAGAATATTTGAGTTTATAAGCCTATTCAATTAATACTCATCATTCATCCCATCTCTTTGAGCCTTCGTTTACCTCTTTTAAAAAGACTCAAAGATAAAAGAAATCGCGTTTCTAATAAATGCCTTGAGTAATCGTTAAAAATTAATTGATAATCTTTATGGTCTTATTGCATTTATCATCGGTCGTGTGCTACATGACTGGCACATTCCTTCTTCTCAAAGCAATCTGTCCTTATAAATATTTCTAAATTTTTACCAATTCAGTTTTTTAAAACTTACTGAAAAACAAATTTTCGGCAAATTTAGCAAAAATCAAGGAAATAACATTATATTTGCAGATGTCAAATAAACTATATGGCACTATTTCTTACAAAAGATCTTGATGACCCCGCGCACTCGCGCGTAGGAGTCTGGAAAATTACAGAAAGCGAGGAAGAGCTTCGCTCCCTGACGTCCATTCCCTCAGACGAACTTGAGGAGATTTCATATATTAAAAGTGAATCACTTCGTAAGCAGCGTCTTGCGGTAAGAGCTTTATTGGATGCGATGTTTGAAGATAAGGTATATTTGTCGCATCATGATAATGGTAAACCTTACATCGAGAATAACGCAATCAATATCAGCATTACTCATACTGATCGTTATGTAGCTGTGATACTTAACGATGAAGATGAAGTGGGTATAGACTGCGAGTCTCTCGATAGAGATTTTACAGCTGTAGAGAAAAAAGCCTTATCAAAAGATGAGTTGGAAGATCTCGACGATGAACAAAAAAATGAACAATTAGCAATATATTGGTGTGCTAAGGAGGCCATTTTTAAGTTAACATCGCAGTATGATGTGGACTTCATAGAGCAGATTCATATCGATGGCTTTAAATTCCGTGATGAAGGCGAATTGAGCGCTGTTTTCACCGATAAAGATGGCTATGAGCAGGAGTTGACGCTATATTATTTTACATTTGATAGACACGTTTTGGTTTGTGTCTCTGCTTAGTAACAAAGATGTTATAAGCGCAATTCTATTTTTGAATAATTCAAAATATAATTATCTGCAGGATTGTTAATTAACATGAAATAGCTATCCTGTGGATAACTTTACTTGAACAGTTTTGTCTATCGTATCAAGTAAAATTATATCTTTGTATTTGTCAACTCTCACGGGACGAGAGTTGTTTTTTTTCACCACAAATGTAAATCTATGATTAAGTATGTAATTAAAAGGGATGGCCGGAAGGTGGAGTTCAATAATCAGAAGATAGTTGCTGCCATACTGAAAGCCATGAATGTGACAGAGGACGGCGAGGATATAATCCTTGCCGCTAAGATAGCAGATACTATTTCCAGAAAACATTGTGAGGAGATGAGTGTAGAGGATATTCAGGATTGTGTGGAGATGGAATTGATGAAGAGTCCTCGTAAGGAAGTCGCAAAACGCTATATAGCATATAGAAATCAGAGGAACTTGGCCCGTAAGGCTAAGACCACGGAGATTTTTCAAGAGATTATTGACGCTCAGGCTAATGATATCACTCGTGAGAATGCTAACATGAATGCAGACACCCCAGCAGGCATGATGATGAAGTTCGCATCCGAGGCTACAAAACCATATGTAGATGAGTGTTTGCTAGCAGAAGATGTGCGTGAGGCGGTAGTAGGAGGGTATATTCATATTCACGATAAAGATTATTATCCTACTAAGAGTCTCACTTGTCTTCAGCATCCACTTGATCTGGTGCTTGAGCATGGATTAAAGGCTGGACATGGAGAAAGTCGCCCTGCAAAGCGTATCGAAACTGCAAGTGTGTTGGCTTGTATTTCCATGGAGACGGTACAGAACGAGATGCATGGAGGCCAAGCTATTCCAGCATTCGACTTTTATCTAGCTCCTTTTGTCCGTAAGACATTTCGAGAGGAACTTCGTAAATTAGGAGAGTATGACAATGTCGACTATAGTCGTCTGTACGATGTTGAACTGACAGATTATCTAAAGCGTGATCTTACTGGTCTTGTTGGAGATGAGAGAGTGATTCAACAGTGTGTTAATCAGACAGTGTCGCGGGTTCATCAGTCAATGGAAGCCTTTGTACATAATATGAATACTATTCACTCAAGGGGAGGTAATCAGGTTGTGTTCAGTTCTATAAACTATGGAACAGACACCTCGGCAGAGGGGCGTTGCGTAATAAGGGAAATTCTTAATACTACATATGAGGGTGTGGGAAATGGATCTACGGCTATTTTCCCTATTCAGATTTGGAAAAAGAAGAGAGGAGTTAGTTATCTTCCAGAAGATCCAAACTATGATCTTTACAAATTCGCTTGTAAGGTTACTGCACGCAGGTTTTTCCCTAATTTTTTAAATTTGGATGCCACTTATAATCAAGATGCAGATTGGGACCCCCAAGACCCTAAACGTTATGTCCATGAGGTCGCTACCATGGGATGCCGAACAAGAGTATTTGATAATAAATTCGGCCCTAGAACATCCATTGGACGTGGAAATCTAAGTTTTACTACAATAAATATAGTAAGGCTTGCAATAGAGTGCATGGATATAGAGGATAAGGAAGAGCGTATAGCTACATTTATGAGTAGGCTTGATTGGGCGTTGGATATTTCAGCTAAGCAGTTAAATGATCGGTTTAATTTCCAAAAGACTGCACTAAAAAAACAGTTTCCACTGCTTATGAATGGTTTGTGGACGGGATCTGAAAAGCTTGGCCCGAATGATACTATAGAAAGTGTTATAAATCAGGGAACTTTATCTATAGGATTTATAGGTCTTGCAGAGTGTTTGATAGCACTTGTGGGACATCATCATGGGGAAAGCGAAGAGGCTCAGGAGCTGGGCCTAAGGATCGTAAAGCATATGCGTGAACGCATAAATGGATATTCAGAGAGTTATCAGCATAATTTTAGTCTTTTTGCAACGCCAGCAGAGGGCCTTTCTGGCAAATTTACTCGTATGGATAAAAAGCAATTTGGTGTCATAAAGGGAGTTACCGATAAGGACTATTATACGAATTCGAGTCATATTCCTGTTTATTTTCATTGTACGCCGGAACATAAGGCTAAAATCGAGGGCCCTTATCATAAGTATGAGAATGCTGGACATATATTCTATGTGGAAATAGATGGAGATGCTACTCATAATCCTCAGGCTATAATGCATATAGTAGATCTTATAGATAAATATAACATCGGTTATGGTTCTGTAAATCATAATAGAAACAGATGCTTGGATTGTGGGTATGAGGATGCTTCGGAAGACTTGAAAGAATGTCCTCACTGCCATTCTACTAATATAGACACTTTACAACGCATAACGGGCTATCTTGTAGGTACTACTAACAGATGGAATAGTGGAAAACTCGCCGAACTAAAGGATAGGGTGGTTCATAAATAGTGGAATCTGAATTAAAAATCTCAGTATTGGATATAGTGCAGCAGACTATGGCAGATGGGCCTGGTCTGCGCACTTCGATTTATTGTGCAGGATGCGAGCATCACTGCCCGGGGTGTCATAATCCTCAGTCCTGGAATATAAATAACGGCAAATGGATGAGTGTAGGTGAGTTATTTGAAATAATAGTATCGGATACTATCTCAAATGTTACATTTACCGGCGGCGATCCATTTTATCAGGCAGAAGCGTTTACTGCATTGGCCCGGAAGATTAAGACAGAAACGGATAAGAATATATGGTGCTGGACTGGTTTCACTATAGAGCAGATAAGGCAGGATCCGGAGAAAAATCAGCTTTTAGAGTACATCGATACTTTAGTGGATGGCCCTTTTATCCTCGAGCAAAGGGATGTGAGTTTGTTGTTCAGAGGCTCGCCGAATCAGCGTATCATATATTTAACGCCACAGGAGGAGGATATTTGCCCGGGGGCTGTGGAACTTATAAAACTTCGTTAAAGAAGCCAAGGCTCCGGATTTTGGGAGCTTGTGCCCTTCCATAGTTGGAAGTGGAGTTGAGTCTCTCCTCCGATGGTGTCAACGATTCCTAATACATCTCCGCAAGATACTTTGTCGCCGGTTTTTACGCTTACTTGTTTAAGTTTGCAGTAGAATGTGTAGTATTCACCATGCTGAACGAGGACGCATTGGTTGTATCCTGGCATTACGACTACCTGACATACTATTCCGTTAAAGACAGCGCGCACTTGGGCATTCGATGCTGTGGAAATGTTTATCCCATTATTGAATGGGAGGTCGATATTTTTATAAACAGGGTGTTTTTGTTTCCCGTATTTTCCTACGATTGTGCCATCAACAGGCCAAGGGAGTTTACCTTTATTGGCGGCAAATTCCTTTGAAAGTTTGACATCTACTTGCTTTTGAGGGCTACTTTTAGATTTCTTGTTCTGTTGCGCAATCATTTGCGCTATCTTTTTATTTAGGGCGTTGATCTGCTGCTGTTTGCTCTTTTTCTCTTTAAGGTAGTGTGTTTTATTTTTTTGTAACTTGGTTATTATCTGTTGCTCTTTTTTCTCAGTTGACTTTAGTTTTGACAACTCGGAATTTCTTTGAGACAACAGAGTGGCATTAATCTGTTTAAGCGAATCTAACTGAGCTATCTCAATATTAAGTTTTTCTTTTTTCTTGTTAATGGCATAGGCCTCGTCGCGAAGGTTATCGGAGGCTTCCCGTAGGTAGTTGAAACGCCGAACAACCTGTTGAATATTTTCTCCAGAAAGCACATAGAGGAATCGTAACTTAGGATCCCGACTAAGATAAGCACTTTTTATCAAGCTTTGATAGTACTTTAGATTATCATCTAATCGTGCTTGAGTTTGCTTGATTTCTTTAGATTTTGAGCGCATCTTTTGATTAATCGAAGCGAGTTCTCTCTCCGATTCGGACACCAGCGACTTGCTTACCGCGATTTTTCTTCTTGTTAAGGCCAATTGGGCCGTGGCGTCAGAACTTTTGCCTTCATTGGCCTTCAACTGCTTGTCTATCTCGGAAATTTCCTTTCTTAGGCGCTCGATTTCTTGCTTTTGGGCACTTTGTCCATTGGAATATATGGATATGCCTAGTAGCAGTAGTATAATATAAAGCCTTCGTCTCATTTCGAATTATACATATTCATATAGAAATCTGCCAGGTCTTTTTCTCCTAAGGCTTCTAGTGTCTTTGAATAGTGGTATAGGGCTTCTTTGCCATTACTTCCACCATATACCATGCATTTTTTAAAATAGGATTTGGCTTTTTCGTAATCTTTCTTTTGATACAATATCCATCCATATGTGTCTAAAAATGATGCATTTTCCGGCTCCATTTTTACGGCCTTCATACTCATTTTTTCTGCTTTTTTTAGGTTTTTGCCATCAAGGCATAGATTATATGCGTAATTGTTGAGAATGGTAGCATCGTTAGGACACAGCTTCAGTGCTTTATCGAAACATTGGTAACTTTTTTTCTTTTCACCTAGTCTATAATATGAATCTGCCAGCATAGAATAAAGGGCAGCCCTATCGGTGTTTACTTTAATATGGTTTAGAGCATTTTCACATACGGAAATTTTTTCTTTTTCATTAGGAGAAAGATAAAATAGAGCGCCCCATCCTGTCAGGTTTTCGGGATAATATTCCGTTAGAGTTTCAAAATGTTTTCTAGCTAATTCGGGCCTACTTGTGTATATAGCCCAATTTCCAGCTAATTTTATACAAGAAGAATCTTTAGGATGAGTTGTTAAAAGCGTATCGACAAGAGAGTCAAGTCTTTTGCCATAAATACGATACGATGTACCATCGGTCAGTTCAAGTACATTCCATAGATAATCTGCTTTTTTGATTGGTGGTAGATCTCTTGCCGTTAAGAAAATAGGAATGGTTACAAAATAGGCAGATAGGTTACCTTCCGTTCTATATATTTCTGATAATTCAAGTGCGGCAGGGGCGTAAGAGGGATCAAGAGCGAGTGCCTGCTGAAGGTGAATGGTCGCGAGTGAATCCTTTTTTGCTTTTAACTCATTTTCAGCCAGAAGCATGAGGGTGAAAGGTGTATTAAACTTTTTAGGAAACCGTTTTATTAACTGTAAAGCGATTGAGTCGGCTTGTGCTTCCATTTCGGGGAATTGCGATATGGCGTTGTATAGAGTAAGGTAATAATTGTCATTAGTGGGATCTAATTTTACGGACCTTTGAAAGCACCCTATAGCTTTTTTATAGTTACCCTCTATCCATAGGCACCGTCCTAGATAGTACCATCCGGCATCGTTGCTTGGATCTGTTTTTACGAGCTTCTGAGCAAGTTGTTTTGCCTTAGAACAATTGTTATTACTAACTGAAAGTGCTATGTCTGTTATATGAATGTCTGTAGCATCTGCATTTGACCATGCAGATAATATCATAAGAATAGACAATAAGAAGTGTTTTATTTTCATAACCGATTTTCTGTTCCCAAAAATAGACAAAAAACATTGGAATAAGTAAAGGAAAGCGTAAATTTGAAAGGATTTTGATATATAATGCAACTATTCAGTAAAAAAGAGCATCTTGATAAGTGGATTATGGACGCGAAGAATGGAGATTCCCGTGCCCAGCGGTCGATTTATGACTATTTATCTGCGAAGATGTATGCTGTGTGCTTGAGATATATGGGAGACAAGGAAGCGGCACAAGATATTTTGCAGGATGGTTTTGTTACATTGTTTAATAAATTGGCTACATATTCTGGAGAAGGCTCTTTTGAAGGGTGGGCGCGAAAGATATTCACTAATACTGCGCTAATGGTTTTAAGGCAGCATGATGTGATGAGAGACAGTGGCGATATTGAAAAGGCTTATGGCCTTTTTGATGAAGGTGAGAGTGTTATTCAGAGGATGAGCTATCAGGAGCTTCTTGAAAAAGTGACAGAATTGCCTCCTGGCTTTAGAACGGTGTTTAATATGTATGTGATTGAAGGATACTCGCATAAGGAGATTGCGGAGGCTTTGGGAATAGGAGAAGCCACATCAAGGTCTCAACTTCAGAGAGCGCGAATGATGCTTCAAGAAATGATAAGAAGTAATGGACGAAAGAAAAGACATAGCATTCGATAATAGTATAAAGTCTAAGCTAGTAGATATAGAGGTTAGACCTCCGAAAGGAACATGGGAGGCTATATCGTCTCGTCTTGAAAGTAAGGAAAAACTTAATTCTCAGGATGGAAGATGGCTGGGGCTTGTACTTGCTAGTTTTTGTACTGCATGTACTGCTGTGGCTGTGGCCTTGCTCTTTTCTCCTGGTAAGCAGAGTGTACATGAAAATCAGTTAGTGTCAGTAAACATCATAAACGCTGAGGAACCTAAGGTTTTTGCTTCTGCGTTAGATGGCGAGATAAATGATATTCGTTTTGTTTTGCCATCTCGTGAAGTCGTAAAAAGAATAGATAAGGAAGATGGTCAGTATAAGGAAGATACCAGATCTGATGAGGCGAAAACATCAGTGGGCTTTAACTTGGCAGAGGAAAAGGACGAGTCTGAGTATATTGATCCATTCGTGGATATGATAGGTCAAGAAGAGCACTTAAGAGCACGGCATAAGGATAAGACTTCAATAAAGATAGGTGGCGTAGTTAGTGCAAATGATGCTCATTCGTCTGGATATTCTTCCCATCCTCAGTGGACAAGTGGATATTCATGTGAAGGCGTTAATGAAAACAGTATTTCCACTTACAGTATTCCGGTATCGTTAGCTGTTTCTGCTCGTTTTTCACTTAATCAAAGATTGTCTGCTAGTGTAGGTTTAGGATGGACTATGCTTAATCGCTATTTTGAGGGTTCTTATAAGACGGCTTCTGGAGAGGTATCTAATACGTTGCATTACATAGGGATACCTGTTAATATATATTACAACATAATCCAGAAGAAGAGTTTCCAGGTATATGCTTTCGGTGGAGGTAGCATAGAAAAATGTGTAAGCAATAAGTACTATATTCTTTCAGAAAGTACTATCCCGATAGCAAGTTTAAAGGATGATTCTTTTCAGTTCGGTTTGAAGATTGGTTGTGGAGGCACATTTAAACTTTCAGATCTAGTTTCGATTTATTTTGACCCATATATAGGTTATTATTTTGCTGACCATCAGCCTAAAAGTATTCGTACCGAACATCCCATGATGTTTAGTTTCGAGGCAGGACTTAGATTTAATTTGTAGGCGTCTTATCTAGAATTCTATAACCAGCAGCTTCCATAAGGTGTCTATTTTCGATAAACGGACTACCATCTAGGTCAGCTATGGTTCTTGCCACTTTTATAATTCTATGATATGCCCTCATGGAAAGTGACAAGTTTTCCATGAGATTCAGCATTATGTTTTTACCATCTTCTGTCAGGCTGCAGTATTTCTCTATTTGTCTATTAGTCATTTCCGCATTACAGCGTATATTGCACTCACGGAATCTTTCCGATTGTATTCGTCTGGCTTCCACAACTCTTTTCCTTATAGTGGAAGAGCTTTCTGCTGGGGTTTTATTCCTTAATGCCGCAGGCGGCAAGGGGTGAATCCATACTTGAAGGTCCATTCTGTCCATTATTGGACCACTTAGTCGGGAGAAGTATTGTAGCCTTTGTCCCGGGGTACAAGTACATTTGTCACCTTCTCCGTAATAACCACATGGACAAGGATTAGCTGCTGCAACTAAGGTGAAAGACGAAGGGTATTCTACTTTGCCACGGAGTCGAGATATCGTAACTTTTCTATCTTCTAAAGGCGCTCGCAAGGCTTCTATTATGGATTTAGGCATAAGGTTAAATTCGTCGATGAACAATACTCCTAAATGAGATAACGTTACTTCACCTGGAATGATGTTTTCTCCGTTTCCACCTCCTCCTATGATCGCTGCCATAGATGCACTGTAATGTGGGCTTCGAAAAGGTCTAGATTGCATAAGCCCTTGATTTAATTGCCCTATCCCGGCTATAGAGTATATCTTGCTACATTCGAAAGCTTCCTCCATATTCATCTGTGGCAGTATCCCTGCCAATGCTTTTGCTAGTGAGCTTTTGCCACTTCCTGGAGCTCCTATTAGAATGACATTGTGACCACCGGCAGCGGCTATTTCCATAGCCCTTTTTGCACCTTCTTGGCCAATTATCTCTGCAAAATCAACTTCAGGCTCAAAGTGTGTTTTGGGTTTACTTTCGTTACCGATAGTGTTGACCTTAAGTATATTATTTTGAGCATTTTCAAGTATTGAAACTACATCGGATAGTGTTGTTACTCCGAAAACGTCTATTCCATCCATACATTTAGCCTCAAGTGCTGAAGTAAGAGGTAGAATGCATCTTTTAAATCCATTTTTCTGCGCGAAATCTGCGTATGCCAAACCTCCTTTTATATGTCTAACCGATCCATCTAAGCCCAATTCGCCCATTATGAGAGTATCTGAAATGAGAGGCATGTTCTTTTGTCCTGATGCTGCTATTATGCCTATTGCTATAGGCAGGTCATAACCGCTTCCACTTTTATGCATGTCGGCAGGTGCTAGGTTTATGACTATCTTTTTGCCTGGGATATGGTAACCGAGTGTTTGAAGAGCTGTTATGGTACGAAGAAGGCTTTCCTTCACAGCCACATCTCCAAGCCCACATAGATGAATGCCAATACCCATGGCAATATCGACTTCCACTGTGACTTTTACGGCTTCTATGCCAATGCATTTGGCACTATAAATATGTACGAGCATAATTTTATATTTTTTCTCAGAATTATTTCAAAACATATTTTTAGGTAGTTTTCAAACAGTAAACTGAATTGTTTTCGGGAACTTTATGGAACTACACTTCATGATATGTGATACTTCAAATGGGCTGAAAGTTTCAAAATAAAACTGTAATTTTGCGTATTATTTTAAAGGAAATTTTAATGAAAAGAAGCATAACTATAAGGAATCTTTCAGAGATTCAAACTGCTGCAAGAGAGTTTCTTGACATGGCGAAAGGCCATAACCTTATAGCCTTTTATGCCCCTATGGGAGCAGGGAAGACCACCTTTACGGCTGCTATTTGCCATCAATTGGGCATTAGGGACGATGCCGTCAGTTCGCCTACTTTTTCCATTGTAAATGAATATAAGACTGCCAATGGGGAATCGGTATATCATTTTGATTTTTATAGAATTGAGCATTTGGAAGAAGCCTTGGATATAGGTTTATATGATTATCTTGATACTGGATACATGTGCATAATAGAATGGCCAGAGAATATAGAAGATTTACTTCCAGAAAATACATTAAAAGTGTATATAGAGGTAAATAACGATCTCTCACGAACCATTACTTGGGAGGACTAAAGCATATTCCGGTAATATAACCCTTTATGTTATAGGTTGTTGAATTGCCTTCTGACCAGATAATTGGATGAAGATTTTCTTTTTTAAAGTTTAAGCCCAAAAATAGTTTGCCATTTTCTTGTACACCACATCTTTCAGTGGACATGTATGTATTTGCCATGGAGATAGAACTATTATCGCTTCCAGTTATTATAAGAGAAGTTCTATCTTTATCAAGGCAGACTTTCCTTTCTGGGTATTGGGACATATAATAATGACACATGGTTCCCGATCCCTCAATCCAGGAAGTATCCGTTTTGCATATATAATCAGCAACCATAGGGGAGTAGTTGGATTTTAGATGAATGATTGCAGCGCATGCCCCATTTTCTAACGGGTGTAATTCCGAATCCGTATATTCAAATCCATAAGTTTGTGGAATGTTATATGCTTGACTATCCGAGTGAAGTATATAGTAAGGAGTGCCATATTCTAGATACCATATTTTGCCTTGGTGGAATCTGGCACAAAGAAGTTCCGCCCCATATTGGGCTTTTAGAGCACTTTCTATAGTGTTTTTAACCAGGAAAATTTGCTTTCCCCCTTCCCAATCGGTTTGATATTCAAAGCAGATGTTGCTTTCGTCTATATAGAATTCCTTAATCGTGCCATCTTGTTTTGAAAACACGCTTACTCCATTTTTCCTTATGTTAAATCCATTGCTTGAAGTGGGAATGGCTGCACTCCAGATGATGTCATCTAAAATGAGTATGCTTCTAATATATTCTTCTCCATCAAGCTGAAAGAGAATTTCCCCGTTTTTAGATAGGTATGTTTTACCTTTATAGATATAACTGGTGTATAAATCTCCATTGATAAGGAAATGACTATCTGCATCTTCGCTTATTAACGTCTTATTAGAACACTGATAGGCGTGTAGTTTAATGCCATCTTTGAAAAGTACCAATTCAGTGGTTCCATCGTGTGAATAATCCACACCACATACATAAAGGCTTTTGCCTTCTGGTAGGTTGGGCAATTCTTCTTGCGGAAGATTTTCTTCTTTATCTGGACGTGAGAAGTCATTCCCACGGCTAATGGAGACAAGACTGGAAGTCCTATCAGCCTTCTCGCAGGCGAAAAACAGTCCTGCGCAAATTGTTAACGAAAGAAGTTGTTTCATACTTTGCAGTTATTGTTTGTGCAAAACTGCAAAGTATTACTTGTTATTTCAAAAAATTACGTCCCTTCGGACTGTTTTTTTTAGAAAAGAAAAATTTAAAGCCTTTAAAATTTTAGTGATTTCTCTTTAGAACGGGTTAGTTTTTCTTTCATGGCATCTACACAAGCCGTAATAGAATTCTCGAAAGTGTCTGAAATACATTCGATTAAGAGGTCGTCGCCAGGAATATGGACTTTTAGTTTAGCTTTTTTCCCCTCTTTTGTATCTTCGAGAGTCACTTCAGCTACTTGTGTAGCACTATCGAAGAATTTTTCAATACGAGCGACTTTTTTTTCGACAAATGAGAGTAACTTCTCGCTAGCATCGAACTTAAGAGCTTTGATTCTAATCTCCATAGTAACTGTGTTTTAAAAGTTAAACATAGTGCTAATATAGTAAAAATTGAGATAATTAGAACCGCTAGGGTAGTTTTAGTACTTATTTAAACAAAATTCTAACAAGTGTTTTTACATCTGGGACACGCACTATCTCTATGCCGGGCTTTTTCGTAGTATCCAGTGAGGCATAAGAACTTACGAATATTTTCTTGAATCCAAGCCTTGCAGCTTCCTTTACCAGTCTGTCTGCTTGTGCCACAGGCCTTATCTCTCCGCTTAGTCCTACTTCAGCAGCGAAACAATAGTCGCCAGGTAGTGCGAAATCAAAATTGGAAGACAGAACAGCGCATATTATGGCTAAATCGCAAGCCGGGTCAGATACTTTAAGTCCCCCCGCCATATTAAGAAAGACATCTTTGGCCCCAAGTTTAAACCCTGCTCTTTTTTCTAGTACGGCGAGTAGCATATTTAGTCTTCTTACATCGAACCCTGTGGCTGATCGTTGAGCTGTCCCGTAGGCGGCACTGGAAACTAATGCTTGAACTTCAAATAGCAGAGGTCTATTGCCTTCAAGTATTGCACAGATGGCGGTGCCGCTCAGGCCTTGTTCATGCAGGGGAATTAGCATTTCGGAAGGATTGGCCACTTCTTTAAGTCCATGCCCAGTCATCTCAAAAACAGCGAGTTCGGAGGTAGAACCGAAACGGTTTTTAATCGAACGCATAATTCGGTAGGCTCCTTTATTTTCTCCTTCGAATTGAAGAACTACATCTACTATATGCTCTAATATTTTAGGTCCTGCGATAAAGCCATCTTTGGTTATATGACCTATAAGTATGACAGGCGTTCCGCTTTCTTTGCTGAAACGCAAAAGCCTGGAGGCCACTTCTTTAATCTGAGAGACTGAACCTGCACTCGATTCGACATTGTCACAATACATGGTTTGGACAGAATCGACGATCATTAAATCCGGTGCAAATTTTTGCGCTTGTTCGATGATATCATCCATTCGCGTCTGCGCATATATAGAGCATAGTGTCGCATCTCCTCCAAGTCTGTCCGCTCTCATTTTTACTTGTTTTTCGCTTTCCTCTCCTGTGACATATAGCGTTTTTAATTCTTTGCTATATAAGGGAATCTGTAGCGAAAGTGTGGATTTGCCAATACCAGGTTCCCCTCCTATCAGCACCAGTGACCCGGGGACTATTCCTCCGCCTAAGAGCCGGTCTAATTCTCCATTCCCAAGACTTTTGCGTTGTTCTTGGCCGTTTTGTATATCTTTAAGTAGAATGGGTGTATGTGATGCTTCTCTTAATTTAAAGGATGATTTCGCACTTTGGGCTTTTATTGGTGCTTCCACCATTGTGTTCCACTCTTTGCAGGCTGGGCATTGCCCCATCCATTTAGGGCTTTCATAGCCACAATTCGTGCAATACCAGATTGTTTTTTCTTTAGCCATGTCACCTTCGGTTTAATTCATATACCTCCATATTGGAGATCTTAGCATTGTCTATTTTAAATCTAAGTGCGGTTCTTACTATTTGCCATCCTTGAAGTCCGCATGCTCCAGGATTGATAGTCAGCATATTGAAATGATTATCGTACTGAACTTTCAAAATATGGGAGTGACCGCATACGAATAGGGTAGGACGGAATTGTTCTATAAGTCTTAGGGCTCTAATATCGTATTTGCCAGGATATCCGCCTATGTGTGTCATAAGTACATTCATGCCTTCGCATATGAAGCTTTGGAATGCGGGATATTCGAATCGTATGTCTTGTCCATCGCAATTACCATATACCCCGATGGTCTTTTTCCAATCTGAAATCTTTTTTGCAAATTCAAGACCTCCACCCCAGTCTCCTGCATGCCAGATTTCGTCCACTGGCTCTAAAAATGTCTTGAATTCTGGGCTCCATACTCCGTGAGTGTCACTGATAACTCCAATGTACATTTTTTACATGTATTTATTATATACACTAAATACAGCGCAAAGTCCTGCAGTTTCTGTTCTTAGCCGAGAGTTCCCCATATGAACAGGGATGAACCCATTTTTAAGGGCTTCGTTTATTTCTCTTGTTGAAAAATCTCCTTCTGGCCCTATCATAATGACGATTTGATCCGATGTGGATTTTTCCAAAGCCTCCTTGATTGAAATTTTTTCCCCTTCGAAGCAATGCGCTATTAGTTTTAGGGCATCAGATGGAACTTTTTTGATAAAATCAATAACGCTTTGTGGCTCCTCGATGGCGGGGATTTTGGCTTTTAAGGATTGTTTAGCTGCGCTGATAACAATGCGTTTCATTCTATCAATTTTGTAGACTTTCCTTTCGGATTTTTCGCCTATAATAGGGGCTAATGTGTCAATGCCTATTTCTGTGGCCTTTTCCCCTAACCATTCGAATCGCTCGTTATTTTTAGTCGGGCAAACGGCTAGTGTTAGATCGTACTTGTGGGTGCCCCATCCATGAGTTGAAGAAAGGATGTGTGCAGACGCACTGTTAGAATTTGCCGTTAAAAGGATACATTCGAATAGAACCCCAGAGCCATCCATCGCATAGATGCGGTCATTTTCTTTATGACGCATAACTTTAACCATATGTAGGCTTTCTTGTGCATCGAACTGTATGGTGTCGGCATTAATAAGCTGTCCGAAGAAGATCTCCATAGTGCCTAGTTTCTCATGTATCCGGTAAATAACTTGTTCTTTTTACGCCAATACAATATAAGAAGCCATCCGAAGAGCATACCACCGATATGGGCAAAGTGAGCTACACCATCATTGAACCCGCGTATGCCGGTAAATAGTTCAATAACGGCAAATATAATCACCCAACTTTTTGCGCTTAGGGTTATAGGCGGAAAAATAAGTGTCAGCCGACTTTGTGGGTATATTAAGGCATATGAAATCAAGATTCCATATATGGCACCTGATGCACCTACGGTAGGTACACTTTTAAGAGATGCGTACGTTTGTAGCGCAGCGGCAGATCCGCTTGCGATTTTTGCTTCAAGAGAAGCAAGTTGAAGATTCATTACTCCGAAATGGAGTGCAACTGCTCCCAATCCAGCCACAAAGTATAGTATAAGGAATTTTTGAGTGCCAATAGTCCTTTCAACAGGTGTTCCGAAAGTATAAAGTGCGAACATATTGAAGAATAGGTGCCATATACCTCCATGCATAAACATATGAGTGATAAGCTGCCACCAGTGAAAATAGTGGGAACTAGGATAGTATAGGGCAAATGTGCTGTACATAAAATTTTGGTTTATTAGCGTTGCTAAAAAAACCAGTGTATTTATGATTATCAAATTTTTTGTGGCAGGCGGAACGTTACTGAAAAATCCCCCGCGAGTGTTGTTGTAATTGTAGTACATTAAAATAATTTTTCTATATCATCAATGGTGATAAGTTTTGAAATCCTTTTGCCTGAAGGTGTATATTCTGAATTATCGCATAATTTTAATCTTTCAATCAGGCTTTTCATAGCTAATTGAGTCAAAGGAATGTCACGACTAACCTTTAACTCAGATAACCTTTTGGCTATGTCACTCTGCATTATCTCTGGAAGAGAGTGATGCTCGTCTTCTAATATTTGCAATAAGTCTGCCACTACACTGCGTACGGTGCTTTCGTCAAAGTTATAGCCTTCGGGTAATCCTTCTATGATTATGGTATTAGTGCCAAATATTCTAATACTGAAGCCTAATTTATCTAATAATTCAGCATGCTCTTCTATTAGGGGGATGAGGGAAGGTGCTATTTGTATCTGGATTGGGAAAAGGGCTGTTTGGCACACTGGCTTTTCATTGCGTATGGCGGCAAGCATCTGCTCGTAAAGAATTCTACTTTGTGCTCTATGTATATTGGTCAATATAAAGCCGTTATTTGTTTGCGTGCAAATGTATTTTTTGGCTATTATGAATTGCGTAACTGCATCTTCCTGTATGTTGGATTGTTCGAAAAGTGCTTTGTAGTCTTGCTTGGGAGGTGTATAAGGGTTGTAGGTGTTTGTTGCAGGCCTTTCTCGTAATGTTTTAGGCGTATCGAAAGGATTATAATCACTTTCAAAATCTATAGCGGCAGAAATCTCTGAATTTTTAAATCCAGATGAAAAGTCGTTTATAGTGGGCATATTTGTGATTGCAGAGCCAGCATCGAAATCTATCATGTCTCCAAATCCATTACGGCCTAATGTCTCTCTTATGCAGGCATATAGAGTTTGAAAAATCATGGAGTCATTTTCGAACTTTACTTCTGTCTTAGTCGGACTAATATTGACATCTATGCTTTGTGGTTCTACATTTAGGAAGATGAAGTATGATGGGGTTAGTCCATCAGGGATAACTTCAGCGTAAGCGTTCATTATGGCTTTATGTAGATAGGCGCTTTTGAAATAGCGGCCATTTACGAATAGGAATTGGTTGCCAAGAGATTTTTTAGCGTTCTTCGGAGCTCCTATATAACCAGTTATGGATATGGCGGAGGTTTGATAATTCAAATCCACCACATCGCCTACTACACTTGAACCTAGTAGGTCAAGTATTCTGAATTTAAGCCCAGGAACTTTTTTTAGTAAAAGGACATCTTTCCCATTGTGGGATAGAGAAAAATTTAGATCTGGTCGTGTTATGGCCACTCTTGTGAATTCCTCCATTATGTGTCGGAATTCTACATTATCAGATTTGAGAAATTTGCGTCTCGCTGGAGTGTTGTAGAATAGATTTCTCACTTCAATGGAAGTTCCACGTGCTTGACTTATAGACTTTTGTTCTATAATGTCACCTCCTTCCATAAGGACTTGTGTGCCTACCTCGTCAGTATCCGTTTTGGTCTTGAGCGTGACTTGTGAAACTGCAGCTATTGAGGCCAATGCTTCACCTCTGAATCCGAATGTGTGGATGTTTTCAAGATCGTCCTGGTTAGAAATTTTCGAAGTGGCGTGTCTTCCAAAGCACCTTATAGCGTCATCTGCTGACATTCCGCAACCATTATCGATAACTTGGATTAGCGTCCTTCCGGCATCTTTTATTATCAGGTTAATTTGACTGCTTCCAGCATCTACAGCATTTTCCAATAACTCTTTAACCACAGAAGATGGCCTTTGGACCACTTCTCCTGCAGCGATCATGTTCGATAGTTGTGTCGGTAAGACCTGAATTACCCCCATTTTGCTATCCTCTAATTATTTTAATTTCCCCATCAAGGGCTACTTTGATGATTTGACTGGCTTTATTTCCATCATGGTCGTTAGGGCTTTGGGGAAGAATGAAGTCCACTCCGTCTTTGATGGATGGGGAAATGTCTACAAAAGACTTTGGAGCAGGTTCGCCAGATATATTGGCAGAAGTAGAAACAAGTGGTTTTCCGAATCTTTGAACAAGTTCTAGACAACTACCGCTGAGCGGAACTCTTATACCTACACTGCCATCTTCGGCTATTGCATTATGGGCCAATCCTATCGCTCCCGGGTAGATGATGGTCATGGGAGCGTCATTGACTTCTACCAGTTGGATAGCCATTTGTGGAATTTCTTTAATATAGCGAGCCACCATGTCGAGGTCCGATGCGAGCATTACTAGAGCTTTTGAGTCTTCTCGATTTTTGAGCTTGTATACGCGTTCTACGGCTTCAGGGTTAGTTCCATCGCATCCAATTCCCCAAATAGTGTCAGTCGGGTAAAGTATAAGCCCGCCTTTTTTTAGTATGTTTATAGCTTCAAAAATGTTGTTATCCATAGTATTACAGTAAAGCGTAGAATTTCGTAATGTATATTAGGACTACAGCGATAAGAATAAGGCCTACGATTCCGATAATGTTCTGTGCCTTCGTGGCATGGCCTTTTTCTTTGCTGTAGTTACCGTTTCTAAAAGCTCCTTTTAGATAACTTCCTGGGGTATAGTCATCTTTTTCTTGTGATCCATCCACGTGTCCGAATTTTTTCTTGAGCGCTTCTTTTTCCGGGTCATAATACCTGGGCTTATAATTGAATACTCTGTGCTGGCTTTCTCCGAACCAATTAAAAATTCCCATAATTAGTGCCTATGACTATAAATTTAAGTTTTGCAAGTAAGTGCTTTATTTATAGTTAAATGCTGCGCGACCTTGCGAACTTATTTCCATCGTGCAAGCGTGTATTTACAAATTTAACGTTTTTTGCCATAAAATAGACCTTTTTTCGGTTCAACATTCTTTTTTGTTTTGCTTTCGATGGTTCATACTTTCTAGATGCAGTATCTCTAAACTGGCTTACACCTGATCTTTGATTCACTTGTTTCTCTTACACTTGTATGGTAATGTGATTTTTTCTACGTTAGCGCGATGTCAATTTTCCAGCGGCTCTCGATCTACTGATTCCGCTAACGCTTCATCCCGATCTACGCCGCTCGCACTGAGGTGCGAATGTAATATCATTCTCTAGAGCCGAGGGCGACTAGTCTTTTAGGTTGCAACTTCTTGACTTGCTTTTGTCCTTGGGAAGGGCATTTTAGAGGGCAAAATAGGTAAATTGATGTTTTTGTCCGAGGATTGACCATTTGCTCGGACAAAAATGTTAGCGTCAAGTCATGAAGGATTTACGACCATTTTACCATGAGTTAACAAAATATTGATATTAGTAACTTTTAAGGATTACTAAGTAGGCTGAATTAATTGTAACTTTGCAGAAAAGAGATAAAAGAATGGTTGATTTTAGAATAGGTCAAGGTTATGATGTACATAGGATAGAGGAGGGTCTTCCGATGTTTTTATGTGGAGTTCAAATTCCTTCAAACAACGGTTTTGTGGCGCATTCGGATGGAGATGTAGCTATACATGCGTTATGTGATGCGCTGCTCGGTGCTTTGGCTTTGGGCGATATTGGACATTTGTTCCCAGACACGGATCCAGCATATAAGGGCATTTCTAGCCGGCTGCTGCTAAAGGAAGTGGTTGCGCGAGTGCAGCAGATGGGATGGTCGATTGCCAATTGTGATGTGACAATTGCTTTGCAGGCGCCGAAATTGGCTCTGTATATAAAATCTATGCGTAGTGTACTTGCAGAAGTGATGGGAATTGATTTGAATGCCATAAGTGTGAAAGCTACGACTACTGAACGCCTAGGATTTGTCGGGCGTGGCGAAGGGTGTGAAGCGTGGGCGGTGGTCATGTTGCGCAAGGGTAATAGATAAATCGAAAAAAGTTTGGCAGTGTCGAATTCTCTTATTATCTTTGCGTTCCTTTTGGGGAATTGAAATAGTCATATTGAGATATGGTGTAATGGTAGCACTACAGATTCTGGCTCTGTCAGTGAGGGTTCGAATCCTTCTATCTCAACAATGTTTTATGGCGGGGTAGCTCAGCTGGTTAGAGCGTCGGATTCATAATCCGGAGGTCGCGGGATCGTGCCCCGCTCCCGCTACATTAACTCTAATTAATAGTAAAATGAATCTTAGAGATATAAAAAAAGATATTGAATATGTTCTCGGAGCGTTTATCGAGGATTGTTCAGTTGTTGCAGCAGTAAGACCACAAACTGATGAAAAAGTGGCTGCGCTTATGGAAGAGGCTATCGATCTTTATAATGCATTAAAGGATAAAGTGTATGCTAAGAAAGAAGGTAGCGTTAAGTCTTATTATGCATCGCTTAGGAAAGAGATATTGGAAAAGACAGATGCTTTATATGATAAATTGAGTGAAGCCGTCAAATCAGATATTGCGGAATAAGTTAGACAAATAGAAATACTTGATAGCGGGTAACTTCAAGAGCCGAAAGGTTGTGAAGTTACCCGCTTTAGTTACATGTAAATAATGTTTGGTAATTTTTAAAAGATAAACTGCATCATTTTAGGAAATCTTTTTGGAAACTTGTTGTATTGTTGTGTACTGACAAAATGTCACTGGTATGTTGGTTGATTATAATCTAGATGTGTCCGTTGAAAGACGGGTACAAAATAGGAGATTTAATTATGTTACCAGTAGTAAAAAATTCAAGAAGGCATAGCGAGAATAGTTCTTGGCTGCCAACGATATTCGATGACTTTTTCGGTGATGAATTTATGGGAATTCCTGTAGCAAGACAATTTGCGACGCCGGCAGTGAACATCGTGGAGAATGAAAAACAATACGATATTCAGGTAGCCGCTCCAGGTATGACTAAAGACGACTTTAAAATTAATATTAATTCAGAAAACGAACTTGTCATTAGCCTCGAGAAAAAGGAAAAAGAGGAAAAGAAGGACGAAAAGAAGTCTACATGGCTTCGTAGGGAGTTTTCTTATGCTTCTTATTCACAAAGTTTTACTCTTCCAGATAATGTTAGTGAGGATAAAATTTCTGCGAAAATGGAAAATGGTGTGTTAAACATCGTGCTTCCTAAAAAAGAAGATGAAAAACAAAAACCTACTACTCGCCAGATAGAAATCCTGTAGTTAGTTTTAAATTCTATAAAGGTGTCCCATGGCAAATGGGACACCTTTTTTGTGTTCTGCACAGAAGTTATTGTTTATCTATGTGTTTTTTCTTAGCGGCAAATTAGGTATATTTGCAGTTACGCGTTCAAAAAATCTTTTTAAAAAAGAAATAGAACGAAACTGTGTGAATATTTGTATTTAAAACGATGTATAGAACTAATACTTGTGGAGAGTTGAGACTTTCCGATAAAGGGAAAAAAGTCACCTTAGCTGGATGGGTCCAGAAATCTCGTAAATTGGGTGGTATGACCTTTATCGATCTTCGTGATCGATATGGCATAACACAGTTAGTCGTAAGGGCAGATGCTCCTTCATCATTGGTCGAACTTGTAGAATCTCTAGGAAGGGAATTTGTTATCCAAGCGATAGGCGAAGTTCAGGAAAGAGAGAGCAAAAACAATAAGATTCCTACAGGAGAAATCGAAATCGCTGTGGAGGGCATAAATATTTTAAATAAAAGTGTCACACCCCCATTTACTATAGAGGAAAACAGTGATGGTGGAGATGATATTCGTGCAAAGTATCGTTATCTTGATTTACGCAGACCTCCTCTTCAGCGTGCATTGGCTTTAAGGCATCGTCTTGCACAGGAAATAAGGACTTACCTGGACGGGCAGGGCTTTATGGAGATAGAAACCCCATATTTAATTAAATCCACTCCGGAGGGGGCAAGAGATTTTGTGGTGCCATCTAGAATGAACCCAGGCCAATTTTATGCTTTACCACAGAGTCCACAGACCTTTAAGCAGCTTCTTATGGTCGCAGGCTATGATAGGTATTTTCAAATTGTAAGGTGTTTTCGCGATGAAGACCTTCGTGCAGATCGTCAGCCTGAGTTTACTCAGATAGATTGTGAGATGAGCTTTGTTGAACAGGAGGATGTGCTGAATACATTTGAAGGCATGATGCGTCAGATGTTCAAGAATGCCATAGGAGTGACTATTGCAGATAGGATTCCTCGTATGAGGTGGTATGATGCCATGGATTTTTACGGGTCAGATAAGCCCGATATCCGTTTCGGGATGAAATTACATGACATCACTAGTCTTGTAAAAGGGCATGGATTCAGTGTCTTTGATGCTAGTGAATATGTGGGTGCTATCGTAGTTGAAGGGGCTGCTTCTTATACCAGAAAGCAACTTGACGAACTTACTGAATGGGTTAAACGACCTCAAGTAGGAGCAAAAGGACTGGTATATATTAAATTAAATGAAGATGGCAGCGTTAAAAGCAGCATCGATAAATTCTATACTGCGGAGGAATTGCAGAAGATAGGAGTAGCTATAGACGCTAAAAAAGACGACTTGGTTTTAGTGTTGTGTGGAGGAAAACGAAAGACACAGACTCAACTGGGTGTTCTTCGAATAGAACTTGGAAATAGGCTTGGCCTAAGAAAGCCAGACGAGTTCGCACCGCTATGGGTGGTGGATTTTCCTCTCTTAGAGTGGAGCGAAGAGGATGGAAGATTTTATGCGATGCATCATCCATTTACAGCGCCTAAGCCAGAACATGAGGAGTGGTTCTATTCCGATAAAAAAGAGGACCTCGAAAGGGTTTGTGCCAATGCCTACGATTTCGTCCTGAATGGCACGGAATTGGGCGGTGGTTCTATCAGAATTCATGATGCTGCTATGCAGAGGCGTATGTTCGAGGTATTAGGTATTAGTAAAGAAGATGCCGAGTATAAGTTCGGGTTTATAATCAACGCATTTAAATTCGGAGCACCTCCTCATGGAGGTCTTGCATTCGGATTTGACAGAGTTTGTGCTCTTTTCGGTGGACAAGAGACTATTCGTGATTATATAGCATTCCCTAAGAATAATCAGGGACGTGATGTCATGATAGATTCTCCTAGTTTTATAGATCAGTCTCAGTTAGATGAACTTTGTCTTAAAAGCACGATAAAGTAATCTAATCATAACTTTACATCATAATTCTCGCTATGATAAAAAGAATAGATAACTATGATTTGAGTGCACATAATACCTTTAGGATGAAGGTATTATGTGCTTGTTATATAGAGTATGATAGCATTTCCGATTTAAGTGAAATCGATTTTGATACTTTGCCTAAGCCTATAGTAAGTGTGGGCGATTGCTCAAATATTCTATTTGTCGAGAATTTTTTTAATGGTACGATTCTGCACTCTAAAATAAATTACATCAAGTATTTCGATGTGGGAGCAGATACTGTCCCATTAGCTGTAGGAGCTGGTGTAAAGTGGGATGATTTAGTGCTGAAAACATGTGAGGATGACCTATGGGGAGCAGAAAATCTGTCTATGATCCCAGGTACAGTAGGTGCTGCGGCAGTACAAAATATCGGTGCATACGGGGTGGAAGTGAAGGATATTATCGTGGGAGTAACCTGTTTTGATATTCAAAAGAAGGAGAAGACGGCATTCAAAACACCTGAGTGTAAGTATGGCTATCGCGATTCAATATTCAAGTCTTCAGAGTTTAAGGAAAGATATATAATTACAGGGGTTCTTTTCCGTTTGTCTCGAACAGCATCTCCTAAAGTAGATTATGGAGCTTTAAAAGCTTATTTTAAAAATGGAGCACCGACAGACCCGATGCAAGTTAGAGAGGCTGTCATTAAGATAAGGGAAGAGAAATTGCCATCTGTAGAATTGGTAGGTTCTGCAGGAAGTTATTTTAAAAACCCGGTAGTTAGCCCTGCTCAGTTCGCAAAGATATGCGAGGGTTACGATAGTGTCCCACATTATGTGCAAACTGGTGGGTTCATCAAAATTCCAGCTGCTTGGCTTATAGAGCAGAGTGGCTTAAAAGGAGCGTGTGTAGGCGGAGCACAGGTGTATGAGAAGCAACCATTGGTAATAATCAACAAAGACGATAAGGCTACTGCAGCTGATGTGCTTTCTCTTGAAAGGAGAGTAGTCGAGGGAGTTAAGTCGCGATTCGGAGTGGAACTTGTCCCGGAGGTGGAACATATATAGTTAGGATATGAGTTCTTTTGTTATAGATGGTGGTTATAAGTTAAGTGGGGAAATCCACGTTCAAGGGGCGAAGAACGAAGCGCTTGAGGTGATAAGCGCTGTCCTTCTTACAGATCAATGTGTTAGAATTACTAATATTCCGGAGATTCTTGATACCTTGAATCTTATTGCTCTATTGGAGAATATGGGTGTAAGTGTACAAAAGAACGGAAAAGGGGATTATAGTTTTACTGCGGATAAGATTGATTTAGATTATGTTTTTAGCCCTAGATTTGTAGAGAGTAGCGCGAAACTTAGAGGTTCGGTAATGACTGCTGGTCCTCTTTTAGCAAGATTCGGAAGTGCTTATTTTCCAAAACCTGGGGGAGATAAAATAGGAAGACGCAGAGTCGATACACATATAGATGGGTTCGTGAAATTAGGCGCATTGTATGATTATGATCCGCTTTATCATGCATATCATTTAACTGCTCCAGAAGATGGTCTTCGCGGTGCGTATATGCTTCTTGACGAAGCTTCTGTTACTGGTACGGCCAATATTTTAATGGCGGCTACATTGGCCCATGGGGTTACAACTATATATAATGCAGCTTGCGAACCATATATTCAGCAGCTATGTAAGATGCTCTGTGCAATGGGAGCCAAGATCGATGGGATAGGATCGAATTTATTAAGAGTTACGGGAGTGCAAAAGTTACACGGGACTCAACATCAATGTCTTCCAGACATGATAGAGGTGGGCTCATTTATAGGGTTAGCAGCGATAACTCGTAGCTCGATAACTATAAAGAATGTCCATTTTGAGGAGCTTGGTATTATACCCGATAGCTTTAGACGGCTAGGAGTGAAATTAGAACAGCGTGGGGATGATATTTTTATTCCACAGCAGGAAAGTTATGAGATAGAGTCTTTTATTGATGGCTCTATCATGACTATATCGGATGCTCCGTGGCCGGGTCTAACACCGGATTTATTGTCGGTGATATTGGTTGTGGCCACCCAGTGTAAAGGCTCTGTACTCATTCATCAGAAAATGTTTGAAAGTAGACTTTTCTTTACGGACAAACTGATCGATATGGGGGCGCAGATTATATTGTGCGATCCACATAGGGCTGTAGTTATAGGACATAACCATCAGCACGAGTTAAAGCCAGGTAGCATGACCTCTCCTGATATTCGAGCAGGAATAGCATTGTTACTGGCTGCACTATCTGCTCCAGGTCGCTCTGTAATTAACAATATTGACCAGATAGACAGAGGCTATGAAGATATCGATCAAAGGCTTAATGCTCTTGGCGCGCATATAAAGAGGCAGTCTTAATCTTTATTGCGTTTTTACCAAAACTAATTTCGAGTCTAAAATAGAATCAGTCTCTTTGATTAGGGCTCTAAAATCTGAATATTCAGAGTTTGGATATGTGCCAGAATTGCGGGTAAGTGTGAAATTTAGAATTACGCAGGATTGTTCTAATAGCGGGGTACAGGTAAATTTTATCGAGCCGAATTCGTTAGAATATTCCATATCGCGAGGATAGGATTCTAAGGTATATCCTTGAGGAAAGTTAATCGTTATAGAATTTTCAACTTGATACCCCAGTTTGAAGTAGATATCGTTGATCCTTTTTGACGAGGATATGTTGGCTCCGGCACCAGTGAAAGGATTGGCCGGTACGAATAGTCTGTTGCCGGTTCGGCTAGCATAAGTGGCTGCATCGAGGGTATATGATATGTTACAGCAAGGCATAGCGGAAGCATCGGGTAAAATAGTAATATCCCTTATTTGTGCCCGAGGAATCGAAATCCCGTCTAGGATTCTATTGGTCTTATTGTAATCGTTCATTTTGAAGAGTGGAAAGTAGTTATCCCAAAAATCCATGAAAGCTTGTTCTTTTACATAGGCAGTGGCACTTCCCTCACTATTTAAATTTATGTCAGCGTTTAATGTGAGTATGTTTTGAGAGTCTGCATTGCGAGGAATTCTGGTGATGTATGAGCTATCTTTTTTTACTATAAGGGCATTATTTCCTGCTATTTCTGTATGTATATATCCGAGTGGAACTTCTGGATTTGTGCATTCTATCCACAGAGTGTCTTTTCCCACGGGTACCGAAAGTATTACATGATTAGATGTGCCAAGGGATGGAAAATCTTTAGACATCCTGTCTTCTCCCATATTGGTTATCGTGTAGTAAGAATCTATTCCACAGTATTTAAGCATAGTCTGAAGAAAAAATGATAGGGCTTTGCAATCTCCGAATTTATTGCGATACACTTCGTCTGGTGCAATAGGCTGTAGACCTCCCAGTCCAAGTTGTATGCTTACATATCGAGTGCTCTCACCTAGATATGTATATAATCTACGGATTATCTCCGTTTCATTTTCTGCGCCTTTTGTGAGTTCTTTTATTTTTTCTTGTAATGCTTCAGATGGTATGTCTCTGTCTTCTGTAAGCGATAGAATCCAATTCCCTATCGAAGCCCAATCTTTGGCCGAACCTGCTTTTTTTTCATATGAGAAGTCGATTGAAGAAAATTGAACTAAAGGTATTCTCGTATATAAAGGTGGTGAATAGCGCTCATACTTAAGAGCCGGTAGGTCTTTAACTTTCCATATGAATACTTCACCATCTTTAGTCTTGCTGTGTTCGGGCTCCGCTATGTTGAATTGTTTATATCTAAACCAGTCGCTTGATGGAACAGTCAGTGTGTAACTAGCCTCTTTTAGTGAAACTCCATCACCATAGGGCATAGGGACAAATGAAGTGTAGCAGAGGATGGCATCCGTATATTGTTTTTCATATGTGTATGATACTACAGCGGGGTAGTGGATTATGTCAGGTGTATAATACCATGTCCCATAACTGTCTGACAGGCCTTCGGAGTATTCCGAATAGGATAGATCGCGTTTTTTTAGCTTTGTGATTTTCCCATTGGCATCTTTTATGGTTCCAGAAAAGAAGGTGAGTTTAGAACTACCTTTGTTAACAGAACACGAGAAGCTGGCAATATTTTTTCTATCTTTCGTTACAAGTATCTCGATTTCTTCTTTATATATGGCTTTGTCCCTACTGATAACGGTATAACTGGCATCGTTACGTAGTATTATGGCATCATCTGCCTCTTTTGAAATTAGTGGCAACGATAGGGCCAATCCTAAAATTAGTAGTAGTCGTTTCATCTTATTCTGTCTTCTTTAGGACTATTCTTGAACTGGTTAATTCAGCTAATTTGCCGAATAACTGATTAATTTCCGGATATTCGCTTGTGCTAAATATGAGTCTTTTTAGAGCAAGTGAAGTTTTGGTCATTAATTGCCCATTTTTAGAAGTGCTTAGGAAAGATAGTGTAATATCTCCTCCGCATGCACTATATATACAAGATGACGGCATGTCTTCTACAATGAATCCTTCAGGAATCGTAAAATTGAATTGGATGATGGTGTTATCAGTATTACTGAATTCAATAGGTAACTTTCTGTCTTGCGTGGTGAAAGGGTTTCCGTCGATTATGGGGATAAGCGTTGGCTTGATATAAATATAGTCTCCTGCATATTCTGATTCGGCAGTAAAAGAAAGATATTCATTCACTTTAGATGTTGATAAACCTGAGAATGAAAGGCTGTCCGCGGTAAGTTCCCATTTTGACTCTAATTTTTCCCTGAAAGAGTCTTCGGAGTCTGCAGCATTATAAGCCCTACTTATAATGTATGCATTTTGATTGGTCATGATCCTATTAAGATGACCATGTAGTTTGCCTTCTTCGTTGAGAGTGGCTGTTATTATGGTTCTATCGTAATTGTCGATTAGGTTAGATAAGTTTACCCAATTACCTGTCCCGTTGGGATCATAAATTCGTGCTTTGTCAACACAAAGTTCTGGTGATAGAACATTTAAATCTGAATATTTATCGCTTGCATCCATATAGTATGCTTTACCTTGCCTATCATAAGCACAGACTATGAAGGTGTTGATTTTATCTAGAGAAGGGAAGAATGGAAGTCTTCCTTCGGAGCGAAGATTGAGCAAGATGAGGTCATTACGAATTCCGCAGTCTCTTAGAGCGAGAGATAGGATATTATTAATGTCAGCCATATCTCCTATTCCATTATGAAGAACAGTTGATGGCGAGTTTGGAATAAGTCTAACTTTATTGTTGAACGCGATGTTTTTTCTGACCAAATTAAGAATTTCGCGCATTTTTTCCGTATCCGTTATGTCTTTTTCCCGAATTTCTTTTACTCCCATAGACAGTGGGTTCTTTGCTTTTTGATAGCGTCCTAGGTCGGATTCTGCTATGGTGTTATTTAGCCTATCCCAGTCTAGTGAATAATACTTGTAAATATTGGCTTCAGGAAGGACGAAACTATTGACTTCTAGGTCGAAACCCATAATGAAATCGGATATACACCATACCATGGGTTCATTGGCTATGGATGGTATATTATCATTATGGCAGGAGATGAGTTTCATGGGGTAGGCAATGTTTCCTGAACGGAAAGGCGAGTCGCTATAACTTTGGTCTATCATGAATGGCTTTAATCCACGGGAGTTGAGGGTAAACCCTATGAATCCGGGAAGTCGTATGTCTATCAATGAGTGTAGTACAGGGAAAGAATGTTGGATATTGAACTCGGAAATCCTAGAGAAAGATTTAGCCCGGATTTTATACTTATATTCTATTACGCTGCCCTCTCTAACTTCCGGAAGGGAAAATTTTATAAGATTTATGTAATCGTTTGCTTTTTCAGTGTATATGTTTTTTTTCGGCATAGGCGTTTTTACCACCTTGTCATCGACGATATTGTAAGTGTTTGCCGCGATGCCCTTGATAGATTCTCCAGCATCTGGGTCTGAAAGAAAGGATAACTCTATGTCTGCTAGACCTGTTGCGTCTTTACTGAATATCTTAATTCGCTTGTATACCTCGATAAGGATGGAAAAATCAGACATATAGCTTACATCCTTTTTCTCGTAAATGTAGAGAGCTTTAGCTTGGGGTTCAAGCTCATAAGTGGACATCTCTACTTCTTGCGAACTTACTTTACCAAATTTGGCAGAAGATTCTTGCGCTACACTGGGTATGGAAAGAAGCAGTGAGAGTGTGATTGTCAGTAGTTTATTCATAACTATGTGGTTTTTCAATAAAGACGCAATATACGAAAAAAAAGGTTAATTTTGTACTATGAAAGTAGGTGTAATTGTCGCTATGGATAGCGAGTACGAGGCTCTTCGTGCAGTGGGCATCGAGAATGTGGTAAGATCAGGCATAGGAAAGGTTAACGCAGCTCGTGTGACCACGGAATTAATTATAAATGAACGACCAGATTGCATTATTAGTTCTGGAGTAGCGGGCGGTATTGACGATAGTTTGAATATAGGTGATTTTGTAATAGCTAATCAGGTTGCATATCATGATGTATGGTGTGGAGAGGGTAATCTTCGAGGACAAGTTCAGGGGCTTCCACAGCGTTTCTGTGCCGATTCAGGATTGCTTACATATGCGAGAGCCTTGAAAGTCCCTGATGCGTCTCTTCATGAAGGCTTGATATGTACAGGAGATCAGTTTCTTACGACACTGGAAGAAGATAGGGAAGTAAAGCGCATGTATCCAGATGCATTGGCCTGTGACATGGAATCTGCGGCTGTAGCTCAAGTGTGCCTTCATTATGCCGTTCCTTTTTTAGCCATTAGAGCCATAAGTGATGTCGTAACTCCACAATGTAATCACCAGCAGGCATACGATAACTTCTGGCAGGATTTAAAGGCCAATTCCTTCTTTCTAATAAAACGACTCCTCGACAATTTGCAGTAGTTCCGCTGGCCCGGTGAGGTAGACATTTGAAAAATACCCATCTTTAGGCGTGAACGATACTTCCAATTGGTCTTTTCTGGCGAGTACATGTACTTTTGTATCAGTATATCCACAAAGGTAAGATGCTATGGCGCTTGCTGTTATTCCTGTTCCGCAGGCAAGGGTTTCTCCCTCTACACCTTTTTCGAAGGTTCGCACTTTTATATTAGAATGATCAAGAATTTGAACGAAGTTGACATTGGCTCCAATGGGAGTAAAGGCCTTGTCCCATCGTAATTTAGCTCCTTCTATGTCAACATTAATTTTTTCTACATCGTCTACGAATTTCACAAAGTGTCTGGTGCCAGTATCTAAAAAGTAGCCATCTTTTATGGATTTGCCGAATTCGTGTACATCGCACATTCTTAATTCCACTATTTTTGTTAGTTTGTACTTTGATAATATCCGGGCTTCATGTTCCCCATCGGAAGCTAGGAATCGGTAAAAAGAATGATTGGCAGGCATAATTCCTAGATAATCAGCAAATGCCGCAATGCAGCGTCCCCCATTACCACACATCATCCCTCCGCTCCCATCGGAGTTGAAGTAGTTCATTAGAAAATCATAACCAGTGGCTTCGCTTAGCGTCATAAGTCCATCTGTGTTATATAATTCGCAAAGTCCTACGACGTCATATTTTTCAGTGGGAGCGTTACGTGCATCTATTACCACGAATGTGTTTCCTGCTCCAGAGTACAGATAGAGTTTCATATTAAAGACGCCAATATTTTAATGCCATCTTCCATGCGAGCAGAGTCGATGAAGGAAAAGTTAAGCCTCATCGTATTTTTATGACTTCCATCTACATAGAAAAATGAACCAGCTACATACGCTACTCCTGCTTTAAGTGCTTTATCATATAATTCAATGGTATCGATTTTTTCTGGTAGTGTAAGAAAAAGGAATAATCCGCCTTCTGGATGCGTCCAAGTTACACCTTCTGGCATGTATTTTTCTAATAGAGAAATCATCATATCTCTTTTCCTTTTATATAGGGCTATGCTTTTTGGAAGATTTCTCTCCAACATGCCACTATTAATGAATTCAACCATTAAGTATTGGTCGAAAATCGGAGCGCACAGGTCTAGCGATTGCTTGCATTCATAGAGTTTGTTTAGAATTGTCTCGTTTGCTACTATCCAGCCTAGGCGAAGTCCAGGGGCAAAGATTTTAGAAAAGCTGCAGAGATGAATGGTCCTTTCCGGGGCCAATGAGTAAATTGTCGCCACCGGCTTTCCTTCATAGCGAAGTTCCCGATATGGGCTGTCTTCAACTATTAGAAAATTGTATTTTCTGGCCAATGCCACCAGCTCGCTTCTTTGGGCTAGCGAGAGAGTCTCTCCACTTGGATTTTGAAAGTCTGGTATGGTATAGAAGTATTTGATTTTTTTCCCTTTGCTAAGAATATCCTTTATTTGTTCTTCTCGCTTTTTTGCGGCTTGAAGAGTAGGGCTCAAGTCCATGCCGACAACCTGTGCACGATAGCTTTTAAAACTCTGAAGTGCTCCAAGGTAAGTAGGATTGGCTGTTAATACAATGTCATCAGGGTCGAGTAGCACTCTAGCACAAATATCTATCCCCTGTTGTGAGGATGTACTTATAAGGATATTGTCGCATGGAACGTCGTATCTTTTTGCAAGGGCTTCACGTAATTCTTTTATTCCCTGGGTCGGACCATATTGAAGAGCTTTTGCTCCATATTTTTCTACCACAGTGGTAGTTAGTTCTTTCATTTTATCTAGTGGAAATGTCTGCGCATCAGGATATCCTCCAGCAAAGGAATAGATGCTATTTAGGTCCACTACTTTAAATATGTCCCTCACGGGAGATCGCATGAAGTTCTGCGCATCCAAAGAAAAAAAATCAGAATAATCCATATTTACCTTAATAACTCTTCTAAATTAACAGAATTAGAAGTCTTTTCGTCTCGATATTTTATTATTATTGGGCAATAAAGGTGCATCCCACTTCCTGCTGCTGCCCCTTTGTTTATTGGTCTACTGCCACATACCACCACAGCACCCCGTGGTACAACTACTCGTCCGTTTTCACCTTTTTCAACGAAGCAGCCCTTCGTGGCGTCGTAAAGAGCAGTACTTGAGGTGATTATGACCCCAGAGCCTATTACGGCTTTCTCCTTTATGAGCGTGCCTTCATATATACCACAATTCCCTCCTATAAAGGCGCCGTCTTCTATGATGGTAGGAAGTGCGCCTGCAGGCTCTAGTACTCCACCTATCTGTGTGGCAGCGGAGATGTGTATGTTTTTTCCTATTTGTGCGCATGATCCTATTGTGACGTGAGAGTCTATCATGGTTCCTTCATCTACGAATGCTCCCACATTAACATAGGATGGTGGCATGACAATAACGCTTGACGCTAAGTACGCGCCCCGCCTGATGCTGCTTCCTCCTGGTACTATCCTTACTCCGTTTGCTTCGTCGAATTTTCTCACAGGGAAGGTATCCTTATCGAAGAAAGGAAATTGTCCCTGTGACATATTCTCTATTTTTCCTAGTTTGAACCCTGCCAGAATGATCTGCTTTATTTCGGTATTTACCACCCATTTACCATCTTTTTTCTGGGCTACGCGTAATTGGCCAGATTCTAGGCCACTGATGGTTTCATTAAATAGGTCTAGATTTATATCCATTCTTTCAATATGTTACGAATAAGTCCCTTTGTATGTTCTGATGCTTCTGTTAGAGGTAGTCTCATCTTTGCACTGCAAAGACCTAATTGGTGAAGTGCTTCTTTAGCTGGAATAGGATTGGACTCTATAAAGCATCCTTTAAAAAGAGGATAGAGTTTATCGTTTAGTAGTTTGGCTTCTGCTTCATGGCCTTTCAGTGCGAGGTGAACCATTTGACTAACCTGTGCAGGAAGTATATTGGATGCTACTGATATTACACCTTGAGCTCCTGCTTTTATAAGGTCGAATGTCATATCATCGTCTCCGCTAAGTACGATGAAGTCATCTGGGCAGTTGTCAATTATCTCTTTAACTTGTGACATGTTCCCAGAGGCTTCCTTTATGCCTATTACACTTTTTACCTCATTTGATATTCTAAGTGATGTCTCAGCGCTCATGTTTACCCCCGTTCTTCCAGGAACATTGTACATAATTATAGGAAGTTCTGTCTTTTCTGCCAATGCCTTGTAGTATTGATAGATGCCTTCTTGAGTAGGCTTATTATAAAAGGGAACTACTATTAACAAGGCATCGGCATATTCCAGTGTTGATATGTTTTCAAGTGTCGCGTCAACGCTATTGCTTCCACAACCTACGAGAAGTGGAATGCCGGGGGCGTGTTTTTTAGTTATTTTTAAAATTTCCCTTTTTTCTTCACGATTCAATGTGGGAGTCTCGGCAGAAGTCCCGAGCGGAACTAGAAAATCCACACCTCCTTCGACTTGTCTGCTCACAAGTGTAGCATAGGCTTCGTAGTCTACACTTAAATCATCTTTGAAAGGGGTGAGTAATGCTGTTGCGCAACCTTTGAAAACTGGATTTTTCATATTTTTATGGATAGCATTTCTTTAAATTCGTGAACTCCTTTGAGGTTCTCTGTCATTTGGGCTGCGACTACGGCTCCCTCTGCGAAGGCTTCTCTGCTAAAAGCTTCATGTGAAATTTTTATTTTATCTACATCTGATTTGAATTTGACGATGTGTTTGCCCACGACTTCTCCTTCCCTAATAGAAGTTATATCTGGGGTTATGCCTAACTTGTGCTTTATTATTTGGGCCAATACTTTTGCTGTCCCCGAAGGTGCGTCTAATTTATGTACATGGTGTATCTCCTCTATGTGTGGAACATAATTATAACCTCTTAGAATTTCGCTAACTCTATCTACTGCAGCGAAAACGGCATTTACTCCGATTGAAAAATTGGCAGAGTAAATCATAGGGGTGCCAGTGGTGTAGAAATAGTCAATCACTTGAGTTTTTATGCCATCCCATCCAGTAGTTCCTATAACTACAGCCTTGAAATGGTCGGCGAGGAACATAAAATTTTCCTTGAAGGCATCGGGTGTAGTAAAGTCGATGCAAATGCTTTCTTTTGCGATGTTAGGGTCGGTACTGCGGACATCATCTGTTATCGCTGCAATCTCGATTCCACGTTTGATCAAAATGCCTTCAATCATATGGCCCATTTTGCCATACCCGCTGATTACTACTTTCATAATCTTTAAAAATTAAGTGTTATAATAGTTTGTTGCAACATTCGTAAAAACGGATGTTGTTGGTTATTGCTTGTTCTATATCTGCAATTTGTACGAATTCATCCTGAGTATGAGCGACTAGAATAGAGCCTGGCCCACAGATGATTTTTTTTTCAAATCCCTGAAGGTGAGGAGCATCGCTACCGAAAGCGGCAGGTTTTCCTTTAAATCCTTCTGGAACGAAATAACTAAGGGGAGCATCTCCTCCTCTGGGTGTGATTTCAAGAATTTTACTGGCCTTTTTGCTTATCCACTCTTTAACTTTTTCGTGACTTGCAAAAGTGGTTCTAAAATACAATCTACAAGTTAACTCAGGGCTTAAAACATTCTGTGGATTACCGCTTTTCAGTAGACCCACATTCCATGTGGTTTCACCTAAAACTTTGTCTCGTGGAAAGTCGGATTCGATTTCGAGTTCCATCATAAAATCCATCCATATATCTATAGCACTTCTTCCGCTTTCTGGGTATCCACTATGTACAGGTTTGCCTATAAAGCGAAGATCGTATGATTGTGTGCCTTTGGTTGCACTTACTGGATAGTTAGAGGTAGGTTCGCCTATGACAAGTAGCGGAGCAGAGAGTCTCCCGTTAAAGGCTTTAGCCCCATTCGAGCCAGTTTCTTCTCCACTTGTAAGGAGTAGAGCAAAGTCGCTTTTGCCTTGATATTCAAGCTCTTTGCATGCGCCATAAAGGGCTATTATTTGCCCTTTTGCATCGCAAGACCCTCTTCCATAAACTTTTCCGTCTTCAGAAAATGCAGGTGCAATATATGGTGGAACCGTATCGACATGTGTGCAGAAAAGTACCTTTGGCAATTCTCCCCACTGCAGTAGCAGATTATAACTACCATCTCCCACTTCAAGCAGTTCTTTATGAGGTGCTTGAAGCCTTTCATAAAGTAACATTGAAAGCGTACTTTCTTTTCCAGAAGTGGAATCCACATTGAGGATAGTACTATATAAGTCTAATAGTTCTTGCTTCATTATCTTAAAATGTCAGTCAAAACTCTGGATGCAGCCATCATTGCGCCTTCTCCAGGACCTTGTATTATAAGGGGAGAGGGCTGATATGTACTGCGAATGATGATCATGTTTTCCGTACCTTTTAATCGCAGAGCTGGATGTGATGTTTTTAATTCTTTTAGCCTGATACTCGCCTTGTATCCAAGAGGAGAATTAGTGTCTTTCTCTAGACTTGCCACGAATCTCTGACGCTTGGAACGTATGGCATTTTCTTCGACAGGTTCGATATCTATGTCTTCTTCTTCGAGCTTTACTCCCGCTTCCCGTGCTAATATAAGCAATTTTCTGGTAGCATCACGTCCTAAAAGGTCCTGTGATGGATCTTTTTCTGTAAGACCTATTTTTTGTGCATTGGCAAGTGCTTGAGAAAAAGGCAAATCACTTGTGAGAATATAATTGAGAGTGCAGCTTACTATGGCCTCTATACTGGTTATTTCATCCGAGCCTTCTGTGCTAGTGGCTATAGAATCTAGAATAGGTAGGGCAGTGCCAACTGTGGTTTCATAGCGTAGAAAGCGTTGTGCAAGCCTGGCACTTCTTTTCATGGCTGCATAGTCTTGATATGGAACACTCAAAGCACGACGATTGGAAGAGACTATATTGACGCCTGATTCTAAAACAGGGACATACCATCTCCAGATAGTTTCACTGTCTGTACAGTCTACGAAAATACTGTTGGGTTTAGCCTCCGATAGAAGTTTATTAAAAAAGGCTTCATCTTCACATTCGTGTTTGCTAATGGCTTGAACTTCTATTTTAGCATCACTCTCAGCGATAATTTTTAAAAGGGCCTTGCCTACAGCGCCTTCACCTGCAAGATATATATTTTTGTACTCTTGGGTTTCAAAACAGAAATAGTGAAGAGTAGAAAGTGCATCTAACCCTTGGTCAGTAGGTATTGTGAATTTTACGAAACTATCGTGAGGCTCGACAAATAGTACACGGATATCTCTTTTTCTTAATCTGGCACTAAGCTCGTCAATGCCTTGTAAACGGATAGTGCCATCGGCCACGAGTGTGAGGATTGTACATGGGCCTTGCGTAAGCTTACCTATGCCACACCATTGGCCTTTTTCCTTTGGTGGATAATTTTTTATAATTGTTCCTTTTTCGGATGGATTTCGAGAATTTAGTATATGTATAGTAAGTCCTTTCTCCTTAGCTGGCTCTACGGTTGGGGCATAAAGCACCTTGGCCCCATTGCTGGCCAATGTAAATGCCGCATCATAGCTTAATTCCGGTATTGTTCGTGCTGTTTTTATGTCTTTAGGATTTGTGGTCATAATGCCAGGTACGTCGGTCCAAATCTGGAATGTTTCGGCATCGAGCGCGGCTGCGTATAGAGCGGCACTAAAATCGCTTCCGCCACGCCCTAGCGTGCAAACGTGTCCATTGGCATCACTGGCGATGAATCCTGGAGCGACGAATACTTTAATGTTAGGATGAGACGAGATAACATTGCGGATTTTGCTATAGGTGATATCTTTATCTACAAATCCATTTTCGACTTTTATTAAATCTGTCGAATTAATCCATAAGGCACGTATACCCTCATATGAAAGTTTCCTGGCCAGTATTATAGTGGAAAATAATTCCCCGTAGGTTTGGTAATCGTCTCTATTTGAATTTATAAGGTCATCATATATTTCGGCCAGAGCTTTCTTAGTGTTTTTGTTTTCTTCTCCAGTGAAAAGCCTATCTATTATTTGGAAATGTTTATCTAAAAGATAAGAAAGATCTTTTTCAGGATTTTTTTCTTCACTAGCTTTGATAAGAGAGTCAGTAGCACCGCTTATGGCAGAACTGACGAGTACGACTCTATCTTTGTCTGCAGCGTTTATTACTATGTCTAGTACTCTAGACATAGCTGTAGCGTCGGCTACTGATGACCCACCGAATTTTAGTACTTGCATAATTTTTTTCTATCTAAGTAATCCTCGAAAATCCACTATAAAACTTTACCAACTCATTTTTAATGCTTAAGAAGTTTAGCAATTGCGAAATTAGTATAGTAAGCTCCAGGCTATCTGTAATCTTCAAATTCTGGCATTGCTAACTCTGATATAAAGTCTTGTATTTGACTTTCATCACGGGGGCAAATCATTAACACATCAGGAGTGTCTACTACGACAAAATTTTCTAATCCTCTAATAGCTACTAATTTGGAATTGTCGGTTATATACACCATGTTATTAGCATCTTCTTTGAAAAGGTGTTTTCCACGAAAGTTAGTAGAATTCCCTTTTTCGTCATGTGGCAGATTATCATACAGGGATTCCCAATTACCCATATCTGCCCATCTGAACTTCGCCGGAATGACAGTAGCCTTGTCTGTTTTTTCCATTACCGCGTAGTCAATTGATACGCGAGTGCAATCTCCATAAAATCTGTCTAGATCAGATGTCCCCGCCCATAATTCTGAAATTTGAGGTGCAAAGGTTTTGATTTCCGAGATTATTAGAGATGCTTTCCAAATGAATATACCAGAGTTCCATAAGAATTCTCCGCTTTTTATAAAGGCTTCTGCTATTTCTGTACTTGGCTTTTCTGTAAATGTCTTTACTTTAGTGGGTTCGCCAGCTTCTATTGCAGCTCTTCCTCCGCTTACTTGTATATATCCGAAGTTGTCATCTGGCCGAGTAGGCATTATTCCTAATGTAATAAGCTCATTATTGTTGCTTGCATATACAAGGGCCTTTTCTATTGATTTCTCGAAGTCGCTATTATCCTCTATCAAGTGGTCCGATGGACAGGCTACCATAACTGCTTGCGGATTTCTTTGGACTATTACATTGGCCGCGAAATAGAGGCAAGGTGCTGTATTTCTGTTGTACACCTCTTGGAGTATGTTGTCTTCCTTTAACTCGGGAACTTGTGCTTTTACTATATCGTGATATTCTCTGAGTGTGCTGACTAAAATGTTGTCTTGTGGTATTAGTCTAGACATTCTTTCGTAAGTCTGCCGTAGTAGTGATTTCCCAGTGTTATTTAAATCCAGGAACTGCTTGGGCATGGATTTTCGACTTATCGGCCAGAAGCGGGTTCCCAAACCTCCAGCCATTATAACGCAGTAGTAGTTGTTATTTTTACACATAAGTAGGTATGTATGCCTGTGGATAGTATTCAATGTGCATGCCATCGTATTCGAAGATAATGCTAATCACATCGAAGACTACTTCCAGGTCTTGTGGTAGTTTATATCTAGCTTTAGAATTAAGAAATGACTTTGCGGCCATTTCTAGATTCTTCTGCTTTGTTTTATTGACATTGAAAATGGGTTCAACCACTATAGGAGCTGTTTTACTTTTAACTTCCACGATGTGTAGGACACCATCTTTAATGCTTATTATGTCTATTTCTCTATGTGAGGCTCTCCAATTTCGAAACAGTATGTCATGTCCCTGTCTCTTTAGGTAATCACATGCTGCATCTTCACCTTTCTTCCCTACATATTGCCTCTTGTCTATCATAAATTATTCCAATGTAACTATGGTAACCCCGCTTCCTCCTTGACGGATATCTTCGTCGTTAACGGAGCTAACGCCAGGCATTGTTCGAAGATATTTCTGCAATTCTTCGTGTAGGACTCCAGTACCTTTACCATGAATTATTCTTACTTGGCTAACTCCAGTCATAATAGCATCGTCTATAAATCTATTCACTCTATCTAGGGCGGAGGACAATCTTTCTCCGCGTAGATCTATTTCAGGGGAAAAGTTTAGTTTTCTCTCTCGTATGGATGGATCTACTTTTTCATAGACTGGAGTATTTGTGTTTTTTGTGGCTTGTTTGAATTCATTTGAAGATATCCTTTCCACTTTATCGGGAGTCATTTTACTGACTATATTGCCGATAACGACTTTTATTTCTTTTGAAGATACATTTACGACTTCACCCACCATCCCATTTGATTTCACTCTGACCTTTTCTCCGAGTTTAAGTGGGGCGTTCCTGAATTCTTCTTCTCTACTTTTTTCCTCTGTCTTGGCGGCTTTTTTTCGTTTTTTTAGTTGCTCCAGTTTACGATTAATGTATTCATCGTGAACTTTTTGCTTATTAATTTTATTTGTCTCGAGCGCTTGGATAAATCCCTGCAATTCATTTCGTGCCTCTCTCGTTTTTGTTTTATCTGCACTGCTTTCTTTTATGTCACGAATGGTTTTTTCCACTTGCTTGTTAGCGCCCTTGACTATGCTTTCGGCTTCTTTTTTTGCGTTGTCGATTATTTGTTGCTTTTGCTGTTTTATTGACTCGAGCTCCTGTTGGTATTGTTCTGTAAGTCCTTCAAGTGTCCCTTCCGCTTTTTTAACTTTCTTGATTTTTTCGTCTAGCACTCTTCTTCCCTTAACTATACGCCTAAGGGTTTTTTCCATGTCCACGAAATCTTCACCTGCTTTTGATTCAGCATCTTTGACGATACTCTCTGGTAGTCCCATTTTTCTGGCCAATTCGAACGCAAAGGAGTTTCCTGGAAGCCCAATTTCTAATTTGAAAAGAGGTGCTATTTTCGAGGTATCATAGAGCATGGCTCCATTTATGACATGAGTGTCAGACTTTGAAGCATAAAGTTTTAGATTAGTATAGTGCGTCGTGAGAACTCCATAGCAACCTCGCCTGTCGAATTCGCTAAGTATCGCTTCTGCAATGGCTCCACCAGCGGTTGGCTCTGTCCCGGATCCGAATTCATCTATTAAAATGAGGGAGTGCTCATCGCTGGAAGAGAGCATCTGCTTCATATCTAAAAGGAAAGAACTATAGGTACTTAGATCGTTTTCTAGTGATTGATCATCGCCAATACATACCTCTATTCGATTGAAAACTGGTAACTCTGAACTTTCTGAAGTCGGAATAAGCATACCCCACTGAAACATGTATTGGAGTAAGCCTACGGTTTTCATACACACTGATTTCCCTCCGGCGTTCGGCCCAGATATTAGAAGTATGCGTTTGTCGGATGTCAAGGTGATGGTGAGAGGAGAGATCTCTTTTTGTTCTTTTTTTAGATTCTTTTCCAGTATCGGGTGTCGTGCTTTCCTTAGAGATAGTGAACCATCTTGTGAGATGATTGGCATACCTGCGGCAAAGTCAAGTGCTGTTTGAGCTTTGGCCAAAAGAAAATCCATTTCTCCTAGAGTTGTGGCATTATTAAGAAGTTCGGGTATGTAAGGGCGTAAGAATTCTGTAAAGGAAAACAAGATTTTAGCGATTTCTTCAGCTTCTTTAAAATGCAGTTCTATTACTTCGTTTTCTAACTCTACTATTTCTGCTGGTTCGATGAAAGTAGTCTTGCCACTTGCAGAACAATCATATACATACCCTGCAATTTTTCTTTTGCTAGAGGTGATAACAGGTACAAGTATTTTCCCGTCTCTTATGTTTATATTCGAATCGGGGTCGCTAATGCCATCCTCTTGTGCTTTCTTTAGTATCGCGCGAGCTTTTTTGCTGACTGCTTCTTCTTTGTTTCGTAGTTCGGTACGGATATGAAGTAGTTCAGGTGAAGCAGAATCTTTGATCTCACCATATTTATCTAGGATTCCCTCTATTCGCCTTCTTACTTCTGGGTAGGATACCATGGTTTCCGATTTCTTTTTCAAAAGCGGATAGACGCCATCTTTTATGGAAGAAAAGAAGCTGTTTACTTTACGAGAGATTTCGAGTAGTGTACTAAGTTTACCCAAAGAGATTACATCTATGCTGCTACCACTTTTCTCCAGTGGTTTGAGAAATGGTAGTGCATCTATGTAGCCTGTAGTTGGGAATCCGTCTTCGAACATCACAATTAGACGCATCTCGTCAGTTAAGGCAAGTCGCTCTCTAATAGTGCTTTCGTCGATGGAGAAGTCTTCTTGTGCGACTCTGTCGGTGGCATATTCCGTCTGGCATTTATTAGAAATTATCTCTCGTACCTTGTCAAATCCTATCTTCGCTTCCAGTCTTGCTCTTGTCATCACTTATAAGGAGTTTAAGGGTATTAATGTTTTTGACAGGCCTTATGTTCCCGTCGGTTACAAAAGACACGCCTCCAGTCTGTTCACTGACTACGATGACTGACACATCGTAGTGTTCGCTAACTCCGATAGCAGCTTTATGCCTCATGCCGAAACGTGCGGGAATATTTGTCCTATCTGTTATAGGAAGCGTGCAGCGTGCCGCGACGATTCTGTTACCATTTACAATCATAGCGCCATCGTGAAGAGGAGAGTTCTTAAAGAAAATGTTTTCTATGAGTCGTTTACTTATAATGGCATCTATTCTATCACCGGTGGATATGATATCATCTAGTGATGATTGGTTAGGAATGACTATTAAAGCACCCACCTTTTGATCTCCCATTTCGAAACAGGCTTGGACTAGTTCATCGATTGATTCTGCCGATAGATTTCTCTTATCACGGTTAAGAAATTTACTTATAACAGAATCACTGCCACTGAATGCTTTTCGACCTATGTTGAATAGGAAGTGGCGTATTTCCGGCTGAAAGATTACCACAAGAGCGATAGTACCTACATCGATAACTGTTCCTAACAATGAAGACATCATCTTCATGTTTAGGGCATTTACTAAGAAGCGTAAAAGAAACAAGGAGAGGATGGCTATGAATATATTCATAGCGGCAGAACCCTTTATCCACTTGAATACCACATAGATTACTGCAGCCACCATTAAGATGTCCAGCACATCGACAAAGGTAATTCTAAGAAAACCTATGTTAACTAGAGGCCATATCATAGAGTTACAAATCTACTAAAAAAGCTACGATTTTCCACATGCTTCACCTACTATATCCGATACTGCCTTTCTCGCTGGTCCTACGCTACCTTTATCGAAAGGATGAGCATTGTTTGTTAGAAGTATGATTGCCAATTTTTCATCCAAGTCCATAACGACGGAGGTCCCAGTGTAGCCTGTATGGCAGATGCAATGGTCTTTGGAAAGCAAGTCTCCCGTAAAATGTGCATAGGGGCTCGTGGCATCCCATCCAAGTGTTCTTCCTAGCTTTTTGTCTTGGATTGTAAACATTTTCTTCACAGTTTTTTCTTTAAGTATCCTTTTCCCATGGATTTCACCGCCGTTCATCAAGGCGGCACACATTACGGCTAGATCGTCTGCACACGAGAATATGCCTGCATTTCCAGAATTACCATAGTTGAATCTTCTTGCCAACGGATCATGGACTTGACCTTTTAATAATTCTCCAGTTTTTGTGTTTGGTGCTATCTGGTTGGATGCCGTTCGCCCTGGAATTAGCATCTCCGTGGGAGCTATCATGGATAAGTATTCCTCAGGTATATCTCTGTCTAGGGGAAGATATCTTGTGTACTTTAGGCCAAGTGGGTCGAAAACATTGGACTGAACATAATCGCATAACTTTTGCCCAGTTACGCTTTCCACGATATATTGTAGACTTACAAAACTGGGGCAACTATAGTTCATTTTTGTGCCAGGTTTGGAATTTCGGGGTAGATCTTCTATGATGTAGTGCCGAAGAGAATCGCTTTGGAATTCTCCCCACCTCTTGGATAGTGACTCGACGGGGATATAAGAGGCTAGCCCTCCAGTGTGTGTAAGTAGGTCTTTAACCCTTATTTTTGTGATTTTGCCATTTTCTTCTTGCCAATTTTTATATCCAGGGAGATATTTGTCCACAGGATCATTTAGCCGGATTTTTTTCTGCTCTACAAGTTGCATTACGGCTATCGCGGTTCCAAAACACTTGCTAAGAGATGCCAAGTCAAACACCGTTTTAGTGGACATTGGCTCTTTTTTAGGGAGTATTTGTTTGTTGCCATAGGCTTGCTCGTAAATGATTTTATCGTTTTTTACTATACATAGAACAGCTCCGGGGGCATTGTGCTGTGCGATAGTTTCATTTAAGACAGAATCACATTTTTCGAGGATGGATCCGTTTATAAAGTAAGTTTCAGGAGCCGTATGCTCCAGACGGGTGTTTCCTAATCTATTATAGGTGTGCTCTGATTTGTTAGCTATAGAACAGCTTATAATCAAGCCTATAGATGCTGTGAGAAGATATAATGATTTTTTATTCATGATTTAATCGATATTGGCATCTGCCATATCTAATTTGCAATATCGTACAAAATTAATTAAAATAATTTATGAAAACTCGCATGTCAGGATTCATGAACGCATGGCCAATCTATTCGCCATTGTATGATTGCATTTGTCTGGTGCTACCTTGTTGGTATTTATATTCACGAAAACATCAAAGAGATAAAGATTTTGCATCATGGAAGGAGGTCCTTCAGCCCCCGGGTATAAAGGAGATCCATTAGATCTCGATACATGGGATGGGAGTGATAAATGGATGATTGCCTTATTGTACTAAAGTGAGTCATTTACATGATCTCGTTAGTTCGGCAAATTTGCGTATATTTGCGCGTAGATGAATGAAGAGTTAAAAGAATTAACTTCTAAAGAATATAAAGAAGGTTTTGTCACGGATATAGAGCAGGAATATGTGCCTAAAGGCCTTTCCGAAGATATTATCCGTATGATTTCTGAGCGGAAGGGAGAGCCGGATTGGCTCCTGTCTTTCCGCTTGGATGCATATAGGCGTTGGCAGAAGATGACTCCGCCCACATGGGGGCATGTGAAGTTGCCGAAAATAGACTTTCAAGACATAGTCTATTATGCTGCTCCTAAAAAGAAGCCTCACGATAGCAAGGAGATAGACCCTGAACTTGAAAAGACATTTGATAAACTTGGCATTCCACTTAAGGAAAGGGATTTTCTTGCTGGTAAGGCCTATTCGAATGTGGCTGTGGATGCGGTATTCGACTCGGTAAGCGTAGCGACCACATTCAAGAAAACATTGGCAGAAAAAGGAATTATTTTCTGTTCTTTTTCCGAAGCTGTGCGAGATTACCCTGATCTGGTGCGTAAGTACCTTGCAAGTGTGGTTCCTGTTGGAGATAATTTCTATGCTGCGCTCAATAGTGCAGTGTTCTCTGATGGGTCGTTTTGCTACATTCCTAAAGGGGTGAAGTGCCCTATGGATCTTTCCAGCTATTTTAGAATCAATGCCAGTGGTACTGGCCAATTCGAACGCACCCTTATCGTGGCGGACGAAGGTTCGACCCTTAGTTATATGGAGGGTTGTACGGCGCCACAAAGAGATGAAAATCAGCTTCATGCCGCTGTGGTGGAGATAGTGGTCGAAGCAGGAGCCGATGTGCGGTATAGTACGGTTCAGAATTGGTACCCTGGAGATTCGCATGGACGTGGAGGCATTCTCAATTTGGTGACGAAACGCGGAATCTGTAAAGGTGAAGGTGCGCATTTGAGCTGGACGCAGGTGGAAACAGGTTCTGCCATTACATGGAAATACCCTTCGACTATACTTAAAGGCGATAATAGTTCTTCTGAGTTCTATAGTGTCGCTCTTACTAATAATTATCAGATGGCTGACACCGGTACGAAGATGATTCATCTCGGAAAGAATACCAAGAGTAGGATTGTATCTAAAGGTATCAGCGCTGGTCATAGTGAGAATTCGTATCGTGGTTTAGTGCAGATGGGGCGTGGTGCCGAAGGCGCGCGTAATTATTCACAGTGTGATTCTCTTCTTATCGGGGCCAATTGTGGCGCACATACATTTCCTGTTATCAAGAGCATGAATCCTACGGCAGTAGTAGAACACGAGGCTACGACATCGAAAATAAGTGAGGATAAATTATACTATTGTGCGCAACGCGGAATTGGAGAGGAGGAGGCAGTCGGGCTAATAGTAAATGGATATGCTAAAGAGGTTCTCCAACGTCTTCCTATGGAATTTGCCGTGGAGGCGCAGAAATTACTTTCAATTTCTTTAGAGGGGGCCATAGGTTAGGACGGATATGAACTATTTGGATATAATATCGTCTATTTTGGGCCTGGCATGTGTCTTTCTTGCCGGGAGAAACAGTAAGTATAATTTCTGGGTAGGATATTTATATACTTTTGCCCTAGCCTTATTGTTTTGGAATAAGCATTTATATGCAAGTCTGTTTTTACAGCCAGTCTCGCTGTGTATCAATATTTTAGGCCATTGGAGATGGACTCATCCATCGAAAGAAGAAGAGTCTGCTAAAAATCATAATGACTTGAAAGTGACTGCACTTACATGGCCACAAAGAATAATGGTTGTGCTGTCGGTATTTGTCCTTGCTTGGGCATGGGGGTGGCTACTGGAAAGGACTACATTAGGAGATCCTGTCCCATATCTAGACGCGTGTGTTACCTCGCTGATTTTGATAGCACAGTTACTTTCTGCATTGAAAAAATGGGATTGTTGGATAGCATGGTTGGCAGTTAATGTGACTCAAATAATTTTGCACATAAAGGTTGGGCATATTTTCATGCCAATAGTGTGTGGGTTATATCTTATAAATGGAGTATGGTCTTTAATTAGTTGGATAAAGACTTATAAAAAAGGAGAATAATTTATGGGAGATATACTTTTGGAAATACATGGTCTTAAGGCTGGCATTGATGGAAAAGAGATTCTTCATGGGGTCGATCTTACTATAAGACGGGGCGAAGTGCACGCTATTATGGGGCCAAATGGGGCTGGTAAATCGACGCTTGGCGCTGTGCTTACTGGAAAACCTCATTATGAAGTAACAGCCGGGACTATAATGTACAATGGAGAAGATCTTTTGAAGATGAGTCCAGAGCAGCGAGCATGGGCGGGCATTTTCCTAAGTTTTCAGTACCCGATAGAGATTCCGGGTGTAAGTCTTGTGAATTTTATGAAGGCTGCTTTGTCTTCTAAACGCCAGGCTTTGGGACTTCCGGAATTGAGCCCGTCAGAGTTTCTTAAATTATTGAAAGATAAAATGTCTCTAGTCCAGATGCGAAATGATCTGGCAAAGAGGGATGTCAATGTAGGCTTTTCAGGAGGAGAAAAGAAACGTTGTGAGATTTTTCAGATGGCCATGCTCGAACCTGTACTGTCCATATTGGATGAAACAGATAGTGGGCTAGATGTGGATGCTTTAAGGATAGTGGCGGATGGAGTTAATACGCTCCGCAGTCCGCAAAATTCTTCGATTATTATCACGCATTATCATAAGCTACTGGAATATATCGTCCCAGATGTGGTGCATGTCCTTAAAAATGGACGGATAGTTAAAACGGCTGGCCGTGAACTTGTCGCCCAAATAGAGGCCAATGGATTTGAGAATATCGATGGATAAGAATATTTACATTTTAGGAGCTTCCGAGATTCCATCTTCGGTAGTGATGGAATCTGGGCAAAAAAGAAGTGATATTTTCATAGTGCCAAGTGGTGCTAGTGGCTGTGTTGATGTGACATATGAGCTTTTCGCAGAGGGAGCTCAATTGGATGTGAAGGGTGTATATGTTTGCAATGGGAAACAGAACGTGGATATTCACATTACAGTAAAACATTTAAGTGGTGGTTGCGTTTCACATCAATTATTTAAAGGAATTGCACTTGATGAAGCAAAGGTGAAATTTGACGGGCTCGTTTATGTGGCGCACGGAGCAGAAAAAACTGAAGCTCTTCAGGAGAATCATAGCCTTTTGCTTTCAGAAGGGGCATTAGTTCAAAGTCAGCCGCAACTCGAAATATATGCTGATGACGTTATTTGCTCGCATGGCGCTACAGTAGGTTCTCTTGATGAAGACGAGCAGTTCTACATGCGATCAAGGGGGATTTCGCTTAGTCAGGCACGCCGGCTGCAGATAATATCTTTTTTATCTCCAGTGTTAACAGAACTTCCACAGGAAAATATAGATAAAGTTTATGGTGATATTACCTTGTAGGAAAGAAAAATATTATTATCTTTGCGCTTGCTCTCGGGTAGAGCAAATTTTAAATTATTAATTAATTAAAACAGATTCACAATGGCTGTTAAAATTCGTTTACAGCGCCACGGTAAGAAGAATTTCGCATTCTTCCACATTGTAGTGGCAGACACACGTGCTCCACGTGATGGTCGTTACATTGAGCAGATCGGCTCATATAATCCTAACACTAATCCAGCTACTATTAATCTTGATTTTAGTAGGGCACTTGCTTGGATAAAGGTCGGTGCACAGCCTTCTTTGGTTTGTCGCAGGATTCTTTCTTATGAGGGTGTACTTCTTCGTCATCACCTTGATGGTGGTGTGGCAAAAGGAGCTCTTACTCAGGAAGCTGCTGATAAGAAATTTGCTGATTGGAAGTTACAACGTGATGCCAAGATTGCTGCTAAAGTAAATGGACTTCGTAACGATGCCGCTGCAAAGGCAAATGCTGCTCTTGCAGAGGAGGTAAAAGTCAATGCGGCTAGAGCTGAAGCTATTGCAAAACGTGCTGCTGAACTTGCGGCAGCTGCTGCGGCTAAGGAGGCAGAGGCTACTGAGGCATCAGAGGAAACTCCAGCTGAGGCTTAATGCTAAAAGTTGCGAGAATTTTAAAATCTAATGGAGTCGAAGGGGCTATGCTTGTAAGCGCGCCGGACTTTGACCTTTTAGAAATTACAGATCCGGTGTTCATCGATTTCGATGGATTACCGGTTCCTTTTTTTATAGAGGAATCTTCATCTCGGGGGACTGGAAAATATATCATAAAGCTGAATGATGTTTGTTCCTTGTCTGATGCTCAAGAGATGGTGGGGCGAGACATAATGATAGATGCTGAGCAGGTGGATGATACTGAAGAATTAGTTAATTATGTAGGCTGGAAAATATACGATTCAGATTCTTTTTTGGGTGAAGTAGAGGGCGTTGAACCTATTCCTGGGAATTTGTGCCTTTATGTTCATGGTTTAAAAGGAGAAGTGATGATACCTCTTCATGATGATTTCATAGTGAGTGTCAACCAGGAAAAACAAGTATTGTATTTAAAATTGCCCAAAGGACTATACTAGGATGAAAGGTATTCTGCATATTATGATGCTTTGGATGTCAATTATTTTGATATTCAGTATCAATGTATCTGCATTCGATGTGAAAGAAGATTTAAGTACTTTAGATAAGGTACTGTCTAATAGTAATAATTTCGAAGTTATACTGAATAATCGTATTCAGCGCATCGAATTAGAATTAGAAACGGAATATCCTGCAGACGACATAAAAAAATACGATCTTTACACGGCTTTGTTCGAAGAGTATCTCCCATATCAGTTTGACAAGGCGTTATCTGCGTTAAATGAACAAGAGATCATTGCAAATCATCTTCGAGATAAGGACTATTTGACTCAGACAAAACTGAGAAAGGCCATGCTCTACTGTATCGGAGGCTTCTATAAGGATGCTGAAATGATGATCACTGGAGTAGATACCCTCTCTTTTTCGCAGACTAGTAATCTGCTATGGTGTGATTTTCGGCAGCGCTATTGTTACGATTTCCTTTCAAAAGCGGCTGGCAGATCGACTTTAGCTCAGTATTATAGAAGTAAATATATAGAGATCTCTCCAGAAGGATCTTTTGATAGGGATTATATGTGTTTACTACGCTATATGGGAGAGGAAGATTTTAACTCAGCTTTAGAGTTAGGGCACAAGTTGATTGTTCTATATCCATCAAACTCTCATGAATATGCTAAAATATCATTTTACATGGGGATGGCTTATGGGCGATTGGGCAACTTAAACGAAGAACTGCATTGGTATTGCCAATCGGCCGAGGCAGATGTGAGTTGTGCGGTTAAGGATAATGCTTCGCTACATAGTATAGCGATGAATCTTATTTCTCAGAAAATGGAAATTGAAAGGGCGTTTAAATATACGCAAATAGCTATGGATGATGCGCTCTTTTATAATTCAAGTTTAAGGCTTAAGCAGATTGTAAGTACATTGCCTTATATAGAAGATGCTTATTCAGCGCAACGAGACAAAACAGAACACACGCTTTCTATTTTTCTGTCGATTGTTATATGTTTACTATTAGCTTTGGGCATTTTTGTTATAATGTTCAATTACTCAAACAAGCGATTGAAAAAAGCTATAGAGGCATTGAAAGAGGCTAGTGATGCGAAAGAAGCTTTTCTGGGCTTGTTTCTTTCTATGAGTTCGTCTTCGCTCGACAAATTAAAACCTTTTTTAACCCGTTCACAGATGGATGCAGAATTTAAGAATTTCTATAATTCTTTCGATTCGGCCTTCGTCCAACTTTATCCTGATTTTATAGAAGAATTTAATTCCCTGCTTGTTCCAGAAGCAAGAGTGACTTTAAAGAAGGGCGAATTATTGAATACTGAGTTGAGAATTTTTGCTTTGATTAGATTAGGCGTGGATAAGTCTAGTCACATAGCTTCTCTTTTGAGATATTCGGTTAACACCATTTATAACTACAGAACTCAGATAAGGACAGCAGCAATTAATCAGAAAGTGCCTTTTGAGGAACAGTTAAATAACCCAAAATTCTATAAATAGTCCACTTTTTGATAGGACTAAATGGTTGATTGGTAGATATTTTTTGTAAAAAATATCTACTTTTTTACTTTGTGCCTTTTCAAATGGTGAATAATGAACTTTTATAATATCTAAATTTGCATCAGCGATTTGACCGAGAAAACTATGGCTCTGTAATAGAGTATAATGTTATTGTTAGGGATAACAAAAAAGTGGAGTAAAATCCGATTTACAAGTAGTTTTGTTTAATTTTGTAAATGGGAGCGGAGTGGAGTCCTGCTCTCATTTACTTGTTTTATGGGAGAAAAGAGCGATTATATAAAAATCAGAGGGGCGAGAGCGCATAATCTGAAAAATGTAGATGTCGATATTCCTCGTGGAAAATTGACTGTAATAACAGGGTTAAGTGGGTCGGGGAAGTCTTCCTTGGCTTTTGACACCATATATGCTGAAGGGCAGCGGAGGTATCTAAATACTCTATCTCCTTATGCCAAACAATTTATTGGTGTGCTCGAAAAACCAGATGTAGAGAGTATAGAGGGTTTAAGTCCTATAATAGCCATTGAACAGAAGACGACAGGCTCTAACCCACGATCAACGGTGGGGACCATAACGGAGATTTCGGATTTTCTACGACTCTTATATGCTAAGGCTTCGACAGCATATTCGCCAGTGAGCGGCGAAGAGATGGTAAGATATACGGACTCCCAGATAGTTGATCTTATCATATCAAATTTTACTGGTAAAAAATGCATCTTGCTTGCTCCACTTGTAAGAGGAAGAAAAGGACATTATCGAGAACTTTTTGAAAGCCTCGCAAGAAAGGGATATAGCCAGGTAAGGGTGGATGGTGAACTTCGTGAATTGGCCGATATAGATGCGGTAGATAGGTATAAAGCTCATTTTATAGAACTTGTGGTAGATAAATTAAAGCCTTCTGAAGGAGATTTGAGCAGGATAAGAAATTCTGTTCAACTTGCTCTTGAGATGGGGAAGGGAAGTGTATCTATTTGGGAAATGGAGACTGGAATGCTCTATCATTATTCTAAGCACCTTATAGATCCTGTAAGTGGTGTATCTCTTCAGGAACCTGCCCCGCATACTTTTTCCTTTAATTCTCCAGAAGGATATTGCCCTCATTGTAAAGGGCTCGGTGTTATTCAAGATGTTGAAATAGAAAAGATTATACCTAACAGGGATGTAAGTGTTGCCGACGGAGGAATAGTCCCTTTAGGGAAAATTAGAGCCAATAAGAAGTTTGAAGTAGTGCACGCTATTGCTAGAAAATATGGTTTTTCGCTCTATGATCCTATTTCTACGCTTCCTGATGAGGTAGTATCTTTATTAGTATATGGGTCTGATGAATATTTTAGAGTAGGGGAAGGAAGTTTTTCTCAAATGGAGACTTGGAGTGGTGTTGTGGGTGATATAGATGATAAGATCGTATGCCCTGTATGTAAAGGAACGCGACTTAAACCTGAAACTAATTGCTTTAAGATAGATGGGAAGACTATATCGGAAGTTGGAATGCTGGAAATCAGTGAATTGAAACTTTGGTTACAAGGACTTTCATCGAAACTTTCCGGCAAGGCAAAAGCTATATCTCAAGAGATATTAAAAGAACTTTTAGAGAGAGTGGAATTCTTGCTCGATGTGGGTCTTGACTATTTGACTTTAAATAGAGCTACAGCTTCGCTTTCTGGAGGTGAAAGTCAAAGAATACGACTTGCTACTCAGATAGGATCTAAACTTGTCAATGTAATATATATATTGGACGAACCATCGATAGGGCTTCATCAGAGGGATAATAGAAAATTAATAAGTTCTCTTAAGAAGTTAAGAGATGAAGGCAATACCGTAATAGTCGTCGAGCATGACGAGGAAACCATGCGTGCGGCCGACTGGATAGTGAATGTAGGTCCAGGTGCTGGCGTAAATGGCGGTCATATATGTTATAGTGGACCAGTTAAGGATGTTCATACTTCAGTTCAAACCCCCACCACAAGAAGAACGGGTAATGGAAATTTTATGACACTTCGTGGAGCTAGTGGGAATAATTTGAAAAACATAGATGTTACTTTTCCGTTAGGGATGCTGATTGGTATAAGTGGTGTATCTGGGTCGGGTAAATCAACTCTTATAAATGAAACACTTATGCCTATCCTAAAGGGAAAATTTTATCACATGAAGCAAAAACCTTTGGCCTATTCTTCTATAGAAGGCATCGAGAATATAGATAAGGTAATAGAGATAGATCAAAGTCCTATAGGACGTAGTCCACGTTCAAATCCGGCCACTTTCACGGGTGTATGGTCAGATATTCGGGCCCTTTACGAGCAGACCCCAGATGCGAAAGTGCGAGGATTTAAGGCTGGAAGGTTCTCTTTTAATGTTGAGGGGGGACGATGTGAAGAATGTAAGGGCGCTGGTATTAAGCAGATAGAGATGAATTTTTTGCCTTCAGTGAATGTGGTTTGTCCTGCATGTGCTGGTAAAAGATATAAGGAAGATACCCTAAGCGTACTTTATAAGGGAAAGAATATAGACGATGTTTTGGAAATGCCTATAAGTGAAGCATATGAGTTTTTTAAGGCCAATCCTAAAATAGCACCAAAACTTAAGTCTCTAGTAGATGTAGGATTAGGCTATGTGCACTTGGGACAATCTAGTGTGACTCTTTCTGGAGGAGAGAGTCAGAGAATGAAACTTTCTTCCGAACTTTCTCGTAAGGCAACAGGAAAGACGCTTTATATGCTTGATGAGCCTACGACTGGATTGCACTCGGAAGATGTCAAAGTGCTGTTGTCTGTGTTACAAAAACTTGTGGATCAGGGAAACACAGTGATAGTGATAGAGCATAACTTGGATGTTTTAAAGTCTGTTGATTATTTGATAGACATGGGGCCTTTAGGTGGTTCTGGTGGAGGGCATGTAACAGCAGTGGGAACACCGGAGTCTATCGTTAACAATCCTGCATCGATTACAGGTAAGTATTTGAAAGAAGTATTATAAACCAACACAATTATATATGAGAAAAAACTTTTTGCCAATTTTAACGCTTCTTTTATCGATAATTTCGTGTGGCGGTGAAAAGCGAACTCCTGCTATTCCTGCGGATAAAGAAATTGAAACTAAAATAGAAAAGCTTCTTTCGAGGATGACCATTGAAGAAAAGGTAGGACAGATGACGCAACTCACTTCTGCTGCTGTTCTTCAAAGTGGAACTCATAATGTTTCTAAAGAGGGAGAAAGCATTATCAGAAAGTACAAGATAGGCTCAATCTTGAATACCATGGATGATGTTGCAGATTCTGCTTCAGCATATAGAGAGTTTATTCATCAGATTCAGGATATTTGTATGGATGAGATGGGTATTCCTTGCTTATATGGATTGGACCAGATACATGGAGCTTCATATACGATGGGAGCAGTGCTCTTCCCACATGAAATAGGAGTAGCAGCCTCTTTCAATAATGATTTGGCATATGAAATTGGAGTTGTATCTGCCTATGAAACACGCTCTTGTGATGTGCCATGGGTATTTGCCCCTACGCTTGATTTAAGCAGAAATCAGTGCTGGTCTCGCATGTGGGAAAGTTTCGGAGAAGATCCTCTTGTCCAGAGCCGTATGGGTGTGGCATTGACCAGAGGGTTGCAGGGATTGGATCCTAATCATGTAGGGCCAGAGAATGTGGCAGCCTGCCTTAAGCATTACTTGGCATATGGCGCTACTATTTCCGGACAGGATCGTACTCCATCTATGGTGAGCCGTAGGGAATTAAAAGAAAAGTTTTTTGCTCCCTTCAAAGCGTGTGTAGAGGCTGGGGCTCTTTCTATTATGGTTAATTCTTCGAATAATGACGGAGTCCCTTTTCATACAAATAAAGAATTGCTTACGGGGTGGCTTAAAGAAGGCTTGAATTGGGATGGAATGATAGTTACAGACTGGGCCGATATTAGAAATGTCTATGAGCGCGATCACACTGCAACTACATATAAAGATGCTGTATGTCAGTCAATTTCTGCAGGAGTGGATATGATTATGGAACCATATAGTACAGAAGTGTGTGACTACCTTATAGAGCTTGTTGAGGAAAAGAAATTGCCAATAGAGCGTGTTAATGATGCTGTCCGTCGTATTTTAAGGCTTAAATTCAGACTTGGCCTATTTGACGATCCGTATGGTAATGGTTCGAAATATGAAAAGTTCGCATGTCCTGAGTTTGAGCAAACAGCTTATAAAACTGCTCTTGAAAGTGAAGTACTTTTGAAAAACGAGGATTCTTTGCTTCCTCTTTCTAAAGATGCTCGCATATTACTTGTTGGCCCTAATGCCAATTCTATGCGCACACTTGGTGGCGGTTGGAATTATTCTTGGCAGGGAGAAGTTGCTAATAAAGAAGAGTTCACTGGTAAGTACAATACTATATATGAAGCACTTAAAAATAAGTTCAAGAAAGTAGAATATTTACCGGTTCTAGAATATGCTCCTAATGGGGATTTCCAGGCAGAGGTCCGCACCGACTATAAAAAGGCAGTACAAGCAGCTAGAAGGGCGGATGTTATAGTAGTCGCCATAGGGGAAAATACCTATTGTGAAACGGTGGGTAATATAAATGATTTGACTCTTTCTATTAATCAGATAGAACTTGTTGAAGAGTTGGCATCTGCGGGGAAGCCGATAGTGCTTGTCCTTAATGAAGGACGACCTCGGGTTATAAATCGGATAGAGCCTCTAGCCATGGCTATTGTAAATATTTTATTGCCAGGTAACTATGGCGCAGATGCCTTGTCTGCACTTCTATGTGGAGAGGAGAACTTCAGTGCGAAGTTGCCGTATACTTATCCTAAGTATGTCAATAGACTTAATACCTATGACTATAAGCTTTGTGAGAACCGGGCAACGATGGGTGGCCTATATAATTATGATGCCAATATAGAAAGCCAATGGCCTTTTGCCCATGGTCTTAGCTATACGACATTTGAGTATTCCAATATGCGCTCCGACAAACAAGAGTTCCACACAGGTGATGTTATAACCATAAGTGTAGATGTCCGCAATACTGGGAATGTAGCAGGGAAAGAACCGGTTTTACTCTTCTGTTCAGATCTTTATGCGTCTTTGACTCCAGATGTACGTCGCCTTCGCGATTATAGGAAAATCGAACTTGCCCCAGGCCAAAGCCAGACTGTCGAATTCCACATCAGCGTAGACGATCTGTCTTATGTCGGAGAAGATTTGAACTGGGTTCTTGAAGCCGGTGAATTCAGATTCGCCTGTGGTGATCAAAGTGTAATTGTAAATTGCGTCAGCGGGAAATAGTTATAGGAGTTATGTCCTTTTCGTCAACCTCTTCTTCTGGTTCATTGAATGGCTGGAGGAAGGGGTTTGAGGTTCTTTCTTCGCCTATTGTAGTGCTGCCATAGTGCCCAGGTAGGACTGCTACATCGGAATCCAGCCCCATGAGTTTCTCCATCACGGAAACTATTAGTTTATCGTAATCACCTCCTTCGAGATCGCTTCGGCCAATCGTACCAGCGAACAGTGTGTCTCCGGAGAAGAGAATTTTGTCTTCTTTATCTAGGTAGCACACGCCCCCGGGTGTATGTCCGGGAGTGCTGATTACTTCTAAATTTATCCCTGCCAATCGTAGAATCTGCCCATCTTTAATGTCTGTGCTTGTAAATGAAAATACCGGCTTTTCTCTATGATCCATATAGATAGGGATGCCAAATTCATTTTGCAGTGCAGCAGCTCCGATGGTATGGTCGGGGTGGGCATGGGTTAGTAATATGGCAACAGGGTTTAGCTTGTTGTTTTCGATGTAGTTTACAATGTTATTTGTTTCTTTTCCAGGGGTACATCCTGGATCTATAATAATAGCGTCTTTTGAGTCCGACTTATTGATGATCATTGTGTTTTCTTCATAAGAATTACACACGAAGACTTTAATATTTAACATGATAAATAATATTTTGGTTTTCGGCACAGAACATACTTTGTCTAGTAATATTTTAATGTTTGTCGTCTGCTCGGCAAAAATAAGAAACTTTATTGTAAATTTGTAAGAATAAGTTTATTCATAGAATGCATATAGGTGTCGCAGGAAATATAGGGTGTGGCAAGACCACACTGACGAGAATGCTTGCTGAGTATTATAATTGGACTCCGCGGTATGAGTCTGTAACATATAATCCATATCTTGAAGATTATTATTCGGATATTTCGCGATGGTCTTTTAATTTGGAAGTGTATTTTCTGGCACAGCGTTTTAAGGATGTGTTGGAGATTGCTAAAAGTAGGGATGTAATCATTCAGGATAGGACCATAATGGAGGGTGTAGAAATATTTGTGGCGAATAACCATAAAATGGGGAATCTCTCAGATAGGGATTATGGTACTTACATGGATTTGTTTAATCTTATGATGTCGTTAGTTAAGCAACCAGATTTGCTGATATATATCCGCTCCAGTATCCCACATCTAGTTTCACAGATTCAAAAGAGAGGCAGGGACTATGAGCAGGCTATAAGCATAGAGTACCTGTCTGGATTGAACGAGCTGTATGAAGAATGGATAAGTAGGTATCAGGGTAAACTTATTGTAATAGATGGGGATGAATTGAATTTTGAAAAGAATCCGAAGGATTTCTCCTATGTGACGGATAGGATTGATGCCGCCCTCTACGGATTATTCAAATAATTTATTAAATTTGTAGGATATAAACAAAAACGCTATGCATATCGCAATTGCAGGTAATATAGGAAGCGGAAAAACCACGCTTACGAAGATGTTGGCCGCACATTATGGATGGATTCCGAAATTCGAATCTGTTGATTATAATCCGTACTTGGCTGATTTCTATGAAGATATGGCTAGATGGTCATTTAATTTACAAATCTACTTTTTAAACAAGCGTTTTAAGGATGTGGTGGATATCTCAAAGACTGATGATGTCATAATACAGGATAGAACCATATATGAGGATGCTCGTATTTTTGCTCCTAACCTGCATGATATGGGTCTGATGAGCACGCGAGATTTTGAAAATTATTCCGATTTGTTTAATCTGATGATGTCTCTAGTGGGGAATCCAGATCTGCTTATTTATCTTCGTTCTAGTATCCCTAATCTGGTTTCGCAGATACAAAAACGAGGAAGAGATTATGAAAAAGGTATTCGAATAGATTATCTTACAGGACTAAATGAAAAATATGAGAATTGGATCAATAGCTATGATGGCAATTTGCTCGTCATAGATGCTGATCATATAAAGTTTGGAAACAATCCTGAGGACTTTTCGAAAGTTACAGACATGATTGACGCCCAGCTTTATGGCTTATTTTCAAACAATTAATAGTATTTCAATATGACTAAAAGAACTACCATTATCGATTTCGTGAACGAGTATGTGGATAAGTACAAAGACGAAACTTATCTACGAGAGAAAGTCAACGGAGTCTGGACGGAAACCTCCTTTAATAAAACTCGCGAAGAAGCGAAATTGTTAGCTGCCGGCTTTATGGCTTTAGGCCTAAAGAAAGGAGACAAGGTCTCGCTTTTAGCAGAGGCTCGTCCTATGTGGGTGATTACAGAATTCGGAATTCTTTTCGCAGGAGGTGTTGATGTTCCTCTTTCTTATAAACTTGAGTCTGATTATGATTTGACATTCCGCATTAATCATTCTGATTCTCGTTTTATCGTAGCCTCTGAAATGGAGATTGAAAAGGTACGTCGAGTAATAGATAAATGCCCTGAAATTGAAAAGGTTATTGTTATGGATGATATTCCTTTGAAAGAGGGAGAAATATATCTAAGCGATATCCATAAGATGGGTGAGCAGTTTATTAAAGACCACCCAGGAGCTCTAGAGGAGCGTATGGCATCCGTCGGACCAGATGATTATGCTAACATAAGTTACACCTCCGGAACGACAGCAGACCCTAAAGGCATTCTGCTTACTCATAGGAATTATACGGCCAATGTCGCCCAGGGAGCTTCGGTTATTAATATCGCCCATGGAGATATCATGCTTATAATCTTACCTATGGACCACTGTTTTGCTCATGTGGCTGGACTTTATACAATGATGAGTTATGGTGGAAGCATAGCGACTGTTCCAGGAAAAACTCCACAGGCTCAGCTGCGTAACATCTTACCTACCATGAAGGAGGTTAAACCACAAGTGATGCTTACAGTGCCTGCTATAAGCCGTAGTTTCAAGAAGGCTATTGAGAATGGTGTTAAGGCTAAAGGAAAAACTACAGAAAAACTATACAATATAGCTCTTAAGAATGCAAGGGCTTATTATAAAGATTATTATAATCAAGGTGGATCGCAATTCTGGAGAAAACCATTTGTAAAGCTTTTCGATAAACTCGTTTTCTCGAAGATACGTGAGACTTTCGGCGGCAAGATGAAATTCTGTGTGGGTGGAGGCGCTCTTTTGGATATAGAATTGCAGAGGTATTTCTGTGCTATAGGGATGCCGACTTTCCAAGGATATGGCTTATCTGAAGCTACACCGATAATATGCTCAAATGCCCCAGGTTACGCAAGATTCGGATCTTCTGGTAGAATTGTAAGTCCTATGGAATGCACAATACGCGATGATGAGAATCGTATTCTTCCTAATGGACAGACTGGGGAGATCGTCATAAAAGGTGAAAATGTCATGGCTGGATATTGGAAGAATCCAGAGGCGACGGCTGAAACCATAGTAGATGGGTGGCTGCATACGGGAGATCGCGGTTACATCTGTAAAGAAGATCCGCGTTATCTTTATGTGACAGGACGCTTTAAGAGTCTTTTAATATCATCAGATGGGGAAAAGTATTCTCCTGAAGGATACGAAGATAATCTAGCGGTAGTATCTAAATACATAGACAACGTCATATTGCATAATAATCAGTGCCCATATACAATAGTTTTAGTGGTTCCAAATAAGGAGGCTTTAAAAACAGCTGCGCCAGGAGACAAAGAGGCACAACTTCGCCTTATTCAGGCCGATGTCGATAGCTACAAAAAAGGTGGCTCACGTGCAGGGCAGTTCCCAGAGAAATGGCTACCTGCTGCCATTGTGGTTTGTGAGGAGCCGTTTACGGAAAAGAATGGTTTGGTGAATTCTACAGGAAAGGTTGTGCGTGGAAAGGTAGAAAAGCATTTTGCTAAACGAATAGACTATGCATATACTACTGAGGGTAAAAAACTAATTAATCCACAGAATCTTGCTGCTCTTGATTAATTGAAGGCAGCGTATGAAGATATTTAATAACATTAAGATAAAGAAATGTCAGTAAACGTAAAAAAACAAAACTACACACCAGCTATCGTGGTGATGTTTGCACTATTTTTTATGATTGCATTCGTGACGAATCTTGCTGGTTCCATGGGTGTAGTTGTAACAAATCAGTTTGGTGCTAGTAAAGCACTTTCACAATTGGGAACCCTAGCTAATTTTATAGCTTATGCTTGTATGGGTATTCCGGGCGGTATAATATTAAAGCGAAGAGGATACAAATTCACTTCAAGACTTGCTGTTGTAATTGGCTTACTCGGTGTAGCTATTCAGTTCGCTTCAGGCTATGCAGAGTCTTTCGGGGTGTACATCGCAGGCGCATTCGTTGCAGGTTTCTCAATGTGTCTTCTAAATATTTGTGTTAATCCTATGCTTAACACTCTTGGAGGTGGTGGAAATAAGGGTAATCAGTTAGTACAGTTCGGTGGCGCGTGCAATTCTATAGGTGGTACCCTCGCTCCTATGCTTGTGGGTTGGCTCGTAGGTGGCTCTATCGAGAATGCCACTGTAGCGAAAGCCGCTCCAGTTATGATATTGGCTATGGCTATATTTGCCATTGCATTTGTCGTGATTTCATTTACTGAGATTCCTGAACCTCATATGGAAACTGCTGAGGAGAAGGCAAATCGAAAGAATGGAGTTACTGGCAAATCACAGCATTCTCCTCTTTCTTTCCGTCACTTCGTTCTTGGCGCTATAGCTATTTTCTTCTATGTGGGTATCGAGGTGGGCATTCCTAATACCGCTAATGTATATTTTTCTGGAGTTAAGGAGATAGGTCCGGCTATCGCCGGTTCGTTTGTAGCTGCGTATTGGTTCTGTATGCTTATAGGCCGTCTAGTCGGTGGCGCTATAGGAGCAAAGGTGAGCAGTAAAAAAATGCTTCTTATAACCTCAAGTGCAGCTGCGCTTTTATTGTTAGGCGTAATATTTATCCCAGAATCAGTGGTTATTGATGGCATTCCAGTGGCTCTTTTCTTTATAGTAGCGTGTGGCCTTTGTACATCTGTAATGTGGGGTTCTATATTTAATCTTGCCGCAGAAGGGCTTGGAAAGTATACGGCTGCAGCGTCAGGTATTTTCATGGCACTTGTTTGTGGTGGTGGTATAATTCCATTTGTTCAGAATGCAATTGCTGATAAGGTAGGATCTCTTCCTAGTTATGCACTGTTGATAGTGTGCTTGGGATATTTGATTTTCTATGCTATTGTCGGCAGCAAAAATGTAAATAAAGACATTCCAGTGGAGTAAATATTAGTGAAAGAAGATTATGGAAAAGCAATATGTAGTAGGTGTGGATGTAGGTGGTCAGACCGCTAAAATAGGAGTGGTGGATGCTCGTGGTGATGTTCTGATTCAAAGCGTAATCCGCACTGATAGACACGAAGATGCCCAAGTATTTGTTAATGAATTGGCAAAAGCTATAAAGGAACTTATCGTAAAGTCAGGAAAGGAAGGACAAATAAGGGGTATTGGAGTTGGCGCTCCGAATGGCAATTATTATACGGGAGAGATCGCATTCGCTCCGAATCTTGTGTGGGCGGCTAAACAAAGTGTGCCATTTGCAAATATGTTAAGTGGTGCCCTTGACGGAATTCCAGTGGCACTTACTAACGATGCTAATGCGGCTGCTGTGGGCGAAATGACTTATGGCGTGGCTAAAGGCATGAAGCACTTCATAATGATTACGCTTGGAACAGGCGTAGGTAGCGGTATAGTTATCAATGGTGAAGTCCTTTATGGAAGTGACGGATTTGCTGGAGAATTGGGACACACCTGTGCAATACGACACAACGGACGTCAGTGTGGTTGTGGAAAGCAGGGATGTTTGGAGGCATATTGTTCAGCTATTGGCGTAGCACGTACGGCTCGTGAGTGGCTTGAAATGTCAGATGAACCGTCTCTTCTTCGTTCGGTGGACAAGATTACATCTAAAGATGTTTATGATGCAGCTAAGGAAGGCGATGCTCTTGCAAAGCATGTATTTGATTATACAGGGCGTATACTTGGAGAGAAATTGGCAGACTTTATAGAATTCTCCGCTCCAGAGGCTATAGTTCTCTTCGGTGGATTAGCAAGGGCGAAGGAGTTTATATATGAGCCGACTTTCAAGGCTATGAATGAGAATGTACTTCCTTTATGGAGAGATAAAGTGGATCTTTTATTCTCTCAACTAAAAGAGTCAGACGCTGCCATTTTGGGCGCTTCTGCTCTAGCATGGGAACTTTAAAATGTTAAATATATGAAAATTAGTAAATTATTATTAGCACTTTCAATGGGTGTGATGGTTGTAGCTTGTCAGGAAAACAAGGCTGAGGAAGTTACTTCACCATCAGATGAGGCCACCTCTGAGGTTGTCCCTAAGGAAAAGGTAGCAAAGGATTTTCTTCCTTCAAGAAAAGAACTTAATGATGTAAGTTACCTTGTAGGTGTGAATTTCGGTTCTTTCATTAAGGGGTATAATTTTGGCGATTTGAATATGTCTGAGATTCGCAAGGGTATCGAGGACTTTCTTAAAGCTAAGCAGACGGATGATCCAGAAGAGTTCGCTGCTCAGTTCCGTGTTAATCCTAACGACATGAACGAATTGTTTAACAATTATTTAATGAACCGTCGCGAGTACACACTATATTCAAATAAGGAAAGAGAAGAGAAATTCCTTAACAAGAATGCGAAAAAGCCAGGAGTAAATGTTGCGGCTTCAGGTCTTCAGTATAAGATTATCTCTGAAGGCAACGACATTCATCCTGCTCTTAGCGACACCGTATGGGTAAAATATAGAGGAACCCTTTTAGATGGGACTGTATTTGACGAGACTAAAGAAGGAAGCGATGCTGTCAAGTTTACCTTAGGACAGGTAATAGAAGGATGGAATGAGGCACTTCCTTTAATCGGCGAAGGTGGTGAAATCGAAATATATGTTCCTTATAAACTCGCTTATGGTGAGCAGGGAACAAGAGGAGCTATTGGGCCTGCTGAAACATTGATTTTCAATATCAGTTTGGAGAAGGTAGCAAAGGCTAAAGCAGAAGAGCCTAAGGCTGAGTAGTTGAGAATTTTAATGAATATAATAAATGGAGCGTCCTTTTGAAAGGGCGCTCCATTTATTTTGCGGTATGGTTTATCAATGAAGATAATAGGTTAGAGAAGTTACCACTCTTACGCGTTTAATCTGAGGTGTGGTGGAGTCCCTGTCTTCTATGCTGAAAGTTCCTTGTGAAGCTGTTTTGAGTTTACCTAATTTACTGTTTGAATCTGTCGCGAACTGTTCGGCGGCTATTCGCGCGTTTGCCATGGCCTCGTGAATCATTTCCGGCTTAATCTCATTTAGACCTTCGAATATGTATTGTATGTTGCTATCCCAGTAATTTTCTTTGCTGACCAATACTCCAGCTTTAAGAAGGTCTTGTATCCTGGAGGAGAGAGAGAGAATCTTATCCACTTTATTCGTGCATACAGTAATGGTGTTCTGACTCACATATCGAAATTTGCGATCTACTCCATAATCCTGAGAGTATTTATCCGAAATGAATGGCGCTGAAAGAGTTATCTCGGAAGAGTCGATTCCACCTTCTTGCAGAAAGGATAATATGGCCTTACGCTTGGCTTCCATGTTATTTGTAAGATCAGTGAGATTATCACTCGACACTTTATAAGCTATGGGCCAAATTACTTTATCCGCTTTTACTTCTCTTTCGCACAATCCCTTGACTGTGACGATTCTGTCATAGGATTTGTAGTCTTTTACGGCTTTTGGTAGCATTATGCTAGCTGTTATAATGGCGATGCTTAGAACGATCGCACTACTTAATCTGTTTCTTTCCATAAATTATTTTTTTATGAATTTTAATGTGAAGAAAAAATGAAATGATCCGCTTCAGTTTGTTAACAATAATAGTGCCTTAGTCTATTTTTCTCAGTATGCTTCTTCTTTCAAAGTCGAAACTACCTTGAAATCCCATAATAATCTGGCGCAACTTATTTTTTTACGTTGCTAAATTTTAGTTATATTTGCGCGATTATGCCCTGTAGAAGAATCGTATTCCTATATGAGATTTAAACCAGAATATGGAGAAGAGAAGAGGGGGCCTCAAGTAGTAATTTAAAAGGTAATTAATATATGATGACATCTAAAGAAATCAGGCAGAAATTCCTGGATTTTTATGCTTCAAAGGGACACACCATCGTTCCTTCAGCGCCGATGGTAATTAAGGGGGATCCAACATTGATGTTTACTAATGCTGGAATGAATCAATTCAAAGATATATTCCTTGGAAACACAAAAGCGCCATACAAGCGAGCTGCAGATAGCCAGAAGTGTTTGAGAGTTAGTGGAAAGCATAATGATCTGGAAGAGGTGGGGCATGATACATATCATCACACTATGTTTGAAATGCTTGGGAACTGGAGTTTTGGTGACTATTTCAAAAAAGAAGCTATCGATATGGCATGGGAACTCCTAACAAGTGTCTATGGTATAGATAAGAATTTACTATATGCCACTGTTTTTGAGGGTAGTTCTGACGATGGAACGGAAATGGATATTGAGGCGAAGAATGCTTGGCTTAAATACCTGCCAGAGGATCATATCATACTAGGAAACAAACATGATAATTTCTGGGAGATGGGAGATACAGGTCCATGTGGTCCATGCTCGGAGATACATATTGACATACGCACACCAGAAGAAAAGGCTTCTGGGATTGAAGGTAAAAATCTTGTAAATAAATCAGATCCGCACGTTATCGAAATATGGAATATAGTTTTCATGCAGTATATGCGTATGGCAGATGGACATTTGGAGAATCTACCTGCAAAAAACATAGATACGGGAATGGGATTTGAGCGTCTATGTGCTGTTCTTCAAGGGAAAAACAGTAACTATGATTCAGATGTGTTTACTGGCATGTTGAATAAGATAGGCGAATTGAGTGGACATCGTTATGGTGAATCGGAAAAGACAGATGTCGCTATGCGTGTAATTGCAGACCATATAAGGGCGATAGCTTTTTCTATAGCGGACGGACAACTCCCTTCTAATGTAAAGGCTGGCTATGTAATACGTCGTATACTTCGTCGTGCAGTGCGTTATGGTTACACATTTTTAGGCTTTTCTGAACCTTTCCTTTGTCGTCTTGTACCTCAGTTGGTATCAGATATGGGGGAGGCTTATCCAGAGCTCGTCAGCCAGCAGAGGTTGATAGAATCCGTTATTAGAGAGGAGGAATTGGCATTTTTAAGGACCTTGGATAGGGGTATAAAACTTCTTGATGAATATATGGCTAAGTCTTCATCGACTAAGGTGATACCAGGTGTGGATGCATTTGTGCTTTATGATACTTATGGTTTCCCGGTCGATCTTACGGAACTTATTGCTGCAGAGCATGGATATGAAATTGATCTAGATGGATTCGCTGCAGAACTTCAAAAGCAAAAGGAGCGTGCACGCAATGCCACAGCTAATGAATTCGGGGATTGGCAGGAATATCATAGTGGGCAGAGTAAATTCGAAGGATATGACAACACTACTCTATTAGGAGTAAAGTTGTTAAAGCAACGAACTGTAGTTCAAAAGAATAAGACTATGTTGCAGCTGGTTTTTGACAGGACTCCTTTCTATGCTGAGATGGGTGGCGAAGTAGGTGATACCGGTTATGCGATAGCAGCAGATGGAGAGAAGATACAGATATTAAATACGATCTACGATAATAACCTTATAGTTCATATCGCTGATAGGTTGCCTATGGATTGTGAGGGCGACTTTACCTTGTGCGTCGATGCTCACAGAAGACAGAAGATCGCTAATAATCACTCTTGTACACACCTTATGGATTATGCTCTTCGTGAAATTCTGGGATCACATGTAGAGCAAAAGGGCTCGTATGTTAATGAGCATGGCCTTCGCTTCGATTTCTCACATTTTGAAAAGCTTTCCGAAGAGCAGATTAAAGCAGTGGAGAATCGCGTAAATGAGCTGATAAGAGCTGATATTCATCTTGAGGAAAAAAGGGACGCCACTATGCAGGAGGCTAAACTTATGGGTGCTATAGCCCTGTTTGGAGAGAAATACGGAGATAAGGTTCGAGTGGTGAAATTCGGACCAAGCGTAGAGTTGTGCGGAGGCTGTCATACTTCAGCTACTGGAAAGATTGGCATGTTTAAAATTATGAGTGAGTCTGCAATAGCTGCTGGTATAAGAAGAATCGAGGCTATAACAGGCGAGGATACAGAAGCATATGTAGCCGATTTGCAGGATACTATGAAAAAAGCGCGTTCTGCTTTTAATAACACACAAGATTTAATGGGTGCCATTCAAAAGCTGTTGGATGAAAACGCGATTTATAAAAAGCAGGCAGAGGAGTATGCTCGTCAAAAGGCTCAGTTGTACGCTGACGAATTGGCCAGAAAGGTAGAATTCGAAGGTAATTTAAAACTTATTAAACTTACAGAGTGTGATGAGCCTTCTTTACTGAGGGATGCTGCAAATTATCTTCAAAAAAGAGAAACTCAGACAGCTCTTGTAGCTGCTTATAAAGTAGATGGTAAGCCACAACTTGCCCTTATGTACACTTCTGATCTTGTGCAGTCCGGGAAAAATGCTGGTAAGGACATTCGTGTAGCAGCTAAATTCATTGCTGGTGGTGGCGGTGGACAACCTGGATTTGCAACCGCTGGAGGTAAGGATATAGATGGATTGGCCAATGCTTTCGAAGCCCTAGTGAAAGCTGCCAAGTCTTGAATTTAGGGAATGAAGAGGCTGGACCGATTTATACTTAAGGCATTTGTAGGACCGTTTATTGCGGTTCTGCTTGTCGTGGTGTTCATCCTCGTTATGCAGTTCCTTTGGGTATATATTGATGAACTTGTCGGGAAAGGACTTGGTTTTAAGGTAATACTCGAATTTTTAATGTGGGGAACTTGTACCATCCTTCCGATGGCGCTTCCTTTGGCTACACTTCTGTCTTCCATGATGGTTATGGGGCAGATGACGGAAAATAATGAGCTTATGGCTATAAAGGCTAGTGGCATATCTTTAGTCAGGGTTATGACGCCACTTACTATAGTGTCGGCCATTATCGCGGTTGCTGCTTTTTTTGTCGGGAATAATCTGGTTCCTAAGGCATACAATGAGATTTATACTCTTCGAGATGACATAGGTAAGACAAAATCTGAAATTAAAATCCCGTCAGGAACTTTTTATGACGGGATTGAAAATTATGTTATAAGGGTGGAGGATCAAAGTGAAGATGGAATGATGCATTCGGTTATGGTGTATGACCACACGAAGAAGAAAGGAAATGTATCGGTAACCATAGCTGATTCTGCGACCATGCGTCTTTCGAAAGCGAAGGATTATTTGATTTTTACATTGTATAATGGTGTTAATTATCAAGAAGATAATAATCGCAAAAATGGGACACAAGAACATCAACTTCAGCGAATAGCCTTTGATAAGCAACAGTTAATAATTCCTTTATCTAATTATGCTTTTGAGAAATCGAATGATGCTAGATATGGTAATCAGATTAAAGCGCAGAAATTGAGTTCTCTTGTAGTAGAGCATGATTCTTTGAACACTGTAACGCAGACCTCTTATAAAAAACATTATGAGGAGTTATCTAAGGATAATTACTTTACTTTTAAAAACCAGTTAGACACTTCGTATACAAGTAAAGCCAGCCAGAATTTCGCATCCGCTAATTTTGGTAAGTGGAAGAGTCGTAAAGCTAAGATAAATGCACTTGAAAGATCAAGGGATAGGGCTAATTACATGGCCTCAGATCTAAATAATTTTAGTAGTGAGAATTATGTTGATCATTTCTATCTTAGAAGAACGGACGTAGAAATATTGAAGCGCTTTGCTCAGGCATTGGCTTGTTTTATATTGTTTTTCATAGGAGCACCTTTGGGCGCTTTGATCGGAAAAGGTGGTCTAGGAACCAGTGCTATAATCTCTGTGCTTTTCTTCGTGTTGTATTGGGTGATAGATATTTCTGGAACAAAATTGGCTAATGACGGCGCTGTTCCTCCATTCTGGGGTGCATTTATTTCTGCGCTTGTACTTTTCCCTATAGGTCTATATCTATCGTGGAAGGCCGTGCATGACTCGTCGTTGAAAACGGGAAGTTTAAAATTACAATTTAAAAGGTTAGGTAGTAAAATTTCGAATATGCTTCATAAGACACGTATCGTTTATATGGGTACTCCGGAGTTCGCGGTGGCTCCACTTGATAATCTTATAAAACATGGATATAAAGTAGTAGGAGTAGTGACCGTAGCGGATAAGCCTAGTGGAAGAGGACTTAAGGTTAATGAGAGTTCTGTAAAAAAATATGCTGTAGAGCATAATATACCTGTACTTCAGCCTTTAAAACTTAAAGATCCTGAGTTTTTATCTCAATTAAAGGCTTTTAAGGCAGATTTGTTTGTTGTAGTGGCTTTTAGAATGTTGCCCGAGGAAGTGTGGAAAATGCCTAAATTGGGTACTTTTAATCTTCATGCTGCATTGTTGCCTCAGTACAGAGGTGCTGCGCCTATTAATTGGGCTGTTATAAATGGTGAAAGAATCACTGGTGTGACTACATTTATGATTGATCAAAATATAGACACGGGGGGGATTATTTTACGTCAAGAGTGCAGAATTACCCCACAAGACGATGCTGGGACTATTCATGATAAGTTGATGGAAGCTGGTTCGGCACTGGTACTTCAAACAGTGGAGGGGATAATAGAACATAGTGTGGAAACTCGTGTTCAGCGTAGTTTCGTTCAGGGAAGTGAAGTCCTTAAACCAGCGCCAAAGTTGACACCTGAACTGCAAAATATAGATTGGAACGATTCATCACTTCAGATACATAACTTGATAAGAGGATTGAGCCCATATCCTTGTGCTTATACTATGATTCAAAAGGAAGAAGAGGCCCCTATTTCCTTAAAGATATATGCTTCACATATAATAGATAAAGCGGAAGGTGTAGCTCCAGGCACGATACTCTCAGATGGTAAAACATATTTAGCCATAGCTACTTTAGATGGTGCGATCAGTGTAGATGATGTGCAGTTAAGTGGTAAGAAGCGAATGAATGTGGTGGATTTTCTAAATGGATTCCGTAATCCACAGCAGTGGCGGGCTCTTTGTGGAACGTCGAAGGCGGAATTGGCCCGATTAAGAAATAAATAGATGAAAAAATTCAGTAGATACATCTATAATGAGAAGACCTTGATGTACGAGGTCCATGAAGACTCAAAAGGAACAGTAGCTTTGAAGGTATTAGCCTTTATGGCTGTAATAGTGGTTTTTATGGTCTTGTATATCGTGATATACACTAAGGTACTTAGGTTAGATCTGCCTAAAACGGCACGCCTGAAAAAAGAAAATGCTGAGTGGGTGGCCAAGTTCAAAATGATAGACCATGAGATGGATTTGGCAGAAACAGCTTTGTATGGCATCGAAAAAAGAGACGATGATGTTTATCGTTCAATATTCGGCCTGGACGAAATTCCAGAAGATGTAAAGAAGGCGGGATTCGGAGGAGTTAATCGATATGCTTATTTAGACGAGCTTGGCGGATCCCCTTTACTGAAGCAGATGGTGAAGAGAATGGATATACTGACTAAACGCTCGTATATACAGAGCAAGGCTCTTGACGAAGTCGCTTTAGTATCAGAACATGCTGATAAATTGACATCTTGCATGCCATCTGTTCCTCCTATTGTCCCTTCGGTTGGAAGTTACCGTATCTCTAGTCCGTTTGGATATAGGGTTCATCCAATAAGAAAAGTGAGAATATTCCACGAAGGAGTGGATTTTGCCACAGGAAAGGTGGGTCCTGAAATTTTCTGCACGGGAGATGGTGTAGTAGAGAAAGTTAAGTACAACTTCTTTGGGTATGGTAATGAGGTGGTTGTAAATCATGGATTTGGCTATAAGACAAGATATGCTCATATGCAGAAGATAATGGTAGATAGAGGAGATGTAGTGAAGCGTGGCCAGATCATAGGGACAGTTGGGAATACAGGTGCTTCGACTGGGCCACATCTTCATTATGAGGTGCTTTATAGAAACAGGCAAGTCGATCCTATGTCTTTTATGGATTTGACTATGGGCGCTGATGAATATAAAGCTATGACTGATAAGGTTAAAGAAGAATCAGAACATTCTGACAATGGGTGATCATCGATATAAGATAGGATCGGATTTTCTTTTAAAGGAGTCGGACAAGCCATATCAGCGAGTTTTGCGATTCTTAGGATTGGCAGCTGCGTGTGCTTTTGTAGTCACGCTTGTTGTCTATGCTATTTTTGCGTTGACTATTAATACGGATGTAGAGGGCAGACTTAAAAGGGAGAATAAGATGTATGAAAAATTGTATCCGCAATTACTTCCTCAACAGGAGCTTCTCGAGGATGTTATTTCTGGCTTGGAGCTAAAAGATGAAAAAATATATGGTGATGTTTTTCAGTCTCATGCCCCTTCTGTAGACCCTATACAGTCGCTTACCGCTTTTTCGGATGATTATGATATGAATACTAGCCTTATATCATATGCTGCTGCTAAATCGGATTCTATGTACATTAAGATGTTTTCTGTGGAGGCCAATCTTCGCGAAGCCCTAGTTAAAGTGGCTTCGACCCCACAGAATAGTCTTCCGCCTATGCATTTACCCCTTTCCGATATCTCATTTACACAGATAGGGGCTTCGATAGGCAGTAAAACCAATCCTATTCTAAAGGCGAGAGTCCCTCATAATGGGATAGATATAATAGTACCAACAGGTACTCCTGTTTTAGCTGCAGGAGATGGGAAAGTGGTGGGAATAGAAAAGAGCAATAAGGGTATGGGTAATACCATAACCATAGCGCATAACTCAGGTCATATAACTCGCTATGCTCATCTTTCCACTATCAATGTAAAAAGGGGAAGTAGTGTATATGCTGGACAGAAGATAGGTACTACTGGGATGAGTGGCTCTTCGTATGCTCCACATCTCCATTATGAAGTTCTAAAAGATGGTGTTTATCTCGATCCGGTGAATTTCTTTTTCGCTTCTGTGGATTTTTATGAGTATGCCAATATGTTTTACTTAGCTTCAAATACGGAGCAGTCGATGGATTGATAGCTTATGGAAAAGATGTTTTATACGATGAGCGAGGTGGCGTCGGAATTGGGAGAAAGTGTAAGTTGTATTCGTTTTTGGTGCGATTCTTTTTCTAGAGATGTAAATCCGAAAAGAAATGCAAAGGGGAATAGACTTTTTAAGCCAGAAGAGCTCGAAACGCTAAGGTTGATACAATACTTGTTAAAAGTGGAGGGCCTAACGATTGAAGGGGCTAAGAAAAAAATGGCAGAGGAGCGATCCAGAATAGAAAAAAATGTTAAAGTATTGCGAACTTTGAAGGATATAAAAAGTCGTTTGCTCGAAATAAAACGATTTATGGGAAAATAGCGAACTTTTTTATAACTTTGCGACCCGCGAAAATAATAATAAAAAGATATGTCAGAAAAAGTTAAAATCAGCAAAGTTGAGACGCCTATCGATCAGCGTGAGACTTTCGTTTCTCTCTCGAAGAACTTTTCAGAGGGGGCTCTTTCAGTAGCAGAGAAGCTTCGTGTACTATATGCACTTCAACAGACCGATACAGAGATAGATAAGATAGTATCTCTTCGTGGTGCACTTCCACAGGAAGTTGAGGCTATAGAGCAGGAATTGGCTTCCCTTAAGTCTAAGATAGCTGCTAATAAAGAACTTATCTCTGGTTTTGAATCTACTATAGAAAAAAATAAGAACGACATTGGAGATCTTGATAATGATATTGCAAAATATCATGAACAGTTGGGAAAGATTACAAACAGTCGTGAATTTGATTCTATAAATAAGGAACTTGAGAACCTTGGCTTGCTTCGTGAGATTGCGCAGAAACATATAAATGAAGCGCGCATGTCTATTTCAGAGAAAAAGGATGCGATAGAAGCCATTAATGATCGCATAACTATTAGGGAAGAGGACTTGGCTGCTAAGAAAGCAGAACTTGACAATATAGTAGAATCCACATCAAAAGATGAAAATGCACTAGAAGCTAAAAGGAAATCTTATGCAGACAAACTAGATGAGAGAACACTCAGTGCATACAATCGCATACGTGCTAGTGTGCATAATCATCTTGCAGTTGTTCCAGTTTATGAGAATTCATGTGGGGGATGCTTTAATGCCATTACTCCTCAAAAACTCGTAGACATCGCTTCTGGAGATAAATTAGTTATTTGCGAGCATTGCGGACGTATCTTGGTGAATCCTCTTGCTGACGCCGAATAAAAATGGCAGAGCGTAAAAGAAAATCTATATCTGATACAGCAGTAGTTGATGAAATCGGACGCTTGATGGGGATGACTCCACCTCAAGCGCTTGATGTTGAGGAAGCTGTGCTCGGTGCGATGCTATTGGAGCCGGCTTGTATCGATGATGCAATAGATTCTCTTAAGCCGAATTGTTTTTATTCGGAAAGACATCGCTTCATATTTGAAGCCATGTCTGCTTTGGTTAATGAACATCAGCCAATTGATGCTATAACCGTAGCAAGTAAATTAATCCAGCAAGGGAAGCTCGAAGCTGTAGGAGGACCTTCCGAACTCGCGGATTTGGCTGGCAAGATAGGATCAGCTGCCCATATTGAGTCGTATATTTCGATATTGAAGCAGAAAGCTATTCAGCGGGATTTGATTACGGCAGCGCATGATATCCTTAAGAACTCGTACGACGAAGAATTGAATGTGGATGACCTTGTGGATAGGTCGCTCACTGATGTTTTTAAGGCAACTCAAAGCAGTGATAAACAGGGTGTTCAAGATATAGGTTCTATTATTAACCAAGCGCTTGATCGTCTTGACGATATGCAGAAAAAAGAAGGGCTTAGTGGCGTTCCGTCGGGCTTCCCTTCTCTAGATAAGGTTACTAACGGATGGCAGCCCTCGGATTTGATAATATTGGCGGCTCGTCCTTCAGTAGGTAAAACTGCATTTTCCCTTAATGTGGCAAGGAATGCGGCAGTGGATAATAATATCCCAGTGGCATTTTTTTCTTTGGAGATGTCTTCCATTTCGCTTGCTATGCGTCTTATGACTTCTGAGTCTGGATTAAGTGCGGATAAAATAAAGGGGGGAGTGAAGCTTGAAAACGATGAGTGGAATTTACTTGAACAAAGTCTAAGTCGCTTAAGAAAAGCTCCTTTATATGTAGATGAGACTCCTGGTCTTCCTATTATGGAATTCCGCACGAAGGCAAAAGCTCTCGTGAAGCAAAAAGGTGTAAGGCTTATAATCGTCGATTACCTTCAGCTTATGCAAGGCCCTAGTGATACAAAGGGTATGCGCGAGCAGGAAGTCGCTGCCATATCGCGTATGTTAAAAGGTACGGCTAAGGAATTGAATGTGGCTATTATAGCATTATCACAGCTGTCAAGAAATTCTGTTCAGCGACAGGGCGGTGGCGGAAAGCCTATTCTGTCAGACTTGCGAGAATCCGGAAGTATTGAGCAGGACGCTGATATGGTTATCTTTATTCATAGACCGGATTTTCTAGGCCTTTCTGAAGGACCTCAAGATAAGGAGAAAACACAGATAATCATAGCAAAGCACCGTAACGGAGAGACAAAGGATATAGATATGCTATATAAGGGAGAACGTCTAAAGTTTGTAGAAGTAAGCGATGCTCTCTATGAGGATACCCCAGAGTATGAGTCGAAGATGAATATTGCTTCTGACTATGACATTCAGCCTGATTCGCAGACATGGTAGAAGAAATTAAACACATAGGCAGAATAGTGGATATTACTCCTCAAGGGATAGTTGTTGAGATTATTGCTCAGGATGCTTGTTCTTCTTGTCATGCTGTTTCCTTATGTGGAATGTCAGAGCTAAAAAAAAAGCAGATAGAGGTTCCTTTGGCCCCAGGATATGAAGTAGGAGAAGAGGTCTGGGTGAATATGAAGCGCTCGCTGGGGATGAAGGCCGTGTGGGTTGCTTATGTATTTCCTTTGATTCTGATGACAGCGATGTTATTGATTCTAAGCTCTTTGGGCGTCGGTGAAATCGCTTGTGGGCTAGGTGCGATAGGAATAGTCGCTTGCTACTATTTAGTTATATATTTGTTACGCAACTTATTAAAAAACGAATATACTTTTTATATTAAGAAGAAATGACGAATACTATTATCCTAACTATTGTCGTTTTATCAGTATTAGGGCTGGTGCTTGCACTTGTTTTGTATCTGATAGCGAAGAAGTTCAAGGTGGAAGAGGACCCTCGAATAGACGAGGTAGAGAAAGTTATGCCTGGGGCCAATTGTGGCGGATGTGGTTATGCGGGGTGTAGAGCATTTGCCCAAGCTGCTGTGGAGGCTGGTAATTTAGATAATAATTATTGCCCTGTTGGCGGTAATGAGGTGATGCGGAAAATTGCAGGTATTTTGGGCTATACGGTTAAAGAACAAGCACCTATGGTAGCTGTTGTGCGTTGTAATGGGAGCTGTTCTGCTCGCGTGCGTCTTAATATTTACGATGGTGCCAAATCATGTAAGGTAAAGGCTGCTTTATATAGTGGAGATACGGGATGTCCTTATGGATGCCTTGGTTGTGGAGATTGTGTGTCAGCATGTATGTTTGGCGCTATTACCATGAATCCTACTACTGGACTTCCAGAAGTGGATGAAAGTAAGTGTACAGCGTGTGGGGCTTGTGCTAAGGCTTGTCCTAAATCGATTATAGAGTTGCGTAACAAGGGACCTCGTTCGATGCGTGTCTATGTTTCATGTGTTAACAAAGACAAAGGGCCAGTAGCTAGAAAGGCATGTAGCGCTGCATGTATAGGGTGTGGCATGTGTGCAAAAACTTGTACGCATGGTGCTATAATTATTGAAAATAATTTAGCTTATATAGACTTTAATAAATGTAAGCTATGTCGTGAGTGTGAGGCTGTTTGTCCGACAGGATCTATTCATGGTGTTGGATTCCCTAAACCTTTAGATAAGGAGGCATTGAAAAATAGAATTGCAGAGCGTGTAAAGAAGGCACGTGAAGCTGCTGCAGTTGAAAATGCCAATGTGAAACCTGTAACAGAGAAAAAGGAGGAAAATAATGCGTAAAGTTACATTTAGTATCGGTGGTGTTCATCCTGCAGATTCAAAATTCTCCAGGAATTGCGCCATAGAAGTTTTGCCTTTGCCTCAGACAATGTATGTGTCTATGTCGCAGCATCTAGGCGCTCCGGCTACTCCTGTGGTTTCTGTGGGGGATAAGGTAAAAGCAGGACAGGTAATAGCAGAACCATCTGGATTTATCTCAGCATTTATTCATTCTCCTGTAAGTGGCACAGTAAAGTCTATATCTGCACGTGCTGATTTGGCTGGAAAAATGATCCCACACATAGAAATAGCCGTAGAAGGCGATGAATGGGCAGAAGGTATAGATCTTACTACTGAGTTAAAAACGGATATTCCTGAAGATAAGGACTTTATACTTTCACGCGTTAAGAACAATGGAGTTGTAGGCCTGGGTGGTGCCACTTTCCCGACACATGTAAAACTGAATCCTGCACCAGGAAGTAAAGCAGAATGTCTTATCCTAAATGGAGCTGAGTGTGAACCTTATCTGACTAGCGACTTTCGCATAATGTTAGAGCGTACTAAGGAGATAATCGTGGGTGCTGCCATAATGCAAAAAGTCTTAGGTGGGTGTAGAACCGTGATTGGAATCGAAGAAAATAAACCAGAGGCCATTGAGGCAATGACACATGCATTAGCGGAACTTCCTTACAAGGGGATAGAAGTGCTTTCTTTGAAAAAACGGTATCCACAAGGAGGTGAGAAACAACTAATAGATGCTGTTATGCATCGCCAGGTTAAATCCGGTGGCCTTCCTATAAGTGTGGGCGCCGTGGTACAGAATGTGGCGACTGCACTAGCTGTATACGAAGCAGTTCAGAAAAATAAGCCGCTTGTGACTAACACGCTTACCATCACTGGAGATTGCCTGCCTGTTGAAAAACAACATAATTACCTATTTAGAATAGGAACTCCGTTAAGTTATATCGCAGAATATGCCGGAGGGATTCCTGAGGGCGCAGCTAAGATAATAAGTGGCGGACCTATGATGGGAAAAGCCATATCTAATATTGATGCGTCATGTGTAAAAGGATCGTCATCTATCCTATATCTTAGTAAGGAGGCTACGCTCCGTAAACCAGAATCTGCTTGTATAAGGTGTGGGCGTTGTGCAGATGCGTGTCCTATGGGTCTAGAGCCATTTCTCTTGAAGAGGTTAGGTGCTGTCAGCGATGTAGATGGCTTGGAGAAGAATGCAGTTCAAGATTGTATAGAATGCGGGTGTTGTTTGTATAGTTGTCCTGCAAACATTCCGCTTCTTGACTATATTCGTCAGTATAAAGGACAGGTTATGGGTATTATGCGTGCGCGCGCAGCTGCCGCAAAAAAATAGAAGTGTTCATTATGAAAAATACTTTACTAGTATCACCATCCCCACATATTCACGCAGCTGTGAGTACTAGATCTCTAATGCGTGATGTGATAATCGCTCTTACTCCGGCGATTGTAGTTTCGATTTTGTTTTATGGATGGAGTGAATTATTAGTGTTAGTTGTCAGTGTGGTCTCCTGCGTTTTGTTAGAGTGGGCCATAACTAAATATATGCTTAAGGCACCTAGCACTATAGGAGATCTTTCCGCAGTGGTGACTGGCTTGTTACTTGCTATGAATCTGCCTTGTACTACTCCATGGTGGGTTGTTTTCATAGGAGCAGTCGTTTCTATCGGGGTAGCAAAGATGACTTTTGGTGGGATTGGCCAAAATCCTTTTAACCCAGCCATAACAGGGCGTGTATTCCTTTTGATTTCATTTCCTACATATATGACGGATTGGACTATCCCTTCTGGTTTTATCCATCCTACCGATGCTGTTTCAGGTGCTACTCTTTTAGGTCGATTTGCAGAGGGAGGGGTTGATGCTGTGGCAGGAACTGATTACTTGAACACTTTGTTCCTTAATATTGGTGGTTCGGCAGGTGAAATTAGTACATTTGCGCTATTGCTGGGCTTTGTGTATTTGCTTGTTAAAAAGGTGGTAAAGCCATGGATTACTCTTAGTATTTTTGCTACCGTAGCAGTATTTAGTGCTATATTTTGGGTGATAGATCCAACTACTTATACAGATCCACTTTTTAATTTACTGACGGGTGGTGTGGTTTTAGGTGCATGTTTTATGGCTACTGACTATGTAACCTCCCCTATGAGTACAAAGGGAGGAATTATATATGGTGTCGGTATTGGTTTGTTGCTTATGCTGATACGTTATTTTGGCGCTTATCCAGAAGGAATGAGTTTCGCAATACTTATAATGAATATGACGGTGCCACTTCTTAACAATTGGTGTCATCAGAAAAAATACGGGAGGTCTTAGTTATGGCAGCAGCTTCAAATCTAAAAAATATGGTTCTATGCCTTACTGGAGTGTGCTTGTTTTGTTCAGCGATTCTAGGTGCAGTCTATGTAGTTACAGAAGAGCCGATAGCTCAAGCTAACCAAAAGGCAGTAGATGCTTCGATAAAAAAAGTTTTGCCAGAGGGCGGAGAGTTGTCTGCTTTGAGTAGTATTTCCGTGGATGGTGTAGAGTATGAATATTATTCTCTTTCAAAAGATAACGACATAGTTGGTTATGCTATTAAGAGCAGCGCTAATGGCTTTGGAGGCAAGTTGGTTTTAATGGTGGGTGTTTTATCTAATGGGACTGTTTACGATACATCGGTGCTATCTCATAGCGAAACGCCAGGTTTGGGGGCCAAGTGCAGTTCGGATCCAAGTTTTGCCAGTCAATTTAGAAATCGTGCTTCGTCTGCACCATTCGCAGTAAAGAAGGATGGGGGAGAGATAGATGCAATTACTGGGTCCACGATTACTTCAAGAGCGTATATAAAGGCTGTTAATGATGCCGTTAAAGTAGTTAAACTATTAGAAGAAAGGTAGAAATGGGGAAAAATTTATCAATTATAGCAAAAGGGATCATTAAAGAAAATCCTACTTTCGTCCTAGTTTTGGGTATGTGTCCTACACTTGCCACTACCACTTCAGCCATGAATGGATTGGAAATGGGATTGGCTACCATGTTTGTGCTTATTCTCTCTAATGTAGCTATTTCATTAATAGCACCTATGGTGCCTGATAAAGTGCATATACCGGTTTATATCGTGGTTATTGCCACCTTTGTAACTGTTTTACAGTTAGCAATGCAGGCATATGTTCCGAGTGTCTATCAGACATTAGGATTGTTTATTCCTCTTATAGTTGTGAATTGTATCGTGCTAGGAAGGGCAGAGGCTTTTGCTTGTAAGAATGGGCCTTGGGCTTCGGCTCTCGATGGCTTGGGAATAGGAATAGGATTTACACTATCTTTAACAGTAATTGGTCTTATAAGAGAGGTTTTAGGAAGTGGCTCGGCCTTTGGGGTGAAGTTCATTCCTGGCGATGGAATTTTAGCTTTTGTCCTAGCTCCAGGTGCTTTTATGGTTTTGGGCTATCTTATGGTATTGTTTAATAAGTTCTTTAAGAAATAGGGTATGGAATATATATTAATCATAATATCGGCGATATTTGTAAATAATATCCTTTTGTCGCAATTTTTGGGGATTTGCCCGTTTTTGGGAGTATCCAATAAGTTGAGCACAGCGACGGGAATGTCAGGTGCCGTATGCTTTGTCATAACACTGGCTACTGTGGTTACTTACCTTATAAATAAGTATTTATTGCTGAGGTTTAATTTGGAGTTCCTTCAAACTATTGCTTTTATCCTAGTAATTGCTGCTTTGGTGCAAATGGTGGAGATAGTTCTTAAGAAAATAAGCCCGTCGCTATATCAGGCTTTAGGAATATTCCTTCCTTTGATTACTACTAACTGTGCTGTATTGGGTGTGGCGATAACCGTTGTCACTAAGGAGTTTACTTTAAACGGAGATAAGGCTCAGCTACTGAATCTAGGGCAAGCCACGGTGTATGCTTTGGCTACATCATTAGGGTATGGTCTTGCTATGATTCTATTTGCTGGTCTTAGGGAACATCTTAGTGGAAATAATGTACCTAAAGCATTTAAAGGTCTTCCTATAGCTTTAATTACGGTGAGTATTATGGCTATGGCGTTTTTCGGATTCTCCGGAATGGTTAAGATCTAGTTGCAGATGAAAAAACTAATCAACACTAAATAATCATGAAATTAATACCAAAGTTATGTTTAATTTTGGCAACATTCTCTTTGAGTTTTGCCGCTTGTGAGCCGGTTAATGAACCGGAAAATCCAGATAAGCCAGTAGTTCCTCCAGACCCTGATCCAGAACCGATAAAGCCTCATCCGTCATCTATTACATTTGAGGAAATAATAGAGAAAGGTGCAGGGGATTATGAGGTTAAGTCTGCCGTGGTAGTGGCTGCCGGTGCTTTTAATTTTGTGGTGACAGACGGTACTGCATATATGTTGTTGTATGATCCAGATAAGACAGTTTCGTTAGGAGACGAACTTTCTTTAGAGGGAGAAGTCAAGGATTTTAATGGTGTGCCAGAGTGGAATAAACCGAGCATGGAGCTCATATCGTCTGATCGTAAGTTTAATTATCCGGAGTCCGAAGAAATCACAGAGTCTTTCATACAAAAACAGTCTTCGAATGCTACAATAACATATGGTAAGGCGGTCGGGACTAAGAATGGGTATAAAGTAAGTGTAGGAGGAGAGGCTTTGTATACTTATTCTAATATATTAGTTCCAGATGGGAATGTTATAATTTATGGGTTTACAATAGGTTATGCATCAAAATTTGATAATGTGAATTTTGTTGTAACAAGTTTTGCTACATCGGATGCCCCAGAACCTGACCCAGAACCTAATCCCGATCCAGACCCAGAACCTGATCCGGACCCAGATCCAGTGACGAGTCTGTATCCTTGGGCAGAATTGCCAGTAATGTACGATGAAGACAGGAATGGAGTGCATGATACCGATGCCAATATTTATTATGCTACGCATTTCACCGATTTGAAATCTCCTAGTGGCGGGGATGCTCGTAATTATACTGTATGCTTTAGTGGCGAGCATCATTGTCCTATATGGGTAGCCGCACCACGACATCAGATGTATCAAAATAAAGGTACAAGCCGTACTGATGATTATGGGAAGGACCCTAAAATTCCATCATCTGTCCAATACAACAGTAAGGTAACAGGCAGTGGATGTAACAAGGGACACATGCTCGGTTCTGCAGAAAGATTGGCATCCAGAAAAACTAACCAGCAGGTGTTTTATTATACAAACATAGCACCTCAGCTTCAAAGCGGATTTAACACTGGTGGTGGTGGATGGAATACGCTGGAGGCGTATGTAGATGGTCAGGTATGTTCTGATACGCTTTATATAGTTATCGGTTGCTATTTCGAAAAGTTTACAGACGGCTATGGTAACACAGTATCGCCTAAAACTATTTCCTTTGGCGGTCGTAACGATGTAGACATGCCTACTATGTTCTATTATGCTCTTCTTAGGACTAAGAAAGGTAATACAGGCAAGTCTTTAAAGAATTGCTCCGCTTCTGAAATGAAGTGTGCTGCATTCGTACGCTCGCATACAAATGATTTAAAAGGTCAAAAGGTGTCTTCCCGAGAGATGATGTCTATTTCAGATCTTGAAAAAATAACTGGAGTCAAGTATTTTACTAATGTCCCGAATGCTCCTAAGACGAGTTTCTCGGCTTCGGAGTGGGGTTTATAAATTATGGCAGAATTAATCATTTTCCTTTTAGGCGCGATGGCCGTGTCCTTTATGTGCTCAGTACTGGAAGCGGTATTGATGTCTACTCCTATATCCTATATCACTATGCGAGAGGAGGAAGGGTATGGTCCAGCGAAGAAAATGAAGGATTTTAAGCAGAATTCGTCGCGTCCTATTGCCGCCATCCTTTCACTTAACACGATTGCCAATACTATTGGTGCGGCGGGAGTTGGACGTCAAGCTACACTTGTTTTTGGAAGTGAGTGGTTCGGGCTAGTGAGCGCAATAACGACGGTTTTGATTTTGATTTTTTCGGAGATCGTTCCCAAAACGATAGGGACTCATGGTTGGCGTTCTCTTATGGGATTTGCCACTTCAACTATTAGTGTACTGATAGTCGTGATGTTTCCTTGTGTATGGCTTATTGAGAAGTTTCAGAAGCTGATTACGCCTAAAGAAAATGAGAATGCTGTCTCTAGAGACGAAGTGTCAGCTATGGCCAATGTGGCGGAAGAAGCTGGTGATCTTGAGGAAGACGAGAATGAAATTATTCAAAATGTCATTAATCTTGATGAGATTAAGGCGAGCGATGTTATGACTCCTAGAGTAGTTTGTGCGACTGCTTCCGAGTTTATGACATTACGTAATTTCTTTAAAGATAAGCATTTCAAGACTCATTCCCGTATCCCTGTTTATACAGATAACGATGAATATATCACCGGGTATGTCCTTCGTATGGATGTTTTGCAATTGGTGGCTGAAGACAAGTTCGATAAAACTCTATCTGAGATAAAAAGGCCAATCGCAAGTTTTGATAAGGATACACCTATGGATAAGGTGTGGGATGAGATGCTTGAGCATAATGAGCAGATTTCTATTATTATCGATGAATACGGTAGTTTTCAAGGTATCCTAACTCTTGAGGATGTCATAGAGACTATTATGGGAAGTGAGATTGTAGATGAGCGTGACTCCGTAAGGGATATGCAGCAATTGGCCCTCGCCCAATGGAAAAAACGTAATGCAGTAGATAAATAGTGGATTGTTTTATGTGATTGTATAAAGAGGAGGCCGAAGCAAGCCTCCTTCTTTTTGTTTTAAAATGTCGTTTCCTAGAAACTTGTGTCCGGTGAATGCCCGACCCGAATGGGCACAAACCCACCCATCCCTGCAATCAAATCAGCAACATCAAGATTAACAATCAGATACACTGTTTTGAGTGCCGGGCTAGCTGAACGACACAAAGATAAGTTGTTTTATCAAAAGGATAACAACAGCCGGCTGAAATTTCGTAAAATGTTTAAATTTGCAGAAGTTGTATGTTTGGACTTTATGAAAAACACACCGGATATCACGAATATCTTCGAATTAGATTATAAAGAAATTCTGCTACGGACCGTAGCAGTTTTGCCGTGGTTCCAGAACTTGCTTATTCTCAGTAAGAATCTGGATAACGAGCGGGCTATATATTAAGTCACGGAAAACATTTCAAAAGGATGAAATAGAGACTTGTTGTTGAATGTACTCAAAATGAATTCTTGCTTGAAGACAAAACCTGTTTTTCTTGACCACTTTGGGTGAATCATATCGTGTAAGCTCATCCTAACCCGAAATTCACCTTTACCTGTTACCCTTCATAGAATACCTTACAAGGCACATTGACTTCAAAGGTGTTTTTCAGGTTCAAAAGAATTATCGTTCTGTATTTGGTCGGGTGAAAAGAAATAGTTAATTACTTGAACACATAATATTGCACTTGAGCCCCGGTTCCCCCCCCCCTGAGCCCTGAATCGTCATTGTTGGAGCATCTTCTACAAAAGAAAAGTCCTAAACTCTTTGGCTGTCAAGAATTTAGGACTTTTTTGCGGAGAGGGAGGGATTCGAACCCCCGGAACCTTTCAGTTCAACAGTTTTCAAGACTGCCGTAATCGACCACTCTACCACCTCTCCTTTTCCCAAAAGGGATTGCAAAATTATATAAATTATTTTATTTTGCAAAATTAATTCAAAACTTTCATTTGAAAATTGATCGATTTGCCTTTTTCTTTTCAGCGTGTACTTGAAAATCGTGTGATTTGAGGATTTGTGTGGTGTTCTTTAATCTTGAATTCCTAAAAAGGTAATTTACATAACGACTTTAAGTAATATATCTGTATTAATAATGACTTTTTGAAGGTTACTAAGTATAAACATATAGGGTATTTTCTTTATAAAGCAGGTCACATTATTGACGAATATGGTTTTCATCGTTTCATAGTTGTTTGCCAAGGGATATATAGTTATGTTTCAAAGAAATGGACTATGATATGGAGCATAAAGTTGCTAAGACGCAAAACCTATCAAATCCTTTTTTACTTTTTATCCTTCGATTTTTATCCTTCGACGACTTTACGGAATCATTCTTTTTATGAAATAACTAATTTTGATGCAATGAGTTCACGATAATGGCCCTTTCCAGGGATTCACGACTATTTTGATGCCACGAGTTCATAAAAATAGCTTGTTTTGAGGATTCATTGATGCGATGCCGAGTACCTCCAGTACACTACTTTTTTCAATGTTGAAACTGTTTCGAAAATCCTTATAATAAATTCGGGAGCTATTTCAAAACAATTACTATGTAAAAATGGTGTGGGCTAAATGGCTAGATCTTCGAGTTAATATTAGTTGTAGTAAAAATATTGAGGGAACTATTTGATATAAAGAGAAAAAGTAGTAAATTCGCTTGATTTTTTCGGAGTGAGTCCGCGAGAATCAAACATGCGAAGGTGATCGTATCTGAAATCAACGAATCCTTCCATTTATGGATGCTAAGTAACTTAGAATAAGTTGTGTTAGGTTGGTGTGAGATTTTGAGCCCCAAGAGATTTCCTAAAACGATGAGTTTTTTGAGGGTTATTAAATTGGGTATATTGCACAAATCAACTATCAACTTGAATTGGCTAATTTCTAAATGGGGGGGGGTAGTTGTCATGAAAGTGGCAGACTGACTCCACGATTACCGCGTATGTTTTTATGAGATATTAAACTAACCATACAGGAGTCATTGGTTTAATCAAAAGGTCTTATGAAAACGATCAATGAAAGCCGAACTCTAAACTACGAAAGACCTCAAATCTATGAAATCGACCTCGCACCTCAAGGGGTGTTGTGTGATTCAGTTACTGGAACTGGTGAGAGTTCTTACCCTGGCATCGTGTATGGTGCTGATGATAATGATTAATCCTTAAATTTTGACGAGATGAAAAAACAATTGTTTGCCATTTCTTGTATGGCTGTTCTTCTTGCAAGCTGTAAGGAGGATGCTCTTGAGATTAACCCTGAAGTTACCAAAGAGGGCGTGTATGCTACCATCGAACAACCGATGATGGCTGAATATACTAAAAGTTTGAATTGGGGAACTAATAATGATTTAGTCTTCACATGGGCTAAGAATGAGAATGTGGTTGTCTTCGGTGAGACTGATGCAGCTCTTTTAAGAAGTCTTTCTGCTGGGGAGTCATCAACCAAACTCGAAAGTAAGGGATTTCAATTAATTGATGGGATAAATTATTATGCTTATATCCCTTCAAGTACTTTTATTATTGATTCTAAAAGTACAGAGATTCCTGTAGTGTTTACTGGACAGAGGCAGGTGTCTAATGGTAGTACGGCACATTTGAAGGACTATGATTATGCTTGTGCTTCCGCAACGAAAAGTGAAGGAGAGAATTCTTTGTCATTTGAATTAAAGAATCAAGTGGCGTGGATTGTTCTTGAGCACAGGTTCGCCGAGGAAACGAAAAATGTAGTGTCTGTCACTATTAGTTCAGAGGAGAGTGTTTTCGTTACTTCAGAAAAGCTTGATGTGACTTCTGCGTCTTACAAGTACCCTAAAAAGTCAAAAGAGATGACTCTCGATTTAGGTGCTGAAAGCGGAGATGGTCTGTCTTTTGTCGCTGGTGAATTATTCCGTGGATTCATTACGGTAAGTCCAGTAGACTTATCTGGAAAGGCTCTTACCATTAAGGCAAATCTTTCAGATGGTACGGCACTGGATTTGGGTACATATACATTTGAAACGATTAACTTGCAGAAAAATTATGTCGCTGTAATCAGAACTAAAGGCACTTCTGAGGTAAAAAGTGTAGCTTCAATAGATGGAGTGGAGTATGCGACAGTTAATGCGGCCATTAATGCTGCTGTAAATGGAACGAAATCAGTTACTATAGATATTCTCGAAGATATCAATGAAAATCTTGTAATAGAAGATACTAATGAAAAAGGACGTACTATTACATTAGATTTTCATGGAAAAAAGCTTAGCGTTATAGGAGAGAGTGCTGTAGCCGTTTTAGTTAAGAGTAGAGGCTCAGATAGTTTTAAAAATACTCTTCAGATAAAAAATGCTATTATTTCTTCAGAATTTGTAGGTATAAAATTTGACCCTAAAACAAGCAGAACGGACTTAGCATTATATGATTGTACAATTAATTCAGCGCAAGGTGCAGTCTGTACAAGTCAGGCAGTTGGTTCTCAAATTAGAATTTATGGTGGGTATTTTTCTGCAATTAATAATGCGGTTATCGCTGGAAATGGAAGTAATCGAGAGGGCCGTAATACTATTTCATTAGATGCTTCCTCTACTACTAAGGAAGCGCCTGTAATTGTGGGAAAAACAAGTACTTCTGGCGATGCAGCATGCGGTATTTATGCTCCATGGAAAGATATAATTACCATTAACGCTGCTAAAATTAATGTTGAAAATGGTGTTGGAATACTCAGTCGTGGTGGTAAGATTACTATCAATAATGCTGAGATTGTAACTACTGAGCCAAGTGAAGGATATAAAGGAAGTGTAGGAGATAGTAGAGTAGTAGTTCCTTGTAAGACAGTATTTATTGATACAGAATGTGATTATCCAGCACTATCTGAGGCATCTATTCTTATAAAGGGTGGTAAGTATTCCGACAATGCAGGTGCAAGTTATGTTGCACAAGGGTATTCTTATGCTGAGACAGGAGAGTCTCCACTTGCTTATGAAATAGTTAGCAGCGAAACAAAACTCATTCAGGATATAAATAGTGTTGCTGAAAATGGAACAGTTTTGGTCGAGGATTATGTATCGTTGAAGAGTGAACCTATTAAAATTCAAAAAAACTTTATTCTAGAACTTGCAGAAAATGCTGTTATAACTGCTGGATATACTGGTTCTAATGTTCTTAATTTCTGCAAAGAAAATGGGAATAACACAATTACTGGTACTGGTACTGTGATCGGGCCTAAAGCTTCTTCAAGTGCTGCTATATGGGTAGGTGGAGAAAATCAGACTCTTACAATAGACGGAAATGTTACCATTAAAGGTGGTGAATCAACTAATTCCAGTAAAGATATAGCTTCTGCAGTGAATATTTACAATGGCAAACTTGTCATAAATAATGGTACATTTATATCTGGTACTGACGCCAGCGGTAATAATAGCCCTGCGATTTATCTTACTCCTCGCGCTAACGAAACTGCTATACTCGAGATAAATGGTGGTACCTTTAAGTCAGTGTCAGGTAAAGCTCAATTCTTGATTAACTGCGCTGATGACGCTACATCAAGATGCAAGGTATCTATCAAGGGTGGAATCTTCTATGGCTTCAATCCTGCTGATAATAACGCTGATGGCGCTCATACTAATTATGTTGCAGAAGGCTATACTGTGAACTATGATGAAGCAAGTAATTCTTATACAGTTGTAGAGGCTATAGGTAGTACTATCTCAAGCCAAGAAGATTTGAATAATGCCATTACAGGCGCTGTTCAAGGTGAGGCTGTCACTGTAAATCTTCCGTCAAATTCTACATTCACGCTTGATAATGGTATCGCTCATGAAGGAACTAAAAGTAGGAACATCACTTTCGAGGGTAACGGCACACAGACTGTTGATGTGGTTAAGAATTCTATAACATCATCCGAGGGAGAAGAGATGAACTATCAGCGTGGTTCAACCTTCACATTCAAGAATGTGACCATTCAGGGTGGTACAACTCCTTATGGAGGTATTGTCTGTGATGAGTTGACTTATGTAGAATGTACCATTAAAGGTAAGCTCACTCTCTATGGACAAGCAAAATTCATTGACTGTGTCTTTGAGAATGATATGGAAAATCAGTATTCCATCTGGACATGGGGAGGAACTGATGTCGAGTTCACAGGCTGTACATTCAATACTAATGGTAAGGCTATTTTACTATTTGCTGGGCCCTCAAATACTAAACCTACCAATCTTGTTGTAACTAACTGTATTTTCAATGATAGCGAGAAATATGTTGTTGAAAAAGCAGCTATTGAGACCGGTAATGATTATGGTTCAACTTATAATCTTGTTATTAATAAGTGTACTGTAAATGGTTTTGCCATTAATCCTGAGGGTACTAATACTAAAAGTCGTCTTTGGGCAAATAAAAAAAGTATGGATGCTGAACATCTTTCAGTTATCATAGACGGAGTTAAAATATATTAGTATAAGAGTTTATATACTCTATTATTAAGGGATGGTTCTTACACAAAGACCATCCCTTTTAATTTCTGTTTTATAGTTAACCTCTAACTTTGCACGAACGCTTACTCCGTAAGCATTCGATAAAGTACGACTTTCAGTTTGATTAAGTGGCATATAACTTTTCCAACTCGGCCCGCAAGTAAAAGTATAAATTTAGTCAGCTACCATGAACCTAAATAACCCCCTAATTACTCTTAATATGGGTAACTTTCCTATCCTCGAAAAATCACTGCAAATCTTTACCAACTTATTTTTTTAGCGCTTACTAAGTGAGGAGTATTTGTTATTTTTGCAGTTAAGTAAATGAAAGGATAACTGTAATCAACATCAGTTATGTCGACTTATGGAAAGAATGATGACTTGCAACCTTGAGTATAATGATTATTAAAGCTGAAAATATTTGTAAATCATATGGTGATTTGCACGTTCTGAAAAATGTGGATTTCCAAGTGCAAAAAGGAGAGGTAGTTTCAATCGTAGGAGCATCTGGAGCAGGAAAGACCACTTTTCTTCAAGTTATTGGCACCCTATTGACTCCGGATTCTGGTACTCTTGAAATCGCTGGCCTAAATGCTCTAAAGGGAAGCGAGCGGGAATTGGCCGAATTTAGAAACAAGCACTTAGGATTTGTCTTTCAGTCTCATTATTTGCTTCCAGAGTTCACGGCGCTTGAGAATGTGTGTTTGCCAGCTATGATAGCAGGGGAGAAAGAAGCACAAGCAAAAAAACGTGGTGTGGAGTTACTGGAAAAGGTGGGATTGTCAGGAAGGCTCGATCATAAGCCTTCTCAGCTTTCGGGTGGCGAACAGCAAAGAGTCGCTATAGCACGCGCCCTTATCAATGCTCCAGATGTGTTACTGGCCGACGAGCCTACTGGGAATCTGGATTCTAACACTAAGTCGGAAATACACAAACTTTTATTTACTCTTCGCGACGAAATGTCACAGACTATAGTAATAGTTACGCACGACCCTTTTCTCGCTTCGCTATGCGATAGAGAACTGGAAATGTGCGATGGTAGATTTGTTTAAAAACAACTCCTAAACATGTCGGTATTCCATTTTAAGCGCTTTGACGTACGAAATGATACTTCTGCGATGAAGGTGGGAACGGATTCTGTTCTGTTAGGAACTTGTGCTCTTTTGCCTTCCTCGGTAGTGTGCGTGCTGGATGTGGGTACTGGCACTGGGGTGGTGGCCCTGATGCTAGCACAGCGTCTTGGCGCTAATTTTTTGCACATTCAAGGCATTGATATCGACCCTGCTTCAGTGCAGGAGGCTCGCTATAATTTTACATCTTCGCCGTGGGCAGAGCGCTTGTCTGTATGCCAATGCTCGCTACACGATTGGCCTAGGCGGCAGGATGCTTATGACCTTATAGTGTCCAATCCCCCTTTTTATGATGATTCTTTGAAAAATCCAGATGAAAGGCAAAGCGCTGCAAGGCATACTATCTCGCTTTCTTATAGGGATATATGTGAGTATGCATCACGCTCATTATCGGATGGTGGTGCGTTGGCTATGGTGCTGCCAGCAGATGTAGAAAAGCAGCTCGTTCGCACTGCGGTAGGTTTCGGCTTGTATCCTAAGCAGATAACATACATTCGCACTACTTCTAGAAAACGTGTTAAAAGAATAGTGGCCAATTTTACTAAGTCAACACTTCGCCCTCAGTGCGACACTTCAGAAGTGGTAATGATGGAAGGTGGAAAATTCACCGCGCAGTATCTTTCTATGGTGGAGCCATTTTTGAATATTAAGTGATTCTTTAATATAACTTGATAACCTTTGATTATGGTCTTCATTAGTCATATTGGCAACTCCTTTTTCTAAAATAATCTATCCACGAAAATCTCATATTAATCTGGCGCAACTTATTTTTAACGCTTACTAAGTATTAGAATGGATAATAGGGTAAGGTGATTTCAAATGATTATTAGTAAATTTGTAGAATTTTAGTAAAACTAATTTTAATATATGTTAGATATACAGAATCTTCAAAGAATAGCTTCCCAAGTACGAAGAGATATCGTGCGCATGGTTAGCATGGCAAAATCCGGACACCCGGGTGGCTCTTTAGGCATTGCAGATGTAATGACTGCGCTATATTTCAATGAGATGAGACACGATCCTAAGACTTGGACTAGAGATGGTAAAGGCCAGGATATGTTCGTGCTTTCAGCCGGGCACTTAGCTCCAGTTTACTATAGTGTGCTTGCTCGTAGTGGTTATTTCCCAATCGAAGAATTAAGCACTTTACGCCAATTCGGTTCCCGTCTTCAAGGGCATCCTTGCGTAACAGATCATCTTTCTGGCGTGTTCATGCCTTCCGGCTCACTTGGACAAGGTCTTTCGGCAGCTGCTGGTATGGCTTTGGGTAAAAAATTAGAAAGTGATCCTAATCGTGTGTATGTGTTATGCGGAGATGGTGAAAGTGAAGAGGGTGAAATATGGGAAGCAGCGATGTGGGCTCCCCATCATAAGGTGGATAACCTAGTCGCCTTTACAGACTTGAATGGCTTACAGATAGATGGTGCTACTACATCGGTAACGGGAATTAATGACTTGTCGGACAAATGGCTGGCCTTCGGATGGGATGTGATAGATGCCGATGGAAATGATATGGAAAGCGTGTTAAAGGCTTTTGAATTTACACACAATCACAACGGAAAGCCTAAGATGATTCTGTTCCATACAGAGATGGGACATGGTGTTGACTTTATGGCTAATAATCATAAGTGGCATGGAAAAGCTCCTAATGCTCAGGAGTGTGAATTGGCACTTTCTCAATTAGAAGAAACCTTAGGAGATTTTTAGTATGAAAAAATATATAAATTCGGGGAATAAAGATACCAGGAGTGGCTTTGGCATAGGTCTATTGGAAGCCGGAAAAATCAATTCGAAAGTTATGGCTCTGACGGCAGATTTAACAGGCTCTGTCAAAATGGATGCCTTTGCGTCGGCTTTTCCTGAGCGTTTTGTCCAGTGTGGTATAGCAGAGGCTAATATGGTAGGAGTTGCTGCAGGTTTGGCTGTTACTGGAAAGGTGCCTTTTATAGGATCATTTGCAGAGTTCGTAACAGGACGAGTGTATGACCAGTTGCGTCAAGAGGTGGCTTATGGACATACAAATGTAAAAATCGCTTCATCTCATGCTGGTATAACACTTGGAGAAGATGGCGCGACACATCAAACTATGGAGGATATAGCGCTTATGCGAGCTCTCCCGGGTATGGCAGTAGTAGTCCCATGCGATTATAATCAGACGAAGAATGCCACTATCGCGGCTGCTCTTTACGATGGACCAGTATATTTGCGTTTCGGACGACCATCTATTCCTAATTTCACTCTAGAAAACGAGAAGTTTGAAATAGGAAAGGTGTATGTTTTAAACGAGGGACATGATGTAACCATTCTTGCATGTGGTTATATGGTGTGGGAAGCGCTTCAGGCAGCAGAAAGACTTGAAGAGCAAGGAATAAGAGCAGAGGTTGTAAATGTTGCCACCATTAAGCCATTAGAGGAGGACGCTATAGTCGAGAGCGTAAAAAAAACGGGATGCGTGGTAGTTGCCGAAGAGCACAATATGGCAGGAGGCTTAGGAGAAGCCGTAGCGGGAGTATTGGCCCGTAGACTGCCAAGTCCTGTGGAATTTGTGAATGGAGAGGACCGTTTCGGCCAATCAGGAACCCCATCCCAGCTTATGGCTGCTTATGGTTTGAATGCAGATGCGATAGTTGAAAAGGTGAATAAGGTAATAAGTAGAAAGTAATGGTAGAGTACCCTTCGAGCCAGTGGGCCGATTATGAGCTACTTGATAGTGGGAATGGAGAAAAGCTGGAACGTTTTGGGCGGGTGGTTATGGCCCGTCCTGAACCTAAGGCTTTGTGGAATAAAAGTTTAGCGGAAGGAGAATGGGATCGATTGGCATATACACGATTTGTCCCAGGAGCAGGATTTGGAAAAGCTGGGAAAGAGGATAGTGGTACATGGAAAAGGGCTAAACAGATGGATGACCAGTGGTTCATAAGATACCCTGGTCAACAGAAAGGGCTAAATTTCAATTTACGATTAGGCCTTACATCATTTAAACATGTGGGGGTATTCCCAGAGCAGGCTCCGAATTGGGAATACATTTATTCGCATTGTCACACGGGTATGAAGGTGTTGAATTTATTTGCTTATACCGGTGCAGCTAGTCTAGCGGCGCGTGCAGCAGGAGCAGATGTAACTCATCTTGACTCTGTACGACAGGTCGTTACTTGGGCTCGGGCTAATATGGAACGAAGTAAAATGGATGGGATCCACTGGGTCGTGGAGGATGCTATGAAATTCGTTAGAAGAGAGGCTAAGCGAGGCCACAGATACGATGGCATAATCTTGGACCCACCGGCATATGGTCATGGCCCGGACGGAGAGAGATGGAAATTGGATGATTGCCTTTTTGATATGTTATGCGAGGTGGACAAGATTCTTTCACCTGTAGATAGCTTTATGGTGCTAAACCTTTATTCTAACGGATATAGTGCTCTTTTAGGAGAAACTGTTGTAAAGCAGGCTTTTAAATTGGGAACCAATTATAAAATAGAAAGTGGGGAACTTGCTTTGCGTGACAGCTTTGGCAAAAATCTTCCGCTTTCCATTGTGGTACGACTCAGTCGTTAGATAAAAAGCAAAGGAATAATGGGTGTCAGTCTTGAGTAGACCTCGCCCATAAAAAGAAAAGGGGGCTTATTATCAAGCCCCCTTTTCTTAAATATTAGGAATGGATATCTATCAGTTCTTTAAGTTTATTCTCAAGACTTGAAGCCATTTCTTTTTCCCCATGCTGATTAAGTCTATCAGACAAAAGGAATATGTATTGGGCATAATCCTCACATTCTGATTGAGCTAGACTTCCGAATTTAAGATAGAAATTAGCAGCATACATTAATTCGGCTGATAATTTATCGGCAAGTGCGATGGCTTTGTCGCGTTCTCCTAATTCGAAATAGAGATTGATGGCCTCCACTACCATGTAGTTGTTATTCTGGAATCCTATCGGAATGGCGTCAAGTGGATAAGGCGCCATTACATGTGACATTCTATCCAGCATCTCAAGAGCCCGCTCTTTTTGGTTTTCTTGCAGAAATACTTTAGCACAGGTTACGAATAGTTGTCTTATACTCATAACCCCAAGGTGAGTGTAGTAATTCTGGTAGTCGATAAAATAGTCATTTCTCGAAACGGCATCGAACTTATATACTGAAGTCATTTTATGGTAGAGGTCGTCGCTATCAACCCACCCTGGCTTCAATGTGCTCGGTTTGTTCTTGAACGGGATGAATTCAAAGGAGTAGCCATTATAAGTTAGATAATCTTTTTGTCCAATGTTTATTTCACCGCCCATATTTAGCATATTTAATGGTCTAGACCAGTCATAACCATCTAAGAAATCTAAAAGGAACAGCTCTGGTTTAGTCAGATAATCCTTTCCTTTTGGAATGGTTAAGATAATGCTGTCCTGTATTTTATCTGCATATTTTTCATTTACAATACCACTTTTTAGTACGTTGGCTTTGTTTACAGGAACAACTATTTTCCTCGATGGAATATAATCTACTTTTTTGCCACTGGACATGCCCACCTTAGCTTTGGGATGCTTGAATATTTGCATGACATCATGTATGTTCATGGCTCCGTTTCTGCTATCTACAATAGGGATGTATTCGTTTGTCCCATATAGGTATTGCTTATATGGAACAGACAAAGGTAGCGGAGCGGACTCGTTAACAGCATATTTCATCTGGTCTATATGCCAATCGGTCCCTAACAGAGAGGTATTGACGATGCGCACGTCGGTACGTATGCTTTCCACTTCCTGCGCATACCATAGCGGGAATGTATCATTATCTCCGTGTGTTATCAGTATGCCATCTTCCCCCACGGAATTGAGGTAGTTGCGCGCTATTTCTACGGCTGTGTATCTATTTGATCTGTCGTGGTCGTCCCAGTTCTGTTGCGCCATAAGTGTCGGCACTCCCAGACATAGAATACTTGCAGCCAATCCTGCCCATTGTAATTTCTTTTTTGAACTTAGAGCGTTGAATAGTGCCGCCGCTCCCAATCCTATCCAGACACTAAAAAAGTAGAATGAACCTGCGTAGGCATAGTCTCTTTCTCTAACTTGATAAGGTGGCTGATTAAGATAAATAACGATAGCTATACCAGTCATGAAGAACATCAGGAAATTGAGAAAACACCCGCGTTTGTCCTTTTTGAAATGGAAACAAAGTCCAATTATTCCCAGAAGTAAAGGCAGAAAATAGTAGTGATTTTTACCTTTATTGTGTGATAGTATTTCAGGGGCATCACTTTGATCCCCAAGTCTAGCGTTGTCGATGAATTTTACTCCACTTTCCCAGTTGCCATGAAATAGATTTCCTGGGACGGGAGAATGAATGTCGTTTTGTCTTCCGACAAAATTCCACATAAAATATCTCCAATACATCCAATTACATTGATAATCGAAGAAGTATTTGAGATTCTGACCCATCGTCGGTTTCCCTTTTTTACCATTTGTGTAGTATTGGTAAAATTCGCTATAACTACCGTCTGGGGAATCTGTCCACATACGAGGGAAGAGCATTTTCCCGCTTGGCAAATAGTCTGCGTCTATAGGGCCCTCGACTTTTTTATACTTCCCATCTACAGGTGCCCAATATTTAGAGGTTTTAAGATCGTAATCTGCTCCATAGTATTGGCCATAGATAAGGGGAGTTTTGCCATACTGCTCTCTAGAAAGGTATCTAACGAGCGTGAAGGCATTATCTGGCTGGTATTCGTTAGTAGGAGTCTTGGCACAAGAACGGATAATGTCTATAGTGAAAACAGAAAAACCTATGGTTATTACGGTAAAACTAAGAAGCGCTGTATTGAGAAGAACTTTGCCTTTTTTAAGGGTAACAAATATCCCCCAAAAGCATAAGCACAGCAATGCTACCATAAAGAAAGCAGCTCCGCTGTTATATGGAAGTCCCAGAATGTTTACAAAAAACAGATCGAAATATGCTGCTAATTTAGGAAGCCATGGGATGATAATAAACAGAATAAGGGCCAATATTGCCACGCCTATAAGAAAAATCTTTAGATAATCTTTAGTGCTATACTGGTCTTTATACCTATAGAAATACATGAAGACCAGTGCAGGAATTGCAAGCAGGTTAAGTAGATGAACTCCTATGCTAAGTCCCATCAAAAATGCGATTAGAACTATCCACTTTAGAGAATGTGGCTCATCCGCCTTATCGTACCATATGGTCATAAGCCAGAAAACCAGAGCGGTGAATAGACTGGACATGGCATAAACTTCACCTTCTACTGCAGAGAACCAGAATGTATCTGAAAAACAGTAGCATAGGGCTCCTACCATGGCGCTCACCATTATTCCCACTGCCGAGATGGTGGTGTATGTACCATCTGACTGTGGTTTTATTGTGCGCTTAATGAACCAAACTAATGTAAGGTACAATAGTAGTATTGTAAGGGCAGAGCAGATGGCGCTTGAAGTATTAACCATAGCTGCAGCATGTTGTGCATCTGCGAAAAGAGTGAAAAATTTAGCGAATAATTGGAAAACAGGGTTTCCCGGTGGGTGTCCTACTTCTAATTTGTATGAAGATGCGATAAATTCCCCGCAATCCCAAAAAGACGCTGTGGGTTCTATCGTAAGTAGGTAAGTTACCGCAGATATTATAAAAACAAGGGTCGCGGATAACTTGTTCCAAATGCTGAATTGTCTAGTATTCATAACTTACAAATATACGAAGAGATTTCTAAATTTAGTATCTTTGCAGGCTATGGCAGAAAATGATTGGAAAAAACGACTAGGTGTAGTATACTCTACGAATCCTGATTTTAAATACGAGCAGGGCTATGCTGCTGAGGTTGCCACGCTCGAACCGGCTAAACAACGCTTGGTCGTGACGATAGATCGAAGGGCGCGTGCCGGGAAACAAGTCACTTTAGTAAAAGGTTTTGTGGGAAATGAGGAGGATTTGTCTTCTTTAGGAAAAATATTAAAGGTAAAATGTGGCGTGGGAGGAACTTCAAAGGGAGGTGAAATAACCTTACAAGGTGATCTGCGCGATAAGGTGGTATCGCTGCTTACGGATATGGGTTATAAGGCTAAACGCGGTAATTGAATATGCTCCGTTTCTTTCCTAACGGAATTCTTAGAATGAGCAGAGAAGCTCCATCTTTGGATGCTCAGACGGTAACTAATTGGGGGGATAGCCCTTTGAATATGGCTCTTATTATAGTGGAGTCGTTCGTACTGCTTTTTATTTTAAAGGACCTTCTCCAGCTCTGTGCTTCCCTTGGCCCATGTATACAACGCTGGAAGCCATTGGTTTCGATGGAACATAATATTCATCAGGCCAAGTTAAGAGACCATGTTGCTGTCTGTGTTTTACCTGCAAGTGTTATGATACTGCAATGGTCTGGTTTGTGGAGAGGCTCCTATTTTGTGATCGTGGGGGGAATCGCGGCTTATTATATTTTTAAAAGGATTGTTTATGCTGTCATTCCGCATAGAAAGGTAGGAAGTGAAATGTGGCGATCATGTAGGAATTCAGCTGCATTATTCTTTATTATGCTAACTATTCTATGGCTATTGTCTATCGGTATTTTTTTGATTGCTAACTTTCCTATAGAAATTAAAAAATGGATTTTGGGAGCGGAGGCAGGTTTTTGTATTTTGTTGAGATTTATTCGTCAAAGGGAAATTTTGTCTTCTCAATGTGGTGCTTTTCTGTCTTTTTTGTATCTTTGCGCCCTCGAAATTGTCCCTATGGCGGGATTGGTATGTGTAATTTTGTTTGTGAGTTAGAAAATGGCTATAAAGAAGATACTTATATCGCAGAATGTTCCGGCAAATACTTCGGCTTATGATAGTCTGAAAGCAAATTTCGGCGTGGAAATCGATTTCTTCCCTTTTTTTAAGATAGAACCCCTAAGTTCAAGAGAATTTCGGTCGCAGCGGATTAATCTTAGTGAATATACGGCTGTTGTTTTTTCTTCTCGTGTGGCTATCGATGCTTATTTTACCCTTTGTGAAGATGCTCGATTTAAAGTACCAGAAACTATGAAGTATTTCTGCTCTACTGAATTGGTAGCTAATTATTTGCAGAAACATATAGTTTTTCGTAAGCGTAAAATATTTTCAGGTGATGGCACTCCAGAGTCTATAGTAAAACTTATAGGGAACAAGCATCAAGGAGAAAAATTTCTTATCGCCACATTGGATTCTTCGAATGCTTCTGGGGTTGCGGCGCTTTTCGATAGTGCTAATATAGATTATACCGTAGCGGAATTAGTTAAGCCTGTTTACCAGGATCTTACAAGTGTTGACTTGTCTTCATATGATGTGCTTGTTTTATATAACCGCTCGGATGTGGAGTCACTTTTTAATAGTTATCCTGACTTTAAACAAGGCGATATAAAGATTATATCTTATGGCAGATCTGTTGTGAAGTCTATAGAAGATGCTGGTTTGAGCATCTCTTTACAAGCTCCTACCCCTCAAGCTCCATCTGTAGCAAAGGCTCTAGAACTTTTTCTTAAGGAAGTTAATAATGCGTGAAAATGCTGGCTCTAACACTTTCACTAAGTCGGAAAGGCTATGTGGTAAATTGGCCATCTCAAATCTTATGGATAAGGGAAGGTGGGGAGTCACATCTTATGTAAAATATTGTTATTTACCATCATCGGGAGAGAAAAATCGCATTTTGGTGAGCGTTCCTAAACGCTATTTTAAGCGTGCAGTAAAGCGTAATCTATTAAAACGTCGTATAAGAGAGGCATATAGGAATAATAAGTCACAACTGGGCGACGGAATTTACGACATAATGTTCATTTATTCTTCTTCTTGTATAGTGTCATATTCACAAGTGGAGGAAGATATTGTATTTATACTTTCAAAAATAGCTGCAAGATGAGACTTTGGAAGCGAATTTTGAATGCGCCGTTTATTTTTTTTATACGATTTTACCAGAAGTGCATATCTCCTTTAAAACCTCCGTCTTGTCGCTTTACGCCGACTTGTTCGCAATATGCACTTGAGGCGTTCCGCCGTTATGGTCCATTTAAAGGTTTGTATCTTAGTGTAAAACGTATTTTAAGATGCCATCCATTTGGTGGAAGTGGATATGACCCTGTGCCATAGCGAAATTTTTAGTATATTTGCTCTTGATGAAGAATATCCGCAATTTTTGTATTATCGCGCATATCGACCATGGAAAAAGCACATTGGCCGATAGGCTTTTGGAACTTACAGACACTCTTTCTGCAAGGGATATGGATAATCAGGTCCTGGATGATATGGACCTGGAAAAGGAAAAGGGTATAACTATTAAGAGTCATGCTATCCAGATGGCCTATAATTATAAGGGACAGATGTATAAATTGAATCTTATAGATACTCCAGGACATGTTGACTTTTCTTATGAGGTGTCTAGAAGCATAGCGTCTTGTGAAGGAGCTCTTTTAGTGGTAGATGCATCGCAAGGGGTACAGGCTCAGACGATTTCTAATTTATATATGGCCATAGATCACGGATTGGAGATTATTCCTGTATTGAATAAAATCGATATGGAATCCGCTCAGGTGGATGTGGTAACGGACGAAATATGTGACTTGATAGGATGCTCTCCAGAGGATGTGTATAAAGTTTCAGCGCGTACTGGAGAAGGCGTTGCCCCTTTGCTTGATGCCATTGTTGAAAAAATCCCAGCTCCTACAGGAGATCCTAATGCTCCACTTCAAGCTTTGATATTCGACTCTGTCTTTAATCCGTTTAGAGGAGTTATAGCTTACTTTAAGGTTAAAAATGGTAGTATAGCTAAGGGTGATAAAGTGAAATTCTTTGCAACTGGTAAGGAGTATGATGTGGAAGAAGTGGGATTGTTGAGGATGAAATTGGTTCCTACACAGGAAGTTACATGTGGAGATGTGGGCTATGTTATAACTGGTATAAAGAGTGCTACAGAGGTTAAGGTGGGTGATACTATAACGCATGTGGATAATCCTTGTAGTCAAGCTATTGCTGGGTTTGAAGAGGTGAAACCTATGGTGTTCGCTGGAATGTATCCAGTTCAAGCGGACAAATTCGAAGAATTACGTACTGTTCTTGAGAAATTCAAACTTAACGATGCCTCATTTGTGTATGAACCAGAGAGTTCTCTTGCCCTGGGCTCTGGATTTCGTTGCGGTTTTTTAGGTCTTCTTCATCTGGAGATAGTTCAGGAAAGGCTTTTCCGCGAATTCGACATGGATGTCATCACGACCGTGCCTAATGTCTCTTATAAAGTTTACACTACACAGGGCGAAGTGATGGATGTGCATAACCCATCTGGGCTGCCTGCACCTACCCTTATAGACCATATCGAAGAACCATATATAAGGGCACAGATAATCTCGAAGACGGAATTTTTCGGGCCAATCATGAAGCTCTGCATAGACAGACGGGGTACGCTTGTCAGCCAGCATTATATAACTGCAGATAGGGTGGAGCTTAACTACGATATGCCACTTGCGGAAATAGTGTTCGATTTCTATGATAAATTGAAGACCATATCAAAAGGCTATGCATCATTCGATTATCATGTAACAGATTTTAGACCGGCTAAGTTGGTGCGCTTGGATATCCTTTTAAATGGAGAACCGGCCGATGCGCTTTCTACTTTGATTCATGAAGATAATGCATATGATTTTGGGCGTAAGATCTGTGTTAAGTTAAAAGAGCTTATCCCACGTCATCAGTTTGATATACCTATACAAGCGGCTATTGGTTCGAAAATCATTGCAAGAGAGACTGTCAAGCAGGTGAGAAAAGATGTTACAGCTAAGTGTTATGGCGGTGATGTTTCTAGAAAAAGGAAGTTGTTGGAGAAACAGAAAGAAGGGAAAAAGCGTATGCGTCAAGTAGGCTCGGTCCAAGTGCCTCAGTCTGCGTTTATGGCAGTGTTGAAGTTAGATTCTTAATTATTATATGTATATGAATAATATTCTTTTGATAGGTAATTTAGGAACAGGAGAAATTCTAATTATCGCTTTAATCGTACTACTTTTATTTGGCGGGAAAAAGATACCTGAACTTATGAAAGGCTTAGGAAAAGGTGTAAGGAGCTTTAAGGATGGAATGTCAGATGTCGAAAAAGAGATTAAAGATATAGATAATCAAGTTTCGGGGGATAATAAATAGATGTCGGATAATTCGGAGATGTCTTTTTGGGATCATCTGGAGGTTCTTAGATGGTCTTTCTTTAGGGTGCTGATAGTACTGGTGGTGGTTTTTGTCATCGCTTTTACTTTTATGCCCCACATCTTTGATTCCGTAATAATGTCTGCATCGAAGTCCGATTTTTTCGTATATAAATGGTTAAGCGGTATTTTTACTTCGGACTTTAATATAGAAATAATAAATATAAATGTCACAACGCCTTTCTTTACGCATATGAAGGTGTCGTTTTGGCTAGCTCTTTTGTTGATTTTCCCTTATTTACTTTACGAGATTTGGCGCTTTGTTTCCCCGGCACTATATGATAACGAGAAAAAGGGCGTAAGAGTTGCCTTTTTGGGAGTGGCATTCTTGTTTTACATGGGATGTGTCGTGGGTTATATTATAGTTTTTCCGTTGACTTTCCGTTTTCTTGCCGGGTACCAATTAGGTCAAGATATCGCGACACAGATTTCCTTGGATTCGTATATGTCCACATTCCTATCAATTATCTTTATAATGGGGCTTGTCTTTGAAATTCCTGTATTAGCGTGGCTTTTATCTTCGCTTGGAGTTTTACATAAGGATACTTTGAAAAAATATAGGAAACATGCCGTTGTTATTCTGCTAATAGTGGCAGCTGTAATTACTCCTACTGGAGATCCTTTTACGCTCGCGGTGGTGTTCCTTCCGATATATTTGTTATACGAACTTTCAATTTTGATAGTCAAAGAATAGTATAGTAGTATAGTCAAAATATGGCATCGTGGTAGATAGTTTATTTATATTTTTGTAGTTATGTTAGATCTTCTATTTATACATTGGAATGTGGATCCTGTGTTATTTCACATAGGTCCGTTGAGTATTAGATGGTATTCTTTACTTTTTGTTTCGGGTTTTATATTCGGGTATTATATTTTCCGCTGGTTCTATCGTAGAGAGGGGATTAATGAAAATTTGCTCGATCCACTTCTTTATGCTATGCTGATATGCGTGGTAATAGGTGCAAGATTAGGCCACTGCATCTTTTATGATCCACAGTATTATTTCGGTAGTTGGCAGGGATTCTTGGAAGTGTTCCAGCCATGGAAGGGAGGATTGGCAAGTCATGGTGGCGCTATTGGAATAATGCTCGGGCTTTTGTGGTATGCTAACAAATATGGCAAGAAAGAAGGTTTCGATTTTCTATGGCTTGCAGATAGGTTAGTTATAGTGGTATGCTTTGCGGGTGCGTGCATTCGTCTTGGCAATTTCTTTAATTCAGAGATATATGGATATCATACGAATTTGCCGTGGGGAGTTATCTTTGAGCGCTCTGGTGATCCTCTTCCTAAGCATCCGACCATGTTATACGAGGCTCTATGCTATGTTGTGCTTGGGGTTGTATTAATGTATCTATATAAAAAGAAACTGGATAAGATGTATCGCGGAGAGTTTTTCGGAATTTTCCTTACTTTCTGCTTTGGATGCAGGGCTTTGCTTGAATTCACGAAAGAGCCTTCTGTTACACTATTTACCATAGGGGATGTGGTTATCAATATGGGTCACGTGTTAAGCGTTCCTTTTATAATAGCAGGAGTGGTGATATGGATATGGTCTTGTAGGCGTAAAAAACCATCGGCTATCGTTAGACCTCAAAAACCCGGGTCAAAACGCGGCTAGAAATAATACGAATCTGTTTTAAGTTTTACCCCAAATCGTTCCAATGACGGTTTGGGGGTTATTATTGGGGTGTTGAAGCAAATTAGGTATTTTTACCTATTGCCTTGTGTGGGGCTAATGGATAGATTTGCGTTATAATTATAACGCATAATATGAAATTCAACCATCCTTTTTCTATTGTTATTTCAGTTGCGATATCAATCGCTTTCGCTTCTTGTACTCCGAAGACTATAGAACCTGCTCCGGAAGTCAAAACGGAAATTCAGGAAATAGTAATTGTCCAGCCTGAAGGCGGAGTTTTGACTTTAATTCAAGGAGAGAATTATATGATCAGATATAAAACGCTCCCTGAAACGGCGCAGACATCTGAGATAATATGGGAGTCAAGTGATCCCGAAATTGCTTCAGTAAAAAATGGCAGAATAAGCACTTATGGAGTCGGAGAATGTATTATTACTGCTAAAAGTGGTGATATTAAGGCACAGATCTATCTGACAGTAAGGGCAATCCCGATTGAATCTTTTTCTGTACCTAAAGAGGTGTCTGTATATGCGGATTCACCAGTGGAGGTGCCATTGGTTGTTAAACCAGAAGATGCAGATGCTGCTTCATTCGACTGGAGTGTGGCCGATGAAGATGTTGCAGAAGTAAAAGTGCTTGACGGAAAGGCTACTATCTATGCTTTAACCCCACAGGAAAGCACTGTTATTACCGTAAGTGCTAAAGAAGAGTATGACTCGGGTCTGGAGTCACAGAATATTATGGTCAAGACTTATGGGGCGCGGGCTTACATTAAGTATTTTGATTCGGAGGAGTTTTCCACTGTGGATAAACTCGTCGAAGTACATCCTGAAGAAACGATAGATTTTAAAAATGTAAAAAGTCTGAATGAAAATGGGGACCTTGTCCTGTGGTTCTCTTTGAATCCTTTCTCTGAAGTGGATGAGAAGAAGGCTTCTGTTAAATCAAGCGACAGTGAGATCTTTTCAGTAAGAGTGGGTAAGTTTGATGGTCAATTCGGACTGCCGATTATTCTTATGGAGGGAGAAAAGAATGGAGTTGTAGAGATAGAAATGGCATATGGCGAAATGGTCTTTGGTTTTAAAATAAACAAATCAGGGACGCCTTTCACGGGAGATGTTAAAATATGGAAAGACGAAAAGACACCAGTTTCAATAGTGGAGGAAATGTCTAGAAACTCGTCTTTAACTGTTTTTCTGAATGAGGGTTTTAGAGCTAAATGGAGCAGCTCTAATGCAAAAATCGCTACAGTAAAGGCTGTAAATGAATCTGCTACGGGTTATAGTAGGATAGCGACGATTAAAACGACTGCAGAATATGGCGAATCCGTAATTACTGCGACGGATGATTGTAATAATACTCTTTCCTTTAAGATAAAGGTTTCAAAAGCAAGTTTCCCAGTTGGGACCTGTATAGGGACAATGGTCGATTATGAATATAGTGTCGCGGATAATATTACTATAAAGGCTTCTTATGATCAGAAGGTGAAAATAGATTTATTCTTGATTGACAAGGAATACAATAGGGTTAATTTCAACTCCGCTTCGTGGCGAGTGGAGGGCAGCTCTTGTCTAAAACTGTCGCAAGGCTCAGGAAGTGAGACTGTGTTGACCGCTTTTAGTAATAAGCCTCTTTCTGGAAGTGAATTAAAAGGGAAGGTTATCGTTAGGGACGATGCAGGTAATGAATTGTCTTGTAATGTTAACATCGTTTCGCCATCTTCTTTTGGGACTGGAGCAAAGCTTGTCGTTTTGGTGAATGGAAGTGAAACCGATAAGGTAAATATAGGTCAGTTAGCAGATTTGGCAGTTACTAAAAATGGTTCCATTCAGAAATTAGAAGGAATTAAATGGCATTTTGATGATGATTTTAATACTTTGATGGATTCAAGTCCTGTATGGTATGGCACTGGAGATAAAAAGACAGCATATAAATATGTTTTGACAGGGAAAAAGAAAGGTGCGGCATCGGTTACCGCCATAGATGAATGCGGCAATACATTATCTACTAAGATTAAAACGGGAGTTTTTTACTTTACTTCTGCGATGAAAATTTATTATAACTACGATACGGCTAATCCTCAAGCTGCTGGCTGGAAAGTTCTAGGAACGAGTACATTCTTGAAGGGTGCAGCATATCTAAAACTCGCGGAATCACCGACAGGGCCACATATTGGCGGAAATACGAATTGGTCCTATTCTGTAGGAATGTCATATACATCTGCGCAGAAGACGGATATGAATAAATACAATGTTTCTTGTGTGAGCAGGTGTCCAGATAATCTGTCAAGTCAGTACATTACGCTTACTTTACGAGATGATTACTCGAGTACCCCTCGTAGTATTAATTTCTATGTCAGACATGAAACGGATTTTTCAAAGGAAAATCTGATTTTATACTATAGTACTGATAATGGAGCGACTTGGCACGAGGAGGATGACTGCAACTCCACTGGCGGGAAAATCAGTATTAGTTTTAAAAAAGATACATACAGAAAAGTTTTATATAAGTTCGCGACTTCATCAAGTGAAAAAGGGAAAATGATTTCTTGGACTAAGCCATCTTCAGTTTCTGGATATGATTATTTCACTAAGTTTGAAATCAGTGAATTAATGAATAGCGGATTTTATTATTCTATATACATCGCGCCTAAAGACGGGGCCAGATTCCCGCTTAGGTTAACGCTTAATGTCACGGACGATGGTGGAAATCGTCGAGAATATATGTTTTATTGTCATAAATAACAGTAGTTTATTTTAGGAGTCCTGTTTGAGCAGCGTATTTTACAAGCTCGACGGTATTGTTGATTTTGAGCTTGCGGAAAATGTTAGCTTTATGGGCATCGATAGTGCGGACAGATACATTCATTCTGTCCGCTATTTCTTTGCTTTGAAGCCCTTCACAGCATAATCTTACGACTTCGAGTTCCCTTTTTGTTAGTTGAGGTACGCTGTCGCCATCTTCCAAAGTATCAATTACTTCATTTATCACTTTTATTTCTTCTTTACCACTAATGGCAGGGACTATTGAGAGAAGACGGCTTTTTGCTTCATAGTTTTTATATAGAATCTCGGCCTGGCATTTTTTAATATGTAACAGTCTGCTCAAGATAACTATGCCCATTCCTAGCAGAATGGAAAATGCAGATATTATCAATAGTAATAATAAGCGTGCGTGTGCACGTTCTCGCTCAGTTGCCAATTGTTTTTCTTTTTCGGTGGTCTGGTACTGAATTTTGAAATTTTCCACCGCCATCTTGCTTTTGTCTTTGTCCGTTTTTTCTGATAATTTGACATATTCTTCTAGATATGCCAGTGCGGCTTTTTCTTCTCCAGATATCTTATATGTGTCGGCTAGACCCCTAACTGCTTTTTTTCTAATGAAATCTCCGCCACTATTAGAAGATATATTTTCAGCATTTTTATACGCTTGGATGGCTTTTGTAGTATTGTGCTCTGCATTTTCTATATTTCCTAATACATTATAGCAGATAGCAAGCGATATGTGATTTTTAGTAGGTGATAGTGTTACTATCGCAGAATCTATACAAGCTCTTGCCTGTGTCGTCTTCCCCATTGCGAGTAGTACGGGTGCTTTTTGTGATCTGCGTACCGCTGCCTTGATGCCTCGTCCACCATTTTCGTCGAGTGCCAATGCTTCGTTTATTAAGGGCAGTGAATTCTGAGGATGTCCAAGCGCGAGCCATATATCTGATGCCAATGCCAATCTTACAGCCAGCCTAGAATCATCACCGATTTCCCTTTCATAGTTTATAGCCGGAAGAACATAGGAAAGTGCGGTTTCTGGGTCCCCAGCACCCAAATACAAAGTGGCGAGGTTGTTCATCGTAGTGCTTAATCCGCATTTGTCGTTTTTAGCCCTATCTATTTTATATACCCTTTCCATATATGATATGGCTTGTTCGAAAAGACCTTTTCGCTGACATATCACGCCAAGTGTGTTTAGGCATTCGGATAAAAGGGTTACATCGGAGTATCTTCCACATTCCACGAGCGCGCGTAATCCCATGGTGTATGCTGATTCGAAAGAATGTGAAAAATACAGATGATTCGTCATGTATGTAAGTACATAGGCGTCTTGCTGTAAGTCTGAATGATTCTTGTTGAAAGTGATTAAAGTGTCTATGTCGTTTTCGTTGTAGAATTCCACCATGATTTCATTAGATAGATGCGTCTTTTGCATCCCAGAGGAACTATCCCATAATGTGAATAGCGAGTCCGCTTTGTCGTGGTGCTCTTCTTGTGCATAAACATTAACAGCTAACGATATAAGTAGAATAGTCAGTGACTTTAAATGTTTCATCGATTTTAATTATGTTTGGTCTTGTAAAGATATATAATAACTTCAAATTCGCAAATTAGGTAGTTTTACCTATATGAAAAGAGTGGGTCTAAATATACATTTGTGCTTTGAAATTTAGTATTCACATTAAATAGCATTAAAATGAAGAGGGTATTAAAAATCTCATCGGTATTGGCTTCACTAGCCATTATTTCATGTTCTGCTTGCACGAACGACAATATTGAGCCAACAAGTTTAGATGAAACATCGATTACTACTAAATCAATCATCTGCGGGCATGCCAGAATGATGGGTAGAGATAAGACTGGCGCTTTGGAAACACCATATCCAGCTAGTCCAGGTCAGGAGGTTCAAGTTTTTTATGCAGTGCCTGATGGTGGAAGCATTAAAGAGTATGCATTAAAAACCATTACGACTGATGCGAATGGGTATTTTGAGATTAAAATAGGTTGTCCATTTGGTAAATCTCTAAAAGTTAAAGTAGAATCATGTGCTAAGGGAGATACCTACGCATTGAATGGGAGTGGAAAATATGTCAGCACTCAGGCCTACTTCTTTTCTTCGATTGAAAAAGACGCAGAGTGTGGCAAAGCTACTTATTACGCATTGGATATGACTCCAGTGGCTAATATTAGTGAAGGTGGATTGAAATAGGTTGTTTTATGAGAATAAAATGCATTAGACTGATAAGCGTTCTGTTATTGCTTATGGTTTCGGGGGTGGTATCTGCACAGAATGCTGATGGGAGGAGCCCACAAAAGGGTGACTGGTCGTTCGGGGTGTCTTTCAATCCAGCGACATTGGCATACAAGGTGAAGATGCAGCCAGAACCCGGTGATTTTGCGGGGGCTTTTATAGGTAGTCAGGCGACCGAGAAAAAGCAGATGTTTGTCCTTTCTCAAGACCCTCTTGCAGCATTGCGGGTAAGATATTTTGTTAGTGATAAATGGGCGTTTAGAACCACGATTGGCATAAATGGTAGTCATATCGATTATAGAGAGTATGTTCAGGATGATTTGGCAAAGGCGCTTAATCCGATTTCCGAAAATAAGGTAGTGGATGGTATCATTTCCAATTTGAATAGCATGAGTGTCGCTGTGGGAATGCAGTATGTCGAAGGGAAAGGCCCATTGAAATTTGTTTTGGGCTTTAATGTGGTTTATGCTATCGCTGGGAGCGAACAGTCTTTCTATTATGGTAATGCCATGACTGCGATGAATCAAGTGCCATCCTCTATGCCTATGACTTCTCCTCTTGCGCCGCCGAGCGAAGATCCGACTTTTTACGATTATGAAAAGGCTTTGGGTATAGATTATGCCCGTCCTTTGGAAAAATATACGATGGGACATACAAGAGGTCTTGGTGTTTCGGCTGATATGGGTATCGAATGGTTTATGACTGAAAGGATGTCATTGTCTGCAGCCATGACATTTACTCCTGTGATGTATCTTTGGCAGCCACAGACTTATTCCATTTATGAAGGTTTTTCTTCAATTACTTCAAAAGTCGAGAAATACAATTCTCTCGTAAGTCCTGGCAGTCATGCTTTGCTATATGGTACTGAAAATATAGGTCTTAATATATCTTTGAATTATTTCTTTAAATAAATGAAAATGAAACGAATAATTGTATCGGGCGTGTTCGCGGCGATGGCTGTGATGTGCGTTTTTGCATGTAAAAAGGATAAAACGAGTGAACCGACAGTGGTTGAAATCGCTTTAAGCAAGACATCGATAACACTAACTGTAGGAGAAGAGAGAATGCTTTCTGTGGCTGTGATTCCGGAAAGAGCGTATAAAAAGGAGGAACTTGTGTGGAAAAGTGAGCGTGAAAGTGTAGCTATGGTAAACCAAGAGGGTGTTGTAAGCGCAGTTGGTGAAGGAAGAACAAATATAATAGTGTCCACAACTGACGGAAAATATAGCGACACTTGTATGGTAAAAGTGGAAGCGGAAGATATTGAAGTGACTTCGATAACGCTGGATAAGGAAGAACTCCACATGTTTGCTGGAACGACATATAAACTTACAGCGACTATAACCCCGGAAGATGCTACAGATAAGACTATTGCGTGGGTGAGCACAGATGAAAGTATCGCTACTGTGGATCAGGAAGGACTTGTTACGGCAGTGACTGATGGTGAGGTCGAAATATTCGCTACTGTGGGCGCTTGCAGGGCTGTATGCAAAGTTAAAGTTGAAACTATAGAGTTCGGATACTATAAAACTGAAGGTATAATAGGAGTAGGTGATAAATTGAGTATGAGGCCATATCTCTCGACTACTTTTGATTTGGATTGGTCCAAAGTGACATTAACTTCTAAAGAACCAGAGATTGCCGAAGTGACCGATGATTTCACAATAATTGGTAAATCACAAGGAGTGACCACTATAACAGCATCTTATGAATATAGTTCCGAACTGGTTTTGAACAGCGATTTTGAGATTGAAGTAGAGGATAGTTTTTTGACTTTTGTTGAGGATGTATTTTCAATCTCTTCAAGAGGGGTAGTTGCTTCATCTACTATATATTCGGGAAGTGTTAGCGTAGGGGATAAAGTAAGTGTTGTAAGAGCAGATCAAAGTCTGGATGATATAGAATTGACTGTAAGTGATATTGAATTGTATAGAAAGCGGGTAGAAACAGCATATAGAGGGGATAAGGTAAGTATTCTTTTTGGGGAATCATCAGTTTCGAAAGAGGATCTTCCTTGTGGCTCTATCATCATGTCGCCACAGACCAAGCGGGTTCTATCTACAAAGTTAATATATGGCACAGTTGTCATTACGGGGAAAGATACTCCAATTGTTGAGGGGTATATTGCAAGATTGGATTTTAATGGTATTGTCCTTGACGCTAAAATTATTGATTTGATAGGACGCGTGATTTCAAAAGGGAAAACTTATTATAATGTCGGGTTTGAATTTACTGGTGGGGATGTCTTGCCTTGTTTTCTCGGAGGTGAAATTAAAATCATGGAAGGTGACAGCCAGATAGGTACTTGTATTATTTCAGATATAAATTAAACGATTATGAAAAGAGTTATTATTTCACTTGTGTTGTGTCTGGGGATGGCTATGGCATTTTCCTCGTGTAACAAAAAGAATTCGACTTCTGAGCCTCAAAAAATCGCTCCACAGACATGGGTTACGGATAGGCATTATACTGAATTGGATACCAGATTGATATTTCGATTCAATGCAGATGGTTCTGCACAGTTCGGATATCTTGTAAATGATACGATATTGTCTTTTTTGGATCTCATAGCTAAAAGTGATGGCGTTTCTCAAGAAGTAAAGGACATGGCGGCTTCGGCTAAGTTGAATGATTTGCTTGTGATGGATTTAATCTATTCCATTAAAGAAAATGAAGAAGGAAGGTCGGGTCAGATAGATTTAACATCTAAGAATATTGCCCTAAGTATTCAGTATGATGAATTTACAGGGAAAACGGTGGTATTTCATATAGAAGATATAGAAGAAGGTGCAGATATTACTTGTCACAGTCTTAAAGAAACTGGAATTAAGATAGGGAAATCGTTGAATGGAGATCTTATAGTGGGAAAAGATTAGATTAAGCCCCACGGAGTGATTCTGTGGGGCTTTTTGTTGTATTAGAATGGATGATATTTAGCTGTGTGATGATACTTTGAAATAAGGCGCAATTTTTGTATTTTTGCGACGCGAAATGAATTGAAAAAACAATAGTTATGCAGAAATTTATCGACTCTTACGATTTCAACGGCAAGAAAGCCATTGTTCGTGTGGACTTCAATGTTCCACTTAATGAGAATTTTGAAATTACTGACGACACTCGTATCCGTGCTGCAATTCCTACTCTTAAGAAGGTTCTTGCAGGAGGAGGATCTCTTATTATTATGTCACATTTGGGAAGGCCGAAGAAAGTTGATTCGAAGCTTTCGCTTAGACATATTCTTCCTCGTTTAAGTGAATTGCTGGGCGTTCCAGTTCAGTTTGCTGATGACTGTCAAAAGGCTCAAGCACAGGCGGCTGCATTGAAACCAGGCGAGGTGCTTTTACTTGAAAACCTTCGTTTTTACCCAGAAGAGGAGGGTAAGCCACGCGGACTTGCCGATGACGCGACAGATGAAGAGAAGAAGGCTGCAAAGGATGCAGTAAAAGCTTCTCAGAAGGAATTCGTGAAGACTCTTGCTTCATACGCAGATTGTTATATTAATGATGCATTCGGAACGGCTCATCGTGCACACGCTTCTACCGCTCTTATTGCCAAGTACTTCCCTAATGATAAGATGTTTGGTTATCTTATGGAAGGTGAGATAAAGGCTATAGATAATGTTTTAAAGAATGCTAAGCGTCCATTCACTGCTATTATCGGCGGTTCAAAAGTAAGTTCTAAACTGGCGGTACTTGAGAATTTGCTAGACAAGGTAGATAATCTTATTATCGGTGGAGGTATGGGATATACTTTCATTAAAGCAGAAGGCGGAAAGATCGGAAACTCTCTTCACGAAGACGATCTTATTCCAGAGGCTACTGCTATAATGAACAAAGCCAAGGAGAAGGGAGTAAATATCTATCTTTCTGTACAGACCCTTGTTGCCGATGCTTTCTCTCAGGATGCTAATACTCAACTTGTCCCTTCACACGAGATTCCTGATGGTTGGGAGGGCGTAGATGCTGGTCCTAAATCGCTTGAGCGTTGGAGAAAAGTTATTCTTGACTCTAAGACGGTTCTGTGGAATGGCCCTGTAGGTGTATTTGAAATTGAGAAATTCGCTCAGGGAACTCTTCAGATTGCAAAAGATCTTGCTGAAGCTACAGAAAAGGGCGCATATACGCTTGTCGGTGGTGGAGATTCTGTCGCTGCTGTGACCAAGATGGGATTTGCTAAGAAGGTAAGTTATGTAAGTACCGGTGGTGGAGCCATGCTTGAGGCTCTTGAGGGTAAGACCCTTCCGGGTATTGCTGCTATTTTAGAGTAGTTAGAATTTTTTATAATTAAAATAGAGGTGACCAAAAGTCAAAAGACCGATGGCCACCTCTTTTGTGATTCCGGCGCGATTCGAACGCGCGACCCACAGCTTAGAAGGCTGTTGCTCTATCCAACTGAGCTACGGAACCATCCGCAAAATTGGAGTGCAAATATAAATGTTTTTTTTGAATTTATAAGTAACTTTGCCCTTAGTATGTATACTATTTTAGAAAAAGAAATGCTGACGCCTAATGTTTGTCACATGAAAGTGTCAGCCCCCAGGATTGCCCATGCTGCAAAGCCAGGGCAGTTTCTTATGGTGATAAATGATGAGAAAGGTGAGCGTATTCCACTTACAATAAGTGATTTTGATAAAGATAAAGGAACTGTAAGTATAGTTACTCAAGTGGTAGGCGCTTCTACTAAAAAGATTGTATCTCGCTTGGTGGGGGAATCATTTTCAGATATATTTGGCCCCTTGGGGAAGGAATCCGAATTTATGAATATAGATCCGTCTGAACTTCCAAAGTTAAGTTATGTATTCATTGCAGGTGGTGTGGGAACAGCGCCAGTTTATCCTCAAGCGAAATGGCTACACGATCATGGTGCCCATGTAGAAGTGATTATAGGCGCACGAAATAAAGATCTACTTATATACATCGATAAGATGGCATGTGTATGTGATCGACTGCATATTTGTACGGATGACGGTTCTGCAGGGTTTCACGGAGTCGGTACTGCTATGCTGGAAAAATTGGTTTCGGAAGGGGCGCATTTTGACAGAGCTGTTGCCATTGGCCCTATGATAATGATGAAATTTAGTACACTTACATGCAAAAAGTTGAATATACCTATAACGGTTAGTCTGAATACTTTGATGGTGGATGGTACAGGTATGTGCGGTGCGTGCCGAGTAAGTGTGGGGGGAGTTACCAAGTTTGCTTGTGTTGATGGGCCTGAATTTGATGGCTATTTGGTGGATTTCGATGAGGCGATGCGACGTCAGAAACAATATAAAGCGGAAGAATTGGCCGCAATGGAGTCATTATGTTAACACACAGAACAAAATTGAGAGAGCAGGATCCTCAGGAACGAGTACATAATTTTGACGAGGTATGTCTGGGATTTAATTTGAATGAGGCTATGGAGGAGTCGTCTCGTTGCTTGCATTGTAAAAATCCTAGGTGTGTATCTGCTTGTCCGGTAGGTATTGACATTCCGGGATTTATAGCACAGATTAAAGAAGGACATATTACAGAGGCGGCTGAAATAATTGGCCGAGATTCATCTTTGCCAGCAGTGTGCGGAAGGGTTTGTCCACAAGAGAGTCAGTGTGAAGGCAGTTGCATACTTGGAATAAAGGGGGAAAGTGTGGCTATAGGTGGCTTGGAGCGATTTACTGCTGATTATTGTGCTGAAAATGATTGTGCTCCTACAATAAATATAGATCATATTCCTAATGCTCCGAAGGTGGCGGTAATAGGGTCAGGTCCTGCCGGGCTTGCATGTGCTTTTGACTTGGCAAAATATGGAATGAAGGTGAAAGTGTTCGAGGCTCTTCATCGACTGGGTGGTGTGCTCGAATATGGCATCCCTGAATTTAGGCTTCCTAAGGAAAAAGTGTTAAAAAGGGAGATTGAAACTCTGAAAAAGTTAGGAGTAGAATTTGAAACTAATGTCATTGTAGGAAGGACAGTTACTATAGATGATTTATTCGAAAATGAAGGATATAAGGCTATATTTGTAGGGACCGGAGCTGGACTTCCTAAATTTATGGGTATTCCTGGTGAGAATCTAAATGGAGTTTTTTCGGCCAATGAGTTCCTTACTCGAAATAATCTCATGAAGGCATATCGGGCCGATTATATGACACCAATACATATAGGGAAGGAAGTATGCGTTGTGGGTGGAGGAAATGTAGCGATGGATGCTGCACGCACGGCACTGAGACTGGGGGCAAATGTTCGTATAATTTATCGTCGTACAGAAAAGGAACTTCCTGCTCGTCGTGAGGAGGTGCAGCATGCTAAGGCGGAGGGAGTTTTGTTTGAGCTGCTTACTAATCCAGTGGAGGTTTTGGGTGATGATAATGGAGAAGTGCGTGCGCTAAGATGTGTAAGAATGGAATTGGGCGAGGCTGATGAGAGCGGCCGTAGGCGTCCTATACCTATACCCGGCTCTGAATTTGAAATCCCTGTCCAGACAGTTATAATGGCGCTTGGCACTTCGCCTAATCCTCTAATAGTTAATACTACAGAGGGTATGGAAGCGACGCGCCGTGCTTGCATCAAGGCTTCGGACGATGGCGTTACCACAAGAGAAGGTGTATTCGCTGGAGGGGATGCGGTAACGGGCGCTGCAACAGTAATTTTGGCTATGGGCGCAGGACGAAAAGCCGCTGCTGCCATTAAAGAGTATCTTAAAGTCTGATTCTTTTTTGAGATCTTATCAATGAAATCGCTCCTAATACGGCAAGCATAATGGAGCGTGTTTCATGTGTAAGCGTGGCGAATAAAATACCGATTTCCCAAGTAGTTCCGTATAGATGAGAAAGGGCTAGAGCTACGAAATAATGATATGCTCCAAAACCACCTGGGGCTGGTAGAAGGGAAGAAAGATTGCCCACGGTGGAAATAAAAAGGGCATCGGTAATGTCTAGATGCTCAAGAGAGGGAATGGCCTTGAATACACTATAACACATCATCGCATAGGAAAGCCATATGATGATGGAGTATAGGATAAAGGGCGTTTTATACTTAACTTTTCCTAGGGATTTGAAACCTTCAAGTATGCCATCTATCCATCCGGCTATCTTTTTAAATGCTGGATGTTTATCTCTGTAAATATAAGTTATTGCGATAAAGATTATTATGGCTAAAAGTATGATGATGCCTATAGCGAGTATATTAATGCTTATGCGACCAGCAATTTTTTTGGCTATGTTCTCTACGAACCATTGTGCGATTTCATCTGATTTTATGATGATGGTGACAATCATAAGGGAAAGTACTGTGAACATATCCCATGCTTTTTCCATTATGATGGTGCCGACCACTTTTTCATAAGGAGTCTTTTTATCGGAAACGGCTCCACACCTTACTAAAAAACTTATCCATGGGACGCCTAAACTCACTAGATTTCCTATATTGCTTGCGTCCCACATGGCAATTCTGGTAATTTGAGGGTTGATGGGCTTGAGAATTAGACGCCATCTCTCATTCCTTATCACTAGGGCCAATATCGCAAATCCTAGTGAAAGAATTACGAACCCCCATTTCGTATCGTACAGGCCTTCCATGAAAACGGACCAATTGATTCCCCGAAACGCCAGGTAAATCAATATTATGGTTAGGCATGTTGCGAACACATATTTGAGTATGTTTAAGACCCTCTTTGACATAAGGCTGCAAATTTAACATAAATTTTATGTACTTTTGTTTTCTATGTGTAAAGAGATGAAATCTATACTTGGAATAGGGAATGCGTTAACGGATATATTGACCATACTTCCCGACGATACGCTTTTAAAAAAATATCATTTGCCTAAGGGTAGTATGCAGCATGTCGATATGGAAACCGGAGACCGAATATGGCAGGCCATCAAGCCTATGGGGGTAAAGTATGTGGCCGGTGGCAGTGCTGCTAATACCATTACTTGTACTTCCATCTTTGGAATGCCCTCCACTTTCATAGGAAAAATAGGAGATGACGAGTTAGGATTGCTTTTTAAAAGTGACCAAGAGCAATATGGCGTAAAGTCTTTGCTTTTTAAAAGCAAGCATTCTAGTGGACGAAGTATAGTATTCGTAAGTGGTGGAAATGCAGAAAGAACCTTTGCCGTTTATTTAGGAGCCGCCCTTGATTTGGTAGCAGAAGATTTGCGTCCAGAATATTTTACCGGACATGATTATTTCCACATCGAAGGATATCTAGTGCAGAATCAGGCACTTATAAGAAAGGCGGTAAAATTGGCCCGTGAGGCTGGATGCATTATCTCCCTAGATATGGCTTCATATAATGTGGTAGAGAGTAATAATGCTTTTCTGCACGATATTATTGATAACTATGTAGATATAGTCTTTGCTAACGAAACAGAAGCTAAGGCATTTACAAAAATTGATGACCCCCAAAAGTCTTTGGAAGAAATCTCAAGGCATTGCAAGATAGCAGTTGTTAAAGTGGGAAAGGATGGATCATGGGTTAAGTCTGGCGACGAGGAATACCATATTCCGTCATGGCCAGCGGAGCCTGTGGATGCTACGGGGGCTGGAGATACCTATGCAGCAGGATTTTTATATGCCCACTCATTAGGTATGCCGTTGAGGGTATGTGGAGATGTTGGCTCTATAATAGCAGCTAAGGTAGTGGAGGTGGTAGGTACTAAGATGGACGTAAATAGATGGAAAGTGGCGAACCACGAGATTGATGAACTGATAAGCGAAACTCTAATTAAGAAATGAATCTTTTTGTTCAAATAGCAAGAAAAATTGCTTTAACAAGGCACCGCTCTAAAGTTTCACATAGTATATGTCCATTATCCATATGCAAGAGTTCTCTGGTACTTTTGGATGGGACAAAAGCGAATCTTCAGCCTTGCGTGGATTTAATAGAGAAGTTTTTCGTGGAAAGGCACATACAGTGCCGTGTTTATTTAATTAATTTGCAAAAGAATGTATCCCCAGTGTTAGTTAAGGGAGCAGAGACTTTGACACTAAAGAATGTAAATTGGTTCGGTCGTGTGAAGCGCACTAAAAGGAATCCTAAAGTTATCGATAATGAGGACCTTTTAATTAATCTATTGCCAATGGATAACTTTACTGCCTATTATGTATCTGTCTGTTCACCAGCAAAATTCAAGATAGGAATTTACGACACGCCCGACCACATAAACGATCTTTCGATTTCAAACACAGAAGGCTTTTCTCAAGAACAGATTTTTAATCAAATTTCTAACATAATCAAATCCATAATATGAAACAATTTCTATCGACAGCATTGAAAGGATTCGGTATGGGCGCAGCCAATGTGGTGCCAGGAGTGTCTGGGGGCACAATCGCTCTTATAACAGGTATATATGCCAGACTTATAGGTGCTATCAGTTCTCTTGCATCAGTAAATACTTGGAAGCTATTATTTAAGGGAGACTTTAAGGGCTGGTGGAAAGCGATCGATGGTAGTTTTTTGCTTTCTTTGTTTTGTGGTTTGGTTTTGAGTATATTGACTCTGGCGAAACTTGTTACATGGACTTTAGTGGAATACCCGGTAATTACTTGGGCATTTTTCTTTGGCTTAATCGTGGTGTCTACGATATACATGTTGGTCGATATTAAGGGGAAAACCTTGGTGGATATAATATGGATTATCTTAGGAATTGCTTTAGGATTAGCTTTTTGTTTTCTTACTCCTACACATACGCCAGACGCTGCTTGGTTTTATTTTGTAAGTGGAGCGGTGGCTATCTGTACTATGATATTGCCAGGTATTTCAGGTAGTTTCATTCTTCAAATATTCGGGAAGTATGATATCATAATGAAATCCCTTGATGTGATGAATTTGAACTGGGGTGTTTTGCTCCCATTTGCTGTGGGATGTGTGGTAGGAATAATTGCCTTTTCGAAATTTTTAAAATGGCTATTATCTCGTTATGAGAAGCAGACTATGCTCTTGTTGGTGGGTTTTGTGATAGGAACGGTATTGAAAGTGTGGCCATGGTCGGATATGGAAGCTGTAGAAAGCGCAGGACACGGGCTTCAAGTTGTCGAGGCGATATTGGCTATGGTGTTAGGCGCAGGCTTGGTGATTTTTATTCAACGCCTTTCAAAAAAATACGAATCTTAAGTAGTTTTAACTAAAATTGTGCTAACTTGCACATGGCTGTGTGAAGGAATTTGAACTCGGCAAATATTAAGTAATCATAAAAAGGTTTTTAAATAATATCAGGGATATGTCTTTAAATAAAGTTATGTTAATCGGTAACGTGGGGTCGGAGCCTAGTGTGCGTTACCTCGAAGGAAATACTAAAGTGGCTTCATTTTCTCTTGCAACCTCAGAACGTTATAAAGATCGTAATGGGGAGAATAAAGAGAATACAGAGTGGCATAATATCGTCGTTTGGCGTAATTTGGCCGATTTTGTGGAGAAGTATATACACAAAGGATCTCAACTGTTCATAGAAGGTAAGATACGGACGCGAAACTATACAGATCAGGCTAATGTTAAGAAGTATATAACTGAGATTGTTGCAGATAGTATACAGTTTGTCGGGCGTAAAGGTGATGATGCGTCTGCACAGTCAGTTCCATCTGCTGGACCTCAATACGAAGCTCCGCAGTATTCAGCTCCTCAATATGCTGCGCCTCAGCCTAGTGCATCATCTCCTTCAAAAGTTCAGCCTTCAGCTGCAGAAATGCCTCAGCAGGTTTATTCTGGGCCACAGGATATTGATGGAGAGCCTGATGACTTGCCATTCTAATGGTTGACATTAGTATCATGTGTTTATAAAAATGAGGATGACATATGTCATCCTCATTTTTTTTCTTTTCGGAGGGAATCCTATTATTCTTTATTCACTCTTTTTATCGTAGATGAAACTTTCTATTTACTAATGTTCGGAAGTTCAAGTCCATAACCTTTAGCTTTATCTTCCTTTTTTAGAAGTAGACTGAAAATGAATGCCAATACGCCGAAGATAGAGAAAGTAATCATCGGGACAAGGTATCCGCCAGTTGATTGACGAAGACTTCCTATGAGTACAGGAACAAGACATAAGCCTATATTCTGCACCCAAAAAATAAGACAATAAGCGCTCCCCAATATTTTTTCATTTATAATTTTAGGAACGGATGGCCAAAGTGCTGCAGGAACAAGTGAAAAGCTAACGCCTAAAGTTACTATTAGAAGAAGTGCAAACCATTTGTAAGGAAGTATTGGGAGGAGGAATGCGAAACTTAAATGGCATGCGATCATGGTTATGGAGCCGATCATTAGCATAGTGGCGCCTTTGCCGACTTTATCCAAAAACATGCCCAAGAAAGGCGTTAGCACCATGGCCAAAATCGGGAAACAACTGAAAAGATGGGCTGCGTCGTCGCTCGCGATGTGAAGAGTTTCCTCCAAGAAATTTGGAGCATATCTTTGGAATGGGAAAATGGCGCTGTAATAGAGTACACAAAGTAACGCCACAATCCAGAACATTTTACTCTTGAAAATTGCTCCCAAGTCTTTGATGTGAAATTCGTCTTCGGGTGATTTTTCTTCGGTAGCTAATCCTGCTTGTATCAATTGTTTATCGAATTTCTTATCCATTACTCCGAAGATTATGAAGTTAATCAGCCCTATGACAAGTAATGCCCCGCAGAACCCGACAGGCGCCATAATGGAACCATTGAATTTATTGGAAATCATAGGAGAAATCCACATAGCACCAAACACGCCTATTCTCGCAATGGCCATTTCAAGTCCCATAGCAAGTGCCATTTCTTTTCCTTTGAACCATTTCGCGAGGATTTTGGAAACATTTGTACCTTCCATTTCGCATCCGCACCCGAAGATCATGAATCCAAGTGATGCCAATTTTGCGCTTGCTGGCATCTCTACCCACCATGTCCCTAGCCAATGTGCAAATTGTGTATCCTGAAACCAGTCGCTGACGGCTATGAATTTAATGCCGGCGCCTAATACCATCAGACCTGCTGATAAAATGCCTGAAAAGCGAACTCCGAGTTTATCTAGAATAACTCCTGCGATAATTAGGAAACCGCATACATTGAGGATATACTCAGATGCGGCGTATGTCCCGAAAACTCCGCTATTCCATCCAAGTGAATCCTCAACTAAGGATTTGAGAGGTGACATTACCTCGACGAACATGTAGGCGAAGAACATCATCAGCGCCACCAGAATAAGAACACTCCATCTTGCAATTGGAGAGTCGTTCATCAATTTCTGTAATTTTTCTGCCATATTGTTATATATTGTTTTTCACAATGAGCGCAAGCGAACCTCAAAGATACGCAATATTTGACAAAAAATCAGTATATTCGCGGTCTATGTCGCAAATTTTGGATACTATTAATAATCCTTCAGATATAAAGAGATTAAATATGAACCAGCTTCGCCAGTTATGCGCTGAAATACGTTCATATATGGTGGAGGTATGCGCTGATAATCCTGGACACTTGGCTTCAAGTTTGGGGGCAGTCGAGTTGATAGTTGGCGTTCATTATGTATTTGATACCCCTAACGATAAGTTTGTAATAGATGTCGGTCATCAGGCTTATGCACATAAGATTCTAACAGATAGAAGGGAGGCTTTCCGTACATTGAGAAAAAAAGGTGGAATCAGCGGATTTCCATGTATGGAGGAGAGTAAGTGGGATGCTTTCGGGGTGGGCCATTCTTCTACATCCATTAGTGCAGCTTTAGGTTTTGCTGAAGCTGCAAGGATAATGGGTAGCGGAGCTAAGAGTGTCGCGCTTATTGGAGATGGTGCTTTAAGTGGAGGTTTGGCATACGAGGCTATGAATAATGCCGGAGTATCTAAATCTGACTTACTCATATTGCTGAACGATAATAATCAGTCTATTGACAAAGCTGTGGGCGGCGTTCATAAATATCTTCTTAGGATAACCACTAGTAGTAACTATAATACCTTTAAAAACAAAGCATGGAATGCCTTAGGTGATAATGGATTTAGGAACTTTTTGCAAAGGTGGGTGCGCTCTATAAAGTCTTGGTTGGTAAAAAGCAGAGGAGGGGATTTGTTTGAGGCGATTGGATTAAGATACTTTGGACCCATTGATGGTAACGATATCGAACAAGTGGTGCACACGTTAAAGAAATTAAAAGACATAAAGGGTGCTCGTGTTCTGCATTGTATTACAGGTAAAGGAAAAGGATATGCTCCAGCAGAACAGAATCCTACATTGTGGCATGCACCAGGTAGATTTGATCTTCAAACAGGGCAAATAAAGACGGTTAAGCATGATGTCCCGCGATATCAAGATGTCTTTGGAAAAGTTTTATGCGAATTGGCAGAAAATGACTCCAGGATAGTCGGTATTACACCGGCGATGTCTAGTGGCTGTTCGATGGTGGAGTTTTCACAACGTTTTCCTTCGCGATTTTTTGACGTGGGTATAGCCGAAGAACATGCGGTTACATTTTCTGCTGGACTAGCAGCCTCTGGTATGAAACCTTTTTGCAATATCTATTCTTCTTTTTCACAAAGAGCGTATGATCAGATAGTACATGATGTGGCTTTACAAAAATTGCCAGTGGTGCTATGTTTTGACAGGGCAGGACTTGTGGGCGAGGATGGAGCTACTCATAATGGGGTATTCGATATGTCGGCATATCGCAGTATTCCTAATTGTGTAATAGCTGCCCCTTCTAATGAGATGGAATTAAAGGATATGATGTATTCTGCTAAGGAGTCTACAACTGGGCCTTATATTATAAGGTATCCGCGTGGGCTTGCCGAAGGTGTTGAGTGGCAGACAAAGGCTCCATGCCTCCTTTTACCCGGAAAATCTATTTGCGTTCGAGAAGGAAAGAAGATAGCAGTAGTAGGACTTGGCCCATTCGTTTGGCGAGCAGTTGAAGCGGCACAGCATTTCGGAGATAATGTGGCTGTCTACGATTTTCGCTTTTTGAAGCCAATGGATATGTCTCGGATTGATGAAATAGCAGCTCGATATGAAGCTATTCTTACAATAGAGGACGGAAGTTTAAAAGGCGGATTATATGGGGCTGTATGTGAATATGTTGAGGCTAAATCTTATCCTATAAAAGTTAAAGGAATAGGCGTTCCGGACGAGTTTATTTTTCATGCAAGCCAGACAGAACAAAGACATTTTTGTGGTTTAGATGAGGAGGGTATTGAGAATGTTTTGCGTAAACTTTTGTGATTTTTTTCGAAAGATTTTTGAAATACGAAAAAGTTTATTATCTTTGCAGTCCCTTTCGGTGAAAAGAGGGGAATTGACATAATTTTGCCGATGTAGCTCAGTTGGCCAGAGCACGTGATTTGTAATCTCGGGGTCGAGGGTTCGAATCCCCCCATCGGCTCGCTATATGCCAGCGAATAATTGGCATTAAGGGCAAGTACCAGAGTGGCCAAATGGGGCAGACTGTAAATCTGCTGGTTGTACCTTCGGTGGTTCGAATCCATCCTTGCCCACCTCTTTAGGAGTAATTCTCCATGCGGGGTTCGTATAATGGCTATTATGCCAGCCTTCCAAGCTGGAAATGGGAGTTCGATTCTCCTACCCCGCTCCAAATAAAGATTGCCGATGTAGCTCAGGGGTAGAGCGCATCCTTGGTAAGGATGAGGTCATGAGTTCAATTCCCATCATCGGCTCTTTTTGTGTATGGTGGAAATTGAATTTTTTATTAGCATAAAACTTTAAACATAATATTATGGCAAAAGAAGTATTTAAGAGGGTGAAACCTCATGTTAACATTGGTACAATTGGCCATGTTGACCACGGTAAGACGACTCTTACCGCTGCCATTACAAAGGTTCTGGCAGAAAAAGGTTTGAGCGAAGCTAAGTCTTTCGATCAGATCGACAACGCTCCAGAGGAGAAAGAGCGTGGTATTACCATCAATACAGCACACGTAGAGTATGAGACCGCTAATCGTCACTATGCGCATGTCGATTGCCCAGGTCACGCTGACTATGTGAAGAACATGGTTACTGGTGCAGCTCAGATGGATGGTGCTATTCTAGTTGTTGCTGCAACAGATGGTCCTATGCCTCAGACTAACGAGCACGTTCTTCTTGCAAAGCAGGTTAACGTTCCTAAGATGGTCGTTTTCCTTAATAAGGTTGACCTTGTAGAGGATGAAGAAATGCTTGAACTCGTTGAGATGGAGGTTCGTGATCTTCTTAACAAATATGATTTCGATGGCGATAACGCTCCTGTTATTCGTGGTTCTGCACTTGGTGCTCTTAACGGAGAACCTAAGTGGGAAGAGAAAGTTATGGAGCTTATGGATGCTGTTGATACATACATTCCGCTTCCTGTACGTGAGAACGAGAAACCATTCCTTATGCCTATCGAGGATATTTTCTCTATCACAGGTCGTGGTACCGTAGTTACTGGACGTATCGAGACTGGTACTATCCATGTTAACGATCCTGCAGAAATCGTTGGTTTCAGCGATAAGCCTAAGCAGACTGTCGTAACAGGTGTCGAGATGTTCCGTAAACTTCTTGAGCAGGGAGAAGCTGGTGATAATGTAGGTCTTCTTCTTCGTGGTATTGACAAGAAGGATGTTAGACGTGGTGAGGTTATCGCTAAACCTGGGTCTATTACCCCTCACACTCACTTCCTCGGACAGATTTATGTATTGAAGAAGGAAGAAGGTGGTCGTCATACCCCATTCCACAATCACTATCGTCCTCAGTTCTTCATCCGTACTCTTGACGTAACAGGTGAGATTACTCTTCCTCAGGGTGTTGAGATGGTTATGCCTGGTGATAATGTTGAAATCGATGTTAAGCTTATCACTCCAGTAGCACTTAATGAAGGTCTTCGTTTCGCTATTCGTGAAGGTGGACGTACAGTTGGTGCAGGACAGGTTACTAAGATTCTCGAGTAATCAATTTTATAAAGTGGGTTTCTCATGATTGTGAGGAATCCACTCTTTTAGGGGAATAGAACAAGGGTAGTTCAGCGGTCTCCAAAACCGTCGATGTGGGTTCGAATCCTGCTTCCCCTGCAAAGTCAAAGGTTACGCTTTGAATGTTGTTTAACAGACATGGCTTTCCGCTTCCAATTAGTCATGTCCATTAAATGTAAAGATGGGTAAGTTTACAAATTATTTTAAAGAGTCTTTTGTAGAGCTAACTAAGAAGACTACGTGGCCATCATGGAGCAAACTTCAAAGTTCTGCTATCCTTGTTATGGTCACTACGGTTATTCTTGCAGTTGTGCTCTGGCTTATAGACCTTGCTTTCCAATCTCTGATGTCTGTAATCTATACATTGTAATTATCGTACTTTTATGGGCGAAATGAAATGGTATGTTCTGCGGACGGCAGGCGGAAAAGAAAAAAAGGCTGCAGAATATCTCCAAAAGGAAATAGAAAGAAGCGGCCTCACTTCACAAGTTGGTCAGGTACTGGTACCTGTTAAGAAAGAGATCGTCACTCGTAATGGCAAGCGTTCAGTAGCCGACAGGTTGCTGTATCCAGGTTATGTCCTTATTCAGTGCGAGCTTTGTGCAAAACTTGTGAATATTATCCGTAATCTCGTTCCGGGGATGTCTGGGTTTTTAACTGAGAAAAAGACCATTGGTACTCAAACTGAGCGTATTCCTGTGCCAATCCGTGATGAAGAAGCGCAGATGATACTTGGAATTCAAGACGAGAATGCCGACAGTGCTGCACAAACAGTTGTCAACTATGAAGTTGGTGAGTCTGTTAAGATAACTGATGGCCCTTTCGCAGGTTTCAGTGGTACCATTGATGAGATTCTCGAAGACAGAAGCAAAGTGAAAGTGAGTGTTGTTATTTTCGGCAGAAAAACGGGGCTCGAGCTCAGCTTTACACAAGTAACTAAAGAATAACAAATTATTATGGCAAAAGAAATTACCGGATATATTAAGCTTCAAATCAAAGGTGGAGCTGCTAATCCAGCACCTCCGGTAGGACCAGCACTTGGTTCAAAGGGCCTTAACATTATGGACTTCTGCAAGGCTTTCAATGCAGCTACGCAGGGACAGGCAGGAAAGATTCTTCCTGTTGTCATTACTGTCTATAATGATAAGTCTTACACTTTTGAAGTAAAGCAACCACCTGTGGCAGTGTCTCTAAAGGAAGCGGCTCATATTACAACCGCATCAGGAGAGCCTAATCGTAACAAGGTTGCATCAATAACTTGGGATCAGGTTAAAGAAATTGCAGAAGGCAAGATGCCTGATCTTAACTGCTTCACCTTAGCTTCAGCTATGAAGATGGTGGCAGGAACAGCGAGAAGTATGGGTATTACCGTAACAGGTGAATTCCCTAAGGATATTTAAAAGGACAAGCGTTATTATGAGTAAGTTAACTAAAAATCAAAAAGCTGCGTTGGCTACATATGAGCCATCAAAGGCATACTCTCTTTCTGAGGCTTGTGGTCTTTTAAAAGGAATTTCATTTACGAAATTCGATGCTTCAGTGGAACTTGCAGTTAACCTTGGCGTTGATCCGCGTAAGGCTAACCAGATGATTCGTGGTGTCGTTACTCTTCCTAACGGAACAGGTAAGACAGTTCGAGTTCTCGTTCTTTGTACCCCTGATAAGGTGGAAGAGGCGAAGGCTGCTGGTGCTGATTATGTTGGCCTTGACGAATATTGTGAGAAGATTAAGAATGGTTGGACAGATGTAGATGTTATTATCTGTACGCCTTCTGTCATGGGTAAGGTCGGTGTATTAGGTAAGGTTCTTGGTCCTCGCGGACTTATGCCTAACCCTAAAACAGGAACTGTGACCATGGAAGTTGGCAACGCCGTTAAGGAAGTTAAGGGCGGTAAGATCGACTTTAAGGTAGACAAGACAGGTATAGTTCACACAGCTATCGGAAAGGTGTCATTTACTCCTGAACAGATCCAGCAGAATGCAGCTGAGGTAATCAATGCTATCAGCAAGCTAAAACCGCAATCTTTGAAGGGTAACTATATGTTGGGTGCTTCAATATGTAGCACTATGAGTCCTGGTATTAAAATTGACTTGAAGGCATTCCTTAATGGTGCTGAGTAATAATTCAATATTATGAAGAAAGAACTTAAAAATCAAATTATTGAAAGCATCTCAGCGCAACTCGGTGAGTATCCTGATTTTTATATCACTGATATTTCTGGTCTTAACGCTAGTCAGACTACCAAGCTTCGTCGTGAATGCTTTAACCAAGGTGTAAAACTTTGTGTTGTAAAGAATACTCTGTTTAATCATGTTATTTCGGCAAGTGAAAATGAAGAGATAAAGTCTCTTACAAGCGCACTCGTCGGGAATACCGCCATTATGTACACCAATGTCCCTGCTGCTCCTGGTAAGCTTATTAAGAAGCTTCTTAAGGAAGGTTTCACGAAGCCTGTAGTAAAAGGTGCTTTCGTTCAGGGATGTGCATATTTGGGTGAGGATAAACTTGATCAGCTTGCTGCTATCAAGACTAAGGATGAACTTATCGGTGATATCATCGGTCTTCTCCAGTCACCTATGCGTAACGTGGTTTCTGCTCTTCAGAATGCAGCTGAGGGAAAAGCAGAGGATGAAAAAATTGCTTCGGCTCCAGTTGCTGCTGAAGCATAGTAAAAAGTATTATTAATAATTAAAAAAAAGATAAAATTATGGCAGACGTAAAAGCCCTTGCAGAAGAGTTGGTAAATCTTTCTGTAAAAGATGTTCAAGAACTCGCACAAGTTCTCGAAGAAGTGTATGGTATTAAACCTGCAGCTGCTGCAGTTGTTGTAGCTGCTGATGGTGGAAATGGTGCAGCTGCTGAGGCTGAGCAGACAGAGTTTGATGTTGTGCTTAAGGCAGCAGGAACCGCTAAACTTCAGGTTATCAAAGTTATCAAGGAGGCTCTTGGTCTTGGTCTTAAAGAGGCTAAGGACATCGTTGATGGCGCCCCTTCTACTATTAAGGAGAAGGTTTCAAAAGCAGAGGCTGAACAACTCAAGGCTACTCTTGAGGAGGCTGGTGCAGAGGTTGAAGTTAAGTAAATTCAGCCCCTTCCCTGCTTGAAAAAGGGAACTCAACAGGTTTAGAGCTAGGGTAATAGGCTCTAAACCTTTTTTCCGTCTTAAAAGTTTTTTTCTCAATGCGCATAAATTTCGCCACATCAAAAATATTGGATTATCCTGATCTTTTGGAAGTTCAGTTGAAATCTTTTCGCGATTTCTTCCAGTTAGAAACCACCCCCGAGAATAGAAAAAACGAGGGCCTGTATCAGGTTTTCCAGGAAATTTTCCCAATTGAGGATACGAGGAACAATTATAAACTCGAATTTATCGATTATTTTATCGATCCGCCTCAGTATTCTATTGAAGAATGTCTCGAGAGAGGCTTAACGTATAGCGTTCCCATGAAGGCGAAGCTTCGTCTTTCATGTACAGATCCTGAGCATGAAGATTTTGACACCATGGTACAGGATGTGTTCTTGGGGAACATTCCATATATGACTCCAGCAGGAACATTTGTGATAAATGGTTCGGAGCGTATAATCGTATCGCAGCTTCATCGTTCGCCAGGTGTGTTCTTTGATCAAAGTATGCACACAAATGGTACGAAACTTTATTCTGCGCGAATAATTCCGTTCAAGGGGTCGTGGATTGAGTTTGCTACTGACATCAACAATGTTATGTACGCATACATTGATCGTAAAAAGAAACTTCCAGTTACGACTTTATTGAGAGCTATCGGGTATAACTCAGATAAAGATATTATCGATATCTTTAACCTAGCTGACGAAGTAGAAGTGAGCAAAGAGTCCTTAGAGGCTAATAAAGGTCGCAAGCTTGCTGCAAAGGTTCTAAAGACTTGGGTAGAAGATTTCGAAGACGAAGATACAGGTGAGGTTATCCCTATAGAGAGAACAAATCCTATAGTGGAAAGAGGTGAGGTTTTGGATGATGATTCTATAGAAGCAATCCTCGACACAGATACTAAATCTATCCTTCTTCAAAAGGATGAGGCAAGTACTGCCGAATATAGTATTATTTTCAACTCGCTACAGAAAGACCCTACAAATACGGAACTTGAAGCCGTAAGTTATATATATAAGCAGTTGCGTAATTCAGAACCACCTGATGAGAATACTGCACGTGATGTTATCGACAAGTTGTTTTTCTCTGAAAAGAGATATGACTTGGGTGAGGTAGGTCGTTATCGTATTAACAAAAAGCTCGGGTTGAATATTGATCCTAGTGTTCGTGTTTTGACTAATACGGATATTATAGAGATTATAAAGTATCTAATTCAACTTATTAATGGAAAGGCTTCTGTTGATGATATAGATCATTTAAGCAATCGTAGAGTTCGCACTGTAGGTGAGCAACTCGCTAATCAGTTCAGCGTTGGACTTAGCAGAATGGCTCGTACTATTCGTGAAAGAATGAATGTTAGAGATTCTGAGCAGTTTAAGCCAATAGATTTGATTAATTCTAAGACATTGTCTTCAGTAATTAATTCATTCTTTGGCACTAGCCAGCTTTCTCAGTTTATGGATCAAACGAACCCTCTTGCAGAGGTCACCCACAAGAGACGTCTTTCTGCTCTTGGTCCAGGAGGACTTAGCCGTGATCGTGCAGGTTTCGAGGTTCGAGATGTGCACTATACCCATTATGGTCGTCTTTGTCCTATCGAGTCTCCAGAAGGACCTAATATCGGATTGATATCGTCGTTGTGTGTTTATGCCCGTATTGATAGATTAGGTTTCATCGAGACTCCATATCGTCATGTTGAACATGGAAAGGTGGATCTAAGCGATACTGGATATAGTTATATGAGTGCTGAAGAGGAAGAGAATAAACTTGTCTCATTGGCCAATGTAAAAATGGATGATGACGGAAATATTCTCGCCGATCGTATTCAGTGCCGTTTGGAAGCCGATTTCCCTGTAGTTACAAAGGAGGAAGTCGATTATATGGATGTAGCTCCTAATCAGATGGCTTCTGTCGCTGCATCTCTTATTCCATTCCTTGAGCATGATGATGCTCACCGTGCCCTTATGGGTGCTAACATGATGCGCCAAGCTGTCCCTCTTATTAAGCCAGAATCGCCTATCGTAGGTACTGGTCTAGAAGAAAGAGTCTGCAAGGATAGTCGTACACAGTTCGTTGCACAACGAGAGGGTGTTGTTTCGTATGTAGATGCTAATGAAATTAGAATCAAGTACGATTTGACGGAAGACGAGAAATTTGTAAGTTTCGCTTCAGAAGAAACTGTTTATAAATTACCTAATTATCGTCGTACTAACCAGAGTACTACTATTAATTTGAATCCACTTGTACGTAAAGGAGATAGAGTACACGCTGGTCAAGTACTTACCGATGGTTATGCAACACAAGGCGGTGAACTAGCTTTAGGACGTAATCTTATGGTGGCATTCATGCCTTGGAAAGGCTATAACTACGAGGATGCCATTGTACTTTCAGAGGAGATGGTAAAGTGGGATATCTTGACCTCAATTCATGTTGATGAGTACTTAACTGAAGTGCGCGAAACAAAACGCGGTCCAGAGGAGCTCACTAATGATATCCCTAATGTTAGCGATGATGCTACCAAGAGACTTTGTGATAATGGTATAGTTATGGTCGGCGCTCACATTGAGCCTGGCGATATAATGATAGGTAAGATTACACCTAAGGGAGAAAGTGATCCTTCTCCAGAGGAGAAATTGCTCAAAGCTATTTTTGGTGATAAGGCTGGCGACGTAAAGGATGCCTCTTTGAAAGCTAATCCTTCATTAAGTGGTACTGTAATCAAGACAGCTTTGTATTCTAAGCCTACTGAAAAAATTGGCAGAAAGAATACAGCAGCAAAGGCTGATCAGCAGACTCGTATCAGTTTACGTCAAGCAGAATTTGAGCAGAAAGCTGAAAGGCTTCGTACAGAATTCCTTCAGAGGCTTATTACCTTAACTAAGAATCGTAAGAGCAACGGAGTTTTCGATCTCTATGGTGTAGAGATAGTAGGTAAGGATAAGAAGTTCTCGGCTGATGTTTTGAAAGGCATTGATTATCAAAATATAAATTCTAGTGATTGGACATCTGATGCTCATAATAGTGAGATGATCCGTGACTTGATAAATAATTATTGCCTTACTCTAAAATCGGAAGAGGCTGCCTGCAAGCGTGAGATCGACAAGATAAAAGTCGGGGATGAGCTTCCTAATGGTATTATGCAGCTTGCGAAGGTTTATATCGCTAAAAAACGTAAGATCACAGTCGGTGATAAGATGGCAGGACGCCATGGTAATAAGGGTATTGTCGCTAAGATCGTACGTCGTGAAGATATGCCATTCCTCGCTGATGGTACTCCTGTGGATATCGTACTTAACCCTCTTGGCGTGCCAAGTCGTATGAATCTTGGTCAGATTTATGAGACAGTGCTAGGATGGGCAGGTGACAAATTAAATCTTAAGTTCAGTACTCCTATTTTCGATGGTGCAAGCATAGATGAGATATGTGATCTTACTGATAAGGCAGGTCTTCCTAAGTTCGGTAAGACTCAGCTAAGAGATGGCGGTACAGGTGATTATTTTGATCAGTGTGCTACCGTGGGTGTTATCTATATGATCAAATTGGGTCATATGGTTGATGATAAGATGCATGCTCGTTCGATTGGACCATATTCTCTTATCACTCAGCAACCACTTGGTGGTAAAGCTCAGTTTGGTGGTCAGAGATTTGGAGAGATGGAGGTTTGGGCCATTGAGGCATTCGGAGCAGCAAATGTACTTCAGGAAATATTGACTGTTAAGTCAGATGATATAACAGGACGCAGCAAGACTTATGAGGCAATAGTCAAGGGTGATCCTATGCCACCTGCTGGAGTTCCTGAGTCATTGAATGTGCTTTTGCATGAACTTCGTGGTCTAGGTCTTAAGGTTACACTTGATTAATTAACGTAATTTGATTAGATAGAAATATGCCTACTTTCAATAATAAAGAAAATAAGGTAAAAAGTAATTTCCAGACAATCAGCATTTCACTGGCTTCTCCGGAAGACATTATGGAAAGGTCTTGCGGAGAGGTTCTGAAACCAGAAACGGTCAATTACAGAACCTATAAGCCAGAGAAGGACGGACTTTTCTGTGAAAAGATCTTCGGTCCTACAAAGGACTATGAATGCTACTGCGGAAAATATAAAGGTATCCGTTATCGTGGTATTATCTGCGATAGATGTAATGTGGAAGTTACCGAAAAGAAAGTTCGGCGTGAGCGAATGGGACACATCGCTCTAACCGTTCCCGTAGCGCATATCTGGTATTTCAAGAGTGCACCGAACAAAATTTCGGCTCTTCTTGGACTTCCAGCTAAAAAGCTTGAGTCTGTAATATATTACGAAAAATATATCGTAGTAAGGCCAGGTAATAGTGGTGTGGCTAAAATGGAGCTTCTTTCCGAGGATGAGTATTTGGATGTTTTGAGCCGAATTCCTGGGAATGAATATCTTTCTGATTCAGATCCGGAGAAGTTTGTCGCTAAGATGGGGGCTGAAGGTATCTATGATCTTCTTAGTGAAATTAATGTTGAAGAACTCGCAAAAGAGCTTCGTCAGCGTCTTTCGGTAGAAACTTCACAGCAGAGAAAAGCTGACCTTTTAAAACGACTTCAGATAGTAAAGTGGTTCCAGGAGTCTAATGGTAAGAATCGTCCTGAATGGATGATAATGAAGGTTATACCTGTTATACCTCCAGATCTCCGTCCACTCGTCCCACTAGATGGAGGGCGTTTCGCTACATCCGATATCAACGATTTATATAGGCGTGTTATAATAAGAAATAATCGTCTTAAGAAATTGATAGAGATTAAGGCTCCTGAGGTTATCTTGCGTAATGAAAAACGTATGCTCCAGGAGGCAGTTGATAGCCTCTTCGACAATTCAAAGAAGTCTTCAGCTGTAAAAAGCGAACAGAATAGGGCTCTTAAGTCTCTTTCAGATTCACTTAAGGGTAAGCAGGGCCGTTTCCGTCAGAACCTTCTTGGTAAGCGTGTCGATTATTCGGCTCGTTCTGTAATCGTGGTTGGCCCTGAACTTAACATGCATGAGTGCGGTTTGCCTAAGTACATGGCAGCGGAACTTTATAAGCCGTTTATAATACGCAAACTTATAGAGCGTGGTATTGTAAAAACCGTAAAGTCTGCTAAAAAGATCGTTGACCGCAGGGATCCTGTTATTTGGGATATACTTGAGAATGTGATGAAGGGTCATCCGGTATTGCTTAACCGTGCCCCTACACTACATAGATTGGGTATTCAGGCATTCCAACCTAGAATGATAGAAGGTAAGGCCATTCAACTTCACCCTCTTGCATGTACAGCATTTAATGCTGACTTCGATGGTGACCAGATGGCTGTACATCTTCCATTGGGGAATGCGGCTGTAATGGAGGCACAACTCCTTATGCTCGGTTCTCAGAATATTTTGAACCCTGCCAATGGAGCCCCTATTACGGTACCATCTCAGGATATGGTGTTAGGACTATATTATATTACTAAAATTAGACCTGATGCCAAGGGACAGGGAATGTGCTTCTATGGACCAGAGGATGTAATCGTTGCTTACGATGCTAAGAAGATCGATATGCACGCGCTCATCAAGGTTCGCCTTCCTAAAGATAAAATGGATTTATCCAAAGGATACGAGCTAGTGGAAACGACAGCTGGTAGAATAATTGTCAATCAGTATGTTCCAGATGAAGTGCCTTACGTGAATGTCGTTTTAGGTAAAAAGCCACTTCGTACTATTATTACAGAGGTTATTAAGCATACGGGTGTTACACGTACTGCTAAGTTTTTGGATGACATAAAGAATCTAGGATATTATCAGGCTTTCCGCGCTGGTATCTCATTCAATCTGGGAGATGTTATTATACCTGCAGAAAAGAAGACTCTTATCGAAGATGCTTATAAGAAGATAGAGGAGATTAAGGGTAATTATGCACTCGGATTCATTACTAACCAAGAGCGGTATAATAAAGTTGTCGATCTATGGTCAGCTGTGGATAATAACCTTACAAGCATAGTAGGTAAACAGATATCTTCTGATCAGCAAGGGTTTAATCCAGTATTCATGATGCTAGATTCAGGTGCGCGTGGTTCAACCCAGCAGATCAAGCAGCTTTGTGGTATGCGTGGTTTGATGGCAAAGCCTCAAAAAGCCGGTGCTTCTGGCGCTGATATTATCGAGAACCCTATCATTTCTAACCTTAAGGAAGGAATGACGGTGCTTGAATACTTTATCGGTACTCACGGAGCTCGTAAAGGTCTTGCCGATACCGCACTTAAGACAGCGGATGCCGGTTATTTGACTCGTCGTCTTGTTGACGTTTCGCACGATGTTATTATAACTGAAGATGATTGTGGTACACTTCGTGGACTTGTAGCTACGGCTATTAAAGATAAGGATAATGTAGTGGAGTCTTTGGGTGAAAGAATCCTAGGACGGACATCGGTTCATGATATTTTCAATCCTCTTACAGGAGAACTAATTATTCGTGCTGGAGAAGAAATACGAGAAGCAGAGGCTGAGTTGATAGACAAGTTACCTATAGAAAGTGTCGAAATTCGTTCAGTGCTCACTTGCGAAAGCCGTAAGGGTGTATGTGCTAAGTGTTACGGACGTAATCTTGCTACAAGCCGTATGGTAGAAAAGGGCGAGGTTGTCGGTGTTATCGCTGCTCAGTCTATTGGTGAGCCTGGTACCCAGCTTACACTTCGTACTTTCCACGTAGGAGGTACAGCATCTTCATCAGGAGCAGATTCAAGTATCGATTCTAAATACGATGGACGTTTGGAGTTCTCCGAGTTGCGTACTATCGAAAGACAGACGGACACTGGAATACAGACTGTTGTAGTAGGTCGTATGACGGAGCTCCGTATAGTAGATGAAAATACTGGAATTACTTTCTCTCAGTATGACATCCCTTATGGTTCAATACTATATTTTAAGGATGGCGATATCGTTAAGAAAGGTGACCGTATATGCGAGTGGGATGCATATAATGCTACGACCATCGTCGAGGCTGCCGGTACTTTGAAGTTCGAGAACATGATCGAGGGTGTAACTTATCGTAAAGACTCTGCCGATGAATTCTCTACTTCAAATGATAAAGTTATCATAGAATCTAAGGATAGAACTAAGAGCCCTGCTGTGGATATTGTAGATGTTACAGGCACTATAATTAAGCAGTATAACCTTCCTGTCGGAGCCCATGTTATGGTCGAAGATGGTGCTGAGGTAAAAGTGGGAGATATCATTATAAAGATTCCTCGTGCATTCGGTAAGGCTAGTGATATTACGGGAGGTCTTCCTCGAGTTACCGAACTTTTCGAAGCACGTAATCCAAGCAGTAGCCCTGCCGTACTATCTGAGATAAACGGACAGGTCGTTATGGGTACGATAAAGAGAGGTAATCGTGAGATTATAGTGAAGAACCGCTCTGGAGTGGAGAAGCATTATCTTGTCCCTCTTACCAAGCAGATTCTTGTTCAAGAGGATGACTATGTCAAAGCTGGAACTCCACTTTCAGATGGTGGAATTTCGCCTTCAGATATTCTAAATATTCTTGGTCTTGTTAAGGCTCAGGAGTATATTGTGAATGAAGTTCAGGCGGTCTATCGTCTTCAGGGTGTTAAGATCAATGATAAACACTTTGAGATCATAGTACGTCAGATGATGCGAAAGGTTGAAATCCTTAATTCAGGCGATACTGAATTCCTTCAGGAAGAACTCGTGGATAAGATGAAGTTTATGGATGTAAATGATGCCATTTTCGGTAAATATTATATTGAGGATGCAGCGGATTCTCAAAAATATGAAACAGGAAATATCATCGGCGCACGTGAACTTCGTAGTGAGAATGAATCGCTTGAACGTCAGGGGCTTAAACCAATGGTGGCTCGTGAGGCTAGACCTGCAACGGCTAAATTGGTACTCCAAGGTATCACAAGGGCAGCGCTTCGTACAAATAGCTTCATTTCTGCGGCTTCCTTCCAGGAAACGACTAAGGTATTGAGCGAAGCGGCTATAAGAGGTAGAGTCGATCATCTTGAAGGCCTTAAGGAGAATGTGATCTGTGGGCATTTAATCCCTGCAGGAACAGGTCTTAAAGACTATCAAGATATTGTCGTGGGACGTAAAGATGATATGGCAGCAGAACTTAATGAGCTGTAGAGTTAAATAATTTATTTTTAAAGGCTTATTTTCTCTTGAAAAATAAGCCTTTTTTTTTACCTTTGTGTAAAGATGTACTAAAAACATAAAACATGAAAAGAAAAGAGAAAACTATATTTTCATTATCGGACTGGTATTTTGGACATAGATCACTTCCACATTGGACTATATTGTTGCTTGATTGTTGCATAGTGCTGGTTGCATATTTTTTAACCTTTTTCTTTTATAATAGGCAATCTTTAGAGGTTGATCTCCTACCACTATTATATACTTTGGGCTTATTCCTTGTTATCCATGTGGTGTTCTTTAGAATATTTAGAACATATAGTGGTATTATTAGATACTCGTCTTTTTCTGACTTGTTAAGAGTTGGAGTGGCTATGGTTCTTTCTGCTGCATGTTGTTATTTGGTTCAGTTTTTGGGACACGGCACGTCTTCTTTTCTTTTTAATATTCGCTTGATTATCACGGCAGTACTTTCCTCAACCGTTATAATGTGGGGTATGCGTATAATGGTTAAAATATTATACGATCAATTCCGCACGGATAGGGCAGAAAATGTTTTTGTTTATGGAATAGGTGATGGCGGTGTATCACTGGCTAAACGAATCCGCAGTGAAAAGCCTGCTAAATATCGTTTGCGTGGATTTATTTCCCATGATTCTTCTATAAAAATTGATTCGCTGCTTGGTGAAAAAGTATATAATGCAGATTCATCATTAGGAGAGGTTCTAAGAAAGGACGATATTAAAGCAGTACTAGTTCCTATTAACAGAGTGGAAGAGGTTAAATCGAATGAATCGCTTCATAATTGTATTATCGATTCAGGGGTCAGGCTACTAATGGAACAGTCTCTCTCAGATGCAGAAAAATTAGGAAAGTATGCAATTAGGGAAGTAAAAATAGAAGACCTTTTGCCACGCGAACAGATACAGGTGGATATGGATACTATCTCTAACGAACTACGAGGGAAAAGAATCATGATTACCGGTTCTGCTGGAAGTATAGGTAGCGAACTTGTACGACAGATTGCTTCATTTAAGCCTGCAGAGTTAATACTAATCGATCAAGCGGAGACTCCACAACACGATATACGCCGTATGCTGGCTGCAGATTTCCCTGATATTAAGGCTCATACCATTGTGTCATCTATTGACTCTAGAAATCGTATGAGGGTGTTGTTCCAGACATATAGACCACAATATGTTTTTCATGCTGCTGCATATAAGCATGTTCCTATGATGGAAGATAATCCTAGTGCCGCTATACATAATAATGTAAGAGGAACAAGAAATATAGCAGATTTGTCTGTGGAATATGGAGTTGATAAATTTGTTATGGTATCTACTGATAAGGCCGTGAATCCTACAAATGTAATGGGATGCTCTAAACGTATATGTGAGATCTATGTACAGAGTCTCAATAAAGCTGAATCGGAAGGTAAAGTAAATGGACATACACAGTTTGTTACTACTCGATTCGGTAATGTATTAGGCTCTAATGGTTCAGTGATACCGATATTTAGGAAACAAATTGAGGATGGTGGTCCAGTGACAGTTACACACCCGGATATAATCCGCTACTTTATGTTGATCCCAGAGGCTTGTAAGCTAGTTCTGGAAGCAGGAACTAAGGGGAAAGGCGGTGAGATATTTGTTTTCGATATGGGTAAACCAGTTAAGATTGCGGACTTGGCGAAGCGAATGATCTTTCTAAGTGGCGCTCGTGATGTGCAGATAGAATATACTGGTCTTCGTGATGGGGAGAAGCTTTATGAGGAATTGCTTAATGTTGAGGAAACCACTAAACCATCCTTCCATGAGAAAATCAGGATTGCTAGCGTACGAGAGTACGAGTTCAATGTCATTGCTGAAGAAATAGACTCACTTATAGAAGAGGCTAATACCTATGATGACATGGCTATAGTAGGTAAGATGAAGAAGATTGTTCCAGAATTTATCAGCAATCACTCTGTATATTCAGTTTTGGATAAGTAATGAAAGATGTTCAAGTAGTTATAATGGCAGGTGGGATAGGTTCCCGTTTATGGCCTTTGAGTACTCCGGATTTGCCTAAGCAGTTCGTAGATGTTTTGGGTGTAGGTAAGACTCTTATACAGATGACTGTGGAGAGATTTTTGCCTATTTGTTCCATAAATAATATATGGATAGTAACTTCTGAACATTATTCTGATATAGTGCGAAAGCAGTTGCCAGATATTCCGCACGAACATATATTGCTCGAGCCAATTGGCCGGAACACAGCTCCATGTATAGCATATGCTTGTCGTAAAATCGCTCTTCATCATCCGGATGCGTCTGTTGTGGTGGCTCCCTCCGATGCTATGGTTTTGAAGACGGATGTCTTCACTCGGATAATAAAAAACGCTATTGGCTTTGTTTTAGAAAGCACAGAGCCTAGAATAGTAACGGTTGGCATAGAGCCGACAAGGCCGGAAACAGGATATGGCTATATATGTGCAGATAAGCCGGAATTAGGAAAGATGCTTAAGGTTAAACGGTTTTGCGAGAAACCAGATTTAAAAACGGCCAAGTCGTATCTGGCGTCTGGAAGATATTTTTGGAATGCTGGCATCTTTATTTGGAAAGTAAGTACGATCTTGTCTGAGTTAGAAAAGCATGCCCCTCAAATATGTGGAGTAATGAACGAGTTGGCCCCTTATTTCTATACAGAACAAGAAGATCAAAAATTGCGAGAGCTATTTCCGACCTGTGAGAAGATTTCTATTGACTATGCTGTAATGGAAAAGTCCAATAATATTTATGTTGAGGCGGAGGATTTGGGATGGAGCGATTTGGGCACATGGGGCTCATTAAGGGAGTATCGTCAGAATGTTGGAACTATTGAACTTCACGATTGTAAGAATTGTTTTTGTGCGATTGAAGATGGTCAACGCCTTATAGCCGTAGGCTTAAATGATTATATTATAGCCGTAAAGGATGGGCGCATTCTAGTGTGTCCATTAGACAGGGAACAAGAAATCAAGGAGTTCGTCTAGACCTTTAGAAATACTTTCTTTTTATAAAGGAAATAGACAAATAACCATCTTAGTAAGAACATCCCTATAATAAGTACAAGTCTTGAAGCAGTTTCGTTAGGGATGAGTCCCATTACTCCATGAAGGAGTTGCCTAGCAGTGAAACTAAAATCTATGAATGCCATGGCCATGTATATGGTTATGGAGTTCATCCCAACCACTTTAAAAGGAAAGGCCCATTTGTGATGCCCTTTCACATCTATTATATAATAGAAGATAGCGAACATGGTTAAAGAATATGCCCCTACTACACAGGCAAAACTACTGCTCCATAAGTTTTTGTTTATAGGAAAAATGAGGTTCCAAAGTAGTCCTATGAGTAGCAATATGGCTGCTGTGACGAGCATTATCCAAGTCTTTTTGCGCCCATCTATTTTGTGCTCTTTAACGAATTCTCCTGTAAACATACCCATCATGGCAGTTGCACTTGCCGGTATTAAGCCCAGTAGTCCTTCGGGGTCAAAAATATCCCTATACAGCACTCCAGGCACGACTTTCCTATCTACATATCCGGCTAGGTTCCATTCAAGAGAGAACGGATCTGCCCCAAGTGGAGCACCTGGAACTTTAATGAATCGCATTAATAGATAGTATCCCACCAGAAGTAAGGCACATATTGCTATTCTAGTATTTCTTGAACAGTGAATATAAAGAAGAGCTGCTATCATCCATGCCAATCCTATCCTTCCAAGTACGCTACACCAGCGTAGTTGTGAGAGATTGAAGTTGAGTAGTAAGCCATTATATATAAGCCCGAACAGTACAAGAGTAAAGGCTCTGCGAATTACTTTTAAGTGTATAGCTTTATTACTATGTCCAAGGCCACGTTGTTTGGAAAGTGAGTATGGGAACGAAATGCCTGCTATAAATAGAAAAGTAGGGAATATCAAATCCATAAAGGATAATCCGTTCCAGTCTACATGACTCATCTGTTTGGCTAAAAAACAGTCGCTCCCACCTGGGAATAATGAACAAATGACATACACAATTGAGGATAGCCCCATTATCCACATCATATCAAAACCTCTAAATGCATCGAGGCTTTCAAGTCTTTTATTTTCCATAATCCAAATTTACGAAATTTCCCGCGAAACGTACTTGTCTATGAATTTTTTGTCTGCACTTTTATAAAGGTGTCGTTTTGATGATAGTCCAACTAAAGTTTTGCAAGTAAATGGTATTTTGTTCGGTGGATATAGATATGAAATAGGGTATGGAGTTTAATGTTATAAGGAACCGGAATTTGTTTTTCCGCGAAATGATAGTATATTCGCTCTGTTATGAATAATAAGTGTGTGACGCTCTTGAGCGTGGTATTTTTGTTTTGTTCTTGTAGTCAGACTGTTAATATAGTCAGTTATAATGTGGGTGTTTTTTCCAAGTCGGAAGAAAATAGTACAGAGATGATTGCTGATATGTTGAGAAAACATCATGCTGATTATGTTGGGCTTTGTGAATTGGACAGTTGTACTATAAGAACAGGAGGTATCTTTCAGTTGGAGGCATTGAAAAATGAATTGCCAAAGGGATATCAAATGGTATTTGCTCCTTCGATGCCTTTTCAGGGAGGAAAATATGGAATAGGATTACTTGTAGGGCCAAACCATAAGATTTTGAATTCGGAGGTCGTGCATCTTCCTAAAGGAGAGGGTAGTGAGCCGCGTGCCTTGTGCATAGCCGAAACTAAAGATATCATATTTGCAGTAACGCATCTAGAGTTTTCAAATGCACTATCACGTATGGAACAAGGACGTATCGTGGATTCACTTTTACGCTCGCGCGCTAAAAGTAGTGGCAAGGAGGTGGTTTTATGTGGGGATTTTAATGCGACACCAGAAAGCGATGTCGTATCTATGCTTAGGGAGAATTGGCAAATAGTAAGTCCGTTAGAGTATAGTTATCCCAGTAATGCCCCACGTGCATGCATCGACTATGTATTTGTGTTAAAGAATTCCAAATTAAAGTGTGAGAGTAGCTCGATGGTAAGGGAATTTGATGGTTGCGCTCCAGATCAAGCTTCGGACCACCTGGCTATTTCTGTTGTGCTTAGGAAGTAGTCATTGCCTATTAATAAAGCAATCTATAGTATTTTCCATAAGAGAGCATATTGTCATAGGTCCTACTCCCCCTGGTACTGGAGTTATGACGCTAGCTTTATTTTTCACGCTTTCAAAATCGACATCACCACATAATTTACCATCAGGCGTGCGGTCAATACCCACATCTATAACTACGGCGCCTTCTCTTACCATGTCTGCGGTTATGAAATGCGGCTTTCCGACAGCAACCACAAGTATGTCTGCATCTCTTGTTATCTGTGCCAAATCTTTTGTGTGGGAATGGCAAATGGTAACCGTTGCATTTTCATTAAGTAGGAGTTTAGCTACAGGTAAGCCTACTATGTTGCTCCTGCCTACCACTACAGCTCTTTTCCCATCAATATCAACATTGGCCGCTTTTAAAAGCCTTATTATGCCTCTTGGCGTGCATGGAACACAGTATTGAGGGTTAGTTTCCGGTTTTGTGCGACGTCTCCAAAGAGCAGCTACATTCTCTGGGTGGAATCCGTCTACATCTTTTTCACGAGCAATAGCATAAAGAGCTTTTAACTCATCGATGTGTGGAGGAAGGGGCAGTTGAACTAGTATGCCATCTACGCCATCATCTTCATTTAGCAGTCGAATCTGTTCTAAAAGCGTTTTTTCGCTAGTTTCAGCTGGTAAATGTATGGTAGTGTTATGGATACCTATCTTTTCGCACGCTTTACCTTTATTTCGAACATAGGTGGCACTTGCTGGGTCATCGCCTACGAGAACAACGGCTAAATGTGGTACTCGTCCATATTTAGCAGGGAAAGTCGCTACTTCTTGAGCTAATTGCGACTTTATATTATCAGATAATTCTTTTCCGCTTAAAATCACACTACGAAGATAGCAATAAAATTTGTATCTTCGTAGATTGTGAAATTAAGTTGATAATAATATGAGAGTACTCCGGTTGACTAATACAAGGACACGGCAAAAAGAGGTGTTCAAGTCTATAGATCCTGGTCATGTGGGAATGTATGTGTGTGGCCCTACCGTTTATGGTGATGCGCATTTAGGACATGCTAGACCAGGGGTTACTTTTGATGTGCTATTTAAGCTTTTACGTCATCTAGGATATAAGGTGCGTTATGTGCGTAATATAACAGATGTAGGGCATTTGGAGCATGATGCTGATTCTGGAGAAGATAAAATAGCTAAGAAAGCACGCCTTGAGCAGCTTGAACCTATGGAAATAGCCCAGACATATACGTTTCGTTATCATGAAGCTATGCGTCAATTAAATGTAGCACCTCCTAGTATAGAACCACGTGCGAGTGGCCATATTGTGGAGCAGATTGAGGCTGTAAAGCGTATTTTAAATGCCGGATATGCTTATATAAGTAACGGAAGCGTATATTTCGATGTCCGGAAATATAATGAACATCATCATTATGGGGTATTGAGCGGCCGTAATCTGGAAGATACCATGGAGGGAACGCGTGAATTGGACGGACAAGAAGACAAACATGCTCCATATGATTTTGCTCTATGGAAAAAGGCAGATCCAGAGCACATTATGCATTGGCCATCACCATGGAGTGAAGGTTTCCCAGGCTGGCATTTGGAATGTTCAGTAATGGGAGAAAAGTATTTGGGAGAGGTGTTCGATATTCATGGTGGAGGTATGGATCTTATGTTTCCGCATCATGAGTGCGAAATCGCTCAAAATGTGGCTTGCCGTGGGACAGAGGGCGTGCATTACTGGGTTCATAATAACATGATTACCATTAATGGGCAGAAGATGGGAAAGAGTTTGGGGAACTTTATAACACTTCCACAGATGTTCAGTGGTCAGCATCCAAAACTCACACAGGCTTATAGTCCTATGACTGTAAGGTTCTTTATTTTGCAGGCGCATTACCGTGGAACTTTGGATTTTTCTAATGAAGCCCTTCAGGCGGCGCAAAAAGGGTTGGAAAAGTTGATGCAGGCATCACGCACACTTTATGACTTAGATTCGCGTAAAAGTCCGGATTATGTGTACGGTGACTTGTCTTTAGCGGTAGCTCCAGATTCTTGCTCAGCTACTTCTCCTGAAGTAAAAGCTATATTTGAAGGCGTTTATGACACTCTTTGTGATGACTTAAATACTCCAGGAACATTATCCTATCTTTTTGAAGCAGTGAAACTTATAAATGGTGATAAATCTGGAAGCGTAAAGTTGTCAGCGGAAGATATAAAGACACTCGTCCAGCTTTTTGACGATGTGGTCTTCGGTGTGCTTGGCCTAAGAGACGAAGAAAATATGGGAGCTAATACTGGTGTTATAGATGGGTTGATGCAGATGATTTTCGAACAAAGAGCTGTTGCTAAGGCGAATAAAGATTGGGCTACATCGGATCATATAAGAGACACACTTAAAGAATTGGGCATTAAAGTTAAAGATACTAAAGACGGATCTGAATGGAGCCTGTAAAGTTGATAAGTTGGAATGTGAATGGCCTTAGGGCTATAGCTGGAAAGGGATTTGCAGATATATTTAATTCTTTTGACGCTGATTTTGTGTGTTTACAGGAGACTAAATTGAAAGAGGGGCAGATAGATTTGGAATTTCCCGGCTATACTTCGTTTTGGAATTACGCCGATCGTCCCGGTTACTCAGGAACGGTAGTGTACGGAAGATTACCTGTTATTTCCGTTCACTATGGAATGGACTTGGACATTCATGATCACGAAGGTCGTGTGGAGACATTAGAATTGGCCGAGTTTTTCCTGGTCAATGTTTATGTCCCTAATTCTCAAGAGGGTTTGAGGCGTCTTGATTATCGCATGCAGTGGGAGGATGATTTCAGGGCTTATCTGGGTGAATTAAACAAAAGAAAGCCTGTTGTGGTGTGTGGAGACTTTAATGTTGCTCACAATGAGATAGATATTAAAAACCCGTCTTCGAATCATCAAAGTGCAGGCTTTACTGATGCTGAAAGGGAAAAGATGACTCAGATGCTGAATTCTGGATTTATCGATACATGGCGATATCAACACCCCGAGGAAGTAAAATATAGTTGGTGGTCTTATCGTGGAGGTGCTCGCTTTCGGAATGCCGGTTGGCGTATAGATTATTTTTTAGTTAGCGAGTCGTTAAAGTCGCATATTGACTCTACACAGATTTATACGGATATAATGGGTTCCGACCATTGCCCTGTCGGTTTGATTCTTAAATAGACTTTTGTATAGCATCAGTATCTGGCTGCTCGCCACACATTAGTTTATATCCTAGGATAGCCTGCTCTTTTAACCAAGTGGTTCCTGGGATATAATTTTTTACATTCTTTAATGAGTTACAGGATGGAGTTTTATAGTTGGCTTCGATGAGCGTGTCGCAGTGGATATTTTCTAGGCCAGGAGCATAACGGGGAAGAGTGCACACTATGGAGTCTGCTTCTATTTTGCGTCCTTGGAGTTCATCATGATGTAACAGCAGGGGAGTAATGCCAATGGAGCGTGCCGCGGCCAATGCAGCTTTACCTGCACCACCACCTCCTATTACTATAACACTTTTACTACCAGTTAGTAACTTTTTAAGTGCTAGAAAATCGGAATTGAATGCTTTTATGCCACTTTCTGTTTTTAGAAGGATATTGGCGGCGCCACATTCGAGACATTCTTTTGATAAAATGTCGGCGGCTTCTAGGGCTTGCGTTTTAAATGGAGCTGTAACATTAACGGCTAGGTAGTTATTTTCTTTAAAAATAGAGTAACATTTATCGAATTCAGGATATTCGATAAGGTCGTAGTCATATTTCCCGTGGTAGGCTGCTTTGAAAAGTAGAGGGCTTAATGAATCTTTTATGGGATAGCCTATTAGTGCAAATTTATCCATTTCTTTGTCTTAGGGCTTCGAAAAGTAATATGGCAGCGCTTACTGATACATTAAGAGAATCGAGTTTGCCCCGCATCGGGATTCGTATGTGTTTATCTGCTGCATCTCTCCATAAATTGCTGAGCCCTGTAGATTCAGTTCCTACGACTATGGCAGTGCCGCAAGTCATATCTGTGTCATAATATACACTTGAATCTTGAAGTTGAGCAGTTAATATTTGAATATGGTTTCTTTTCAGATATTCGATACATTCTTCAGAGGAACAGGCTATACAGGGCACTGTAAAGATGGCACCTATGCTGCTTCTAATAAGGTTAGGGTTGTATAAGTCCGTAAGTGGATCGCACACTATCACGGCATCAGCGCCACAGGCATCGGCACTTCTAAGGATCGCCCCTAAATTTCCCGGCTTTTCGACACTTTCCATTACTATTATTAGAGGTTTCGGGCCAATTTTTAAATTTTCTAGACCTTGTTTGGGGGTGAATACTTCCGCTAGTATACCTTCGGTATTTTCTCTGTAAGCTAATTTGTTATATACATCTTCACTTACTTCATATCTGGTTATATTATTTGCAAGTTTAGTTAATATATCGGCATTATCTCCCTTGCCCAGTATAGACGGGCAGTAAAAAACAGAATTGATTTCAAGTCCTGCATCAATGCAGTGACTTAATTCACGTTTTCCTTCGGCGATGAATTTATTTTGCGCACGTCTTTCAGAAGATTTCTGTTGAAGTAACAATAGGTTTTTGATTTTAGGGTTGTGCAGGCTTGAAATAAATAAATTTGTCATAACATCTCAATTTTACAACAAAAATACTTATATTTGCCGAAAGTGTGAACTGAAACATTATTTTTATATTAAACCAATAATAAAATGAAAAAATTAATCTTATGCATCGCTGCCATAGTTGGCATGAGCATCGCTGCGTCTGCAGCAAATTATTCAATCGATGAGCAAGGAATTGACGCAATGATCGAGAACGCAGTTGAGGTTACTCCTATGTCTTTGGAGGCTGCAACGCCTGGTCTTCAAGATCCTACTATCAAGTTTGGTAGTGATACACAGCCTATCATCGCTTTTGTACTTGCAGTGATCCCTGTAACTAGCTGGCTTGCTGTTCACCGTATGTATATGGGTACATCTGCTCTTGCCGTTATTCTAAATGTTGTGACTGGTATGGGATTCGGTATCGTATATGTAGTCGATTGGGTATGTTTGCTTCTCGGTGTATTAGATAATAATATAGGGCAGTATTGTAATAACCCTCGTTGGCTAATGTGGGCTAACATCATCTAATAGTAGAATTGAAATTAATAAAACATAGTTTCCTAGCGGCTTTTCTTTTAATTTCTGCAGAAGTTTGCGCCCAGAGGCGTCTTTCTGCTGATGTTGAGGTAAAGACTTTAACAGGAAATAATGTAACGACAGTTACCAAAAGCGTCTATTGTTCTAACAATGGACGCTTGGTAATTTGTTTTCATACTCCCATGGAGTATATAATGCAGACTGACATTATGGGAGAATGTCAGTTATACTTCCCTCGCACTAACGAAGTATATGTGGACAATTCTCGCACGATGAGTTCCACGGATGAATTGCTTTCTATATTTCTCGCAGGAAGAATAGATGATCTAGGCCTTTCGCTTTCAGGATATACACTTGAGGGGACAGAAATTCTGGAGGATGGGATGACGAAAAAATCGTATAAGACTAAACGGGAAGGATTTCCACCGCGGGCGCAGATAGTATATAATAATGAGTATCTTCCTATTTACAGTGAAGCTTTAACTGAAGATGGGCATATTTCAGTTAAAGTTTATTATTCTAATTACAAAATGGTGGGATATACTCCTTTCCCTTTTAGAAACACAGAGATTATTTATAATTCACCTAAGGATTCCACTATAGTTCGAACTATCTATTCAAATCTAGTTTTGGATGGGACTGACGCTATGTTCGATTTTAATGTCCCTGAAGACGCGAAGCCCATGGATTTAACAGCCGGAAAAACTAAATGACACGTAGTGCGCGATTGCTTTGTGCCTGTGTGGCTTTTCTTATGATTTCTACTTTGTCTTATGGCAGGGTTTCTAGATTTACTCCATCGCATATAGAGTTTTTTAAGCAGTCGGTGAAGGAAAAAGGTCTTGTATGCGCTATTTTGGCTACTACGGATAGGATTGTGCGTGATACGCAGATTGGCCTGGCAGGTTGTCACTATTTTAAGGAAGATGGTCTGATACATGAAGATATTTTTGGCCCTTTGGAGGTGCCACAGGCTTTCACTACTTTTCAATTGGAAAATTTGGCCCCAGTAGGTAAGTGCCGAAGCTTGTCTGAAGATGAAGAGTTTATTAGATATTTAATAGGGAATAACTTATCCTGCGATGCCGTGTATTATCTCTTTGGGGTTAATATCGCTCCTTCAGATACACTTGATTATTACAAAGGCTTGTCTTTATATACTTCAGGCGCTTTGCAGCAGGCTTCGGATTATTTTAAAAATGTGCGCGAGAAGTCCAATTTTTTCGAGCCTTCAGTTTTTTATGCAGCGGTCTGCGATGTATATCAAAAAAATTATGCTGAGGCTAAGTCAGTTCTTAAAACCTATAAGGGAGAGAGAGTTGAGTTACAGAACTATGAACTTGCGGCCATAAGTCTTTTGGAAGACGATAGACAGGGCTATGAGTTTTATAGTAAAGCTTTTACCTTTAATTCATATCTTATGAAGGATGGTGAAAGAGTTTTTGAAGATATATACAAGCAGAGATTTATCGAGAAAGGCAAAAGCCCTTGGGTGGCAGCCGGGCTATCTGCGATAGTTCCAGGTTTAGGTAAATTCTACGTTGGTAATTATGGCGAAGGGGCTGCATCATTGCTACTGGGAGCCTCTTTTACTGCCTTTGCTGTGGAAAGTTGGGTAAAGGTTGGAGCTAAGGATTGGCGAACAATACTTTTTACGACCTTGGCCTCTTTGCTACATATAAGTAATATCTATGGTAGTTATATATCAGTGGGTTTATATAATGATTATTTGAAAAATGCTCAGAATCAAACTATCGTGTTTAATATTCACGTTCCTGTGCGCAGTCTTTTCAAGTAAGGCCCAAACGGACTTGAATCCCCATGTAATGGCTTCATTATGTGAAAGAGATGCTTATTATGCGAAGAATCCCATAGAATTCAATGAAGCTATAATGGCGAAATCTAATGCGCTAAAGGAGGCTGGGGACTATGCTGCTTCCTTAAATACATTGAATCGCATCAGATTATACGCTGTTCCTTCAGAAATAAGACAAGAGATTGGTATAAAAAAATCTCGGCTCGCATACGCGGTAGGCGATTATGATACTGCCGTGTCTTTTCTTCAAGAAGTCGGGATAGATGTTCATGTTAACAAACCATCGCTTAAGAATGAGTGGTTAGCCATGGGATTAACATTTGTCGTACCGGCTGGCTTTATATATGTGGAAGAACCTTTACTAGGAGCTGAATATACGGCTCTTAATGCGCTTACTATATGTGGAATTATGGTTCAAATACTGTCTAATTGCTATATAAGTGGAATTTTAGGTGGTGCCATGGCTTTAAATATCAGCTTTATGGGGGCACAAGAAAAAGTTGCGCTCCTGCTTTTGGAACGCAACTCTAAAGCGGTTAAAGAGGCTAAAAAAGAAGCTCTTAATTCATTTTTTCAGGCCTCATTTGAGGGAAAAACAGCACGTCCTGAATAGTGCTTTGGCCAGTCATGAACATGGTCAGTCGATCGATTCCCATTCCTAATCCAGAGGTCGGAGGCATTCCATATTCAAGCGCGCGTACGAAGTCCATATCTATATACATGGCTTCATCATCGCCTTTGCTCTTTAGTGCTGCTTGTTCTTCGAAGCGCTCCAATTGGTCTATAGGATCGTTTAATTCAGAGTAGGCATTGGCTAATTCCTTTCCGTTTACAAAGAGTTCGAAACGTTCTGTCAGTGAACTATCATTACGATGGCGCTTGGTAAGTGGCGACATTTCGACAGGATAGTCGGTTACGAAGGTAGGCTGGATGAGCTTGTCTTCACAATATTCACCGAAGATGGCATCGATTAATTTTCCTTTTCCGAAAGATGGTTCCACTTCTACATGCAGTTTTTTACATACCTCACGGAGTTGTTCTTCATTCATGCCCTTTACATTAACTCCTGCATACTCTTCGATGGCATCGAGAATAGGGAGTCTGCGGTAAGGTCCAGCGAAATCGACTTCATTCTCGCCTATCTTCACTTTGGTACTTCCGTTTACTTTTATTGCGATTTTTTCGAGCAGTTTTTCGATGAAGTCCATCATCCATATATAGTCTTTGTAGGCTACATAAATCTCCATGCAGGTAAACTCCGGGTTATGGGTTTTATCCATGCCTTCGTTACGAAAATCTTTTGCAAATTCGTAAACGCCGTTATACCCTCCTACAATGAGACGTTTTAAGTAGAGTTCGTTAGCAATTCGAAGATATAGAGGAATATCCAGTGCGTTATGGTGTGTTATAAAAGGACGTGCCGTTGCTCCTCCTGGAATACTTTGAAGTATTGGGGTTTCCACTTCCAGGCAACCTGCGGCGTTAAAGTATTCGCGCATGGTGGCGATAATCTGAGCCCTTTTTATAAAAATGTCTCTCACTGAAGGGTTTACGATCAGGTCTACATATCTTTGACGATACCTCATCTCCGGGTCGGTAAAGGCATCGAATACTTGTCCATCAAGCTCTTTTACAATAGGAAGGACGCGAAGCGATTTGCTTAAAAGCGTGATTTCCTTTGCATGAATGCTTAACTGACCAGTTTGTGTATAAAAGGCAAATCCTTTCACTCCGATTATATCACCTATGTCTAACAGTTTTTTCCATACTGTGTTGTACATGGTTTTGTCTTCGCCAGGACAGATCTCATCTCGTTTTACATATATTTGAATTCTACCGCTTTCGTCTTGAATCTCACCGAAAGAGGCAGCTCCCATAATACGGCGGCTCATTATGCGCCCTGCTATACAAACATCCTGAAAATTGCCTTTTTGAGGGTCGAAGTCTGCAGCTATTTGAGCGGAATTTGTGTTTACTGGATAAAGGGCGGCCGGATAAGGGTCAATCCCGAGTTCTCTCAGTTTCGCAAGAGATTCCCTGCGGATAAGTTCCTGTTCGCTAAATTCTTGTATCATAGTTATCTTTTATTATTTCTTCGTGTCTTTCTTTAATGTCTTTGATTCTTATCTGAATGCTGCTGTTCCCTCTGAAATAGTTTTCTACTAAGGAATAACATACATCAAAAGGATTGCCAGCACTTATATACTCAAAGTATTCGTCCATATTAAAAGCAATGGCAGGAATGGTCACTGAATAGTCTTCCTGTATAAGGTCTAGTTTCAGATGCTTCGCACCAGCTCCTACTTTGCGTCCTCTACCTTCATCGCATACTGCTTCGGTCATGAATACCGGGTTAGTGTTACCTGGACCGAATGGCTGAAATTGTTTTAGGAAGCGGAAAAACCTAGGAGTTATCTGATTTAAATTAATCTTTGCATCTATCTCGATAGTCGGAGTGGTAAGTTCTTTACTTATTTTTCCTTCGGCGAATTTATCCATGCGCTTGGCAAATTCTTGAACATTTTCTTCTTTCATAGTAAGCCCAGCTGCATAAATGTGTCCACCGAAATTTTCTAAAAGATCAGCGCAACTTTCTATCGACGAGTATAAGTCAAATCCTTGAATACTACGAGCAGAGCCTGTTACAAAGCCATTGGATTTTGTAAGTACCACTGTAGGTTTAAAAAAGGTTTCGACGAGTCTAGATGCCACTATCCCCACGACGCCTTTATTCCAGTTTTCGTTATATACGATGGTTGCATTTTTAGTGGCCAATGCTTTTCCACTATTTACCATCTCTATGGCCTCCTGTGTAATCTCTCGATCAATGCTTTTTCGCTCATTGTTATTATTGTTGATCTGTTTGCCAATTCGTAGTGCATCTTCCTGGCTTTGAGCTGTGAGCAGTTCCACGGCCAATCGACCTGTCTCCATGCGCCCGGCTGCATTAATTCTCGGGCCAATCTTAAATACTATGTCGTCAATCGTAATGTGTCCTGGCTCCAATGCGGACAACTCTATCATGGCTGCCAATCCTTTGCGTGGGTTTGCATTTAGAATTTTAAGTCCATAATAAGCAAGAACCCTGTTTTCGCCAGTCATACTTACAAGGTCAGAAGCGATACTGACAACCAGTAAGTCAAGTAGTGGGAGAAGCGAGTTGAAATCTACACCATACGTTTGACTATAGGCTTGGGCCAATTTGAACCCCACTCCGCAACCAGACAAGTCATCGAATGGGTAATGGCAGTCATCCCTTTTAGGGTCAAGCACGGCAATGGCAGGTGGTAGCTTTTCATCTGAAAGGTGGTGGTCACATATGATTACATCTATTCCTTTGGAATTGGCCTTTTCCACCTTTTCTACTGCCTTGATGCCACAATCCACTGTTATGATTAGATTTACGCCTGAATCGGCTGCGTAATCTATTCCTTTATTGGAGATTCCGTACCCTTCGTTGTATCTATCGGGGATATAGAAATCGAGATTATCTGTAAATCGTTTTATGAATGAATATAGCAAGGCTACAGCTGTGGTTCCATCTACATCGTAATCCCCATAGATCATTATTTTCTCGTTACCGATTATGGCTTTATGCAGGCGCTCAACAGCCTTATCCATGTCTTTCATCAGAAATGGATTGTGTAGGTTGTCGAGATTAGGTTTAAAGAAGGCTCTTGCTTTTTCGATGGAGTCTATTCCACGTTTTAGTAAAAGGTCGGCAAGCACTTTGTCAATGCCTATTTCTGTGCTCAGCCTTTCTATACTTTCGCTATCAGAGGCTTCCTTAAGAACCCACTTGCTTTCTTTTATCATACGGAATGCTCCTTTTTAATCAAATTTGACACTTTCTCTGCCACTTCATCTTCACTAAGACCATCAGTATCTACGCATATAGGTGCAGATTCATACAAATCTTTTCTTGATTTATATAACTGATGTAGAGTTTTCGCGTCCCATAAAGGTCTTAGCTCATCGTTACTTTTCTCAATCCTTCTTTTTAAAGTTTCTTCGCTTGCTTTTAGATATATGCAAGTGGTGTCTTCTAATATGAGATGACTAACACCTCCTATTGAAAGAGTTCCACCTCCTAGAGCGAGAACTAAATTTTCTGCGGTGAGCTTGTGCATTATAACCACATCCCTTAATGCTTCTGCTTCTATTGCTCTAAACCCATCCTCGCCTTGCTCTTTGAATATTTCATTTATTGAAAGCCCAATTTTCTTTTCTATATAGTTGTCCAGGTCGATAAAATCATAGCCTAAGCACGTGGCGAGTCTAACTCCCACGCTGCTCTTGCCAGAGCCCATAAAACCAGTTAAACTAATTATCAAAATAAAGTAGGTTCTTCAATGTTATCGTCAGAACTATCTAAAGAAGTGTCAACTTCCTCATTTATTATAGAATTAACGATAGGTGTATTATTATTTTCTTCGCTGTCGGTAGTTGAATTCTCTTCTTCCTCTAGTGGCTCTATGAACTTAACTTCTTTAATCTCCCTGTCATGGCACTTTTTACCTTTAGCGCTTATTCCTTTTTTAGCAATCCAAGCGGATGCATCCACTGCTTCTGGTTCCCTGTGTTCCGATTTGCCTCCGAATACTACAAGATATTGCGGACGCGTATCTTCGCTTAAAGCCACAAGTCTTGACTTCGGGTGCTCAGAAATAAAACTCATAGGAGTATTGTCGCTCAAGATAAAGGAAAACCTTTTTACATAGTAGGTCTTTGAAGCCCCATCATAATAGAGTGCTGTGAATGTCTTATTCGGATCGAATTTCTCTATTTTAAGTAAATCCCCCGGATAGCGGTTAGAAACATCGAATGAAGTCGTGTAGAATGTGCCGTTTTTGAAAATGGCCAGAACCTTATCGTCGGTCCCGAAGGCACCTAAGTAGAGGCCTCTTTGTTCATCATTCAGTTTCTGGATATCGGCATCGTACCAGATATCTTTTCCTGCGATTGTCGATACTCCAGCCGATTTAAGGCTGATCTTATGAATGACATTCTTACTTACTAGGTTCCCTCGAGAGGCTCTTCCTTTGATGGCCAGAGTACTGAAGTCGTATTCGAAAACCATTTTCTTGATTTTCGCCTTGGGCTTGAGCTGGATTTTTACTGTTTCTGCCTCCCCGTTGTGATTAACGCTTAGCCACACTATCTGTGAACCTTCATCTCCGGTGGTTATATCGTATTCTTTATCTCGTGTAATCGATGTTATGGCAAAGCGTTTAGCATAGTAGATGCTTGTTTTACCCATTCTATAGATTACATTATAGATTGTGCGATTATCGCCACGATTGAATAGCCCTACATAAAGCAGATTTTCCCCGAAATAGGCCTTGTCTGTTATTTTGGAAACTTTGAACTTTCCATCTTTACGTATTACTATCACTTCTGATAGATCAGAACAGTCACAAATATATGTTCCATCGTCATCCTTTTTCAAGGACATGCCCACGAAGCCTTTTTCAAGGTTTGCATAAAGTTTGGCATTATTGTTAATGACTTTTTGTGCAGTTATGGTTTCAAATCCAGTTATTTCGGTCAGTCTAGGGAAGTTATCTCCGTATGTCTGTTTTAAGTGGGTGAACCAATCTATGGTGAATTCCACGATATGGTCTATATCGTGGTGTACTTCTGATATTTCGTCTTCTATGGCAAGTAATTTTTCATCGAGAACTTTCGTGTCGAACTTTGAGAGTTTTCGCACTGGCTTGTCCACGAGTCTATCTATGTCTTCCATAGATATTTCACGGCGAAGAGAACTCTCGTACTCCTTCATTCTGTTTAAGATAGCCTCTTTCTGTGCATCCCAACTCTCGAAATCTTCTTCAAGTATTTTATAAACTTTGTTTTCGAAGAAGATTCTTTCCAGTGAAGTATAATGCCAATTATTTTCTAACTCGTTTAGCCTGAATTGGAGTTGCGCGAGTAATAGATCTTTAGTGTGTTGGGTACTATATTCTAGAATATCATGTACTGAAAGAAATGCAGGCTTGTTATCTACTATGACACAAGCGTTAGGCGTGATGGTGGTTTCACAGTCAGTAAATGCATATAGTGCATCTATCGTCTTATCCGGAGAGACATCAGATGGAAGATGTATTATTATCTTAACCTTATCTGTCGTAAGATCTTCGATGTTCTTCAGTTTTATTTTACCCTTATCCTTGGCCTTGAGTATGGATTCGGTAAGTATTTTAGTGGTTTTTCCGTATGGAATATCGGTAATGGAGATAGTATTTTTATCCACTTTTTCTACCTTGGCCCTGATCCTTACGGAACCTCCACGTCTTCCTTGCATGTATTTCGAGCAGTCTGCATAGCCACCTGTCGGGAAATCCGGGTAAATCTCGTAAGGCTCGTTCTTAAGAATACTGATAGAAGCATCTATAAGTTCATTGAAATTATGAGGAAGAATGCGTGAGGACATACCGACACCGATTCCTTCGGTTCCTTGGGCCAATAGCAATGGAAACCTTACCGGGAGCTCGGTAGGTTCTTGATTTCGACCATCATAGCTGTTCATCCAGTTGGTGATTCGAGGATCGAATACTACTTCTTTGGCGAATTTGCTTAGCCTGGCTTCTATGTAACGTGGCGCGGCATTGGCGTCGCCAGTAAGTATATTACCCCAGTTCCCTTGGCAATCAATGGCAAATCCTTTTTGGCCAATCTGGACCATCGCTCCTAATATGGAGGCATCACCATGTGGATGGTATTTCATGGCTTCACCCACGAGTGTGGCTACTTTGGTATATGAGCCATTATCCACCTTAAACATAGCGTGAAGAACGCGGCGTTGAACAGGTTTAAGACCATCTACTATATGGGGAACAGCGCGATGTAGAATGACATAGGACGCATAGTCCAAATACCATTCCTTAAACATGCCTGAAAGTTTGTATTTCTTAGCGTCACTTTCTAGCAATTTGTCGAATCGTCCGTCTGAGCCTTCTCCTTCGAGAGGCGTCTCATCAAGTTCTTCGTCGTTATCTTCTTCTATTATGTCTTCGTAATCTTCGCGCATAAATTAGCCTTCATATCCGAATCTTCGGAGTTCTTTTTTATCTTCTCTCCAGTCTGGTGCCACTTTAACGAACAATTGTAGGAATACCTTTTTTTGGAAAAAATCTTCCATGTCTATTCTGGCTGCTGTACCCACCTTTTTTAATGCTATGCCTTTTTTACCTATCACTATTCCTTTTTGGGATTCTCTCATTACATATATGACAGCGCTAATATCGTAGCGTTCAGCTCCTTCTTTAAAGGATTCCACTTCCACTTGGCAGCAGTAGGGGATTTCTTCTTTATAGTTAAGCAGAATTTTTTCGCGTATTATTTCCTCCGCGAAAAAGCGAAGGTTTTTGTCTGTGAAGGCATCTTTATCATACCACGGAGGGCAGACTGGTAAATTTTTGATAATGCTATGCAGGATATTATCAAGTCCGAAGTGCTCCTGTGCGGACGCTGGAATTATTTGGGCACTTGGCACTTTCCCTTTCCAATAATCCATTAACTCCATCACTTTGTCTTGGTTACTTATGTCTATTTTATTGATGACGATAATTATAGGACAAGTGAGCTTCTGGAGCTTCTCAACATATTCAATATTTTTATTTGGCTTTTCTACAGTGTCCGTGACATAGAGAATTATGTCAGCATCCCCTATGGCTGTATCTACGAAATTTACCATATCCTGCTGGAGCCGGTAATTAGGTTTTAAGATACCAGGGGTGTCGGAGAAAACTATTTGATAGTCTTCTCCGTTCACAATCCCCATAATTCGGTGTCTTGTAGTTTGAGCCTTAGCAGTCACGATGCTGAGTTTTTCACCCACCATCGCATTCATAAGCGTGGATTTGCCTACATTCGGGTTTCCGATTATGTTTACAAATCCAGACTTAAACATAAGCTCCCATTTTGAGAATGTTTACTTCTCCCTCTGAAAGTTTACGCCATTCCCCTTTTTTAAGGCCTTTTTTTGTGAGCCCAGCAAAATACACTCTATCTAGGGCTTTAACTTCATATCCTAGGGCTTCAAAAAGTCGTCTAACTATTCTGTTCTTACCTGAATGTATCTCTATACCAAGCTTGCGGTGATCATCGGCATCTATGAATTCAAGTTCATCGGCTGCCATCTTACCATCAGTTAGGTCCACGCCAGCAAGAATTTTTTCGTAATCTTCTTCTTTGAGTGGTTTATCAAGATTTACTTGGTAGATTTTTTTCTTGTCATAAGATGGGTGTGTAAGCTTTTCTGCTAATTCTCCATCATTGGTAAACATAAGTACACCTGTGGTGCTCTTGTCAAGTCTTCCTACTGGGAATACTCTAAAAGGACAACCTTTCAGTAACTCCATCACTGTTTTTTCTGCGTGAGGGTCACTTGCGGTAGTTACATACCCACGAGGTTTGTTCATCACCAGGTATACTTTTTCCTCGCCTTTTAGCCTCTCGCCATTGAATTTGACTTCGTCTTTATAGATATTGACCTTCGTTCCGAGTTCAGTTACTACATTGCCATTTACTGTCACCACTCCAGCTTGAATTAGCGTATCAGCTTCGCGTCTAGAACATACGCCAGAATTAGCAATGAACTTGTTAAGTCGTACTTCTTCCTGAATAGGTGTCTTAACATAGTCATTGTCAGAGTATTGCATTTCGCTTAAGATAGGCTTGCGCGATAGCATCCTGCTGATCCCTTCATCCGAAGCTCTATTTATAGGAGCTTTCTTAGACATAGGTTTGCGCCCATACTTTTGTTGTCCATAGGTCGGCTTGCTTGAAAAGTCGTTCTTCGGACGCGAATTTCTGCGCTCGCCATAGCCTTTGTGTTCGCCATAACCTTTACCCTCTGGACGGGCATCTGAATTCCTACGTTCGCCATAGCTTTTATTATCAGCATATGTACGAGTATTCCTGCGCTCACCATAGTTTCTGTTTTCAGAATTCGTGCGAGTATTTCTGTGTTCGCCGTAACTTCTGCCTTCAGAATTTGAGTGCGTGTTTCTATGTTCGCCATAAGAACTGTTTTCGGTTCTTTCACGACGAAAGTTTGAGGACGTGCTATATGCAGGTCCTTCTTCGTGGCGTGCTCCTGTTGATGCTGCGCCAGTGGCTCTTCTTGGTCTAAGTTTTCGGCCGTTTTTTGAAAAATCTTCCATTACTTTAATGTGAAATAATAAGTGATTGTACCCTCCTGCAAAAGTTCTTGCAGAGAAGTATCTTCTGTAATTTTTTTTAATATGGAGAAGTGAGTCCTCATCGCTGCGTTCCGCGCTTCATTCCATAGTGTTTTATCATCAATAGTTGTACCAGATGCATCTACGATTGCATTTGTGACATTTCCATAAGCATCAACCCATATTCGTACCACTACCTTACCGCCCTCTTGCTTGTTATATTTAGGTCGGACCAATTCTCCCTTAACCTCGCGCCCTTCTAGATGAGCGTTGGGTTTGCCGTCTGTGACACTATTCTTAGAATTCCCGTCAGATTGTCCGTCGTTGAAATTTGTCGATGGTTTTGCGGCAGAATGTGGGGAATCCGAAGAACTTGGCTTTTTGCTCATCCCAGGGAATAAAGCTTTCTGGTTTATTGCGGGCTGTTCAGGCTGTGGCGATGGTGTCTCGACATCTCCGAAATTATCTTGGGATGACTGCTCTGTTGTATTCGGTTTGTTTTGTTCAATAGGGCTTTCGCTCTTTTTTACGAGTTCGACTTCCTTAGTTTTATCGACATTCTCTGAAACAGGCTCCTTACTCGTCTTTAGTTCAATATCATTAACTTCAGATGAAAAATCAAGTAGGAAGGTATTTTCTTCAGGTGGCGGATACAAGTAACTTAACCCAGTAAAAGATAGTAAAGTGAAAGAACATGCAAGGACACAAAGTACTAGAGCGACCCCTATGATCCGCCCCTTTTTATTAGAACTTTCTCTGTGCTCTATGTATGTGTTTTGATTACTCATTATTCTGGAGATGTAGCCAAGATGACTTTGTAGTGGTTTCTCTTAGCGATATTCATTACTTTCACTATTTCTTTGATGGGTACGCTTTCGTCAGCATAAATAGAAAAAGTAGGATCTTCCTCAGATGAAAGTTCCTCTACGAGGTCGTCTTCCACTTCGTCAAAAGGGATGCCTTGTTTCTCGCCATTAATGTGGTAGGAATAGACGTCATCCCCACAATCCTTTATCGATACCGAAACTGTGGCTTTTGCACTGACCTGTCCTGTGCTTTTAGGTAGTAACAACTTGAGTGCGTTAGGGTTCACAAGAGTTGAAGTAACCAAAAAGAAAATCAGTAACAAAAACACTATGTCCGTCATGGAAGACATGGACATATTAGGATCAGGCTTGGTGTTTCTTCTAAGGGCCATATGAATTACTGAATTTCAGTTGAGTCAGCTTGACTATCAGAGTTCTCGCTTAACATATCCATAAATTCTATAGTTGCATTTTCCATACTGAAAACCACATTGGATACTTTAGCCGTAAGAAAATTGTATGCAAAATAGGCGATGATACCTACTATAAGTCCGCCTACAGTGGTAATCATGGCTTCATAAATACCAGCTGATAGAAGTGAAATATCAATATTATTTCCAGCATTGGACATATTGAAAAAGGCTTTTATCATACCAGTCACTGTCCCTAGGAATCCAAGCATTGGTGCACCTCCGGCTATAGTCGCAAGATAAGGAAGCCCGCTTTCTAGCCTTGCTATTTCTGCATTTCCGACATTGTCCACTGCCGTTTGGACATCTGATAGTGGTTTGCCAATTCTAGCTATCCCAGTTTCTATCATTCTGGCTACAGGAGAATCGAATTTCCCGCATAATGCTTTAGCCGATTTTACCTTGCCATCGGAGAGATAGTCTTTTATGTCTTTCATGAAATTCTTGTCGATTTTACTTGCAGAAGAGATAATCCACCATTTTTTCCCGAAAATGTAGAGAGCGATAATAGAAAGCACAAGTAGCACGATCATTATCCAGCCACCCTTTAACGCCATCTCTAAGATGGAAACAGATTGAGTTTCAACCATATTATTTATTTTTTATTATTCTAATTTAACTGCGAAGGTGTGTAAATAACTCATATTGTGAAGATTGTGTGTGTCTGCACAATATTAAAACGCTTATTTTATCATGCACCAAACGCTATCGCGCAAATTTACTCAAAATATTCTATTTTTGAAAGAAACAAAGCGTTTCCCGGTACGCTTTCTCCGGCGAAGGTCCTATCGCCTTTTTCGATAAGCTTAGATATGCTATTTATTGTTCTTTTACCTCGTCCTACTTCTAGGAGAGTCCCTACTATAGCTCTGACCATATTTCTTAGGAACCGATCGGCACTTACATGAAATTCCCAATGCGTTTCGTCTTTTTTTACCCAATAGGCTTCATATATTGTGCAAATGGAGGTTTTGTTGTCAGCTCCTTTTTTTTCAAAGCATGTAAAATCTCGTGTGCCTATTAAAAGGGATGCTGCTTCGTTCATGGCATTAAAGTCTAATGTCGGATAGGAATATTGCAGAGAAAATTGTTCCGCGAAAGGATCTTTTACACGGTGGATATGGTAGATGTATTCTCGTTTGCGTGCACTGAAACGAGCATGAAAGTTTTCGTCAGTACTTTCTATGGAATGGATGGCTATTGAATGGGGTAATATGGCATTTAATTTGTATATTAGTGCGCCGGTGTCCAATGGCTTAGTGTAGTCGAAATGAGCAGTATAGTTAAGTGCATTTACACCAGTATCTGTCCTGCCGGCCCCAACCACACAGATGGGCTCTTTCAGTAGGGTTGAAAGGGCGTCATTGATAGTTTGCTGGACAGAGGGAGAGTGTGGCTGTATTTGCCATCCGCAAAAAAAAGCCCCGTTGTATGATAATGTAAGTTTAAAACGCATAAGGATTGTATTGTGCATTGCAAAATTAAAGAAAATATATGGATAGCGTAAACATTAAGGATTTGAATGAGAAAATTCAAAAAGAGAGTTCTTTTGTCGACTTGCTTTCTATGGAGATGGGAAAGGTCATCGTGGGTCAGAAGCATCTTATAGAGAATTTGGAAATAGCTCTTCTTTCTAACGGACATATTCTTTTGGAGGGTATGCCGGGATTAGCAAAAACTTTAGCTATAAGTACACTTGCGAAGGCTGTGACTGGATCATTTTCAAGAATACAGTTTACTCCAGATTTGTTGCCTGCAGATGTTACGGGAACTTTGATATATAGCCAGAAAAAAGAGCAATTTGAAGTGCATAAAGGGCCGATATTCGCGAATTTCGTTCTTGCAGATGAGATAAACCGAGCTCCTGCGAAAGTGCAATCTGCGCTTTTAGAAGCTATGCAGGAAAGACAGGTGACTTTGGGAGAATCGACATACCCACTTCCAGATCCATTTTTAGTTATGGCTACGCAGAACCCTATCGAACAGGAAGGAACATATCCTCTCCCAGAAGCTCAGGTGGATCGTTTTATGCTAAAAGTTTTAGTTGATTACCCTAAGAAAGAAGAAGAGCGATTGATAATAAGAATGAATAATACAGGAGAGTTCCCTACAGTTAATCCTGTTGTCACTACACAAGATATCACGCGTGCTAGAGAGATAGTCCGTGAGGTATATATGGATGAAAAAATTGAAAAATATATAGTTGATATTGTTTTTGCTACACGTGCTCCTAAAGAGTGCAATCTATCCTCACTTGAAACTATGATTGCATATGGAGCTTCTCCGCGTGCAAGTATTAGCCTATGTGCGGCCGCTAAAGCTTATGCTTTTATAAAGAGGCGTGGATATGTTATTCCAGAAGATGTAAGAGCAGTATGCCATGAGGTTTTGCGTCATAGAATAGGTCTTACATATGAAGCAGAGGCGGAAAATATTACTTCAGACGAGATTATAGAGCAAGTTATAAATGCGGTCATTGTCCCATAATGGTTCTTCGCCGTCTTCTACTACGGAATTTTTAAAGAAAATCCGTAAGATAGAAATTCGTACAAAGGCGCTCTCTCACCAGATTTTTGCGGGAGAATATCATTCGGCATTTAAAGGCCGAGGAATGACATTCAGTGAAGTACGTGAGTATCAGTGGGGAGACGATGTACGTGCTATGGATTGGAATGTAACTGCGCGTTTGCGGAGTCCTCATGTTAAAGTGTTCGAAGAGGAACGCGAATTGACGATGGTTCTTTTAATAGATGTGTCAAGAAGCGGACTTTTCGGTACCAAGTCTTTCACTAAAAGAGAGAGAATAGCAGAAGTGGCCGCTGTATTGAGTTTTAGTGCAAGTATCAATAATGACAAGGTCGGAGCATTGTTCTTCTCTAACAAAGTCGAGAAGTTTATCCCTCCTAAAAAGGGCCGCTCGCATTTGCTCCATATAATAAGGGAAATGTTGGAATTGGAGCCCACATCGTCAGGTACGGATTTAAGTGTAGCACTCAGGTTTCTGACAGGTGCGATTAAACGCAAATGTAATGCTTTTCTTTTAAGTGATTTGATGGATGTCGATAAAGAGGCTAACCCTCGTTATGAAGAAGCTCTAAAGATTACAGTAGGTAAGCATGATTTATCTGTAATAAGGATAAGTGATCCGTTGGATTATGAGTTGCCATCTGTCGGGATAGTTCATCTGCAAGACAGTGAAACTGGTGAGAATGCATGGGTTAATACGGATTCTTTACGAGTGCGTAAATCTTATGCTAAATGGAATTCTGTTTTCAGAGCACGAGGTAAAGAACTGATGAATAGGTATAAAGTGCATTTTACGGATATTAGCACCGAAGGAGATTATGTAAAAGATTTAATGGGGCTTTTTAGATGAGAAGTTTAATTGTATTCTTATTCTGTATCTTGGACATTATCCCTATGGGGAAGGCTTATTTACAGTCTAGGCAGCAGCGTGATTCGGCCCTTGTGGGGGACCAATTCGGATATGGTTTCGAATTGAAAAAAAGTGATGCCGGAATGGGATTAGGCTTTATGGATATGTCGAAGGTATGTAACGACACGCTAGTGTTAGTTCGTGATTGGCAAATAGATACACTGAAAAATGGTGATGTGAAGGCGGAAGTGGTGGTTGCCCCATTTGAAGAGGGGGAATACGAATTACCATCATTATTGGTCCTAAGGCGTAATGTGAATGGCGGTGTTGATACTCTTTGTTTTTCTGGTGCGCAGTTGGATGTGAAGACTATGCCGATTGATACGGCAACCTTCAAGATTTATCCCTTAAAAAAGCAGATTAATTATCCGATTACTTTAAAGGAAGTAATCCCATATCTTCTGGGGGGACTTGGGGTTGCGGTATTAATTTTTTTATTGGTCATTGTTTGCCGCCGGATTTTCAATAAGAAGCAGAATGTGGTAAAAGAGAGTGAACCGGCTCATATTGTTGCGTTGAGAGAGTTAGAGAAATATAGAAGCGATAAGTATTGGTCACCATCACATCAAAAAGCCTTCTATTCGGGAATAACCGATATATTGAAAAATTATATAGATCAGAGATTTGGAATAGATGCTCCTGAGATGACTACAGTGGAACTATTCGGGGATTTGAAAAAGTGTGACAACATAACACCTCAAATGTATGAGTCTTTGAAGCAGTTGTTTGAAAGAGCTGATTTCGTGAAATTCGCTAAGTATGTAGCTTCAGATGAGGAGAATGCAAGTGCTCTGCCTCTATGTATTAACTTCATAACTACTACTTATCAGTCTCAACCAGTGGAGGAGAATAAAAATGTTCTTTGAGTATCAATCTCTTTTGTGGCTATTGTTTGTTCCCGCCATCTTGCTAGCTTTATATATATTAAGGCAGCTTAGAGGGAATGTTCCATATTTTAGGGTAAGTAACAGGTATCCATGGTGCAGTGGAGGTGAAAATCGTTTTTATGGATTTATTGTTCATCTTCCATTTCTATTGTTAATAGGCGCTTTGACGTTAATTATAATATGTATTGCACGTCCTCGCTCTTCTTCACAGTCTGAAAGAATAGACACGGAAGGCATAGATATAATATTCGCGATGGATGTGTCTACTAGTATGTTAGCAAGAGATTTTACCCCAGATAGAATCAGCGCGGCTAAGGATATAGCTATAGAATTCATATCCCAACGTCCTTCTGATCGCATGGGAATCGTGGTGTTCGCAGGAGAAAGCTACACTCAGTGCCCACTTACTACCGATAGGGCCACCCTGATTAATCTTATGAAGGAAGTGCAGACCGATTTGATAGAAGATGGTACTGCTATTGGCAATGGTTTGGCTACGGCAGTAGCAAGATTATCCTCTTCAGATTCTCCGAGTCGAGTTGTCATTTTACTTACGGATGGAGTAAATAATCGTGGAGAAATAGCCCCGTTAACTGCCGCGCAGATAGCTAAGAATTATGGTATAAGAGTCTATACTATAGGAATAGGAGCTAATGGTATGGCTCCTTATCCAGTGGTTACTCCGTGGGGGATAGAAACTCGTCAGATGCAGGTCGAGATAGATGAGAATTTGTTGAAGGAGGTGGCTACAACCACGGGAGGAAGATATTTCAGAGCTACAGATAATACGAAGTTGGCGGAAATATATGGAGAGATAAACAAGATGGAAAAAACGAAAACTACGATCGATTCCTTTCCAGTTTATCAAGAATTGTTTCCTCGATTTGCTGTGTGGGCATTGGCCTGCCTTATATTGTGTGTAGTTGTTTTTGTATTAGTTAAGAGATTGCCATAGTATGATAGTATTTGCTGCACATAAGTTTTTGTGGCTGCTTTTGTTAGTCGTTCTTTTTCCTATTATATATGCGATAAAGAAGTCTTTGCATAAGAAAAGGGTTCTACGTTTGGCCAGTAGCAAGATGGCACAATTTTTAATGCCAAATTACAGCTCTGCTAAGGGGTGGGTCCGTGTGATTTTATTTTCCCTTGGATTCTTTTTCTTCGTAATAGGGCTTGCACGACCTCAAATCGGAGCCAAATTGAGCACCAGGCAAGGAAGGGGTGCGGAAATTATGATTTGCTTGGATGTTTCGAATTCAATGCTAGCGCAGGATTATTCTCCGAATCGCTTGGAACGTGCGAAATTGGCCATCTCTTCACTTGTGGATAAGTTACGGGATGACCGTATAGGGCTTATCGTTTTTGCAGGAACTTCTTTTGTGCAATTGCCAATAACCACCGATTATGTCTCTGCTAAGATGTTCTTATCGTCAATTGACACTAATTCGGTTCCAATACAGGGTACAGCCTTGGGCGATGCCATTCTTACAGCTATAAGGAGTTTTAGCGCACAGAGTGAAAAAAGTAGGGTAATTATTCTAATTTCGGATGGTGAAAATCATGAAGATGATGCGGTCGCTGCTGCTAAGGAGGCCGAAAAAATGGGAATTAAAATATACACTATCGGAGTCGGTTCATCTCAAGGCCAGCCTATTCCTATGGGCGGTTCTTTGCTTGAGGATAAAGACGGGAATATAGTAGTTAGTAAACTTGACGATAAAGTACTCAAACAGATAGCCTCACAGACAGGTGGTGCGTATGTACATGCAGGGAATGATGAATTCGGATTAAATCCTATTATAGAGGATATTCGTAAAATGGAGAAAGAAGAATTCTCCTCAGTGGTATTTGAAGAGTACGATGAGCAGTTCATGTATTTCTTTGGATTGGCAGCTTTATTTTTCGTGTTGTGCTGTTTGATAGGGGAGAATAAGAGTAGTAGGAGGTTGTTCTAATGAAAGTTAGTAGAATAGTTATTTGTTGTGCTGCCTTTGGCTTATTGTCTTGCGGACTATGGGCTCAAGAGGATAAAAAAGAAGTTAGAAAAGGTAATTCAGATTATGGAAAGGCTAATTATAAAGAGGCTGAAATCCATTATCGTAAGGCTATGGTGAAGGATTCTACATCTTTTGCTGCTATTTATGACTTAGCGAATGCTCTGTATTCTCAAAAAGATTATGAGGGAGCGAAAAACATCTTTGATAAAATATCGGAGCAGGCTCCTGAGAGTAGCTATGGAGATAGATATTTTTTTAACAAAGGGAATACTTCGCTTCAGCGAAAAGATTATGCCAGTGCAATTGAGGATTTTAAACAGTCTTTGATTTGTAATCCATCTGATATTCAGGCTAAAGAAAGTTATCTTTATGCTAAGAAGATGTTAGAAAAGCAGCAGAATAAGGACTCTGGCGATAACGATAAACAGCAGCAGGATAATAAGAAAGATAATACGCAAGATCAAAATCAGAATCAAAATAATCAAAACAAGTCACAAGAGCAGCAGCCACAAGAAGGCGACAATTCTCAACAAGAAATTTCAGCCCAGCAGGCTCAGCAGATGTTACGTGCTATTCAGGCTAAGGAGAAGGAAACTCAAGAAAAGGTGGAGAAGGCCAAAGCACTAAAGGCTAAAACACGTCAAAAAGAAAAAAATTGGTAATGAACAAAATGAGAAAACTTTTCATTTTTCTACTATTGATAAATGTAGCATTTATTGCATCTGCGCAGTCTTCCATATCTGTGCAAGTGCCTACAGTTGTCTCTATTGGAGAACAATTCAACTTAACCTTCAAGATAGAAGGTGATAAGGTTAAGGACTTTAATTGGCCTGGAAGTGGTGACTTTGATATTAATTGGGGGCCACAGACAGGAACTAGTTCGCAGATAACTATAATAAACGGGAAAACTACGAAAACTGTTAGTACATCTTTCACCTATGTGCTTATGCCCAAAGTGGAGGGCGTATTTACTCTTCCTGCTTGTAGCGCCAAGGTTAAAGGTAAACAGATAAGTTCTCAACCGGTTACGATAAAGGTAGTTAAAGGCTCTGCCTCTAATTCGACATCTTCTTCGGGGGATGTTAGTGGTGAAGATTTATTCATGCGGCTGCAAGTGGATAAGATAAAAGTGGTTTTGGGAGAGCCTATTACTGCAACGCTCAAGTTATATTCAAGAGTCGCTATTGCAGGATTTGAGGATGTTAAATTTCCTTCTTTCGATGGATTTTGGAGTCAGGCGATATATAATCCTAAAAATGTGGAGTTTCAGCGGGAATCACTTGGCGAAGAAGTTTATGAAGTTGCAACTCTGCGAACATATAAGCTTATTCCACAAAAAATAGGTGACTTGGTTATAGACCCTGCAGAGATGGTATGTCAGGTTCAAGTAAGAAATCGTTCGGCTTCTACAGGTAATCCATTCGATAGTTTCTTTCAAAATGATTACAATATAATAAGGAAGCGCGTACGGACGAAATCGATAACTTTATCGGTAGCTGATTTGCCTAAGCCACAGCCTTCTTCGTTTTGTGGGGGTGTCGGGAAATTCTCTATGGCGGTTCAGTTAAGCCGTGATTCTGTTCGGATGCATGACGCTGCATCCCTTATAGTAAAGATAAAGGGGGAAGGTAATCTCAATCTGTTGGAAGCTCCAAAAATCAAGTTCCCTCCAGAGTTCGAAGTTTATGATGTTAAATCATCTGACGAAAATGGTATGCGTGTCTTTGAATATCCATTCATTGCGCGTCATTATGGAAGTTACACTTTAGGACCAGTCGAATTTAGTTATTACGATATTGATAGTAAGTCTTATAAAACATTGAGTTCGACATCTCTTTCTTTGTCGGTTGAAAAAACTACAGATCCAGATGTCTTGTCGACTCCAAATGTGGTTATTAGTAAAGGAGGAAGTGATGTAAAAAATTTAGGTGTTGATATCAGGTATATAGCTGTTAATACTTCCAAGCTTAAGCCTGCTGGACAGCATTTCGTTTTTTCGCTCACCTTTTTCGTTTTGTTTGCTATTATTTTGGTGGTTGCAATAACTATAATTGGAATTGTGAAACTGACAAGAAAAGAGCATGAGGATGTCGTGGGTGCCAGAAAACGAGGTGCGTCAAAGCTTGCAAGAAAGAAATTATCTATCGCTGAATCTTATTTAAAACAAGGCCTTTCTGGGGCTTTTTATGAAGAATTGCATAAAGCATTATTAGGTTTTGTAGCAGATAAATATACTTTGGAAGTGTCTGATTTGGATAAGGAAAGTATATTTAATCTACTTGAAAAAGATGGTGTTTCTAAGGAATTGGCATCAGAGTATATTTCTCTTATCGATGCTTGTGAATATGCTCGTTATGCTCCAGATAATCAAAATAAACAGATGAACATGCATTATCAGAAGGCGTTAGAAGTTATATCTGCTATAGGAAAGAAGCAGAAAAATAGCTCAAGAGGTGGACTTGTTTCTTTATTGGCGTTTTTGTTTCTATGTGTGCCAAGTCTAAAAGCTCAAGATTGGGAAAGTGCATGTGATAATTATGCCAATGGCGATTATGCTCAGGCTTATGCTGTCTGGCATTCGATAGAAGAAAGCGGACTTGTCAGTCCAGAATTGTACTATAATTTAGGGTGTGCAAGTTTTAAATGTTCGGAGATAGCGCGATCGGTATTGTATTTCGAACGTGCTTTGAAACTCGATCCTAGTTATTCTGATGCTCGTCATAATTTGGAATTCGTGTCGCAATTCCTGCAAGATAGAGTGGATTCCGTCCCAGAGTTTTTCCTTGTATCATGGATTAGAAGTGCAAGAAATATTTTTAACTCTGATGTATGGGCAGCTATTTCACTTGGACTATTAGCTATTTTGTTATTGAGTATAGGTGGACTTTTGCTCTTTGATGGGAAAAAGTTGCGAATAGTTTCCTTTGCGATTTCAATTTTTACTTTTCTTGCTCTGTTTTGGAGCTTTTCTTGCTCAATTTCCCTAAAAAATGCCTCGGAGGACGAAAGTCATGCTGTGGTAATGTCTGCGGTCGTGGTAGTTCGAAGTTCACCAGATGATAAGTCCGGTGTTGATCTTTTTATACTGCACGAAGGTACGAAAAGTCACATTCTGGAAGAAGTCGGGAATTGGTATAAGATCGAACTTTCTGACGGCCGTCAGGGTTGGGCACAGAAATCTGATTTGGAAGTTATTTAAGGTCTATGTTGAAGAGTAACTCAAAAGGTCTATTCCATGGATTTGTTATTTCTGAGACTCTTATGGGTCTATGACTGGCCGTGCTGAAATGTTTGAAATCGGTAACTATTTCGCTGCTATTTAGCTTCTTAAGAACATAAGGGAATGTATAAGGAACCTGTGGATCGTCATCCTTAGAACAAAAGCCGCAGGATTTATAGGATATGTCCTTTAGGTAGCTGAAAGTCATCAGAGCTATGAAATTATCATTGCTACTTGGGCTTGGCGTTGAAGCATTTAAATAGCTGTATCTTGCTATTGAATTGGCAAGTCCAATGCCTGTTGAATTGGCTGCGGTATTCCATGATGAATATCCCATTAATTCAAGAAGCGGAATACCACTATCTATAAGGAATTTGCCGAGTTTGGTCTTGTGGTCACTGGTCTGAAAGCCGGAATTGGGATCTATTACACATACTGCTTTCCCGCAGGATATAAGGGATTTTGCTTTGCTAATTAGGCTATCGATGGCTTGCGTATAATTGTCTGATCTGGTAAGAACGAGGATGTTCAGGTCTTCTTCTCCATCGGTTTTCGATATATTCAAAAATTCTAATTTATTATCGATGACTTCATTAAGTGGTAGGTAGTTATATGGATCGGCATAGTCGTTTTCTTTACCGCCGAAATATTCTATATGGACTTTTGTTCCAGGATATTCTTTTGCGGCTATGAATGCTACTCCTAGAACACCTAACTCGTCTGTCCCTATTGAAACCATACCATTTCTATTCTTAATCTTATTCTTAAAATAGTTTATTTCATTTGTCTGTATGGTGTTATTTGGAGATGAATCATCGACTCCGAGGTAATAATATAGGTATTTATCACTTCCTGTTAGTAATTTATCAGAAAGGAGTAGTTTCCTTTTTCTAGAAGCAAAGTATTTTTCGATTTGTTGCCCTGTTAGCCCACTGCATTCTATAGTTTGACCGTGAGGGTCTTTGTTGTAGTAATAAGCGATATTGTCTGGAGTTAGAGACTCATCTTTAAGAATATATCTGTTTTTACCTCCGTATGTAATGAATTTAGAGTATTCTTCAAGTTTGTATCCTTGATAGTCATTGGTGGAGGCAAGACGCATTATGGTGTCAAATATGAGAACAGGATATTTTTCGGAAAGGTGAATTAGATAATCACACAGGCTATATTCGAAGGACAGATCTGTGTTTGATAGCCATCTGGATGCAACTAGCCCGCCAGAGAGTATCTGATCGGCAGAAATGATATAGTAGTCGCATTTGCCTTCACTCTGTTTAAGCCAATCCAAAACACGCGCTCTATCTCCAGAGGTCCTGCCACCTGCATATGGCTCCATATTGTCTAATTTGGTCCCTATCATTTCCTTCTCTGGAATCAAAATGTTGAAACCGGCTGCCTTGCAAAGCCATACTACTCGCTCATAATTTACTGGTCTATCATCTATGGGAATATATCCGATGGTCTTTACTTTACCTACTGCGGTGTTGATGGCACATAATAAAAGTATGCTGGCCAATAGTCTTTTAAAAAAGTGGAATTTCATGTCTATAATTCATCTATGAATCTGTCGCGCCCTATCATGCATGCTCCCAGGACTCCGGCTCCATTGGGATTCTCGGCTTGGGTGATCGTCAGGTTCTTGTATAATAGCTTAAGGGAGTACTTTCGTATTCCAGATTTAACGGACTCGAGGAAATAAGCGTTTTCTTCGCTGAAACTTCCTCCTATTACCACGGCTTCGGGGTTAAATATGTTAATAAGATTGGCCAATTGTTTACCTAAATCTATGCCCATTTTCTCAACTATATCTATGCTTAGGGGATCTTCGATGGCAACAGCTTCCAGAAAGTCGTTAGGACTTAGAACCATGCCTTTTTCTATTTTGGAAGATAGTATGGTAGTTTCTCCATTTTTATATCTCTCTTTAATCTTGGCATTGGCAGCATATCCCGACACTTCTGTTTCAAGGCACCCTTTTTTCCCACAATGGCAGATAACCTCGTTATTATAGGCGTTGATGTGACCGAATTCCCCAGAGTAGCCATTCTTTCCACGATAGACTTTCCCATCCATAACAATTCCCAGACCTAGTCCGTAACTTATGTTTACGAATAGGAAATTGTTAAAATGGGCATAGTTGTATTTTTTTAAATAGCCGAAAGTCATGGCTTTTGTATCATTTTCTATTATTGTCTTGATGCCTAATTCTTCTGTAAGTATTTCAGCAAGTGGCATATCCATTCCTTCAAAATTGAAAAAACTATGACATGTCCCCGTTTGTGAATCGACTCTGCCGAATATATTGAAGCTGATATATGGAATATCTTGTTTTTTGAACTGGGGGGGGGTAGAATCTAAAAAGTTCAAAACCTTGTTTTTCATATCTTCGAAATATGGAAGAGAATTTGAAAAGTGGTAGTCTGAGATTATATTTTCTTTTATTACATCGCCAGCTAAGTTGACGAGTGCAAGTCTAAGAGAGTCTCTTTTAATATCTACTCCTGCAAAGTATTTTGAATTCGGATTGATTTTGTATATGGCAGGATGCTTTCCTCTTGACTGGATAATCTTTCCAGACGGCATTACTAAATTTTCTTTTAGTAGCTCGCTAATGTATTTTGTGATGGTCGGGACGCTGAATCCGCAGCAATCTGCAAGATCGGAAATCATCATGTTTTCGCCTTCTGATAATTTGCGGACAATCGCTCTTCTGACGATTTTGCAATTGGTCGGTGCCATATTGTTTCAATTGCTAAATTGGTTTGATAATATAGTTCTTGTCAAAGGTAATAAAAATCTATAAAGTCGTATTCTGTGTAGATTAAATAAATGCCTTTATTACTATTTGTGGAATGTAGCATATTTTTAATAAATCATTTTAATTTATATATTAAACCCGTAATTGGTAATCTTTTGATTTACAATATGGTATTGTATATGTTAAAATTTGATTAAATAAACTATCTGGTTCTTTTTGTTTTTGCGATTTTCGAAAATATATTGCAACGTTTTTTATAATTTATAACATTATAACCGACCAAAAATGAAAAGAATTAGTTTGCTCATGTTTTGCATTCTGTTTTTGTCTTTTTCTGCTAATGCTTCACGCGAAAAACGAGTGGTTAGGGGAATAGTCCTTGATAGTAGAAACGAGGCTGTAATAGGTGCAGGAGTTATTTGTCGAGGGACATCAATGGGTGTTGTGACATCTATTGATGGCGAATTTGAACTTGCAGTCGAGGACGGGGCCGTGATAGATGTGACGTGCTTGGGATATAAAGATGCAAGTTTTGTGGTGGGGAAGAAAGATTATTATGAAATCCGACTTGAGGATTCTTCAGAATTTCTTGATGAAGTAGTGGTAGTGGGTATGAACAACAGACAGACCAGGCGTTCTATCACAGGAGCTATTTCTACTATTCAAACAAAGGATTTGGTGCAGTCACCGGTGGCCAATATATCAAATGCCTTAGCTGGAAAACTTCCAGGATTGATTACAGTTCAGTCCTCCGGTGAGCCCGGAGCAGATGCCGCTTCATTGTATGTCAGAGGGTTGGGAACTTATGGATCAAGTGCACCTCTTGTGGTTATCGATGGTCTTCCTAGAAATAAGTCGGATTTTGATATGCTTGATCCTAATGAGATTGAGTCTATTACTATTTTGAAGGATGCTTCGTCATCATCTTTATATGGTATTCAAGGGGCCAATGGTGTTGTGGTTGTAACTACACGTAGAGGTGGCAGCAATGAAGCCCCGAAGATTTCTTTTACCATACAGCAAGCCATACAACAGCCAATCCGACTTCCTGAGACGATGTCCTCCTATCAGCAGGCATTGTATAACAGGGCTGTTGATTATAATGATGGTCAGCCTATGCGATATACGGACGAGGTGCTTGAAATTATCAAGAGCGGATCAGATCCTTATCAGTATCCTAATACAGACTGGTTTGATGTAGTTCTCAAGGATCATTCTACACAGCAGCAATATAATGTGAATGTGTCAGGATCTGCTGGAAGTAATAATAGAGTGAAATACTTTGTGTCGGGAAGTTACATGAATCAGGGTACGCTCTTGAATCAAAACGAAGAGTTCGAAGCCAATTATGGAGTACAGTCAAAGTATGACAGATGGAATTTTAGATCGAATCTCGATATTCAAGCGACAAAAAGGTGGAATATACGAATAGATATGGCAGGGCGTTTGGAAACGAGAATTGGCCCAAGCGAAAGTTTTCCTTATGTGTTCGGTATTATTACATCGCGTTTACCAGGTTCGCAGTCGATTTTCAATCCTAACGGAACTTTGGCTGCTGGTTCGGCACTTGAAATCCCATATCAGAATAACCCTTATGGAGTTATTACCAGAAGTGGTTACTATAACAAAGCGGCGAATGCCATGTATGCAACTTTGTCGTCTAAATACGATTTTGACTTCATTACGCCAGGGTTGAGTGCCCAATTGTTCTTTAGCTATGAGAATACCAATAATCTGAATAGAATCTGGCGTCAGACATTTGAACAATTCTGGTATCGTGGATTGGATGCCGTTACAGGAGAACCTGTATATCAGGATTATACCACGAATGGTCGCCTGCAGGCTTCTACTTCATCGTATGTCGAGCGTTATACTTATTACGATTTGAGACTAAATTACGACAAGTCATTTGGGAAACATACCATTAATGCTCAGATACTTGGAAACAGAACATTGAAAAATATTCAAAGTTCAGAGTACATGTATGCATATCAAGGTGTAAGTGCGCGTGCAGCTTATAATTGGGCACAAAGATATTTTGTGGAAATGAACTTGGGCTATAATGGTTCTGAAAACTTCCCTAAAGGAAGAAGATATGGTTTGTTTCCATCTTTTTCTGGTGGTTGGGTTATAAGTGACGAGCCTTGGATGAATATGCCTGAATGGGTTAAGATATTGAAACTTAGAGGTTCGTATGGTACGGTAGGAAATGATCAGATCGGAGGTGATAGATTCCTTTTTATAACTGAATTTGGCCCAGGTGGTGGTCTTGGAAGTATTTTCCCTTCCGGATATTATTTCGGAACCACTAATGGCGGAACACTTGCTGCTGGTGGATACAATGAGACAAGAGTAGGAAATGCTTATGTCACTTGGGAAAAAGCGCGTAAGTCTAATATTGGCTTCGATTTGTCCCTTTTTGAAGGTAATGTGTTGAATTTTACAGTAGATTATTTCCATGAAAGACGCGATAATATCCTTACTGAGGCAGGAAGTGTTCCAGATTATGTGGGTATTATCAACATCGCTCCACGAAATTCAGGAAAAGTGCTAAATCATGGCGTAGAGGGTGAATTGAAGTTTTTCAAGTCCATAAATCGAAATTTCTCTGTATTTTCTAACCTTCAGCTTACTTGGGCTAAAAATAAAGTGCTTGAGAATGACCAGCCTACTCCTGAATATCCTTATCAAGATCTTAGAGGTTACGAAATAGGCTATTCACTTGGATATAAAGCTATTGGACTTTTTGAAAGTCAGGAGGATATCGATTCGAGCCCTGAACAGAAATTTGGCCCGGTTATTCCTGGTGATATCAAGTATCTGGATAAAAATGGGGATGGAGTTATTGATCCATCGGATCGTATTCCTATAAAATGTTTCTCTGTCCCGACTCTTACTGGTGGCCTGTCTTTAGGTTTTAACCTGTATGGATTCGATTTTAGTATGCTTGTAAGTGGCGCTCTTGGTGGAACTGCCAGGTTATGGACTTATCCTAGTAGTATTATAAATCTTCAGAGATGGACAGAAACGAATAAAAATGCTATCCTGCCGGTTGCTCATACCACGGCAAATAACAATGTCGTTTCAGATCAGAACCTTATGAAAACCGATTATTTGAAAATCAGAAATATAGAGATAGGTTATACCTTCCCTACCAAGATTCTTCAAAAAATACGTATTTCTAGTGCACGAATTTATGTTAATGCACAGAATGTAGCAGTGTGGGATAAGATGTGGCTTAAGGATAGAGACCCTGAGACTGCAGGTTCTGGAACTCTACCTTATCCTATTCAGAGAGTTTATAATATGGGTCTTCGTTTTGAACTTCAATAATTTTAGGCGAAATGAAAAAAACATTTAATATAGTTTGTCTTTTGGGCATTTTAGGAGTGTCTGCGTGCGATTTTTTGGACAGAGCTCCAGGAGATAATATGACCGAAGAGGAATTGTTCTCAAAAATCGAGACAGCGGAAGGATATCTTGATAATGCGTATGTTTATATTCCTGATTTTCAGATGAACACAGAGGACCTTTCTGGCCGTTACAAGTTAGGTGGAGCAACGGATGAAATAGGCTTTCAACAGGCATCAGGATATCCGGCATGTCCGTTTGATATTAACTTGGGAAGTTGGAACCCTACTCAGATGCCATTGGAAAGGAACTGGAGCGATTTCTACGGATGTATTCGTAGATGTAATATGTTCATAAAAAACTATGACCGTATACCTGAGGATTTGAGTACAGGAGGAGAGAGCAATCGTAAGGAAAGGCTACTTGGAGAGGCTTACGGGCTTCGGGGTTATTTTTATTTCTTGTTGTTTAAACAATGGGGTGGAGTGCCGATTATCAATACTGTTCTTGATCCTGGTAATGTAGAGTCTTTGAAAGGAATTAAAAGAGCAGATGCATCTGAAATGGTGGAGCAGATTCTATCTGACATGGATGAAGCCATAAAGCATCTTCCTGCAAAGCATGACGATGCCAACTTCGGACGTTTTACATCTCTTGTCGCCACTGTGATAAAATCGCAGGTAAAGCTTTATTGGGCAAGTAAATATTGGAATAGGGATAATGACCTGGCACGATGGGAAGATGCAGCGGAAGCTTGTCGCGAGGCGTTGAGAATGGCGGAGAATAATGGTCATATTCTTGCCAATTCTTATTCTGATCTATTTAACAAGTCTGCCATTCAGCCAGAGGTTATCTGGGCGAAGAATTCAGAGCACTATGAGTGCTATTGGTGGGATGTATATGCTATGCCGCTTGGATACAACGCCTATAATGTGGATGGACCTCTTCAGGAGATTGTGGATGATTTCGAGATGAAGAGTACGGGAGAAATACCGGTTCTTGGTTATAATGCAGATAATACTCAGATAATCAATCCTAAAGCCACTGATTATGATCCGCTTCATCCATGGAATGGACGCGACGACCGTTTTTATAGTTGTATCCTCTATAATGGAGCTATGCTTCAAGGAAGAAAAATCGATATTTCCACAAATGGTAAGGACAACATTAATATAGGTAGTATTATCCGTACCAATTACTTTACTCGTAAATACTTGGACGAGAATCACAATTTGGTGACTCACGCAAGTTGGACCTATAGAAGATTTGCGATTATGCGTACAGCAGAACTTTACCTGAATTACGCGGAGGCATTGATTGAAGTGGGTGGATCTTCTTTAAATACAGCCACTGAATTGATCAATACGGTTCGTCGTCGTGCAAAATGCACGGTTGAAATCCCTAAAGGCTTAAGCCAGGAGCAGCTTAGACAAAAGGTAAGAAGCGAAAGAAGAATGGAACTTTGTTTTGAGAATCAGCGTTTCTGGGATGTTCGTAGATGGATGATAGCAGAAGAAGTGGATAATAAGGCTGTGCACCGAGTAATGGTGGATGGAGATGGTAAAATAACTTATCATATATTCCAAAACAGAGTATTTAATCCAGAAAAGCACTATTTGTTCCCTATCCCACAATCCGAAATCGACAAAAACAGGGCTTTGGAACAAAATCCAGGATGGTAATAATTTATTTAGTTAATAACCAATTTTTTTGTCATGAAAAGATTTTTTTATTCAGTAGCAGTATTACTGACAACAGGACTTCTTTTTGCTTCATGTGAAAAGGAACCACAAAAACAAGAAGAGATTGAAAAAGCAGTTGTATCAATTTCTGCGGATGAGAATTTTTCTCAAGATAATAAGGCCAATCTCAAATTGACCCTATCAAAGGCTCTTACTACCGATGTTAAAGTAACATTGGCAAAAGCCGCTGTGCAATCAGGAAAAATAGAGATTCCTGCAGACTATTCGAAAAATGTCGTGATTTCTGCTGGAAAGACAGAAGCGAGCGTTGAGGTTGAGGCAGATGTGCTTGGTATAGAGTCTGGTGAGTATCAGGCTGCTATTAAAATCGCATCTGTTGATGGTGCTGAAATAGCAGAAAACGCGGTGGCATACATTAATCTTACTTATATATTTAAGCCAGAGGTTAATCTTGTAGCCGATGCTGCTTTCGCATCGAATAAGAAGGCCAATCTGACAGTTTCGATTACTAAGGCCACTACTGCGGATGTGAAGGTGAAACTTGTCCCTGCAACAGATAATAAGTACCCTGTGACTGTAGAACCGAGTGAGGTTACTATACCTGCAGGCGAAACTGAGGCTTCTGCTGTGGCAGAAATCACTATCCCGGAGAATGTAGAGATCGGCACTTATGTTCATAAGGTCTCAATCGAATCCGCTGAAAATGCGGTTTTGGGTAAACGTACCGTAGCAGAGATTAACCTTACATATCCGTTCTCTGTTAATATTACTATAGATGGTACTTATGATGATTGGAATGACCCTAATGTGGTTACATACACCCTTCCAGAAGGTAATACCCTTTATCCAATGGTAAAGACCATGAAGCTTTGTGCTAATGAAAAGTATGTTTACATGTACTATGAATTTGTGGATCCGTCAAGCATTAAGGCGTTCCATCTCGGCGAGTTAATTACTCCGACATCTCTTGCAGATGGTAATGGACTTCCTCTTGATATTTATATCGATGCAGATGGTGATCCTAAGACTGGTGCTATAGTTGCTGCTGTGGACAACGATACTGCATATCCTCCATACTCTGCTGAACAGATGGGCCTTGAATGGTATATTGAACTTGGATTCCATGCAGGAGATTATGCATTCAACGATTTTTATTCTTGGGGTGGTGCTTATCAGTATATAGGCGTAGATGGCGAAGGCGTTTTCTCTGGCTTGAAAAATAGGTCTGGAGAGTATGACGGAAGTGTAATCTTCGGACAGACAAAATTTGAAGATGGATTGGGTCGTACTGAAATCCAATTCCAAAGGAACTTCTTTAACATGAAGACCAACAAGGCTCGCTTTGCATTGAAGATCATGAATTCAAGTACGAATTGGTCTTGCTTGGGTTTAATGCCTCAGGGTACGGCTACTGATATGAAAGATGCTACTTCAAGGGTGCAGGTAGATATGGCAACCGTAATACTTCCTAATTATGTTGAATAGAATTAAATCGTTTATCATTTTAATTTCATCGGCTCTTCTGCTTGCCTCTTGTGCAGGCAGGGGAGGTGATGAACCTTTTTTTAAACTCCGCGGAGTTATACTTTGCTGGGATGATATAAAGAATCCCGAGGTTATAGATTGGATAGACTTGATGAAAAAGAATGGCCTGAATACCATAAGTGTATGCGGTCATCCTTATGATAGTCCGGAATACTACGAATTTAAGCAGAAATGTATTGACGCCGGGCTGGATTTCGAGTATGAGGAGCATGCCATGACTTGGCTTCTTCCACGAGAATTGTTCGCCACTCACCCTGAGTATTTTAGAATGGATGAGAATGGGAACAGACAGCCAGATGGAAATGGCTGCCCTTCAAACGAGGAGGCTTTGAAGGTGATAATGTCTAATGTTCCGGAATTTGCGCGCATACATAAGCCTACAAATCACAAGTATTATACTTGGCTTTTTGATGGTGGAGATGTGTGCCACTGTGAGAAATGTAAGAACTACAATGTGGCAGATCAAGGACTAATCTTTGAAAATCATATAATTGAGGCTCTAAAGAAGGTCGATCCGCAGGCAAAACTTGCTCATCTGGCGTACCATAATTCTACTCCTGCTCCATCTTGCGTCAAACCGCATCCTGATATTTTCCTTGAATGGGCTCCTTTTTTCCGTCGTTGGGACAAACCACTTACTGATAGAAATGCAATCAGAGACGGACAGGTATGGACTCACGGAGACTATCTTGACATGCTAGAAGATAATCTAAAGGTTTTCCCGGCCGAAACTGCCCAGGTGCTTGAGTATTGGATGGATGATTCTTTGTATAGCGGATGGCAGAAACCTCAGAAGATAGTTCCTTGGAACAAGGAGGTCTTCCTTTCAGATCTTGACACTTATGCCTCTTATGGCATTAGAAATATCACTGGATATGCCATATATGTAGATGACTATTATGTTAAAACATTTAAGGATATATCATTTGTCGATGATTATGGCCAGGGTCTTTTAAATTATAGGAGAAAGTCTAAATAGAACATAGTATATCTATGAGAATAAATAGGATATTAGTATTATCATTAGTGCTTTCAGTATATGTTTCATTTTTATCGTCCTGCGATCCACAGGACGATAAAAATAATGCGATAGACGGGTGGGAGCATATCGGAGGGAAAGATCCCCAAAAGCCGGATGAGCCAGATAAGCCAGAAGAACCGGAAAAATGGTTTAAGATGCGAGGGCTTGTGCTTGGTTGGTCTGAAGTCTCTAATCCTTCTGTGATAGATTATATTAAAATCGCAAGAGAGAATGGTCTGAATACTTTCAGTGTTTACAATGCGGATCGCACTACGCAAAACTGGAAGAATTTCGCAAAAAAATGCGAAGATGCTGGAATAGACCTTGAATTTGAAGAACACATGATGTCTTTTCTTTTGCCACGAGAAATGTTTGAAACTCACCCAGAGTATTTTAGAATGGATAAAAATGGCAAAAGAACCAATGACGCTAATGGATGTCCTTCTAATCAAGATGCTTTGGATGTCGTGAGGATAAAAGCTAAGGAGATTGCCCGAAATTATACGCCTACTAATGATAGGTATTACTTTTGGCTTGACGATGGGGGAGATATCTGTCATTGTGACAAGTGTAAAGATTTAAATGCTTCCGATCAGGCCTTGATTTATGAAAATGTCATAATTGAGGCAGTTCGCGAGTTGAACCCGAATGGTATGGTGGCTCACTTATGCTATCATAATACGCTTAATCCGCCTAAAACTATTAAGCCGAAGGAAGGCATCTTTTTCGAGTTTGCACCATTCTATCGTTCTTGGACGGAGCCATTGGCCAATACATGGGCAAAAGGAAGTGCAGAACTTACGCATGCCGATTATTTGCGTGCTTTGAAAGAGAATTTGGAAGTCTTTCCAGTAGAAACGGCCCAAGTGCTTGAGTACTGGATGGATGACTCTTTGTTCAGCGGATGGAATCAGAATAATCTCGTGCAGGTGCCGTGGAGTAATGAAATTTTCTTAAGTGACCTTAAGACTTATGCGTCTTATGGTATAAGAAATATTACATGCTATGCGGCTTTTGTGGGACCTTCGTATGTTCAAAAGTTCGGTTTTCCAGATTTTCTTGTAGATTATGCCCAAGGACTTTATAATTATGAAAATGAATAGGTGGTCTATTGCTTGGGCATGTGCTTTGGCATTATGTACCATTTCGTGTCGAAACTCTGCAAACGAGGGTTTTGTGATAGGGACATCGGCTTCTATAGATGGACTCCATGCTCCATGGGATTCTCTTGAAGATGATACGGCTTTTCGTTGTTTTGCAGATAAGTCCAACCTTTATTTTTATTACGAAGTTAGGGATTCTACCATTACAACGGTTCCGGAATTTACGGGGGAGTCTGATGTGGAGGTGGAAGACAGGGTGGAAATCTTTTTCAGTCCAGTTTCTTCTATGGATGAGTATTATGTCGCTGAAATTGATCCATTAGGCCGGGTACTAGATTATAAAGGGCTGTATTATCGCCATTTGGATTACGGATGGGATTTTTCTTCCATGAATCTTGTAGGGAAATTGACTGAAGCTGGATATGTTATCGCCGGTAAAATAGGTTTGGATGAACTTAAAGAGTTAGGGCTAAATCTTGGAGATGGTTTTTACATGGGTGTGTTCCGTGCCGATTATCGCCCAGATTTAACTGTTAATTGGTATTCAGCGGTAAGCAGTGATGATAAATCGCCAGATTTTCATAAGCCCGATATGTTGTTTAAAGCAAAAATAATTGAAAATAAATAATGAAGAGTAGAGTAATTGTCCTTTTTTCAGCGATATGTCTGTTCTGTAGTAATGCATATTCGCAGACTATCACGGTAAAGGATACCGTGTATGTGACGTATGGCTTTTCTGATCCTAATCCTGTTCCAGTAATGGGAAACATTTATCCATACCATAAGTTTGAGACTTTTTCTTTTACGCCTGAAAACAGGACATGGAAGATGGTCGTTCTCGAAAACGAGTGGCTTCGCGTCAGGATAATGCCTGAAATCGGAGGGAAAATATGGTCTGTTTATGATAAGACTACGGGGAAGGAACTTTTTTATGATAATGATGTAGTCAAGTTCAGAGAGATCTCACTTCGCGGACCTTGGACGAGTGGTGGAATAGAATTTAATTATGGGATAATAGGGCATGCTCCGTCTTGTGCGCATCCAGTTGAGTGGAGCACAGAGAAGAAAGCTGATGGAAGCGTGAGCTGTTATATAGGTGTTTTAGAATTGCTTACGAGGACTAACTGGACTATCGAAATCAATCTTCCTAAGGATGCTGCATGGGTAAGGACTCGCTCTTTTTGGCATAACAGGTCAGGGGAATATCAGCCTTATTATACTTGGGCCAATTCCGGGGTAACCGCATCTGATGACCTTGAAATTATATACCCTGGGTCATACACTATAGACCATGAGGGCCGGACTTTCCCATTTCCTATAGATGAACAGGGACGCGATTTGTCAAAGTATTCTCAGCAGGCTTTCGGCGTGGACAAGTCGTTTCACCCAGGTGGCTCACATAAGGGCTTTTTTGGAGCATACTGGTCTAATGGTGACTTCGGAATGCTTCACTATGCGCTTAGAGATGAAAAACTAGGTAGAAAATATTTTAGCTGGACTCAATCCGGTCAGGGGGAGATATGGCGTGATATTTTAACTGACAAGAGCCCTCAGTATGTTGAACTTCAAAGTGGTCGTCTTTTTAATCAGAATCTTTTAAATAGTGTTCAGACTCCTTTCAAACAGACACTGTTTTCTCCTTATGGAACAGATGAATGGAATGAATATTGGCTTCCTTTCTCTGGGATAGGTTCTGCCGATAATATGACCCTTGATGCTGTGGTGAGTATAGATGAGTCGGATGGCTTACAGAAAATAGGAATATTCCCACTTAAGAGTAAGTCTGTCGCAAAAATCAGTGTATACGATGATTCTGGAAAAGTTATTTGCGAGGATGTGGTGGATTTGAAAACGGCCCATCCGATTGTTCTTGAAGTGCAAGGCAAGCCAAGTGAAGTTTTGTTAGATGGTAAAAGAATCTGGTCTTTAGATAATGAATCCATTCAAAGGCCTCATGTTATCGATAGTGAGTTTTCGTTAACTTCCCCAGAAGGGCTTGTCGAACATGCGCGTTATCTTTATGGAATGCGCTATTATAAAGCGGCTGAAGAAAAGGTGGATCTTGCATTATCCGAGAATCCTTCACTGATAGGAGCATTGGTCATGAAGGCACAGATTTGCCTAAGAAAGGGTGACTATCGCGATGCTTTTGATTATGCTGGAAAGGTTTTGTCCATAGATGCTTATGAGCCTTCTGCCAATTATATCAGAGGCTGTGCTGCCAGCTCGTTAGGGCTGATATACGATGCCATGGACAGCTTTGAAATAGCCGCAATTACATCTGAACTTAGAAGTGCTGCTTGTATGCAATTGGCACGAATTCACTTTACTCGAGAAGAGATGGATTTGGCCATGGATTATGCTAAAAAATCCTTAGTGGGTAACGCCCATAATGTTTCTGCTTTGGAACTTATGTATCAGATAAGTCCTTCTAAAGAGTTGATGGGCCGAATTCAGCAACTTGATCCTCTATCTGCATTTCCTATGATAGAGCGTCTTTTAAATGGTGAAGTCACTGAAATTCAACTCGCGGAATCCATCAAGGAGGAACTTAGATGGCAGGTTTATATGGAATACGCTGCGGCTTACTCCGAGATTGGCTTAAATGACAAGGCAGAAAAGTTATTGGCAGCATGCCCTGAAAAGAATGCTCTCGTACAGGTTTGGAGCGCTTGGCTTAAAGACGACACGAAGGCTCTTGAGTGGATAGACAGCAAGTCACTTGATCTTGTTTTCCCTTTCAGAAGAGAATCGGAGGCTCCGTTAAAATGGGCAGTTGATAATTCTAAAAGTTGGGAATGTCGCTACATGTTATCGATGCTTGAGAATTTCTTAGGACATGGTGAGTATGCTGTTAGCCTTATCGATAGCATCTCGTCTTCTTCTTACGCTCCTTTTTATGCTTATCGCGCATCTCTTACAGGCTCGGAAGATGACATGAAAAAGGCAGTTTCCCTTGACCCAGAGCAGTGGCGTTATCGTCAGAATTTAGCACTGAAGATGTATAGAGATGGAAGATATGACGAAGGCATAAAGATGGTGGAGAAGTACTACCACAGGCATAAGGACAATTTCCATATAGGAGACACGTATCTTAAACTACTTATTGCCAAGGGTATGTATGTTAAGGCCAATAATACTATCAACACTATGCGCATACTCCCTTTCGAAGGTCAAACAGGAAGTCACATTATGTGGAGAGACATTAAACTGCATCTTGCAGCTCAGGCTATTGATAAAGGTAATTATAAAGACGCTTTCAGAAAGATTGATGAATCTCTTCAGTGGCCTACTTCTTTAGGTGTCGGCAAACCATATGAGGAATTGATCGATACAGACACTGAATATCTTTTGATGGCTATCGCTGCCAGACGAAGTGGAGATGAAAAGAAAGCTCTTGAGTATCTTTCTTTCTTGCATGATAGTAGCGATGCTCAGATGGAATTTTATCGGAAGTGTACCACAAAGACTAATGGGAAATACCCTTCAGTGCTTGATTCTTTGGGAAATATGGATGCATCTTTAGATAAAAAACTGTTTTAGTGATTATTAGGGATGTTTTGCTAATTAGGCAAATAGTGAGTGGGCTTTGATTGTTAATAATCAAAGCCCGTTTTATTTATTTAGAGGAGTTTGAGATGAAGTTTGATCTCTATATCTGTAGTGCTTGCCAGAAAAAGTAATTTGTAAATTATTTGACAATTAAGGAATAATTATTATCTTTGCCGATGGTAGTGTAGACTATCGTAAAAGAAAAGAAGTAACAAATTATAAACACTCATGAAACTTAAAGCTTTAGTTATTGCTAGTGCTCTCCTCGTTGCAGGAGTAGCGAATGCACAGGAGTCTTATGTAACTAACTCCTTTAACAGTAATCTTTTTGTAGGGTTGAGCGCTGGTGCAAATGTTGGTCTCGACGGCCTTTATGGTGCAGTTGATGGTGGCAAGATGCAGACAGGTGTAGGTCTTGGCCTTGAACTTACTGTAGGTAAATGGTTTACTCCAGAGTTCGGTGCTCGTCTTGATCTTACAGGTATCGGAACATCTCTTGGTAATGGAAATATCCCTTACTATGGTGCTGGTCTTGACCTTATGTGGAATGCTTCTACTACATTTGCTGGCCTAAATCCAGATCGCGTAGTATCAGTTGTTCCTTATATCCACGCTGGATATGTAAAGAGCGAAGGTCGCGGCGCTGGATTCGGTGCTGGTATTCAGTTCCCTATCGCACTTTCTCAGAAGTGGGCCATCGTTCCAGATTTCCGCTTTACAGGATATGGAGATGCTCTTCTTCTTGGTAATGGTAGTGGTGTATGTGCATCTGCACTTGCTCTTATTGGCGTTCAGTATACATTCGGTAAGACTACTACATTCCAGACTGCAGCTGCTTTGACAGCACCTCTTGCTGTTGCTGCAGCAGAAGCTGAGGCAGCAAAGGCTGAGGCAGATGCAGCTCAGGAAAAGGCAGAAGCTGAGGCAGCCGCTCTTGCAGCTGAAAAAGAGCAACTTCTTAAGGAGAACGAGGCTCTTAAGGGTGAACTCGCAGGCGTAGCAGCAGAGAACGAAGCTATTGTTAAGAACCTAATGAATACACCTGCATGTGTATACTTCGAGATTGGTCAGGCTACACTTAGTGTTAAGGAACTCGCTCACTTCGATCATATCGTTAAGACTATGGTCGCTCAGGGAAAGAACATTACTTTCACTGTAGCTGGTTACTCAGATAAGAATACAGGTTCAGTTCGTCGTAACAAGCAGCTTGCAAAGCAGCGTGCTAATTACATAGTTAAGCTTCTTACTGGTAAGTATAACCTTAGCAAGGATCAGTTCGTTGTAAAGGCAGAAGGAAATACTAATGTATTTACAACTATCGAACTTAACCGCGCCGTAATTATCGAGGCAGCAGAGTAATTTCTAAATAGATTAATAAAAAGGAGGTCAATAAAATGATCTCCTTTTTTATTTTCAGAGTGTGAATTAATGCTTATTTGAGAACTTCTGCGACTACAAAATTACTCCCTCCAACATAGATTATATCCTCGGGTGTGGAGTTTGCTATTGCCAACCGTAAGGCGCGCTTCACACTGGATTCGTCGTAATCGGCAAGACAAGGGTGTAGTTTAAGTTCTGGCCTAAGTTTATGAATCTTAATGTATAATTCATCGACAGGAAGTGCTCGTTCTATTTCTGCTGCACATAGGTAGTAGTCGGCAGAGGACGGCATCTTGGTTGCAATGGAATTCAAGTCTTTATCTTTCATTACGCCATATACTATGTGCGTTTTTTTGTGATAGTTAGATAGTTGCTTGAAATTATATTCTAGAGCTTGAGGATTATGCCCAATGTCACATATTATAGTAGGGTTATGAGCTATTACCTCCCATCTGCCACGTAATCCGCTGATTTGTGAGGTATGGCGTATGGAGTCAGGGTTGAAAGGAATCTTCAATATCGTAAGTGCTCCGAGTACTGTTCTAAGATTCGAGATTTGGTAATCACCATGTAAATCGATTTCTATATGAGGAATCATATTGCATAGTTCATCGGCAAAATACAATCTGCATCCAACTTCCTCTGCTTGCTGAATGAATACACCTATGGTTTCATGGTCTTTGCCCCATATTAGAGCTGGTCTGTTTGGCTTGAATATCCCTGCTTTTTCTTTTGCAATTTCACCTCTGGTCGAGCCCAACATGTCGCAATGGTCTAGGCCAATGCTTGAAATTACGCTGAGAACAGGAGATATTATATTTGTCGAATCCAATCTCCCTCCTAGTCCCACTTCTATTACTGCAGCTGTAACACCGATTTTATTAAACCACCATAATGCCATCCCGGTGGTGATTTCAAAAAACGAAAGTCTGGAAATCTCCTTTTCGTATTTAGTAAGGAATGCCATGACTTCTTCTTTTGGGATCATCTCGTAGTGGAGATCGCCTTTGTCGGAGATGATTTTAATACGCTCTCTAAAATCCAATAAGTGAGGAGAGGTATATAGTCCCACTGGGCCACCTTTTTCAGCGGCAATATTAACGGCAATCATAGAACTTACAGAGCCTTTTCCATTTGTTCCGGCTACATGAATGCAAGGATAATTTTTCCATGGATGTCCGAGCAAAGTGTCGAACGCCTCCATCGCTTCGAGACCGGCTTTATATGAAGAGCCAGTGAATCCTACGCTTTGAACACTTGGGTGTCTTCGGAATATATCTTCTATTAATTCATCGTATTGCATACAAGCACAAAAATAGTTATTTTTGGCATATTAAAGAATAATGATGGCAGCAATACCTATTTTCGATTCAGCATATATCATTGATGGCTTGGCTATGGCTTATACTCCAGCACAGTTGTTGGGTAGTGAAGATATCCCTTTGTCATCAAATCCGATTATAGATGAAAGTCTAGATCCTTCGCCTGGCGGATATCATTTTGAAGATACTAAGATTAACGAATATCTGAATGCTGTGCGTAAGGGAAGTTATTCCTTCGAATTAGTCTATGCGTCTTCGATAGCAAGATGCCATTTGGCCTATTCTCTAATAGATACTTTGTGGAAAGTGGGATCCTTTATTTTATCTGACCTAAAACTAAGGGTGCACTTAAAGTGGCAAATTAATGAATTAGGTGATGGCACCGCCTTATATAAGGCGGCAGAAGCTATAAGTGAGTTGGCATCAGATATGGATCTTCCTATAGTAAATAGGAAATTTTCGTTGGGTGTCCCGAAAATTGCTTTTAGTATTGATGGCCCGAAGGCAGATGCCGCTGTGGGGGGGAAGCTCATTCCAGATGAGGATAGTTGGATTATTTACATGCCTTTTGATACCGATGATTTTCACTTGGGGGGCTCTGTATTAAGTGCAGCGCTTGGATTGAAGGGTGGTATGTCTCCTAAAATGGAGGACCCGGACTATTTTATGGATTGTTATGAAGTGCTTAGAGAATTTGTCGAAGATGGGATATTGTTAAGTGCTTCGACAGTAGGTCGAGGTGGGCTTATGTTGGCATTAGATGACATGACATCTAGGAATGCCGGTGCGGATATAGACATATCGGAACTGAAAAGAGCATATCCTAATGTTGATGTTACCAGGATCCTATTTTCCGAAGTGCCTGGTGTCATAATTCAAATAAATGATTCTGATTTTGATTATGTTGATGCTGAATTCCTATTACAAGACGTGATGTATTTCCCTTTAGGACATCCGATATCTGGTAAGAAAGAAGTTAAAGTATCATGGTCGGAAAAATCTGCTATAGGGGGTATTTTGGATTCGCTTGTAAGGTAGTTTGTTCAAATGAGGATTTTTTTGTAAATTCGTCGCCCTTAGTTAGAGAGAGTTAATTAAAATTAGTAATAAGATTGTGCGATGTTTAAGTTTCGCAAGATTGCACAATCATTTCAATATAAATATACGCTTGCGGAACTTAAGTTAGAATAGTTATGACAGAAACAAAAAAGAGAGTCTATTGTTTCGGTGGGAAGACCGCTGAAGGTGATGGATCTATGAGGGAGCTCCTCGGAGGAAAAGGAGCTAATCTTGCCGAGATGAGTAAGCTCGGTATGCCGGTACCTGCCGGATTTACTATAACCACAGAATGTTGTGCAGAGTATTATGCTCTTGGTGGTGGCTATTCAGATGAATTAAAAGCCGAAGTTGCAAAGGCAATGGCTGCAACTGAAGCCATAATGGGAAAAAAATTCGGAGATAAGAATGATCCTCTTTTGGTAAGTTGTCGCTCAGGTGCTCGCAGCAGTATGCCTGGTATGATGGACACCATCCTTAATATTGGCCTTTGCTCAGAAACAATACCTGGAATGATAGAAAAGACTAAGAATCCTCGTTTTGTTTATGATGCATATCGTCGTCTTATCATGATGTATTCCGATGTCGTTATGGAAAAGGCTGAGGGGATCGAACCGGCTGATGGTCAGGGTATTCGTCAGCAGCTTGATCGTATGATGCAGGAACTAAAGACAGCTAAGGGTTACAAGTCGGATACCGATATCACCGCAGATGAACTTAAAGATCTTTGTGATAAATTCAAGGTTCGTGTAAAGGAAGTGCTTGGCGTTGAATTCCCTGATTCGGCTGAAGCTCAGCTTTGGGGTTCAATTGGCGGTGTGTTCAAGAGCTGGAACGGAAAACGTGCCATCGCTTATCGTCGCATCGAGAAGATTCCTGATGATTGGGGAACAGCGGTAAATGTTCAGTCTATGGTATTTGGTAACATGGGCCCTACATCTGCTACTGGTGTTGCTTTCAGCCGTAACCCTGCTACAGGAGACAATAAGTTCTATGGCGAGTGGCTTATAAATGCACAAGGCGAAGATGTAGTTGCCGGTATCCGTACTCCTAATCCTCTTAATGAGGCTACTAAGACAGATCATAACAGGAATCTTGAAAGCCTCGAAAAGGCTATGCCTGAGGTATATGCAGAACTTGATGCTATTCGTATCCGTCTCGAGGAGCACTTCCATGATATGCAGGATATAGAGTTCACCATTCAGGACAAGAATCTTTACATGCTTCAGTGCCGTATCGGTAAACGTACCGGTATCGCTGCCCTTCAGATGGCTATGGATATGCTTGATGAGGGTATGATTGATGAGAAGACTGCTGTTATGCGTGTTTCTCCTACCCAGCTTGATGAGATTCTTCACCCTATTCTTGATCCTGCTTCAGAAAAGAAAGCGCAAGTTATTGCAAAGGGTCTTCCAGCTTCTCCAGGTGGAGCTGTCGGTACTATAGTATTCACTTCTGAGGCTGCTATGGAAGCTGCTGCTAAGGGGCAAAAGACTATCCTTATTCGCGAGGAAACTTCTCCTGAGGATATAGAGGGAATGCGTGCGTCTGCCGGTATTCTTACAACCCGTGGAGGTATGACTTCTCATGCTGCTCTTGTAGCTCGCGGATGGGGTAAGTGTTGTATCGTAGGTTGTGAGGCCATGAAGATAGACTTCGAGAATAAGACAGTTAGTTTCGAAGGAAGCGATGCCGTTTATAAGGAAGGTGATTGGTTCTCTTTGAATGGAGCCAAGGGAGCTGTATATGCTACCAAGATTGAGACTATGGATGCATCAGAGAATCCACTGTTTATCAAGTTTATGAATATTGTGGATAAGTATCGTCGTCTCGGAATCCGTGCCAATGCTGATACTCCAGAAGATGCACAGCGTGCACTTCAGTTCGGTGCCGAGGGAATAGGCCTATTCCGTATTGAGCACATGTTCTATGGTAAAAATAGCGAGACTCCGCTTTCAAAGCTCCGCAAGATGATCATGTGTAATACTGATGAAGAGCGCAGGGCAGCACTTTCTGAACTTGAGCCATTCATTAAGGCTTCTGTAAAAGCTACACTTCGTGTAATGGATGGCAAACCTGTCGTATTCCGTCTTCTTGATCCACCTCTTCATGAGTTTGTTCCTAAGAGTGAGGAAAAGAGGGCTGAGTTGGCATCAGATCTTGGCATTTCCGTAGAGGAAGTGGACAAGAGAGGTGAGAACCTTCATGAGATTAACCCGATGATGGGACATCGTGGAGTTCGTCTTCATGTGACATATCCACTTATCGCCGAAACTCAATATCGTGCTATCTTTACTGCTACTGCAGAACTTCAGAAAGAAGGATTGCATCCTATGCCTGAGATTATGATTCCTGTAACAATTTCCGCTCGTGAACTTGAATTCCAGAAATCACACTGCGAGAAGATTCGCCATGAGGTAGAAGGACTTACAGGTCAGACTATCCATTATAATTTTGGTACTATGATCGAAATACCTCGTGCTGCTCTTACAGCAGATCGTATGGCTCGCACTGCCGAATTCTTCAGCTTCGGAACCAATGACCTTACTCAGATGACTTTCGGTTTCTCACGTGATGACGTAGGTACATTCATGGGAGATTACCTTGGAAATAAGATTCTCGATGCTGATCCATTCCAGACTATCGATGTTAAGGGTGTCGGACGTCTTGTTGAGCATGGCATTACAGCAGGTCGTAGCAAGAGGCCGGAGTTGATGTGCGGAGTATGTGGAGAACATGGTGGTGATCCGGATTCTATTGCTTTCTTCAATAAAATCGGTCTTGACTATGTCAGCTGCTCTCCATTCCGCGTGCCGATCGCGCGTTTGGCTGCAGCTCAGGCTGCCATCAAGCAGAATGACTAAGTAATTTCATAAAATTTTTTATAGAGGAAGTCAGCATATCACTGAAGATATGTTGACTTCTTTTTTGCTATATTTGCGCGCTTTTTTAGAAGCTGCATTTCTTTGAAATGTGAAAGTTAGTTAGTCATTGTATGAAAAGAGAAGATAGAATGCCCCTGAAAATGTGGCTAGCACTTGTGGGGCTTACGTGTTCGACATTTATCTTTAACACTTCGGAGTTTATTCCGATAGGGCTATTGACGGATATAGGCAGAGATTTTAATATGAATGAAGCTGGAGCTGGCATGTTGATATCTGTATATGCGTGGGTCGTTATGTTGCTTTCGCTCCCGTTAATGATATTGGCATCACGAATTGAGTTGCGAAAGTTACTGCTCGGTCTATTGGGTATTTTCTCTATATTTCAGCTAATGTCTTTCTGCTCTAGAAATTATACTATGCTTATGGTCTCGAGAATAGGAGTAGCGTGTACGCATGCGATATTCTGGTCTATCATATCGCCTATAGCAGTAAAGATAACTCCGTCGCGTTTTCGCGCCATTGCTTTAAGTATGGTTGTAACAGGGTCATCGATAGCGATGATTCTCGGCATGCCATTAGGTCGAATGATAGGGTTGAAGGTCGGATGGAGAATGACTTTCCTGAGTATGGGAATCTTTTCTTTTCTAACCTTGATTTATCTAATAGCATTCCTACCGAAGATAACATCAGTAAACAGATTCTCTGTAAGTAAATTACCTACACTATTTCATAACAAGGCGTTAATGGGCTTATATCTGTTCGTTCTGTTGTTTTCCGCCTCATATTATACATGCTATAGTTATATTGAGCCATTTTTAAAGCAAGTGGCAGGGATGTCGGATGCTTTTGTTACAGAAGTGCTTATGATGTTCGGTGGGGCTGGGATAATAGGTAGTATTCTTTTCTCGAAGTTTTATATGCGAAACAAATACCGTTTTACCACTTGTATAATGGTTGTTTTTTCGCTTTGCATGCTATTGATTTTCCCACTTTCTACAAGCGGATTGGCATTGGTCGTTCTTTGTATTTTATGGGGTATGGCAGCTACTACATTCAATGTTTCGATGCAGAACGAAGTGCTTTACTTAACGGACGATTCGCAGTCGGCAGTAGCTATGTCCATTTCATCTGGAATTTTCAATATGGGAATAGGATGCGGTACATACCTTGGGGGCGTGGTTTGCACTCATAGTTCGATTGCTTATATAGGATACACTGCCAGTATTATGGCGATACTCGCAGTGCTCTATTGGCTTTTCAGGCTACAAAAGGCATATAAGTCTTTCTCTAAACCTTATTGATAGGCATTCAGGGGTTTGCCTTCTGTGAGCTTGTGCACCCTTTCTTTAATCTCGGCCAATTTTTTCTCGTGCTCTGGAGCTTCGATTAGTGCGCTTGTACTTGCCTGTGGGTTAAGCCATTTTGCTGCAGAACATAGGACTTCGTCTATGAGAGATACGATCTCCAACATGTCTTCTTCTTTGAATCCGCGAGTCGTGATAGCTGGAGTGCCAATCCTTAATCCGGAAGTTAGGAATGCGCTACGAGAATCGAACGGAACCATATTCTTGTTAACCGTTATATCTGCCCTGCCAAGTTCCCTTTCTGCCACTTTTCCGCATAAATTATTAAACTTCCCACGCAAATCGATAAGCATCAGATGATTATCTGTACCATCGCTGACTATTTTATAGCCTTTGTCTATAAATGCATGAGCCATTATCTGGGCATTGGAAATTACCTGCATCTGATATTGGGCAAATTCTGGTTGCAACGCTTCATAGAAGGATACTGCCTTGGCCGCGATTACGTGCTCGAGCGGTCCGCCTTGAACACCAGGGAATACATAACTGTCAAGGACTTGACTCATCGTCTTTACCTGTCCTTTAGGGGTGGTACGCCCTTGTGGATCAGGAAAGTCTTGGCCCATAAGGATGATTCCACCGCGAGGACCTCTCAGGGTTTTGTGCGTAGTTGAAGTAACTATATGGGCGTATCTTACTGGATTTTTCAATAAGCCGGCAGCTATAAGTCCAGCTGTATGCGCCATATCTATCCATAAAATTGCACCCACCTTGTCAGCTATTTCCCTCATCCTCTCGTAATTCCATTCTCTTGAATAGGCAGATGCTCCTCCTATAATAAGTTTAGGATGGCATGCAAGGGCTGTCTCTTCCATTTTGTCATAATCGATACGCCCTGTCGTTTTGTCCAAGCCATAAGGGATAGCTTTATATAGAATGCCAGATATATTTACGGGCGAGCCATGCGTAAGGTGTCCGCCCATACTTAGGTCTAATCCCATAAAACAGTCTCCGGGTTTTAGCACAGCCATGGTTACTGCCATATTGGCCTGTGCGCCAGAGTGTGGTTGAACATTGGCCCAGCAGGCCCCATAAATGGCTTTTAGTCTGTCTATTGCCAATTGTTCTATTTTATCTACGACTTCACAACCGCCATAGTATCGTCTGCCGGGATAGCCTTCTGCGTATTTATTAGTACACACGGAGCCCATGGCTTGAAGGACTTCATCTGTCACATAGTTTTCTGATGCTATTAGCTCGAGGCCTTCCATCTGGCGCTTTTTCTCGCAATCGATCAGGTCGAATATTTGTTTGTCTCGTTTCATATTGAGTGGTGTTATAATCACAAAAGTACATAAAAATAGTTAATTTTGTTTTTGTGCTTTTGTTGGATTGCATTATTTAAGGAATAGAACTTAGTTTATAGTTAGTGGATTTTTTTAAGTGTTAATTTAATAGGTGAAGTTTTGATAATATTTGTGGAGATTGACTTCTTAATTCTGTTATTGTATGATAGATCGTAAACTTTTGAATAGTGAACTCGGGCGTGTTAGTGCTCAGGAATATAAATCTTTGCCAGATTCTGGATTGGTTGTGGTTTTGGATAATGTTCGTAGTGCATATAACATAGGAAGTGCCTTTAGAACCTCAGACGCTTTTAAGGTTGATAAGGTCCTTCTTTGCGGTATATGTGCTTGTCCTCCCAGTGCTGAAATCCATAAATCGGCTTTAGGCGCGGAGGATAGTGTCCCATGGAAATACTATGAGTCCACGTCGGATGCTATTTCCGAATTGAAAAAGGAAGGATATGAGGTTGTTTCCATCGAACAGACGGTCAATTCTGTTTCCCTCGAAGACTTTCATCACGAAGATGGGAAAAAGTATGCGTTTGTTTTTGGAAATGAAGTGGATGGCGTTCAGCAAGAAGTTGTTAACGAGTCGGGCTTTGCAGTGGAAATTCCACAGTTTGGCACCAAGCATTCATTGAACATAAGCATAACGGTGGGGATAGTATTATGGCAGGCCCGCTTTGGAAAATGACATTTTGTCAATGGTACGGACATTGTTTCTTTGTTTCTCGTGTCGTAAGGCATGAGATTTTTATAAATATATAATATTATGATTAGACCATTAGCAGATAGAGTTCTTATCGAGCCTAAAGAAGCTCAGACTAAGACAGTTTCCGGTATTTATATTCCGGATTCAGCACAGGAAAAACCACAGCAGGGTACTGTAATTGCAGTTGGCTCTGGAAAGAAGGATGAACCTATGGAGGTCTCTGTAGGGGATGTTGTTCTTTATGGTAAATATGCAGGAACAGAGGTTACTGTAGAAGATAAGAAATACCTCATCGTTAAACAATCTGATATTTTAGCTATTCTGTAATTATTATGGCAAAGGAAATTAAATTTGATGTGGATGTGCGTTCTAACATGAAGAACGGCGTCGATGCACTTGCAAATGCAGTTAAAGTTACATTAGGTCCTAAAGGTCGTAATGTAGTTATAGATAAGAAATATGGTGCTCCTCAGGTTACTAAGGATGGTGTTACTGTCGCTAAAGAAATAGAACTTGAAGACAGATTTGAGAATATGGGTGCTCAGATGGTTAAAGAGGTTGCTTCTAAGACTAATGAGCAGGCTGGTGATGGTACTACCACCGCTACCGTATTGGCACAAGCCATTATTAATGTTGGTATAAAGAATGTCACGGCAGGGGCTAATCCTCTTGATTTGAAACGTGGTATTGATAAAGCAGTCAGTGCAGTTGTTGCTGATCTTCGTAGCCGTAGCCACGAGGTAGGTGATGACTTCTCTAAAGTTGAGCAGGTCGGTACTATTTCTGCCAATAATGACGCATACATCGGTAAACTTATCGCTGATGCCATGTCTAAGGTTAAGAAGGATGGCGTAATTACTGTCGAAGAGGCAAAGGGTACTGACACTGAGGTGAAAGTCGTAGAAGGTATGCAGTTCGACAGAGGTTATATCTCTCCTTACTTTATGACTAATTCCGACAAGATGGAAGCAGAACTTAATAACCCACTTATCCTTATAACAGACAGAAAGATAAGTTCTATGAAAGACCTTCTTCCTATTCTTGAGCCTATCGCTCGTGATGGCAAGGAATTGCTTATTATCGCTGAAGATGTGGATGGTGAAGCTTTGACTACACTTGTAGTTAACCGCCTTCGTGGTGCATTGAAGGTAGCTGCTGTTAAGGCTCCAGGGTTTGGGGATCGTCGTAAAGAGATGCTTCAAGATATCGCTACCCTTACAGGTGCGGTAGTAGTGAGTGAGGATAGAGGTTTTACTCTTGAGAATACTACTCCTGATATGCTCGGTAAGGCTGAGAAGGTTACCATTACTAAAGAGAACACTACTATAGTAGGTGGTGCAGGTAAGAAAGAGGATATAGAAGATCGTGTTAAACTTATCCGTTCTCAGATTGATGTCGCAACTAGCGAATACGATAAAGAGAAATTGAAAGAGCGTCTTGGAAAGCTCGCAGGTGGTGTTGCAGTGCTTTATGTAGGTGCTACCACAGAAGTTGAGATGAAAGAAAAGAAGGATAGGGTAGAGGATGCTCTTAATGCTACCCGTGCCGCAGTGGAGGAAGGTTACCTTCCAGGTGGTGGCGTAGCTTATATCAGGGCTATTTCTGCTCTTGAGAACTTGAAGGGTGATAATGAGGATGAAACGACTGGTATTCACATCGTCGCAAGGGCTATTGAGGAGCCGCTCCGTCAGATTGCACAGAACGCCGGCGTAGATGGTAGCGTTATTATCCAGAAGATTAAGGAAGGAAAGGGCGATTATGGATACAATGCCCGCACTAATGAGTTCGTAAACATGTACGACGCAGGCGTCATTGATCCTACTAAGGTAGCTCGTGTCGCTCTTGAAAATGCAGCATCTGTCGCAGGAATGTTCCTAACCACAGAATGTGGAATAGTTGATATTCCAGAGCCACAACCTGCTGCTCCTGCTATGCCACAAGGCGGAATGATGTAATTTAACAATTACAAGTGATACTGATAGCGGATTTCCTTCGTGGGAGACCCGCTATTTTTTGTATTTTAATGTCACTCTTTCGAAGTGTCATTAAGGGTGGGTATAGTATTTTGTCAAAAATTTGAAAGTAAAAGTTAAAATAGTGAAAGTGCGAATGAACGGATAAGATTAGTTTTGCGGAGTATTTTTACCACAACGCTTGGTAATTATTATAAAATGAGATAATCAAAGATTATCAGGTTGTTTTTTATGATTATTAAGCGTCAAGAAAAATTGCTGAAACTAAAAGAAACAATAAATGAAACAATCAAAAGTCATCTATTATGCTATTGCTGCGGCATCAGGAGCTGTAGTAGTGGGTTTGAATTTGGGTGGTATTTCTGGTGCCATCGATCTTATCGTTAAGGAGTTTGGTTTGTCTGCAGTTGCCAAAGGATTTGTTACCGGCTCTCTTCTTATAGGATGCCTTTTAGGGGCATTGGTCGGAGGAAGGCTTGCTGACAAATTCGGGCGTAAGCCTATGCTGTATGTTTCAGCAATACTGCTTGGCCTTGCAGCCTTGGGATGTGGAGTATTTACGCCCATGTGGGCTTTGCTAGTTGCTTACAGGTTTATTGCAGGGTTAGGGATTGGCATACTTTCAGCTGTGATTCCTACCTATATTTCAGAAATCTCTCCAGCCCACCTTCGTGGGACACTTGTCTCATTTTATCAGACTGGAGTGGTAATCGGAATTCTTCTGGCTTATATTGCCAATTACCTTATCCGTGCGGATTGGCATTTGATGCTGTGTATTCCTCTTTTCATGGCGATAGTATCACTTGTACTTTTGTTAACAGTTCCAGAGAGCCCATGTTGGAGGGAAGTTAAAGCTCAATTGGCTGAAAAGAAAGACTCTGAAATTAAATTCGGCGATCTTTTTAAAGGCAGAATGGGAAGGGTTGTGTTCCTAGGGTGCATGCTAGCTTTTTTTCAACAGATTACAGGTATCAATGTGGTAGTGAACTATGCTCCAAGCATTCTTGATTCACTTGGACTTGGTCAGGATCCTCTTCTGCAAACTGTATATATTGGAGTGGCGAACTTGATCTTTACCCTCATTGCACTTTGGATGTGTGACAAGTTCCCACGTAAAACACTTCTGATAGGTGGTGGCGCGGGTGCTTTCCTTAGCCTTGCATATCTTGCTTATGCATATTCGATTTCTACTCCTAATCCTGTAGGTGTACTTGTGGCTATTATCGCATTTATTGCTTTTTTTGCACTTTCGTTTTCTCCGCTTATGTTTGTGGTAACTGCAGAGATGTACCCTTCTAAAATTAGGGGTACAGCAATGGCTCTTTCGACAGGTATCAGTTGGGCTTGTGCCTTTATAGTTGTTCAACTTTATCCAATTATGGAAGCATCTATAGGGACCGGCATTGCATTTGGTATTTTCGCATTTTTGATGCTTGTAGCATGTCTTTTTATTGCTTTCTTTATTCCAGAAACGAAGGGAAAGACACTAGAGGAAATTCAGCATGAACTTAAACTCGATGAATAATATGTCAAAACCAATAGTAATAGGTATAGGAGAATATCTGTGGGATGTTCTTCCGACAGGGAAAAAAGCAGGGGGCGCACCTGTGAATTTTGCTTTCCATGCGTCTCAGAATGGAGCTGAAGGCTGGGGAATAAGTGCAGTCGGGGATGATGAACTCGGAAAAGAACTTCTTGAAGTGACTAAGTCTCATGGTATTAATATATTAGCCCCAACTGTAAATTATCCTACTGGGACAGTTAAGGTAACATTAGTGAATGGACAGCCAGATTATGAGATATGTGAAGGTGTGGCTTGGGATCATATTCCGCTTTCCGATGATGCGGTGGAACTTGCTCAAAAGGCATCTGCCATTTCGTTCGGCACACTCGCTCAACGTTCAGAGGAATCTAGAAGGTCAACCGCTGAATTGATCGCACTTGCCCCTAAGGATGCTTTAATTGTTTATGATATAAATCTACGTCAGCATTTTTACAATAAGCAAGTTATAGAACAGTCTCTTCGCATGTCTAATATCCTTAAAATAAATGATGAGGAGATTGAGGTTGTGAAGCCAATGTTCGCTCTAGAAGGAAAATCTTATGATGAAGTGTGTGAATTCTTTATGAGCGAATTTGGGCTGCGTATTGTCATCTTGACAGGTGGAGATAAGTTTAGTTCTGTTTATAGTAAGGAAGAAGTTTCGACTATAAAAACGCCAAAGGTTGAAGTGATAGATGCGGTTGGTGCTGGTGATGCTTTTTCTGGCGCATTTATCGGCTCACTTCTTAATGGCAAAACAATTCGTGAGGCGCATGAATTAGCTGTTGATACCGCAGCTTATGTTTGCACTCAGGCAGGAGCATGGACCCCCAAAAGGAGATAATAATGAAAAACAAAGTAATTATATTAAGCATATGTGCATCGGTATTGGCATGTGCATGCAACACAGATAGTAATGACACGGCGTATGATGTCACCCTATCAACTCTTCTCGACGAAATGGTCGATAGGGAGAAACTGACTTCATACCCTGCCATTGAGTATAAAGCAGGTCAAGTAAGCAGCTATGATCGTAGAACTGTTTCAAAAGACGAACCTGGTTGGTGGGCCAATGATGATGGCGCAGGTTATGAAAGATTAGATACTATAGCAGGACGCTATGAAAAGGTGATGTGTGACCTTAATGGTGCTGGTGTAGTTACAAGGATTTGGATGACCACTAAAGAAAAGTATGGTACTATGAGGATTTATCTTGACGGGGCGAAGAACCCTCAGATAATTATCCCGGCATACGATATGAAGCGATTCCCTCTTGATGTTCCGGATGGGCTTTCTCTTACCCATACACATTATCAGAGGGAAATGGGTGGTGTCGGAGGTAATTCTTTCTTTCTTCCGATCCCATTTGCCAATTCTTGCAAAATCACCTTTGAAGAGCCTGATATCACTAAAAAGATACCGCGATACTATCATATAGGATATCGCATTTACCCACAGGGAACATCTGTAAAGACTTTTACTATTAAAGAAGCAAAGTCCTTATCAGATAAAATGGTTGCGGTAAGTAACGAATTGCTTAATCCTTCGGAAGAATCGGGCATTCCATCAATTGTAGAAGGAACTATCAAACCGGCAAAATCCCTGACGCTTAATATAAGCGGTGATAATCAAAAGATTTCTAAACTTATCATTAAAACTTCAGATCCAGAGGCTTTTATGATTACGGCCAATTTTGACGGGGTCCGCACTGTATCTGCTCCGCTTGCGCATTTTGCCGGAGCAGGAATCGGTGCACCAAAAGTGGATGGATGGTGGCAAAAAAAAGATGCTGATTCAATTATAGTACGTTTCCCTATGCCTTTCAGGAAGACTGCAGAAATATCTCTTGTAAATATTTCTGCAAAGGACGTTGAAGCTAGTATATTGGCAGAAACTAACGACTGCAAATGGTCAGAGCGTACTTTGTATTTTCATACTTCATTTAGATCTGAGGACGCCATTCCTGTAAGTCCTGATTATGATTCGGACGATAATTTGGATTGGAACTTTGTGACTATTACAGGAAGGGGTGTATATGTAGGCGATCTATTGTCTTTAAATAACCATGCAATTGATTGGTATGGAGAGGGTGATGAGAAAATCTATGTTGATGGGGAGAAATTCCCTTCATTCATGGGTACCGGAACTGAGGACTATTATAATTGCTCATGGGCTCCAGTAATTCCTTTCTTAACCCCTTATGGTGGGGCTCCTCGTGCCGATGAAGAGTCATCCCATGGATTGAATGCATTCTTGAGAACAAGGAACCTTGACAATATTCCATTTGCCAAAAGTCTCACTTTTGATATAGAGATGCTTTCATGGCATCATGGTATCGTCGACTACAATGCGACTTCGTTTTGGTATGGAGACTTAAATTCGTTAACAAATGCGACATTATAGTATGAATTTCAAAAAAACAGCACTTTTCTGCCTAACGATCTGTTTGAGTATTGTGGTAAACGCACAAATAAAGATTAGTGGGACAGTAAAAGATCAATTCGGAGAGCCACTATCAGGCGCAGGTATTACCGTGTCCGGGACATTAACGGGCACGATAGCCGACGTGGATGGCAAATACGAATTATCTGTAAAGGATGAATCCGTCGTGCTTGAGTATTCATTCTTTGGAATGATCACAAAATCTGTGAAAGTTGGTTCACAAAGGGTAATAAATGTAACTTTGGAAGAAGATACGATTGGCCTGGAAGAAACAATTGTAATAGGCTATGGTACAATAAAAAAGGAGGAAATTACCACTTCTATTGTACGAGTAAAGCAAGATAATTTCACTAAAGGTGGAGTAAATTCACCATATCAACTTCTCCAGGGAAAAGTAGCAGGACTTGGAATGTCCAACACCTCAGGCGATCCTTCATCTTCTCCAAGTATCTCTCTTAGAGGTATTTCTACATTGGCCGCATCATCAGCGCCACTTGTCGTTATAGATGGAATTGCAGGAGGATCGATTAATTCTGTCGCTCCAGAGGATATCGAGTCAATAGATGTTCTTAAAGATGGTTCTGCCGCTGCTATCTATGGTACGCGAGGTACAAATGGAGTTATCATCATTACCACCAAAAGAGGTGGCGATGGACATGCACAGATTGATTATGAAGGGTATGTGAAATTTGACAGCATGCTTAAGGATAATCAGACGCTTTCTGCTTCGCAGTGGCGCAAAGAAATGTCAAACCCAGATATAGCTTCTACCCTAGAGCGTGCAGGAATTGTTCCTCAAGACTATGGCGCCAATTCAGATTGGGTGGGTGCAATTACCCGTAACCCAGTTAACACCAATCACTACCTTTCTCTTAAAGGCGGAAATAAGGACACACACTATGTTTCATCGATAACGTATGGAGATAAACAGGGTATATATAATAACTCGTATGACAATTCTCTTGCCCTAAAATTTCGTGTGGATCATAGTATGTGGGATGGAAAACTCAAAGCGGAGTTAAATCTCAATGATAAGATCGTAACACAGGGCTATGTATCTAACGAGTTGTATGATAATGCATCCAAATGGAACCCGACTTTCCCGATGTATCAAGAAGATGGTAAAACTTACTATATGACAAATGCGGAGACTCCTATCTGTACAGCTAATGAATGGAGAGGTGTCAATAAATACAATCAGCTTTCGTGTAGTGGGAAACTTTTACTCCGCCCTATAGAAGGCTTAACCTTTAGTGTTACAGGTGCATATCAGAATGATTATAACGAAAATGAATGGTGGGGGTCTCATAAGACATACGAGGCCGTCTATGGGGGTAAAGATGGATATGCGAAACTAAGTGGAGGCCATGGGAATGATGTTACACTTGAAATTCAAGGCGATTATACAAAAACCATAGGTGATCATAATATTATGACTACAGCAGGCTATAGCTACAACCGCTATATATATCAGAATTGGAGTATGGAGGGTTATGGCTTCCCTGTAGATGGTTTTGGCGTTTGGAATATCGGAACTGCCAATTCAACCCTGGAGGGACTATCTAAACTTAACTCAAATAAGTGGGAGAGAAAACTGATAGGTTTTTACGGAAGGCTCAATTATAGCTATGCAAATAAATATCTTCTGATGGCAAGTATTCGAAGGGAGGGTAGTGACAAGTTCGGACAAAACAATAGATGGGGCTGGTTCCCATCAGTTAGTGCCGGCTGGCGTATAAGTAGAGAGGATTTTATGAAGAATGTTCCTTGGATTAATGAGCTTAAGTTAAGAGTAGGATTTGGGGTAACTGGAACAGAACCATCATCGGCATACCAATACATCGCTCTCTACAATTTTAACAATGCGTATATGTCCTATGTTGATGGTAAGTGGATAAATGGTATTGTCCCTGCTAACAATCCCAATCCTAATCTCAAGTGGGAAGAAAAACAAGAAACTAATATCGGTATTGACTATGCATTCTTAGATTCTAGAATCTATGGAGCCATAGATGGCTATTATAGATACACGAAGGATCTTTTATATACATATACAGTCCCTACGCCTCCAAATATTACCAATTCGATGCTTGCCAATGTGGGTTCATTGGAAAACAAAGGCGTGGAACTTAGCATTAATTTCGATGTTATAAGGAATAAGGACTTTAATTGGACTATAGGTGGAAACCTTAGCTATAACTCTAATAAGTTAATTTCACTTTCAAATGACACATACCAGCTGGAGTATCTAAAACTAGGCAATATGGCCCATGTTCAGACCTATTCTCATAGGGTGGATCCGAATGAGCCAATCGGAAATTTTTATGGCTGGAAACAGGACGGGCTTAAAGGTGGAGGTTCGTCTTGGCGTATAGTGGGGGCAGAGAATTCGGCTGCAGGAGAAGAACAGAAACAAGTTCTTGGAAATGGTATTCCTAAGATGTTCGCAGCATTCTATACTAACCTATCTTATAATAATTTCGATCTTAATATCTCATTCCATGGAGCGTTCCTGTATCAGATACTTAATCAGTATAGGATGATGTATGAAACACTTGCGTGGGTGCAAACATACAATGTTCCAAGAAGCACATACCAGAAAATCGGTAATTTCTATAATTATGCTCCTTCTACATATTGTGATTATTATATAGAGAATGGTGATTATATGAAACTGGATAATCTTACTCTGTCATATAGGTTTAATTGTGATAAGTTTAAATATCTGAGAAATATGAAAGTTTATGTTTCTGGAAGAAATCTTTTGACTTTTACATCGTATAAGGGCTTAGATCCAGAGGCAGTGGATATAACCGGACTTACTCCTGGTGTGGACAATTTAACAAAGTATCCAACTTCCCGCTCTGTAACAATAGGCGTTAATGTATCTTTTTAAGATTATGAAAAAGCAATTAAATAGTATACTTACTGCTGCTCTACTTAGTTTGACAGCTTGTACGAATCTAGAACCTAACATCTATAGTTACATAACGATAGACGAGCTCATGAAATCTGCTGATGTGACATCAGGATATATTTTATCGCCGGTATATGGTCAGATGAGATGGTTCTATGAAGATAGAAGTGTCTGGGATTTATATGAACTTGGCACAGATGCATGGGTTATCCCTATCAATACCGATGGCGGGTGGAATGATGAGGGTATTTGGCAGAGACTTAATAAGCACCAATGGCTTACAACGGATCCACACTTTAAAGAAGTCTGGGGTCATCTGTGGTATGGCATAAACACTTGTTGTAATCGTGTCCTCTACCAACTGGAAAGCTCGGGGGTAGAGCTCAGTCCGAGAACTGTAGCAGAAGTAAAGGTCGCTAGGGCCCATTACTACTATCATCTTCTTAGCCTTTTCGGGAATGTTCCTATAGAAACTGAATATAATGTTCCGGAAGGGTATCTTCCTGAGACAAAAACAAGAAAAGAGGTCTATGATTTTGTCGTAAAGGAAATACGTGAGAATATGGATTATCTCCCTGAAGAACGGACATATAGCACATTCAATAAATGGGCGGCAAAGCACATGCTGGCTCGAGTGTATCTTAATGCCGAATCATGGCTTGGAGCGGAATATGCGTCGAAGCGAGATAGTACTTTGATTCTTTGTGACGAGATTATCGCTTCTGGCAAATATTCTCTTGATAAGGACTTTTCAAAGCCATTCAGCCTTGACAATAATACTTCAAACGAAGTGATTTTCTCTATTCCCTATGATGAAACCTCTGCAGTGGATGGTCACCCAATTCTTCATTGTATATATGCTAAGACTATGCATTATCAGTGTGCCCCTATCTATAATGCGGCTTCTGCAGGCTATAACGGATTAAGAGCCAATCCACAATACGTGGAGGAAGTCTGGGATGCAGAAGAAGATCCTAAGACCCATAATCTTATTCCAGGAACAGACATAGATAAAAGGTATTCAAAGACATATCTAATGGGACAACAATACGATATGGTAACCGGAGATTCATTGTTCTTTTATAATCATAATAAACCGTACAATCACATTAATCATATTTCAAGTGTGACTGCAGCTGATGAGTACGATGGCTATAGGTTTGCAAAATATGAAATCAAGGTTGGCCAGAAATGGGAGACAGATCAGGATTGGACAGTTTATCGTTATTCCGAGACATTGCTTATGAAAGCAGAATGCTTGCTTAGAAAAGGTGATGCCCAGGGTGCGGCCGATATTCTCAATGATGTGCGGAAGCGTTCTTTCCCTGAATCCGCTCCAGAAAGAATTCTTACGGCAGAACAAATATCCGCTGTCGGTACAGTAGATGGTGTGTCCATTAAATATGCAGAATTTTTAAATGAAATTGGCCGGGAATTATGTGGAGAAGGGATGCGCAGAGAACAATTGCTACGATTCGATAATGTTTACCTAAGGGGTTCTTGGTGGGCACATGATGCTTCGAATTCAGAGCATCTTAAGTTGTTTCCAATTCCACAGGATGAAAGGATTACTAATCCAAAACTTAAACAAAACGATGGATACCCACAATAATAATTATCATTTTTAACTATAATTCAATTATCATGAAAAAGTATTTCTTTATTTCAGCCATGACTATTGCAGCACTTGTAATGGGGTCATGTAACAAAGAAAAAGGCCCGGAGGGTGGCGTAAACCTTGAGGATGTTACATCAAATGTTTCAGCCCTTTATGTCGTGGAGACTGGCATTCAGGCAGATCCTGATGGGTTCAATATGCTGACAGATGGCGGATTTGAGCGGGAGAATTGGAAAACGAACACTCTATTCTGGCATCCGGAGAATATAGAGTCTTCACAGGAGCCTTGTACCGGGAAAAACTCTATCCGTTTGTTCTATGATGGGGAAGGGTGGCAAGATCTTGCAATCCAAACCATCAATGTAAAGAAGGGCCAATCTTATACTCTTTCCCTCAAATATCGTGGTGCTTGGCAGGGACTTAACTGCTATATGGGTTTTCGCGCTTCTGAAGGCCATGATATGAATACTAATACAGAAGGGAGAAACGATGCTTGGGACGAGGGTTATTCATATACATGGGAAAATGTTGATGACACTCAGGCCAGTGCCTTTTTCGGCGGTTTCTGGTGGTATAACCTATGGGTTGAACTCGATGATATGAAAGTTATTCCTACAGGATCGAATAATGACTCTTTTATGCCTGTGGGTGCTAAGGTTGCGTCTACTTCAATTCCTTCTGCGGCAAACTCTGAAGTGAAATCTGCAGAAAAGGCTGTTATTGCGGCCAATGGGACAATGGGTATGCTTCACAATGCGAGCGTCGATGGCGAAATGGTTGAAAATGCCTTCGTTAAAACAGGCTATAATAAGTCTGGTTCGCTCGTGATTTCTTCTGTTAATGTTATAGATGTTAAGGACTTCGTGCCGACAGCAGCTATCAGCGTTGATGGAACAAATTATATTCACGGGTACTGCGGATTTGTTCCAGCAAAACCAGAAGTTGAAGAAGAAGCGACTGCAACTAAGTCTGTTATTATTTCTTCTAAAGATGGCGCCTCATGGGATGTTGTCGCTACTTTCCCTGGAGACGGGAAATTTGCAAAAGCATCCTTCTGCCAGAAGGATAATTATGTTTATGTATTTGGTCAGCCAATCGCCGATGGAGCAGTCAATACTTATGTAGCTAGAGTAGAGCCTTCGAAGTTAGGTGATTTATCAGCTTATGAGTATTGGGATGGTGGAGAGTATGTTAAAGGCGCTGAAGAGATTGCTGCAAGCATTTTCTATGGCCCAACAGATTGCATGAGTGTAGTTTACAACAAATCAAACTATGCATTTATGGCAGTTTATCGCTCTAACACTACTGGACAACTTGTTTATCGTGATGCTGGTCTTGCAGAAGGTGAATGGAGTGGAGAGAAACTGCTTGTAGCTGACCCTTCAGAGGTTAAGTTGTACGCACCTCAGGTTGTTGTTAATGAAGCTGACAAACTTGTGCTTATCGCTTCAAAAAAATAATAGCTAACTTTACTAAATGAATCATCTGACTCATATACTAGGCATGATCCTATCTATTGTCTTTCTTTCGGGATGCCGACAAGAAAGGGAGGTTGATACTGGGAAATATACCATTGGCTTCTCCCAATGCGTGGATGATATGTGGCGTCAGATAACAATGATACAGATGGAGGCAGAGGCTACAAAATACCCCGGTCTCCATCTGGTTATAAAAAACGCATCAGGTAATACAGAGAAGCAGATTGATCAGATTAATGAATTGGCAAATAGTGGGGTTGATCTGCTTATTATTTCGCCAAATGAAACAGGCCCTGTGACTCAGGCCGCGGTGGATGCTTATCGGAAGGGCATCCAGACTATAATTTGGGATAGGAAAATCGATTCAAAGGAATATACGACTTTTATCAGTGCTGATAACTATGCCATTGGCCGGGATGTGGGCAAATATGTATGCTCTGTTCTTCCCGAGGGGGCAACAATCCTTGAAATTTCGGGATTGAAAGGCTCTTCCCCAGCGATTGATAGGCACAATGGCTTTCTTGATGTGATTGGTTCTAAATATCATGTGACTACTATTGCTGGAGACTGGCAGCCTTCAGTGGCTAGAGCAAGAGTCGAAGATATATCGGATTACTCTAAAATTGATTTGGTATTTGGACAAAATGATGAGATGGCACTAGCTGCATACGATGCTGTTTCACTGAAAAATCCTGCAGATGCGGAGCGGATTAAATTCATTGGGATCGATGCGGTTGTAGGGATTGATGCGGTGATTGACGGCCGTCTGGATGCGTCTTTCTTATATCCTCCTGGAGGAGAATTCGTTATCCAGACAGCTATGAAGATCCTCAATGGAGATCCTGTAGAGAAGAATTATACCCTAAAGTCTTTTATCGTAGACTCTACAAACGCCTCAACATTAAAAGCACAATCTGATCAGTTGCTTAATTATCAGAGCCATATTAATGCGCAAAAGAAACAACTTGATACCATTACTTCCAGTTATTCTCTATTAAGGAAGTCGGTATGGCTGATTCTAGTGTTTGTAATATTAATGTCGATGTTTATCCTATTTGCATTTTCGACAAACAAGAAGCTTACAAAGAAAAACAAAGAACTTGAACTTAAACGTATTCAAACAGAGAAAAGGACTGATGAACTTGTCGCAAAGAATGCAGAAATTGAAAATCTGTCTAATCAGAAACTGCAGTTCTTTACAAATCTTTCACATGAAGTACGTACGCCTCTTACACTGATTCTTAATCCTCTGGACAGGATGGCAAAACTTGAGAAAGACCCTCATTTACAGTCTGATATTTGGACTCTTCAACGTAATGCTAAGCATTTATTGAAGATTGTCAATCAGATTCTCGATTTTAGAAAAATTGAAAATAACAAGATGGTTCTTCATGTTCAGGAAATGGACATCGTTTCCTTTACAGAAGAAATTGTAAAATATTTTGAAACATACGCCCAGACAGAGAAAATTGTATATAATTTCCGTTCTGAAGTAAAATCCCAAATGATGTGGTTCGATCCCGATAAGATGGAGCAGGTTTTGATTAATCTTATATCGAATGCCTTTAAAAATTCTAAAAAATACGGAGTTATCACCATTTCCATCACAGATAATGGTGATCAGATAATACTCGAAGTTCATGATACGGGAAGGGGGATGGATCTCAACACACAACAGCATGTCTTTGATCGCTTTTACTCTGTTGGCTCTACAGAAAATCATGGAATAGGAATAGGACTTCATCTTTGTAAAGAGTATGTGAATATGCACAACGGCTCACTTACTCTTGCTAGCGAATTAGGGCAGTATACTTCTTTCTATGTAAAACTTAATAAGGATAAGGCGCTTCTGCCTCAGGATGTAATTGTAACTACTGCTGGAGCAACTGCAGAATTGGAAACTGAATTTGACGAATCATCCATCCATGATATGCTTTCTAAAAAGTATGATAAAGTGGTTCTCGTTGCTGAAGATGATGATGACATAAGGGAATATCTAACAAGCGAATTGTCCTATAATTTTAATGTAATTGGCGTCTCTGATGGCTATGCGGCGATTAAAACACTTCAAGATAAGGATGTTGACATCGTACTAAGCGACGTTCTAATGCCTCATGTGAATGGATTCCAATTATGCAAAGATATCAAGCATAATCTTGCCACAAGTCATATTCCTATTATTCTTTTAACAGCGTTGTCAGATGATAAACAGCAGATATATGGTATTGCTGAAGGCGCAGATGAATACATAAGAAAGCCTTTTAATATTAATTTAGTAAAGGCAAAGTTGATAAGAATTATTGAACAAAATCAAGCGGCTAGGGAGTATTTCACGAAGAAATTCAATGCGGAGAAGGTTTTTGAGGTCAGTTCTCCAGAAGTGGAAAGCGGAGACGAAATCTTTAGAAAACAGCTTTCTGCATTTCTTGAGTCTAGATATTCTGATAGTTCTCTTGGTATTGAAGACATGAGTGATGCGTTGAAATTGTCTAAAGTCCAATTATACAGGAAATCGAAGGCTTTATTTGGTATGACCCCAGTAGACATTATAAGGTCATTCCGTTTGTCACAAAGTGTTAAAATATTAAAAGAGAATAGATTAACTATTAGTGAGGTTGCGTATGAATGTGGATTTTCATCTCCATCATATTTTACCCGCTGTTTTAAAGAAAAATTCGGAGTTTCACCTAAAGAGTATATCAATTCATGAATCGTATAAGTATTATTAATTGCGTTTTATTGTTGGCATTTTCATGTACTGCAAATGAGCCTCCTAGGCCAACTCCTACCCCACCGCAGGAAGAGGATGAATTTCCTCTCGTCGGGGGCGGTGAGAGTGTTCTGTCAATAGAGGCAGTTAATTGTGAACGGGTCGCAAGGGTGATTGGGAAAAGTGCAGAAGATATTCCAAGTCCCAACGATACCCCTAATCGCTTTAAAATGGCTTCAACGGACTTTGGCAACATGTGGGATGCTGGTAATGGTTCTGTGTTCTGTGTATTTGGAGATAATTTTAATTCGTATGGAGGAGATTGGCTTTCAAATGCGATTGCAGTATCTACGGATCACGACATGACAAATGGCTTATATTATGATTCGATGCTATGGGATACTTCAAAGAACAAACGCAAGGAAATAATACATAGAGAAGAAGGCGAAGTCACATGTATTCCAACTGGAGGATTTAGCGTGTTACATAATAACCACCCTCGACAATATATTAATTATATGAGTATTCGTCAGTGGGCATTAAATGGGGATAATGATTCTTGGTTAACTAACTTTAATGAACTTGTTTATTCTGACGATATGGGTGAAACATGGATTAAATCAGGTGTAAAATGGAATGCTGAAAGCAATTTTGCCCAAATTGCGTATGTGGTTCAAGATGATATTGTCTATATGTGGGGAACTCCTGCTGGAAGACATGGAAGCGTATATGTGGCTCGTGTCGGATCAAGCAATGTTCTTGATAAAGGGGCTTATGAATATTGGGATGGAGAATCTTGGAAAACGAATGAGGCCGATGCTGTTCCGATTGCCAATGGGGAAGTATCTGAGATGACAGTAAGATATAATAGTTACTATAAAAGGTATATTATGATGTATCTTGATGTTAAAGAAAGAAAGCTTGTTTATAGGGATGCTGCAAAGCCAGAGGGTGAGTGGTCTGCAGAAAAAATCATCATGAACGGGACTTATGGACCATCAATACATCCGTGGTTTTGCGATGGGCGGGATCTCTGGTTCGTGTCGTCAACAGTAACAAATGATCCGAAAGTCAGCTATGATACTTGGCATATTTTCTTATACCATGCTAAACTACGAGCAGATGAAGACGGCTTCAATATGGTTTATGAAGGGGGATTTGAATACGATAAGGATCAGGGATTATCTTATAGGACGCTTTGGGATGCGCCTAATGCCATCACATCCCATGATGCCCACTCTGGAACCACATCTTGTAAGGTTATTAACAAGACTAACGGAGTGTGGAAGGATGCATGTGTGCAAAAGGTTTATATTCATAAGAATACTGACTATGTCATTACTGGATATGCAAAGGCTGGCATCGATAACTCTACTACAGCCTATCTCGGAGTAAGGATGCCATCCGGGGAAATTTATGATAATAACCCTGCCCTTAATCCTGACGAATGGACTTTGATAAAGAAGGAATTTAATTCAGAAGATAATACTAGTCTTGATGTGTTTTTCGGGACATGGGGAGCAAACGGACAGTATGCAATTGTTGATGATATTAAATTGGAGCCTAAGAAATGAAAATAAAGTTATTTATAATAACGATTGTTTCGTTGGCGTGCGTTTCATGTCGGACAAAAGAACTGGTAAATCTTTTGTCTAATGGAGATTTTAATTCAGATTCCTCTTGGGAGTGTGGTCATGGTGTTAAGATTTCCGATGGAGAAGCTCATGCTACTTTGGTTATTCCTAAATATCATACTCAGTGGTGTCAGTTCTTAACTCAGAGTGTGCGCGTTAATCCAGGGAAGGATTATACTCTTACGGCAAAAGCTAAGAGCTCTCTCCCTGCTTTAAAATCAAGTGTTTATATCGGAGTTAGGCATGATAATGGCTCCGTATTAAAAGACATTGAGTATCTGCTGTTTCAAAAGGATATGACTCCGCTCAAAGTTGAATTTAACTCTGGAACCGACACATCAGTAGTCGTTTTCTGTGGTTCATGGGCCAACCAGACAGTGGAATTTACCTTCGATGATTTCTGCCTTACGGAGGTGAAATAGCGAATAGCTCGCTCGTGAAACGATAGCTATAGGTCAGTTTCTTCTTTATTAGTAGAGGTATGAATGCCCTTGATTTTCACCTCAGTGAGAACAATGGAGAATGGAATGAATCATCAGGAAAAGCGATTATAGGTGTGCAAAAGTGCCTTTTTTACGCACCAAATAACATTTTTTATGTCTTTGGTGTGTAAATCCCCCATAATTACACACGATAGGTGAACTTGTGATATGACAATGAATCTATATGTGTAGTTATCGGCTAGTTCTGTCGCAGAGACGAAAAAGTAGTTTTGTGACAGTGCTAAAATGTTTATTTTGATTTTAGCATCTTTATAATTTTGGCTGTGGAAAAATTATACTTTGGCGAAGCATGTGTGCTTCCACATTTTGGACACCGAACAGGATAGGAAGCAGCGGTACAATTCCACTCCATGTCCATCCCTATGAACTCGTGTCCGCAATCCTTGCAGACATATTTCCCTATGCGCCTTACCATATTATATATGCGTTTAGTTATTCTTTATTCTGTTCATGGTAAAAAATAACGCTTTTTTAATGCCAAAATATGGCATAACTAAGATTTTCTGACGAATAAATAATGTATGAAACGCATTTTAAGAGTGGTGACAGTAGCCTTGTGGAAAATAATTATATGTAGATATGAGTGAAATCATTTTTCTATATCTGATTATCAGGATGATATGTAGACTCCGTTTTTCCTGCTAGTGTGGCAGTGTAAAAAAGTTTAAAAATTTCTTAAAAAATTTTGCATATTCAAAAATAGTTGCTACCTTTGCAATCCCGTTTGAGAAGAGCGGGTTTTTTTACACTCTTTTCGATTTAGGAAACGAAAAAAAGTAAAAAAAATTGAAATAAATTTTGGTAGTTCAAAAATTATTTCTACCTTTGCAACCCGCTTTGAAAAAGCGGTTACAAACACAAAAAGTTCTTTGAAAAGACTGGAAAGATAAGTACAAGCAAGTACCGAGAGAATTCAAGAAAATTTAATCGAGAGCGTTAATTTCTAAGAGAGATTA
>CAKUSP010000002.1 GCA_934680015.1 uncultured Bacteroidales bacterium | reverse complement strand
GTCTAAAAGCCCCTAAATCGCCACCACAGCGGTCTAGGGACTCGTTTTTTCTAAATCCAAGTGTCAAAGATGGGAAGATAGCAACTTATCATTTCATTAGCAAATCTTTTTCACATCCGCATCCTTCATAACCCGCCACCATTTTTGTCCGAGAAAACAGCCATTTCTCGGACAAAAACTTTAATTTGACTATTTTGTCCTAAAATAAGCCCTTTCCAAGGACAAAAGCAATACAACTCAGAAATGAAAAATGAAATAAAAATATGAAGTTAACGAGTAATCAATTCGTTTATTTCGCTTTCCGAAAGTCCAGTAGCCAAAGAAATTTGAGAAACAGAAAGACCCATCTTTAATAGGTTTCGCGCCGTCTCTAATTTAGCCAATTTTTCTCCCTCTATTTTCCCTTTAGCTTCACCTTCTGCTAGACCTTCTGCTCTACCTTTAGCTTCACCTTCAGCAAGTCCTTTCGCAAGTCCTTTCGCAAGATTTTCTTTCGCAGCTTTCTTAACCGCTTTTTCTACTGCGAAATCTATACAGTTCTGATAATCGTAAATCATCTTTTGGTCCTCCGTGTATTTTTCTTTTTCGTCGGGTGTGAAGTTAGCTATTTTCGCCGTTAAGAACAAATCCGTGAAATAGTTTTCATCGAACTCAACCGGGATATCTTTCAGCCGAGATAAGTTCTGAAACAGATAAGCCCACTTCTCGGATTCATCGGATAGATTCTGAAGCACTTTATTAAAACGTGGAAGTTCTATAAAGAGAAAATGCAGATTATTGCTGTAAGGTTCATTATACTCCTCCTCTTTCATAATGTAGTGACTGTGAAATCTATCTTTAGGCCACGACTCGCAGTGTTCCATCACGAAATCCACTATAGAAATCACATAGACAGGGTATAGGTGATAGTCCCAGTTGAATTTTTCATCGTGATTATAAGATAAAAATTTCTGCTTAGCCTCAGTGTGTTGCTTCATAATAGGGTAAGTGGCATAGAAAAGGACTCTGTCACGATAATACTTAAGACCTATTCGTTGCATTTCTACGATAAAGTCTCTTCCATCGGTTGAGGGGGCTGCCAGCCCCCTTATCCGCTGACTTTCGTCAGCTACCCCTGGCGGCCTTTGCGCCTTTCCATATTTTGCTATCGCAAAATACACGGCCCGGCCGGCGCACTGATGTGCGCAAATAAACATCATAGAATACTTTCCTATCTTCTGGAGATAGTCCCCACTATCCTACATTACGATACTCGATATCGTAAATGCGATCAGTTCTAAGGATAGAATTAAGAAAAGGAATCATAATGTGCTTTTGTCCGAATGCACTTTTTAGGGGGCATCCAGCCCCCTTATCCGCTGACACATGTCAGCTACCCCTGGCGGCCTTTTCGCCTTTCCATATTTTGTTATCGCAAAATACACGGCTCGGCCGGCGCACTGATGTGCGCAAAAATCGGAACGAAGGTCTGCATAGACCTGTTTGGGATTGATGAAATTTTTCATATTTAAGAAGCCGTTTTTAAATGATTTTATCTTTGTCAACAGTCGGGTACTTTCAGTACACTCCTTTTTCCAAGGTCGAAACTGCCTCGAAAAATTCTCAGAATAAAATTTGGGAACCATTTCAAAACAGCTTCTAAGTTGAGGATTAAGAACAGGTCTTAACCGCGAGAACAAAGATGAGAAAAAGAAAACTAATTCGCAAAAGGGTAAATGATTGATGTGTAAAGATTTAGTTTTCTTTGTGCCAAAATTAGAAATACATTGTCATATCACAAAATGGTTATCCTATTGCCATACATAAAGTTAGAAACAGCAAAGAAAAATACGTTTTTTACTAATCTTATTTTATATCTCTCTATCATACTATCCATCATCCACCAAAAACCAGTATTTGGGGGTCACATCAAAATAATGATTTTGTCCGAGAAAACAGCCTTTTCCGGGACAAAAACTTCAATTCACTTATTTTGTCCTAAAAAGGTACTTTCCAAGGACAAAAAGCAAAACATAACAACAGCGAGTCAAGAAGTTGCATCCTGAAAGACTAGCCGCCCTCGGCTCTAGAGGGAGGGGTCCACGTAGTGGGAGGGCCTGGTCTGGAAGGATGCTCTTCTTGCGAGCTATATAAAGAAACACCTTATGAATAATGACTTAGAGCGGGATGAAGCGTTAGCGGAATCGGTAACTCGAAAGCCACGGGGATGTTATGGGGCAGATATATTAGTAATATTTCGCAGATAATGAGAACATAGGGTATAAATAGATGTTTTGTTTTCTAAAATAAAAAGACTATATTTGCAGTTCAATTTTTAAACACTAGTGTAATTATGAAGACAGCAATTCATCCCGAAACCTACCGCCTTGTAGCTTTCAAGGATATGTCTAACGGGGAAGTATTCATCACACGCTCTTGCGCTACCACGAAAGAGACTATCGATGTAGATGGTGTTGAATATCCTGTAGTGAAGGTCGAGATTTCAAGTTCATCTCACCCATTCTATACCGGTAAGACTAAGATAGTCGACTCAGCCGGCCGTGTAGACCAGTTCTACCAGAGATACAAGGCAAGAAAGAAGTAAACCGAATTCTTTCTTAAGGATAAGAGGAGACAGACTAAAATAGTTTTGTCTCCTCTCTTTTTTATAGGTTATTTCCTGAATGTTGCTTAATTTTGCACATCTAAAGACAGATGCACTATGATAAAGTCAATGACAGGCTACGGCAAGGCTGAAGCAATTTTGCCCAAAGGAAAACTCACCATCGAGATCCGCACTCTTAATGGAAAAAGTGCGGACATAAGCATAAAATCCAATCTTCTCCCGAAAGACAAAGATTTACTTATAAGGCAGAAAATAGCAAAATCACTACAGCGAGGCACAATAGATGTATACCTGACATGGGAAGCAAATGAACTGGCGGCCTCCCATTCTATTAACGAAAAAATAGCAGAAGGATATATAGAACAGCTGAACCTATTGGCCCAGAAAGCGGGAAGCCCTTACGAGTTATTCGTAAATCCACAAAGTGCAGCCCAGATCCTGTCATCTGTCATAAGACTACCCGATGTTATAGACTCGCAAAAAGTCGATATTATAGAAGAAAATGATTGGCCTATAATAGAAAAGGCTTTCGAAGATTGCCTAAACAGTGTTAACGAATACCGCGCTAAAGAAGGCGAAATCCTATACCATGACGTCACTTCCAGAGTAACAGAAATCCTTAACCTATACGATAAAGTAGAAAGCTACGAAGGACAACGCATAGACGCAATAAAAGAACGCATCACAAAAGCAGCTGAAGATCTGAATTTAAAAATGGACAAAGACCGCTTCGAGCAGGAGATGATCTTCTACCTAGAGAAACTGGACATTAACGAGGAAAAGGTTAGGCTACGTCAGCATTGTAAATACTTTATAGACACCATTAATAATGAACCATATCCAGGAAAGAAACTCGGATTTATAATTCAGGAAATGGGTCGCGAGATAAACACCACAGGCTCCAAAGCTAATCACGCTATGATTCAGCAACTTGTCGTAAAGATGAAAGACGAACTTGAAAAGATGCGTGAGCAGTCGATGAACATTCTATAATGCCAATGCCCGCCGAACGGCATCGGTATTGCTTCCGTATTTCCCTAACAAATAGAATAATCTTGCTAACATAGACTCCGTGGTGGAGTCGCCGCCGGAGATGACACCGCACTTTTCCATGGCTTTTCCATTAGCATATATATCCATATTGACACTACCGGAAAGGCACTGAGTCACATTTACTAAGATTTTCCCCGAATCCGAAGCCTTCCTAACTATATTTAAAAACCAATCCTTAGAAGGAGCATTACCAGCTCCGTAAGTTTCTATTATCACCGCCCTAGTATCCTCACCGAGAAGGACATTAGAAACAAGCGCCGGAGTTATTCCCGGATGTATTTTCAATATACTCACCCTAGTATCCAATTCCTTATGCACCTTCAATGGCTCACAAGGGAGTGGCTTCAAAATGGGCTCATTATACTTGATATTGATTCCGACCGTAGCCAATGGCTCCAGATTAGGAGATGCAAATGCTTCAAAACTCTCGGCATTCACCTTAGTACTGCAACTTCCACGAAGAAGTTTCGAGCCGAAATATATCGCCACCTCGCTTACCATAGGACTTCCGTCGGAGCGCCTGGCTGAGGCTATCTCCACCGACGAGAGAAGATTCTCTTTACCATCGGTACGGAGTGCGCCAATGGGTAATTGGCTTCCTGTAAAAATCACCGGCTTACCTAAATTCTCCAGCATATAACTAAGTGCCGATGCAGAATAAGCCATAGTATCTGTCCCATGTAAAACCACAAAGCCGTCGTACTCATTATAATTCTGCTCTATAATTCCAGCAAGCGTGCTCCACATGCTTGGCTCCACATCTGAAGAATCTATGAGCGGATCGAAAACCAGATGATCTATTTTACAGGCAAATTTGCCCAATTCCGGGACTTCCGATGAAATCTGAGAAAAATCGAAAGGCTTTAGAACACCATCCGGATCAGCCTTCATGCCAATCGTTCCTCCCATATATATCAACAAAATAGACGAGCGCATACTACTTTACAGCTTTTAATCCATAATCTTCAGCAATCTGTCGCATAAATTTATCTGCCGCTGCGAAATCATTGGCTATCACTCCATCGAGAATAGCCTCTTTTACCCTCTCCTTTATCAGACCAATCTCCCTACAAGGCTCTATCCCATATACGGCCATAACATATTCGCCGGTAATTGGGTTCTTGAAATTACGCACTTTGTCTTTTTCCTCCACCTCAAGTAACTTCTTCTCCACAAGTGTGAAATTAGACTGAATACGCGCGACTTTGACTGGATTCTTAGAAGTCACATCAGCCCTACATAATATCATTAGATCCTCTATATCATCTCCGGCGTCGAAAAGCAAACGACGAACCGCAGAATCCGTAACGCCCTCATCCACAAGAGCAATAGGTCGCAAATGCAACCATACGAGTTTACGTACATATTTGGCCGCCTCCACGGGCAATTTCAATCTATTGAAAATCGCTGGTACCATCCTGGAGCCTATCACCTCATGCCCGTGGAAAGTCCATCCAAGAGAAGGATCATATTTTTTAGAAGCAGGCTTTCCTATATCATGAAGAAGGGCCGCCCACCTTAGCCATAACTTAGGCTCTGGTCCATCTGTGGCAGCGACCTTGTCTAGAACCATAAGAGTGTGCGAAAAGTTCTCCTTATGACCTCTTCCCTCAACTGTTTCCACTCCTTTTAGAAGACATAACTCCGGAAGTATCTGTTTTAGCAGACCTGTACGCTCCATCAACTCGAATGCCATAGATGGTTGCGAAGAAAGCAACATCTTATTTAGTTCTTCAGTTATACGCTCCATAGAAAGTATAGCAAGCCTCTGCGACATCTCTGAAATGGCTTCCAAAGACTCTGGCACTATCTTAAATCTTAACTGTGGAGTACTTAATTTAGTTGCAAAACGCACAGCACGCAACATTCGCAAAGGATCATCGGAATAAGTCGTTCTCGGGTCAAGTGGGGTTCTGATTATACCTCGTCTCAAATCTTCCAACCCTCCAAATGGATCAACCAATTCACCGAAAGAATCTTTCTGCAGAGAAAAAGCCATGGCATTTATGGTAAAATCCCTGCGAAGTTGATCATCCTCCAGAGTGCCATTTTCCACAATAGGCTTACGGGAATCTCTTCGATAGGACTCTTTTCTAGCACCAACAAACTCCACCTCATCGCCTTGATAATGAAGCATAGCCGTGCCAAAGTTCTTAAAATAAGAGACATACTTGCACACCCTCTCCCCTACTGCCTTGGCGAAGTCTATCCCACTACCTTCTACTACGATATCGATGTCGTTACAAGTTCTGCCCAAGAAACAATCACGGACATAACCTCCTATCACAAAAGCTCTCACCCCGTGCTGAAAAGCCACATCGCCTACGATATGAAATATTTCCTTATCTAGATACCCCGACATAACATACTTTCATAATTCGGTACCGCTCGCAACGGACTAAATATCCCTTTCGCATCTCTTTTATATACGTAAGTAGTTCTGCCATTGGTAAGTACCACATAATCTATGTTCAAGACAGCGTGATAGCGAAGTGCCTGGCGCAACACATCTGGGCCTATCTCCACATCTTCTCTCTTACACTCTACCACCATAATTGGAAGCCCCGCGCGATCGAACACCACCACATCGGCCCTAAAAGGTTTCGCTCCATATTGAAGTGAAACTTCACTATTCATCAATGTCATAGGTACGCCACACGAGCGGTTCAAATAATTAATGAACCACTGTCTTACTTTTTCCTCAGGCGTCAATGCCACCTCTTTTTTACGGAGCGGATCCCATAGAGTTTGCATAGAGCGCAAAAATAGTTATTTTTGTAAGAAGAGCCAAATGAAACTCATAGACGAATACCTTGACTACCTTAGCGGAATAAAACGATATTCCCCCAGAACAATCCAAATTTATAAGGATGTTTTGGAAGAGTTTTGCGGCTATATCGAAGATGAAGATATCCTTCAAAGCCTAAATCCACAAATACTTCGCTCTTTCGAAGTGTTTTTGATGGAGAAAAAGCACTTGGGCAAACGAACTGTCGTAATGCACATCAGCGCACTGAGCAGTTTTGCAAAGTACCTTGTAAAGCAGAGATTGTTAGAATCTAACCCGGTGAAAAACATCATCCGCCCGAAAACGGACAAGCCCCTACCCATATTCTATCGCGCAGACTCCATGGCCAGTTACTTCGAAGACACTAAACTGTACGCAAGTGAAGACGCCCTGACACTAATAAGTGGGAAACATGCCTCAAAAGAATATGAGAAAGTCCTAAAGAGGGTTATAATAAGCATTTTATTCTATACCGGAATAAGAAGAAGCGAACTAATCTCCTTAAAACGAAAAGACGCAGACTTCTCAAGAAAGACCCTTTCCGTCCGTGGCAAAGGCGACAAAGAAAGAGAAATTCCACTTGAAGAACATCTTATAAAAGAGATCAAATTATATCTCCAAGCACGAGAAACACTTGGCCTACCCACATCTGATAGCTTGCTTCTCACTCCCTCTGGGATTCCACTCTACCCCACCTTTGTAGATAGAGCGGTCAAAGCCGAATTAGGCAAGGAAAAAACTATCACTTCCCGAAAATCACCCCATGTCTTAAGACATACACTAGCGACGGAACTGCTCAACGATGGGGTGGGTCTTAATAGTATAAAAGAAATGCTGGGACACTCTTCTCTTGCTGCTACACAGGTATATACTCACAATTCAATAGAAAAACTTAAAAATACTTATAACCAGGCGCATCCTCTATGCCAAGACTCGAAAAAATAGTAATACAGAACTGGCGAAACATAGAATTACAGGAATTGGAATTCAGCCCAAACATGAACTGCATTTGTTCAGGCAATGGAGAAGGAAAAACCAATCTCCTAGACGCCATCTACTACCTATCCATGACTAAAAGCGCCTTTAGCACTTCCGATAAATATAATTTTCGCAAAGGCACAAGCGAATTTGCCATGTCCGGCACCTACGATATGGAAAACGGAACTCGCACCAAGATCAATATTAAAGTAACATCTGACGGAGATAAAAAGCTCACAAGAGACGGAAAAACCTATGCTAAGACAAGCGAACATATCGGTCTGTTGCCTATAGTAATGGTAAGCCCTAGTGATGGAGCTCTTGTCAGTGAAGGTAGCGAGTTAAGAAGAAAATTCGTCTCATCCGTTCTTTCCCAGTTAAAAAAAGAGCACCTATCCGCGCTTCAAAAATACAATAGGATGCTATCGCAAAGGAATGCCCTGCTAAAAAGTGACAAATGCACCGATGAACTTTTGGACAGCATTGACTATACGCTGAATTATCTTGCGGAGAGCATATCAAAGGATAGAGCTTCCCTAACTGAAAAACTAAGACCTCGCATTCAGACATTCTATAATGAATTAGCGTCTTGTAAAGAAAACATTGATATACAGTATATTTCCGACGCACAGAAGGCCCCGCTAATAGAACTTCTATCCGAATCCAGAAAAAAAGATAGACTTTTAGGATTTACCTCTTGCGGAATACAGCGCGACGACTTTCTCTTCATAATGAATGATGCCCCCATTCGCAAAATAGGCTCACAAGGTCAGCAAAAATGTTTTTTGGTCGCTCTTAAATTTGCCCAATATGCCATAATGAAAGACATCTATGGATATGCCCCTATGTTACTGCTCGATGACCTGTTCGATAAACTGGACACACAGCGCACCGAGAACTTACTTCAAATGGTCTCAGGCGAGGATTTTGGACAGATTTTCCTTTCAGACACGAACACGGAAAGAATAAAAGAGATCCTGGATAAATTCACATGCGAAAGCAGTTATTACAAAGTAAGCCAAGGAGAATTCCACAAATGAAACTTGAGAAGAAAACAGCTCAAAATGCAGGCGATCTGGTAATAGCCTACATGAAATACCTTAAAGCCGTGCCTGCACTTAACACCAGACGCATTTTCAAAGCATGGAATACTCTAAGTGGAGCAGAGCAATACACTTTAGGGCTATTTTTCAAAAACGGCACCCTTTATGTAAAACTCAGCTCAAGCGTTGCCCGCAGCTTTTTGAAAAGCCAATGCGAAGCGATAAAAGAGCGCATCAATGACGCGCTCAAGGAGGATGATTTATTCATTCAAGACGATCCTAAAGTAGGATTTGTAGAAAAGATAGTTTTGAAATGAAAATAATAATAGATACCGAAATTCCTTTTATAAAAGGAGTGTTCGAGCCGTATGCGCAGGTGGAATACCTTACGGGAGATGAAATAACTCCCGAAAATGTACACGATGCCGATGCTTTGGTCATCAAAGGACACACAAAGTGCAACGCATCCCTTTTAGAGGGAAGCAAAGTCAAGATGATCGCTACTACCCTAGTAACCATAGACCATATTGACACTCAATTCTGCGACCATAATGGTATTTATTATCAAAATGCCAAGGGCACCACAGCCGGTGCAGTTTCAAACTATGTATTTTCTGCCATATACGGATGCGCCGCAAGACGCAGCATACAATTAAGCGGCAGCACGATTGGCATTTTAGGTTATGGATCAGCCGGGAAAAGGATAGAAACGGCAGCTAGAGCTTTAGGATTCAAAGTCTTGATAGAAGATCCCCCGAAAGCCAACATTGAAAGTCCGAGCCAATTTTGCGATCTCGACTATCTCCTTGCCAACTCCGATATCGTCACATTGCACCTGCCATTAAATGAGCGCACGAAAGGATTGGCCAATGCCTCCTTCTTTGCAAAGATGAAATATGGAGCCTTTTTCATAAATACTTCGCAAGGCGGTATTGTAGTAGATAATGACTTGATTAATGCCATTCCCAAACTAGGCCCAGTAATTATAGACTGCTGGAACAATGAGCCAAACATCAACCTCGAACTGCTTGACAAAGTAGACATCGGTACTCCTCACATAGCCGGATACTCATATCAGAGCAAATTGGCGGCGACCCGCTCTGTAGTTAGAAGCGTAGCAAGGTTTTTCGGGTTTAACGAACTATTCGATTTCTTTCCTAAGCCAGATATTGATGGTATGGATTCCATACATGTAGATATAACAGGCAAGAGTCAGGGGGAAATCGCCAGCATATTCCAGTACAACTACCCCATTTTCACTGACGATTTCCTGTTAAGAATGGCTCCTTGGGCATTTAACGAACTGAGAATCAAATATAAATATCGTAGAGAATTTCACATTATATAATACTATGACACAAGACGAACAAATCAACATTTTCAAAAAAGGTTTTCCTCAACTTGACATTGTTCAAGCCGCTAAAGTGGGACTCGGAATAGAACGGGCAGACGAAAAAAAACTAAAGGAATACATAGACTACAACGATACCGCCAGTGTAAAAGGAAGATGCAAATTCACTCCTGCCTCAGGCGCCGCATCCAGAATGTTCAAAGATGTGTACGCACATAAGCCGGAGACGATTGACAAATTGGCCGAGAATATAGAGAAATTTGCATTCTATGACCCTTCTGTTTTCGGGGTTGCACCCCACGATCCAGTAAAGACAGCAGATCTTTTAACAGGAAAAGAGGGCCTGGACTACGGAAGCAAGCCTAAAGGGGTGCTTCTATTCCATCGTTATAAAGATGAAGTTCGTACCGCTATGGCCGAGCACTTAGTGGAAGGTAAAGAGTATATGCGTAACGAAGACGGCACTGTAAACCTATGCTTTACAGTATCCCCAGAGCATTTGGACCTGTTTCAAGATGCACTTAGCGCTATAAAAGACAAATACGAAGTTCGTTACGGAGTTAAATTCAATGTTCGTTTTACATTTCAGGATCCATCTACTAACACGATTGCCGTTACCCCAGATAACAAGCCATTTCTAAAGGAAGACGGAAGCGTGCTTACCAGGCCAGCCGGACATGGAGCTCTTATACATAACCTTAATGGCTTGGACGAGGAACTGGTAAGCATCAAAAATATTGATAATGTGGCAAAGGAAAAACTGCTGCCTATCACAGCCAAATACAAAAAAGCCCTTATGGGGAAAGCCCTTATGCTAAGGGATCAGGTGTTTGGCTACATTACCGAATTCGAGCAGCTTACCGCAGTACAGACAGCAAGCCCGCTAGTTAATTATATACCAGGCTATAACTCCATCCCTGTCGATCCTTTTGCAACAGACGAATGCCAATCCCTTTGTAACGAAATCGAAGATTTCCTGCGCCGCGAATTCTGCATCGAGCTTCCAGAGCAAAAAGACTGCAAGACAAGGGCATTGGCCCTATATGAGAAACTGAATAGACCTATCAGAGTATGCGGTATGGTTCTCAACGAAGGAGAGCCAGGCGGCGGACCATTCATAATACGAGACAAGAAAGGCTGTACTTCACTGCAAATTCTGGAAAGCGTACAGATCTCCGATCCTTCCCTTATGAAAAAAGCCACACACTTCAATCCCGTAGATATAGTATGCTGCCTACACGATTACAAAGGAGAAAAATTCGATCTTCTTAAACATGTGGATCCGCAGACTGGATTTATCAGTAATAAAAGCTATCAAGGCCGCGAACTGAAAGCTCTTGAGTTACCGGGACTATGGAACGGAGCCATGTCAGACTGGCTTACAGCCTTTTTAGAAGTGCCTATCGAAACTTTCAATCCTGTAAAAGTCGTACTTGACCTTCTAAAAGATGCGCATTGTTAGGGACAAATATAGATCGAAAAGCCACAAAAAGATTATTAGGTTATTTTTTAAGGATTACTTAGTATATTTGTCGGATTTAATTCATTGCTATGAGCATTCAAACTGAAAAAACAAAAAAACTTCTAGATAGAAAAAAGTCAGCTCTGCTGGGAGGAGGTGAAAAAAGAATCGAGGCTCAGCATGCCAAGGGAAAACTCACTGCAAGAGAGAGACTTGAACTCCTTCTTGATAAAAATTCATTCGAAGAATTCGATATGTTTGTCCACCATAGATGCACTAACTTTGGGATGGACGCACAACACCCCGACGGAGATGGCGTAGTTACCGGACGAGGCACAATAGATGGCCGTATAGTATATGTCTATGCACAAGATTTCACGGTCAGCGGCGGTTCTCTTTCCAAAACGATGTCAGAGAAAATCTGCAAAGTGATGGACTTTGCCCTTAAAACAGGCGCACCCATTATAGGACTTAACGATTCTGGCGGAGCACGAATACAAGAAGGCATAGACGCATTGGCCGGGTATGGGGAAATTTTCGAGAAAAACATCCTTTCAAGTGGAGTCATACCACAGATATCTGCCATTATGGGTCCATGTGCTGGGGGCGCAGTCTATTCTCCTGCCCTTACGGATTTCATCTTTATGGTACAGGGCACTTCATATATGTTTCTAACTGGTCCGTCTGTTGTAAAAAGCGTTACAGGAGAGGAAGTGGATCAGGAGAGTCTCGGTGGGGCCAATGTACATGCCTCTAAGAGCGGAGTTGCCCAATTCGCCTGTGAAAGCGAGGAAAGCCTACTTAAGAATATTCGCACACTTTTAAGTTTTCTCCCTTCGAACAACCTGTCCCCTGCCCCATTAAGAGAGACCAACGACCCTTTTAACAGGGCCAATGACTGCTTATCTGATATAATCCCAGATCAGGACAACAAAGCCTACGACATGTACAATGTTATAAGCGAGATAGCCGATGATGGGGAATTTTTCGAGGTTCATAAAAATTTTGCGGCCAATATTATCGTAGGATTTGCACATCTAGGGGGAAAATCAGTAGGCATAGTAGCTAATCAACCTGCCGTAATGTCCGGCGTTCTCGATATAAACGCCAGTCGTAAGGCAGCAAGATTCGTTCGTTTTTGCGATGCATTCGGAATCCCACTAATTACTCTTGTAGATGTCCCAGGTTTTCTTCCGGGGACAAGACAAGAGTATGGGGCCGTCATTCCAAACGGAGCCAAGCTACTCTATGCCTATGGCGAAGCCACAGTACCTAAGGTAACGCTCACACTAAGAAAGGCCTATGGCGGAGCCTATATAGTAATGAGCAGCAAGCATTTAAGAGGAGATATCAATTATGCTTGGCCTACTTCCGAAATCGCCGTCATGGGAGCAAAAGGAGCTGTAGGCATATTGAAAAACATAAGCGAGCAGGAATACGACGATCTTTTCTGCAATCCTTATCAAGCTGCACAGAAAGGCTATATAGAAGATGTCATAGAGCCACGAGAAACTCGATTCCGCCTTATACGCGCTCTCCTTTCACTAGAAGGGAAAAGGCAGGATCTCCCGGCTAAAAAACACGATAATCTGCCACTATGACATATCCTCTTAACATATCAAACGATCCCCACGGACTCATACTTACACTCATAGCGGTAAGTACAGTGTTTTGTTGCCTCTTAGTGTTATGGGGAGTTTACTCCCTAATGGGACATTTGTTCTCTAAGAAAAAAGAAAAGGTGGAACTTAAGACGGATAATAAAGCCGATGATAGCATAGAAGTAGCCATTGCCATAGCTGCAGTCTACGCATTGGAAAAGACTAAAAATGATAGAGAAATAACTTTCTCATCGACGGCAAATACCGGATGGAACGTCCCATCGGCTAATTTTAGACATCAACTAAACAGACTATAAAATGAACTCATATAAAGTAACAGTCAATGGACACACTTACGAAGTCAAGCTCACTAATATCAATGAGCCCACAGTAAAAGCCGTGGTTAATGGACAGGAATATAGTGTAAATATTGAAAGTGTTCTTGACTCCCTAAGCAAAGCAAATACCCCTAATAATAGCCCATCATCAGTCTTCGTCAGTGAGACTATTCATTCACAACAAGATGCCACACTTGGCTCTGGTGAAATAGCCATTAAAACGCCTCTTCCAGGGACTATCCTAAGCATAGCCGTTACACCTGGCCAAAGTATAAAAAGAGGCGACCGATTATTAGTATTAGAAGCGATGAAGATGGAAAACGACATACTCGCCGAAAAAGATGGTAAAATAGTGAAGGTCCTAGTAGATAAAGGGGAAACCGTGCAGGAAGGTCAAACTTTGATAATCATAGCCTAATGGAACAGATAATAGAAGGCCTATCCCAATTCTGGAACTATACAGGATTCGCTAATTTCACTTTTCCCCACCTTATGATGATATGCATAGGCATAGTTTTCATATACTTGGGCATATCGAAACATTGGGAGCCCATGCTACTGGTTCCTATCGGATTTGGAATTATAGTTGGAAATATCCCCTTTCTTAATGGCTTAAGCATAGGGATCTACGAGGAAGGCTCAGTACTTAACATTCTGTATCAAGGTGTTAAGCAAGGATGGTACCCTCCACTTATATTTTTAGGTATAGGTGCCATGACCGACTTCTCTGCGCTGATCTCTCAACCAAGACTGCTGCTTATAGGGGCTGCCGCCCAGATTGGCATTTTCGGAGCATATATTGTAGCACTACACATAGGATTCACGCCTATGGAAGCCGGTGCAATAGGTATAATCGGAGGGGCGGACGGGCCGACAGCCATTTTCCTCAGTTCAAAACTTGCACCAGAGCTTATGGGAGCAATAGCCGTTTCCGCTTATTCTTATATGGCTATGGTACCTGTGATTCAAAAGCCGATAATGTTAGCTCTCACTACTAAGAGAGAAAGGCTTATAAGAATGAAAAAACCGCGCGAAGTAAGCAAACGTGAAAAAATAATCTTTCCTATAGCGGGCTTCTTATGCACGGCATTCATAGTTCCCTCCGGAATTCCGCTACTAGGAATGCTATTTTTCGGTAACCTTCTTAAAGAATCTGGAGTTACACGAAGATTGGCCCAGACAGCCAGCGGTCCACTCATCGATGTAGTTACCACCCTAATAGGACTTACAGTAGGAGCTTCTACTCAGGCCAATGTTTTCTTAAGTGGACGTTCCGTGAAAATATTCTTCCTGGGACTGCTTTCATTTATCATCGCTACAGCTTGCGGGGTATTATTTGCAAAATTCATGAATTTATTCCTCAAAGAAGGCAATAAAATCAACCCACTTATCGGAAATGCTGGCGTTTCTGCAGTTCCTGATTCCGCCCGAGTATCCGAAACCGTAGGATTGGAAGCTGACCCAGGCAATCACTTACTCATGCACGCTATGGGGCCCAATGTTGCCGGGGTAATAGGAAGCGCCGTTGCGGCAGGAGTTCTGCTTTCTTTTTTAGGATAATTGGCCGATTTTTCGTAAATTCGCGAGATTTCGAAATTAACATCAAAATATATTTATGCAGAATAAACTCCAAGAACTCACGGATAAACTCTATCAAGAGGGCTTATCTAAGGGTAAAGAAGATGGTGCCAAGCTTCTAAGTCAGGCACAATCTCAAGCTAAAGACATTGTAAGTCAGGCTCAAGAGCAGGCTAAGAACATCATAGAAGCTGCTCAGGCCGAGGCTCAAGACATTAAAACAAAAGCCCAGTCTGATATAAAGATGGCCTCATCCCAGGCACTTCAAGCCACTAAAAAGGACATTGAGAATCTTCTTCTTTCAGGCACCGTTAACGATGGTGTACATAAGGAATTGGCCGATACAAAAATTCTGGAACAGATAATTCTAGACGTGGCTAAAAACTTTTCTACTCAGGAAAGCACTGACATCTCGTTAATACTACCTTTAAGTGTGAAAGAGAAAATTCAGCCTTGGCTAGAATCGGAACTTAAAAAGGCACTAGGAAAAGAGGTGAAGGCCGAATTCTCCAAAAAGATTTCAGGAGGATTCACAATAGGCCCTGCCGACGGAAGATATTTCATAAGCCTTACAGACGAAACCTTTTCCGAACTCATCTGCGAGTATCTTCGCCCTTTAACTAAAAAAATCCTATTCGGTGAATAATTACGAATACATCATAGCCTCTCTTCCAGTAATAACCAGCGATTTCAGGGGGGAGTTGGACTATGAAGGCATACTGGAACAAATTCGTGAACAGCTCAGCGGGAAGGATTTAAAATTCTTTTCGCTGTTACTTGATGGATTCTCTCCAGATAAACTGGATGAATCTTTTTACAAGCGAGTCATCGAATGTCCTAATGCCTTTATAAAAGGATACTTCCTTTATGATTTAAATGTAAGGAATGTCCGAGTCCGCTTCATAAATCAGAATCTTGGAAGGCCATCCGAAGAAGATGTGCTAAACATTCTCGATGAAGACTACGAATTCGAGGGCGAAGAGAAAGTCCGTGATATTCTCAATAATTCGGACATACTAGGCCGAGAACGCGCGCTGGATGATTTAATGTGGGCTAAAGCCGAAGAACTATGTGGACTGGAAGTCTTCAGTGCTGACTGCATATTTGCCTTCATCGCCAAACTACAGATAGTCACCAGGTGGCTCAAACTCGATCCTCAAACTGGACGGCAACTTTTCAAGCAACTAGTCGAGGAAATCAGAAACAATAAAAAAAACATAATAGAATAATGAATACAACAGGAAAAGTAGCGGGTATCGTTTCCAACCTGGTGACAGTCGAAGTTAATGGCCCTGTAGCAGAGAATGAACTCTGCTACATAGAGACCAAAGGCACAAAACTTCTGGCTGAGGTCATAAAGGTGAACGGGAACAAGGCCTCAGTCCAAGTTTTCGAGAGTACTCGAGGATTAAAGGATGGAGATAAAGTCGAATTTCTCGGGAAGATGCTCGAAGTTTCTCTGGGTCCTGGCCTTCTATCCAGCGTTTATGATGGTCTTCAAAACGACCTTACTACCATGACCGGAGTTTTTCTAAAACGCGGAGAATATACTGAGCCATTGGACCATGAAAAAATATGGGATTTTACACCATTAGCAAAAGCAGGAGACAAGGTTCAAGCAGCATCTTGGCTAGGCGAAGTAAAAGAAGGATGGCTTCCTCATAAAATAATGGTTCCATTCACCTTCAAAGGCGAATATACGATAAAAAGTATAGTAGGTGCCGGTTCATATAATATAGACACCACCATTGCAGTGCTCTGTGATGAAAACGGAGAAGAGCATAATGTTACTATGGTTCAAAGATGGCCTGTAAAGGTAGCCATCAAAGGTTATAAAGAAAAGCCTCGTCCACAGAAAATTATGGAGACAGGTGTTCGCGTTATAGACTCCTTCAACCCTATTGCAGAAGGCGGTACTGGATTTATTCCAGGACCTTTCGGATGCGGTAAAACCGTTCTTCAGCACGCAATTGCAAAACAAGGAGAAGCCGATGTAATCGTAATGGCAGCTTGTGGTGAACGTGCTAATGAAGTCGTGGAAATCTTCACCGAGTTCCCTGAACTTATAGATCCCCACACTGGCCGTCACCTTATGGAAAGAACTACCATTATCTGTAACACCTCCAACATGCCAGTTGCAGCACGTGAAGCTTCAGTTTACACGGCTATGACCATCTGCGAATACTATCGTGCTATGGGGCTTAGATGTCTACTGCTTGCCGACTCTACTTCGCGTTGGGCTCAGGCTTTGAGGGAAATGTCGAACCGTATGGAGGAACTTCCTGGTGCAGATGCCTTCCCTGTGGACTTGTCAGCCATAATATCTAACTTCTACGCTCGCGCTGGTATGGTAGTGCTGAACAACGGAGAAAAAGGCGCTGTAACCTTTATCGGTACTGTATCTCCTGCAGGTGGTAACCTAAAAGAGCCAGTAACAGAAAGCACGAAAAAGGCGGCGCGTTGTTTTTATGCACTTGAGCAGAATCGCGCAGACCAGAAAAGATACCCGGCTGTGAATCCTATAGACTCTTACTCTAAATACCTGGAATATCCTGAGATTATATCCTACCTTGATGAAAAGATAGAAAAAGGATGGGCAGAAAAAATAACGAAGGCTAAGAACCTCGTTCGTAGAGGAAGAGAGATGAAGGATCAAATAGACATCTTGGGTGATGACAGTGTACCTATGAGTTACCATGTCTCTTTCTGGAAAAGCGAGATGATAGACTTCGCATTCCTACAGCAAGATGCATTTGACCAGATAGATGCTCTCTGTCCGATAGAGCGCCAGAAATATATGCTTAACTTGATCATGGATATTTGTGATCGCGATTTCCAATTTACTGATTATCAGAAATGTCACGAGTTCTTTAAAAAAGTTATCGACATACTACGCCAAATGAACTATTCTGAGTTCGGATCCGATGAATTCAGCGAAAATCAAAAACAACTCTTTAATTTCCTAGAGACAAATGGCAAATAAAGCATACCAGAAAATATATACACACCTCGAGGCTATCACAAAAGCAACTGTTTCGCTAAAAGCTCCGGGGGCTTCTAATGACGAATTGGCCACTGTCGGAGGAAGATTGGCCCAAGTAGTTAAAACTAAGGGCGACATGGTTACGCTGCAGGTGTTTGCAGGTACAGAAGGTATCCCGACAGACGCTGAAGTCTCATTCTTCGGAGAGCCACCTACCCTTAAAGTCAGTGACCAACTCTCTGGTAGATTCTTCGATGCCTACGGACATGCTATCGATGGCGGCCCAGAGGTAGAAGGAGAAGAACGCGAAATCGGTGGTCCATCCGTTAATCCATACAAGCGTCGTCAGCCAAGCCAGATTATCCCTACAGGTATAGCTGGTATAGACCTTAACAACACGTTGGTGTCAGGACAGAAGATTCCTTTCTTTGCCGACCCAGACCAGCCTTACAACCAAGTGATGGCAGATGTGGCATTACGTGCCGACGTAGACAAGATAATTCTAGGTGGTATGGGCCTCACTAATGACGACTACCTATTCTTTCGCCATGCCTTTGAGAATGCCGGTGCGCAAGACAGAATAGTCAGCTTTGTAAACACCACAGAAGAACCTCCTGTAGAGCGTCTTCTTATCCCAGATATGGCTCTTACGGCTGCCGAGTACTTTGCCGTGGATAAGAACGAGAAAGTGCTAGTTCTTTTAACGGATATGACCTTGTATGCCGACGCACTAAGTATAGTATCTAACCGTATGGATCAGATTCCATCTAAGGACTCCATGCCTGGTTCTCTGTATTCGGATTTGGCCAAGATCTACGAAAAAGCCGTACAGCTTCCTAGTGGAGGATCCATAACCATCATAGCTGTCACCACTTTGAATGATGGGGACATTACCCACGCCATTCCTGATAACACAGGATATATAACTGAGGGCCAATTGTTCCTGCGTGCAGATACAGATTCTGGTAAAGTCATAGTGGATCCATTCCGTTCGCTTTCACGACTTAAACAGCTCGTTCAAGGAAAGCAGACTCGCGAAGATCACTCACAAGTGATGAACGCAGGAGTGCGACTCTACGCTGATGCACAGAATGCCAAGACCAAGCTCGAGAATGGTTTCGATCTTTCGGATTATGACCTTCGCTGTCTAGACTATGCTAAGGAATATGCCACCAGGCTACTGAGCATAGATGTAAATATAAAGATAGATCAGATGCTAGATACAGCATGGGAGTTATTCCGTAAATACTTCAAGCCGGAAGAAACCGGTATAAAGAAAGCGTTAATAGATAAATACTGGAAAGCCTGATGGCCATAAAGTTTCAATATAACAAAACATCTCTCACGCTGCTGGGTAAACAGCTGAAAGTGCGTAAGAATGCCCTACCGACTCTTAAAAGCAAAGAGTCGGCATTGAGGGTAAGCGTGGCTGCAGCAAAATCCGAATCCGAACTCCTGGAGCAAAAAGTAACCGAGGCGCTAGCTAAATACGACTACCTCGCCGCGCTATGGAACGAATTTGAGCCGGGGCTTATCCGCATATCAGACATTAAACTCAGCACGGTTAAAGTCGCTGGTGTAAAAATTCCACAACTAGACGATATCGACTATGAATTAAAGGAATTTAATGCCTTCACTAAACCGGCATGGTATGTCGATGGTGTTCGGATACTAAAAGATATAACCCGACTGGGTATAGAATCAGAAGTTTATCAGCAAAGAAGGCGTATTCTGGATTTCAATCGTAAAAAAACAACTCAGAAAGTGAATTTGTACGAAAAAGTCCAGATTCCTGGATATCAGGAAGCTATACGCAAAATAAAGAGATACATGGAAGACGAGGAAAACTTGAGTAAAGCCTCATCAAAGATAGTCAAGACCCGTCACGCCGCAGAAGAAGAGGAGGAAACGTCACTATGATAGACAAAATGACCAAATACTCTTTCATCCTGCTGAACGCACAGAAAGAACAGTTTCTTGAAAAGCTTCAAGAGTTGGGTGTTGTGGACATAACACGTTCTGTAAAGCCTATTGACGAGAAATCAAGCGAGATGCTCGATAAGATCGTAGCGCTTAAAATCGAAATAGAGCGAATAGAAAAAGTCCATGACCCTCATCTTCAGATGCTTTTGGATGCAAAGGCCACTCTGGAAAAAGAAAAAGTAGCCGCTACTCCATGGGGAGAATTTGATGTTCACTCCATAAAATCATTAGAAAGCCAAGGTCTTAAATTGAATTTCTATGCCATTCCGGCTAAAAAATTCGACTCTACCTGGCCATCTAAATATCCACTCCAGATAATTAGCGAGAATGGTTCATTCATCTACTTTATAGTAGTGAACGCAGATAATTTTCCATTGAAGCCACTCGCCATGCCTACTCGTAGCGCATCTCAAATAGAAAGGGAAATAAATGATCTGGATGAACAGATAAAAGAGTACCGCAGAGAACTTTCTGCCCGCAAAAGTGAAATACCTTCCTTAGAGAAAAAGATCACCAGTCTCAAACGAGATCTGGATCGATATCTTGCTAGTGTAAAGGCCGAAAGCGCCGCGGATAACACCTTGTGCTGCTTTCAGGGCTTTGCTCCCATCGAATGCGATAAAAAGGTAAAGGAAGCTCTTGACAAGGAAAGTGTATATTACTGGAGCGAAGCTGCCACTAAAGATGATAACCCTCCGATAAAGCTTAAGAACAATCGTTTCAATAAAATGTTCGAGACTCTTACCGGGATGTATGGTATGCCTGTGTATGATGAATTTGACCCTACACCGGTCCTTTCCATCTTCTTTATGTTGTTCTTCGCTATGTGTATGGGTGATGCCGGATATGGATTGATTCTCATTCTATTCGGCATAGCTGTGAACAAAAAATGGATTAAAATCGAGATGTTCAAAAACATCGGCAGTCTCATTTCCTTCTTGGGAGGAGCCACCCTGGTGGTAGGATTATTCTTAGGGACTGCATTCGGTGTTAATCTACATGAAGTTGCATGGGTACCTCAATGGATGAAAAACTGCATGCTTGTAGGCAAAGTCGGGAATTACGACCTGCAGATGATATTGGCCCTAGGTATAGGCGTGTTCCATATCTGCCTAGCTATGGTTATAAAAACCATCTGCTATATTAAGCGCTTCGGATTTAAAGAATGTATCAGTACGGTAGGTTGGACGCTGCTGATAGTAGGTAGTGTGATAACCATTGCTCTTTCCATGTTCCTTACTCTACCAGAGAATACTACCAAGATAGTAATACTAAGTCTGGCGGCAGTATCGGCACTAGGGATATTCATTTTCAACAAGCCTGGACGTAATCCTTTACTTAATATAGGAGCTGGGTTGTGGGACACCTACAATATGGCTACGGGACTTCTAGGCGATGTGCTGAGTTACATACGTCTCTACGCTCTTGGACTAGCTGGAGGCATGTTAGGTGGCGCATTTAATGACCTATCAATGATGGTTTTAGGTGCGCATCCTTCATGGCAATGGATTCCAGCTATAGTCATCCTACTCTTCGGACATATTCTTAATCTGCTTATGTCTTGCCTAGGAGCTTTCGTACATCCACTTCGTCTTACTTTTGTAGAATACTTCAAAAACAGTGGTTTCGAAGGTAAAGGCATTAAATACAATCCTTTAAAATAATAACAAATAAATAAAATCAAAATGTTGAACTTAATTTTAGGTTATCTCGGACTTGGCCTTATGTTTGGCCTCGCCGCTATCGGTTCTTCTATCGGAACCACTATCGCCGGTAATGCTGCCGAAGGCGCACTTAAAAAGAATCCGGAGAAGTCTTCAAGTTACATGATCCTTTCAGCGATGCCCGCAACACAGGGTCTTTATGGCTTTGTAGCTTTCCTTATGTGGATGGGCAAAGACTTCGCACAGCAAGGCGCTCTTCTTTTCGGTGTAGGAATCGCAGTGGGCCTGGTAAACCTTTTCTCCGCTATTCGTCAGGGTCAGGTTTGTGCCAATGGTATAGTAGGTATTAGCCAGGGACACGATGTTCAGACTAACACCATGATTTATGCTGCACTTCCCGAATTCTACGCCATTCTTTCACTCGTAGCGGCACTTATGATATAGAATAAGCATTAATTGTAAGCATCAAAAATAGGCAGGCAGATAAATTGATTTCTGCCTGCCTATTTTTTGATGGTTTCTAGATTTATCCAACGTGCTATAAAAAGACATCGATAACGCAGTGCATTGTAATCAATAGTGGCTGGGACATCAGATGGCTTGTTAGTATCCATCGTTACTCCTGAAGTGAATACGAGTGTAGGAAGTCCCCTTTTCACAAATACGCTTTGATCACCTATGCGTTTATGAAACATTTCCGTAAAAGACTCACTTCTATAGTATTCATAATAAATCTCCATTCGAGCGATATTGGCACACTTGCGTAAAAGCGCTTTGTATTTTTCCCCTCCTAGCACCATAAGATATCGTGGACGGGAAACATCCACTGGAGTAGAAGACGAGCCAATGGTATCAAGTACGGCGACTAGTCTGATTTTCTGCGTCGAAAAACTATCCATAAAAGCCTCCGCACCCTTATATGAATCAAAGTGAGCATCCAAAGCCACAAACATGATTCCATCATAGAAGCCTTTAGGGCCATTCCCTTCTTGTAACAAACGTGCTATTTCAAACATGGCAACTACCCCAGATGCGTTCGAATTGGCCCCAGAATATAGCATCTCCCCCACACTACCTAATGCGTCATAATGTGCCACTAAAACTATATACTTCCCGCTCGTGCCATCTATTTTAGCTATAACATTTCGGCCAATACCACCATCCGAGAGCGAGAAGTTTTGAAACCAGCCATCTTCGCACCCTTGGCTAAGGCCTAAAGAAGCAAATCTGGATGCAATCCACTCACTTACCTGAAGCATCGGTTGCGTTCCACTACGCCTACCAGCAAAACGAGGCGCACACAAAACTGAAATATCTGAGCGCAGTCTTGACACCGAAATGTCTTCCCTAACGGGGATGCTTATGCCTTGGGCAAATAAAACAGCCGACGAGAGGAAAAGGAATAAGGTTAAAATTATTTTGTCAAATTTTTTCAAATTGGGCACGAAAGATGTTATCTTTGTAAAACTTGCAAAATTACTAAAATTTAAGGTTTCTTAACAAGTAGAGAACGTTTACTAAACTAGAATGAAGATAACAAGCGGGCATACCATGGGAATTAAGGCATTATTTTGCCTTATGCTTATGATTTCCCTACCACTAAAAGCACAATGGGATAAGGATGTCCTCGAATTTAGAGGTAGGCTCGCGCTTCAAGATGGCAAATACGCACAAGCCATCGAACAATTCAACATACTTGCTAAACTAGATACTAATGCCTACTGGACCTATTTTTACAGAGGAATAGCTAAATTTAATCTGGGTGATCTTCGTGGAGCAAAATCCGATTTCGATCATTCCGTTAGGATTAATCCCATTTTTACCAATGGTTATCACTACAGAGCCATAACTGAAAGCCGACTAGGAGAATACGATACCGCCCTGGATGACCTACAAAGGGCCATCGAGCTTAGGCCAGGAAATACCGGATTATACTACAGCCGGGGAGTCACCTACTTTCTATCTCAAAGATTCGAATTGGCCATAAAGGACTTCGACAAGTACATGCGCTTCGAAAAAGATGACCCTTCTGCCTATCTAAATAGAGGTGCATCTTATTTATTTTTAGGCGATACACTAAAAGCCTTGACCGATTACAATAAAGCCATAAAACTGGATAGGTTCGATGCTGAAGGTTACATTAGAAGGGCTAGGCTATATGCTCAGCAGCAGAGATATGACATGGCTATTGAAGATATGGACAAGGCTCTGGATCTTGATTCTACAAATACATTTGCCCACTTTAATAGAGCTCTAATGTACTTTGAGAAAAAAGATTTCATCGCTGCCATGAGCGACCTGGACAAAGTACTAGAATATGAACCAGGAAATGCCCTGACTCTTTATAACAGAAGCCTCATAAAAATGCAACTCGGAGATTACGAAGGAGCCATTGATGATATGGATAGGGTTTTAAATATCAACCCAGACAATGTCCTGGCCTATTTCAACAGAGCTTCATGTCTAATCGAATTAGGAAGGCTTCGGAGTGCGCTGCATGACTACGATAAGAGCATAGAACTTTACCCTGACTTTGCTAAGGCATATCAAAATAGAGCCTATGTGGAGAACCTTCTAGGGATGAATAAACAGAGTAAAGCTGACTACCTTACAGCACAAAAAAAGATAAAAGAATACAACATCTCCAAACAAAGTGGTTCATTTGCAGATACAACTCGCAAATATAGTTCACTCCTATCATTGGATGCAGATTTCGCGAAAAAAGATTTTGATGATGAATTGCTTCAAAACCGCGATGTCAACATAAAGCTTAAACCACTTTATAGGTTCAGTTTTGCCGATTCCAAGACAGATACGCGTAAAGCTTTCAGTAATGAATACGAGAACACTGACTTAAATAAATTTCTAGCATCTAGTATCCTTCCGCTACAGGTTACAGAAGAAAATAGCGAAGTTAAGACCTCCCAAAGCCTTTTCGGATATAATAATTCTAGAGACGACATTCATTTTCTCAAAGGCATAAAAGCAATACAGGAAAAGCAATATAATCTCGCCTTGAATGAATATAACCTGGCTATTGAAAAAGCGAATGGGAGTCAAAAAGCCTTTTATCTAATGAATCGGGCAGTGCTAAAGGCCGAAATGGTGGATTTCATAGCTTCCATAGAAAATAATGTTCAGACCCTATCTATGGATGATCAAGGCGCAGCAAAGGCTAGAGTGAGTGATAGAGTGGATAAACACTACGACTATTCCGAGGCCATAACAGACCTTTTACAGGCGGATGAAATAAATGGAACTCTACCGTATATACATTTCAATCTTGGTAATCTATATACTCTATCGTCCCAGATGGTAAAAGCTATAGAATACTATAACAAAGCCATAGCCGAATACCCTCAAATGGGCGAGGCGTATTACAATAGGGCACTTGTACTTATATACATAAAAGACAGAGAAAAGGGATGCCTAGATCTATCCATGGCAGGAGAACTCGGGGTTAAGGATGCCTATGTAGTCATTAAAAAGTATTGTAAAGAAGATGGAGAATAAGGTCCTTTTCAAAAGTTTTTCGTCTGGGAGTTGTGGTAATTGCTACTACCTGGGGATTCAGGAGGATGGCAAAACTGCAGGTGTACTCATAGATGCTGGAGTTAGTCCGCGACGTGTAAAAAAAGAATTAGAGGCGGAAGGATTAAGCATTAACGATTTTAATGCAATCCTCCTTACACATGACCACCTGGACCATATTAGATCTATCGGTTCTTTCTGCAAGCACCTTCATAAGCCAGTATGGGCCACAGCAGAACTACATAAGGCACTTTCTCATCACTTTATTGCCCACGATTACATAGGAGATTGCAAAAAGATACTCAGTGATACTGCTTGGAATGAAGTAGTAGAAGATAAAATTAAAGTCAAATACTTCGTGGTGCCTCACGATGCCACACAAACCGTCGGTTTCGCCATAGCAATCGGGGATAAACGTTATGTCCACATAACAGATTGCGGAGAAATGACAGATGAAGCCATACGCTTCTGCCGTCAAGCAGATACCGTGGTTCTTGAATCTAACTATGACAAGACTATGCTACTTGAAGGAAAGTACCCTGAGGAATTAAAAAAACGCATCCTAAATGGTAACGGCCATCTTAGCAACGACGAATGTGCCACTGCCATCTCGGAATTTATACATCCAGGGCTTAAAAATCTGTTTTTATGCCACTTGAGCGAAAATAACAATACGCCACAGTTAGCATTCGAGACGGCAAAAAAGATATGTTCCACCTGTAAAAACGAAATAAGGCTTCAGACGCTTCCGCGAAGAACGCCATCATCACTTATAATATTATGAAAGAATTTTGGAAAATAATAAAAAGATATGTCAAGCCATACACAGGATACTTAGGAGGGTCTGTTTTCCTGAACATACTTTCTGCAGTATTCAATGTATTCTCTTTTTCCCTACTAATTCCTATACTTAAAATTCTATTTGACACCTCTGGACAAGAATACACCCTCATTCCATGGAACAAGGTGAGCGATTTTTCCATGGTAACAAACAATATCTACTACTATGTAGGCTCGTGGATATCTCAGTACGGGCAAAGCCGTGTGCTACTGGTGCTATGCCTGATATTCTGCTTCATAACCTTAATCAAAACATCTTGCTATTTCGGGGCTTCTGCCATTATGGTTCCACTTAGAAACGGCATAGTCAAGGATATAAGGATGCAGATTTATAAAAAAATCATATCACTTCCCATAGGATTTTTCTCTCAAGAAAGAAAAGGAGATATATTAGCCCGTATGAGCGGTGATGTACAGGAAGTAGAATATTCCATAACCAGTACACTGGAGATGCTAATCAAGAATCCAATACTAATTATCATCTATCTGTCTGTACTATTTACCATGTCATGGCAATTGACCCTGTTTACACTTATATTTGCTCCTGCCATGCTTCTCATTATGAGCGCAATAGGTCGTAAATTAAAAGCTCGTTCACTGGAAGCCCAGCAATATTGGAGTGATACCATGTCTCAAGTTGAGGAAACTCTTGGCGGTCTTCGTATAATAAAGGCTTTTCTAGCAGAAAAAAAGATGACGATACGCTTTGAAAGAGTCACTGAAAATATGCGGCAGAAGAACAACAAAGTGGGGATCCGTCAAGCTAGTGCACACCCTGTAAGTGAATTGTTAGGTAGTGTAATGATCGCCATAGTCCTATGGTTCGGTGGCTCACTGATTCTAAGTGACCATGCCTCAATAGATGCTCCTGCATTCATGTCCTACATGACCATACTTTATAGTATAATTCAGCCATTCAAGGATTTATCAAAGGCGGCATATTCTATTCCTAAAGGATTGGCCTCAGCCGAGCGAATAGATAAAATATTAGGAGCTGAGAATCCTTTAAAAGAAAAAGAACACCCTCTAAGTATTTCGGAATTCAAAGAAAGCATTGATTTCGAAAATGTATTCTTCTCTTACGATGGTAGCCGAAATATTTTGGACAATGTCAATCTTACCATTCCTAAAGGAAAAACCATCGCTATAGTGGGAGCCAGTGGCGCTGGCAAATCTACTCTTGTAGATCTAATACCCCGCTTTTACGATGTCGATAAAGGACGTATTCTAATAGATGGGAAAGACATACGAGATGTTTCCACTAGAGATTTAAGATACCTCATAGGAAACGTAAATCAAGAACCCATTCTATTTAATGACAGTATATTCAACAACATAGCCTTCGGTGTTGAGAATGCCACACTCGAGCAAGTACAGACTGCGGCCAAGATTGCCAATGCTCATGACTTTATCATGGAAAAGCCTGACGGCTACGATGAGAACATAGGAGACAGAGGATCAAAACTATCAGGTGGTCAGCGTCAAAGAATTTCGATAGCACGCGCCATACTCAAAAATCCTCCCATACTTATATTAGACGAAGCCACAGCATCTCTAGATACTGAATCGGAAAAATTAGTTCAGCAAGCCCTTGATAGGCTTATGACAAATCGCACTACAATAGCCATAGCGCATAGACTTTCTACCATAAAAAATGCAGACCGGATAGTAGTAATGGACGAAGGAAAAGTAGTGGAAAGCGGCACACACGAGGAATTAATCGCGCTAGGAGGATTTTATAAAAAACTCTACGACATGCAAGCATTATGATATGCAAATCTACACTAACTTGGAGACTCATCACCCTTTTATACTTAGGAGTGGTGGCTTTTCTATGCTTTGCTCCATCGGACACCTTTCCTCAAGTCAATACATGGTCTTTCTTCATACCTATTGACAAACTGGTACATTTCTCAATGTTCACTCCACTTCCCATTATGTTTTATGCTTCTATAGGTAAAAAAGAAAGCCTAAAAAGAATATGTCTACGGATTACAATGATACTTCTGGTAAGTTGCATTATAGCAGGCTCTACCGAACTCCTTCAAGGACTAATCCCGAACCGTAGCACCGATTTCTACGATTTCATAGCTGACTGTCTAGGAATAACAATTAGTTGTCTTCTTCTGTTTCTTTATTTGAAACTGACCTACGGAAAATCACGAACTCGTTAAGCACGAAATTCAATAGACCAGAAACGCACAAAGCCAAAAGGTTACATATAACAGGATCCCACTTTGTAGCAAAGGCGATAGCATTAAGCAGAAGCATCTTTACTATAAAGGCTGATACACATGATATATTGTATTTCCAGAAATGGCTAAAATACGAGCCTATTGAAAAAATACTGATGCGATCCCTCCATACATAAAAATAAGCGACCGTATAGTTCACTATAACAGCACACTCAAAAGAAATAAGAGGAGAGAGGACATATTGTTCAAAGTGACTATTTCCAAAAACAAAAGTTGTTAATAACCATAGGACAAGCGTATCCGTTGCCGTTCCGAATAAGGAAGTCAACGAAAACTTTATGGCCTGTGCTATTAGTCTTTTTATATTCACCTATCTATATTTACAAGGGAGATGCAAATATACGAAGAAATCCGCTAATAACATCCTACCATCTACTTTACAAGGCTATCCGAGTACAACACTTAAAAAAAGAGCGCTCCTTAGACAAACCTCGGAGCGCACTTTCTCAATTTTAACCTTCAAGCCAGCTTTCTATTTTGTAAAATTCAACTCGATTTCAAATGTATCTGTAGCATTCCATAATCCCTCAAAATCGGATGGTTTCTCAAGTCCTAACATTGCAAGAACCATTTTGACCATTTGCACAGTCTGTTGATCATCCTCACTTTCTGAAGATTCAAGATCTGAAAGCATTTTATCCAAAACAGTAAGAGCAGGAATGAATGATTTGATTATAGGATCGCATTGACTCTTATCAACATACACTTTAAGAGCATTTCCATCTAAAGAGTATTTAAGCGCAACTCCATTCTCCATAATCTTCATAATCTCAGCTGTCAAGGTATTCACATCCACGCCAAGAGCCTTTAATGACTGAAGACTTTCTGAAAGAGACCCCATGTCCAATGATGTGTCACCATCTTCTGAAAGAACAGAAAGATTAGGGACTACATATAGCATTCCGTCACGAACGAACCAGAAAGCATAGTTGGCAACAGGACTTTCAAGCCATTTATCCTCGTGCTTGTTACCATACACATAACTATTATTCGTCTCATCAAGAACCGGCTGATATTCGAAAATCTTTTGAATGTCAAATGAGTCTCCTTCATCTGAGCTTCCTTCACTTTCAGGATCTTCCCAATACTTGGCAGTTATATTACCATCCGCAGTGAATGTAACCTCATCTAAATAATTTGCAAGAACGCCGCCCAACATGGTTCCAGCTAATTGGCCAATCACCGTAGCCCCCTCATACTTAGAGTCTGTAAAAGTCCAATTAACCCACACTGGTCCCGCTGTAGCTGCACCATTTACCACAGGAGCTACCCTCTTTATAGGCCAACTTCCCTCAAGGCCACCTTTGCATTCATCTGAAAGCTGTGTAGTAACACTTGCCTTAACCAAACCATCCAAGCTGATTTCACCTTTAATAGAAACACGGTAAACGAAATGCACCATATCCGATTTCAGTGTAGCGATAGATGGACCATCCGTTAGAAGACTAGTACCTGAAAAAGTATAAATGGAATTATCACCTTTTTCCAAAGAAGCAGTAAAATTAACTTCATCATAGCCAGGAACTATACCAGTAAGTGTAACCTGAGCTTGCGAAGAACTCGTAGCTACCACTTTAACGCTACCACGAGACTGTTGCGCGCCATTAACCGTAAAAACCGCATTTCCACCCTCTATAGATACTTCCTCTTGTGGAATCGTTTTCCATGTTTGATCATCCTCTTCATCCTTTTTACAAGACGCAAGTAATAAAAGTGAGCCTAATAAAGTACAGCTCCAAAACAAAGTTTTTTTCATAAAATATTGTAATTAAATAAAATATTCACACTAACATCACACTATATGGTCAAAATTTATGCCGCCTGACACATTGACAATATACAATCCGACGCCACAAATATAAAATAAGAACACTATCTAAAAAAATTTTGCAACTACAAAAAATAATCCTATCTTTGCAATCCCAAAACGAGAAATGCTGGGTTCGTATAACGGTTAGTACTCAAGATTCTCAATCTTGCAATAGGAGTTCGATTCTCCTACCCAGTACAAAAGGCTGAAGCAAAAAAAGCTTCGGCCTTTTATAGTTTAAGCAACATCGTAATCACACCTACTCCTATAGCGACCACCACATTTATAGCTTTCGACACGAAGAAACTCCTCTTATTTTCCGCTATAAGTGCAAGACCTGAATGGCCATCTTGTGAGATACAACTTGCAAGAAGCACTGGCAAAGGAAGAACCCCCTGAGCATACAATGTAACAAATATTAGATGAGGACCTGACTCTGGTATAATACCTATCAGCGCTGCTAGTATTATCATCAGCAGTGTTTTATCATTAATCCAGGCAGACACATCTACATATTGTTGAATAAAAGCTACGAAAAGCAACACGCCGAAAGTCCATGCAAACACTCTAGGCAGGTGCTTTAAAATAACATGATGCCATAGATCCTGCGTTATAAAAGTCTTAAAAGTACGATGATGCTTACAATGCGACACATCTATATCAGGAGATATATCTATATCGGAACACTTATGCGCCTTTATCTTAAGCCCATCCACTAACAAACCGACTATAAACGCGAGTATGGTCAGTGCCGCCATAACTATAAGGGCTGTTCGAGGAAACATTGACAACATAACAAAGGCTTCATCCCCAGATGAAGCTATCATCATAGCCACAAGAGCCCCGAAACTTACTATTCCATGATTATATAAAGAAGTAACGGCAAAACCACCAGCACACCCAGGGATCATCCCCAAAAGCGCACATAAACCTACCTGTCCTGCCCGATTTCCACGAATCCGTCGCAAGATCCCTCCATGCGATTCCAGATTAAGTAACTCAATCACAGTCATCATAAGCATGACAAACATGCACACTTCTAACGACTCCACCAATACTTCAGATATAATATGCCAGTTCATACAATATTACCTCCTCGGATGAATTCCAAGCACATAAAATAAAGAAAAAACCTCCAAACGTCCAAGCAACATTAAAAAAGCACTGTTGAACTTCAAAACTACCGGAAGTCCTGAATAATTACATACACTTCCCACGCTTCCAAAACCAGGGCCCACATTTCCAAGACATGATACGCTTGCCGTAAAACCACTTACTAGATCCATCCCAAATCCAGTATTGATAAGAGCTCCTAAAGCCATCAAAAAGAAATAAATGGCCATATACGTCTTTGTGTCAGAGACTCTCCCCTCACTTAAAGAGCGCCCATCTACCTTAACCACATTAACCTGAGCAGGATTAGCTAAAGACAATAGCTTTAATTTAACTGATTTGTAGCAAACAAGTAACCTATCAAACTTCAAGCCCCCAGAAGTAGAACCAGAACATCCGCACACTATAGAACATGCGATCAAGACCACTGCGCTCATAGCAGGCCAAGTATTATTATCTGCAGTAACAAAACCTGATGTACTCACGAATGAAACCACCTGAAAAAAAGCATATCTAAGACTCTCTCCAATAGTGCTATATGTTTTAGAAAAAAACAAATTCAGAGTAACACATATAATGCATACGGCTATTACGCAAAAATAAGACTTGGAGATTTCTGACTGAAACACGTTCTTCTGTTTATTCTTTGTAAAAATAGAATAAACCAGGCATAGATTTACACTTGAAACAAGCATAAAACACCCTAAAACGACCTCTATCAATGGACTATTAAATGCGGCGACACTGGCGTTTTTAGTGGAAAAGCCACATGTTGACACTGTAGACATAGCGTGAGTGATGGCGTCAAACCACCTCATCCCACTAAGTTTAAGAGCAAAAATTATAATGACTGACAATACCAAATATGTGGTTATCATCATTTTGACTAAAGATTTCTCCCTTGTCGAAGCATCATCTCGCGCTATTCCAGAAACCTCCACCCCAGTCAGTACTGCCCCACTTCCACTAGGAAGCACCAGCGAGAACAGAGCTACTATACCTATACCACCCATCCATGCTGTAGACATACGCCAGAATTGCAATCCAGCTGGCAAAGCCTCCACATTATTCAATATAGATGCTCCTGTCGTGGTAAATCCAGAAACACTTTCAAACAACGCGTTAATGAAAGTGAACTCACCTCCATACATAAGATAAGGAACAATACCAAAAAAGCAGGCAAGCAGCCATGAACCCACTACGATATAATAACCTTCCTTTATAGTAATTCTGCGATTTTCACTAGAAGAATCCCTTACGAAAATCTGAGGAAAAGCTCCGAATATACCGACTATAATTCCTGAGAACAGGAGCGAAATAAAACTCTCATCTCTACCATAATATACGGCCACTACAGCTGAAACCAACATCATGGCAGCCTCCAATAATAAGGACACCCCTATCATTCGTATGACCAGCTTTATTCTCATAAGAATGCTAAATAAATCTTGCGAATATACGAATAATCCTCGAAAGTCACTAAATTTGCGCCCTTATGCTTAGTTTGTTATATGTAATCATCAGCGGGATAGCTCTGCCGCTGGGAGGTATACAGATGCAATACCTCTGGAGAAATCAACTTGGAGATGTATATAGTCTAGGATTAGGAAGTGCAGCCTGCCTAGGTGCTGCAGCCGCCACTATGAGTGGATGGTGCTCACTGACTGTGGGAAGTTTCATCTGCACGTTAATCTGCACATTAATCTGCTTTTTCGTTACCCTAAAGATTAACACTCAAAGTCTCATCACCTTCGGCATCCTTTTCGGTACCTTCATAGGCTCACTTGGTACTATAGTGGTAACAAATGCACCTAACGGAGAACTACTAAAACAATACTACTTATGGGGAGCAGCCAATTTCAGGCTTGAAGGGGTTACAACACCTGACATTATATTTTCTTTAAGTCTTTTCATCATAGGTCTAGCGGCCGCGATAATATCTGCACCGAAATTAACAGCACACTTTAAAGAAGAGATCGAACTCTCGGCGAAATTCAAAGCCTTTCAGCTTCTTTCGATTATGTGCCTAGTAACCAGTGCAGTAAGCATTTGTGGACCCATTGGTTTTATCTCTTTAGGGGTACCGAATCTTAGCCGCATAATTTCGTCTAAGGTCAATATCACAAAGCATTATATCATATCCGCATCTATAGGGACATCCCTGCTTTTGATAACATATCTCGTTGTAAAATATGCCAATTTCGGCATCTACCTTCCTATCAGTGCAACAATGTCGATCCTTGCACTCCCACTTATGGCTATCTTATTTATAAAAAGAAAAAATTAGAATAATCGGCCCATAGAAATAAACACTCCTAGGCGATTCATTACATTATTCCACCCTGCTTCGATGGCAAAAGGACCTAATCTAGTGTTAACCGAATACTCTATGGCTGCTCCTAGATAGTTTAAACCGTTAATATGGTATATTTCTCCATTGCCATAATCCACACTACTTGTAAACAAGTAATCGAGATCGGCGACGCGGGCGTAATTAAACTTTAAAGTAAGATATTGATTATTCAGCAAATAATACCTTGTATCAAGTCGTCCCACCAAGGCATTAGGCACAGCAGAACTTTGATACATTCCGGCAAATGGGACCTGTCCATAAAAATCATAATCGGCGACTACCCCTCCTAACTTTTGCGCATAAACAGGGTAAAAGCCCAAAGCGAGGTCCTCTCCATAATTGGCCGGAAAACTCTCGTCAGCCCAATGACACTGCTTATCAAAATTTAGCGCAGTATATACTTGAGGGATAAGGAATAACCTATCAGTAGCAGGAATAAAGTGTTTATAGGACAAATTCACACACGTAAAAGGCCTCATTTCAGTCCCTTTATCACGAAAGTGCCACAAATTCTGATAAATTCGAAGTGAAGCAGTAGTTCCGTTTTCCGCAAAATAAAAATCGTTTAGGTTATCATAGTAGCCTTCTGCCACAACACCCAATGTGCGAATCGGTCGCATTTTGGAATCGATGGAAGTTTCCCATAGAGAAGACATGGCACGAAGAAAACTCATGCGCTCATATTGAGTTCCCACTTTAAAATGGAAATTTCTAAGCATATATTCAGAAGCGAATAGTTGAAATTTCTGATCGATATATTTAACATTATCCGTTAGTATACCATCTGTATACAAATCGGCATCTCGCTTTAATATATCATAAGAAAAACTAAGTCGCGGTAATTCTTTAGGAAGCATAGAAAGAGTCATGTTGAACGAAGGATTATAGGATATCTTAGCTGTGAATTCTCCCTGCAACCCATATAGTATTCTTTCGTTAAAACCAAACCTAAGTATACTTTGAACGGCATCATGCGTATCCAATCTTAGTCCCATATCCATAGAATGAGGTTTTTCCGGAGTCATATGAAATTCAACCATATATCCATCGTCTATTGGATCCTTTTCTATAACATAAAGTACTACCGAATACGACTTAAGTCCATAGAATACGGAAACAGCATCATCCAGCGTTTTTAAGGTCATGTTCTCCCCAGCTTTCAATCCACTTATCTTTAAAAGCCACTCCATATCACTTTCTTTTATACCAGGCATGGTTAAATGCGTAACCCGAAACGTTTCTCCGATTAGAGTATTAACGCAAGGCGCCTGATAGCGCTGCTCCGTCCCGCCATACTCTGAAAGAAAGTCATGAATTACCTTAAGTTCTTTTTCATGTTTTTTTGCCTCGTCATAGCCCATTTTCATGACTTCTTCTATATTCTTTTCACTAAAATCCAGAGAGTTATGTCCTGTCATATCTGGGTAAATCAAAACATCACAAAGCGACTTGTTTTCTTCAAGATTATTACTAGTGAAAATTTTCGTGAGCTGACTAACTTGAGAAGTAAGAGAACGTAATTTTTCCGGATTTTTCTCTTTTTCTATAGCAAGATTCACCCCTATTATTATGTCAGCGCCCATTTGTCGTGCTACATCCGTAGGAAAATTGTCCCTAATTCCGCCATCGACAAGTACTTGACTTTCATTATACACAGGAGCAAAAACGCCTGGTATCGCCATGCTTGAGCGAATAGCCAATGGTAAAATTCCACTACGATGAACTACTGCAGTACCATCGATAATGTTTGTGGATACACAAGCAAACGGAATAGGCAAATCGCTGAAATCCATAGGATCTGTATATCCTACACATAGATTATAAAAAAGGTTTAAAATATTGTTTCCACTAATTACTCCACTAGGAATAATACTAGTAATCAAATCCTTGGCCCTACCTTTATCTTTTTTTAACTGATTCAATTCCCCACTGAAAAACTCCGTAGTACCAAATGGCAAATTCAATTCATATTGATCATAATCCTTCTTAGTCCTATAGGAAAGTTCCGTTCTCTCTACCTCATCCCCCATATAATATGGCCAATCCAGACCTGATATGATTTCCGTCATCTGTTCATCCGTGTATCCTAACGAGTACATGCATCCTATTATAGAACCCATACTAGTTCCCACTACATAGTCGATAGGTATTCCCATTTCCCTTAAATAACGTATAACGCCCACGTGCGATATACCCTTTGCCCCTCCTCCTGACAAAACCAACGCCACCTTTGGTCGTCGCACCATAGAAGTTTCTGGAACGGCTATCGCGAAAGAACTTGATATGCAGAGCAAAATTAACCCGCACAATATTTTATTCATAAAGGAATTGGATTTCATACAAATCTAACGCAAATTATTTTTTCAAGTTACTAGAATGAATATGTAAGTGAAACCCTATCGGGCAAAATCATAATACGGAGCTTGTCAGAGGTAATGCGTCCCAAACGCGCACTTACCACACCTATGGCAGCACCGCTTGCTACATCCCACCACCAATGGCGCTTGTGAACTACACGCATCGCTCCAACCACAACAGCATTGGCATAAAAAACTGCACCCCAACCCCATCCATATTCCAAACGCACCATCTCAGCCCCTGCAAAGGTGGCGGCTGTATGGCCAGATGGGAATGAATTGTGTGCCGTTCCATCTGGTCGTTTCTCTTTTATAATCCACTTATATGGATAAGTTAACGATGTCTGATACAAATATGTAGTCCCAACATTTATAAGGTGATATGTAAAGTCGTTTTCACTATTTATTCCCACAAGACTGGCTCCAAGTGTAAAAATGGCAGGAGCGAATTGGCAATAAGTCTCAAAATGTTCATATTCATTAACCCTTGCGTGAACTCTAATGCACAATATTAAGACAATGAATATAACTACTATTTTCCTAATCATAAAAACAATCTTCTTCAAGTTCAAAAAATCCAGGTGAAGACAGATCCTTGGCAGATCTTAACATTTCCTGTGGCGAGATTCTCCAATCTATCCCCAACTGTGGATCCAAAGCATTTAATTTACCCTCCGCCTTAGGATTATAATAGTTGTCACATTTGTAAGCAAATATCGCTTTTTCGGACAAAACGCTGAATCCATGGGCCAAGCCACGAGGAATAAACAGTTGACAATGATTCTCACCAGACAACTCCACAGAAATCCATTTTCCAAAAGTAGGACTGCTGCGACGCAAATCCACACAAACATCCAGAACCCTTCCCTCGACTACTCGGACCAATTTTGCCTGTGCCGCTGCGCCCTTTTGGAAGTGTAATCCACGTACAGTGCCCCTACATGATAAACTTTCGTTGTCTTGAACAAATACTACATCTGCAGCCTCGTGCCTAAAGTTACGATTATTAAAGGCTTCAAAGAAATATCCCCTTTCATCGCCAAACACTTGGGGCTCAAGTACCATTACTCCATTTATGTTAGTATGTATTATCTTCATATTAACTATAATTCACTCATACATTTATGTAAAGAATCTCTCCAGTATGGGATTTCTATTCCGAAAGTTTTCTTAAATAAAGACTTGTCGAGTACCGAATAAGCCGGGCGACGGGCCTTAGTCGGATATTCGTCACTTAGAATGGGTAGTATTCGAGAGTTAGCACCGGAAATCTCACGCACAGCTTGAGCAAAATCGTACCAACTAGCGACTCCTTCGTTGCTATAATTATATAGCCCACATTTATCTATCTGTCCACTGCGAATTATCTCCATAATAGCCCCTGCAAGATCAGCAGCATAAGTAGGGGTCCCTACAGAATCGTAGACGACCTTTAACTCCTTTCCAGATTTAAGTCGTTCCATTATCGTACGCACAAAATTCTTTCCATAAGGAGAATAAAGCCATGATGTTCGAATTATAAGATAATTACATCCCGAACGAATGATAGCATCTTCCCCTGCTAATTTCGTGGCCCCATACACATTACATGGCTGAGGCATATCCACTTCCCTATAAGGTAGAGACCTTCCTACTCCATCGAAAACATAATCTGTGGAAATATGTATCAATGTAGAATTCCTCTCAAGGGAAACTTCTGCTAGGACTTCAGGAAGCTTATGATTCAATAAACCGGCCATATACATATCATCTTCTGCCTTTTCTACATTAGTATATGCGGCACAATTTATTATTAGGTCCACTCCCTCGCTATCAGACATCACCTTAACAGCATCTTTATCTGAAGAATCCAAATAGACAGTTTCTTCATCTTTAATTGTGGTTATATCCGTAAATATAAAATTATCCCCACTAAAAAGACTAAGATGTCGTATTTCTCTTCCCAGCTGTCCGTTAGCTCCTATAACTAAAATATTCATAACCTTCGTATAAACTTCAGCAAAGTTAGTAAGAAACCTTCAAAACTTCTACAAAAGCATACATCTTTTATAGAAGCTGTCTTCAACATAGATATGCGGTAAATTTGCTATATTTGCAGATATGGTGGAAGAGAGACCTGTCATATACCTATACACCGATGGAGCAGCAAGTGGTAACCCCGGCCCAGGCGGTTATGGAGTCGTGCTCAAATGTAATGGTAAGGAAAAGGAGATAAGCGGAGGTTACGAGCACACCACAAACAATAGAATGGAGCTCACCGCCGTAATTAAAGGATTAGAAGCTATCAAATGGCAAAATGCACTAATCGAAGTTTACTCTGATTCGGCATATGTAATCAACGCCATAAATAAAGGATGGCTTGATAACTGGGTTAGAAAGAATTGGCATAAAGTTAAAAATCCAGACCTTTGGCAAAGGTTTCTGCCATTATATAAGTCACATAGAGTAAGTTTTCACTGGATAAAAGGACATAATGGGCATCCTGAAAACGAAAGATGTGACGCACTTGCAGTTCAAGCATACAAAAAGACCGGCCTTCCGCTTGATGAAGGATACATTAATCAAGAACAAACATTATTATAAATCATGTCTAAAGATAATAAAATAGTAGTAGGAATTACCCAAGGGGATTCTAATGGTATCGGATACGAGGTTATAATAAAAGCCTTAAGCGACGAGCGCATTCTAGACCAGTTTACGCCCATCGTCTATGGCTCGCCTAAGCTTTTTGGATTCTATTGCAAGACCATTCCAGAAATAGAGCGCCTCAACACTAATATAATCACTCAAGCCGAGGAAGCAAAAAGCAAAAGGATAAACATTTTAGACTGTCTTTCCGAGAGCGTTTTCGCAGAGCCTGGAACAGCGACACCTATCGCAGCCCAGAACGCCATAACGTGTCTTGAAAGGGCGGTAGAAGACATAAAAGAAGGAAAAATAGATGTCCTGGTAACAGGCCCTATTAATAAAAAATCCATGTCAGGTCAAGGGTTCAAGTTCCCCGGTCACACCGAATTCCTTCAGAATGCATTTAATGTCAAAGATGTAACTATGCTCATGGTAAGCAATCGCATAAAACTCGGCGTAGTAACAGGTCACATTCCACTAAAAGATGTTCCTAAGCAGATTACAGAAGATCATATTCTTAGCAAATTGCGCTTAATGAAGCAATCCTTGATAATGGATTTCGCACTTCAAGATCCTATCATAGGCGTTTTAAGCCTAAATCCACACAGCGGAGATGGTGGCCTTCTAGGAACAGAAGAACAAGAGATTATCATACCCGCACTTAGAAAAGCAAATGAAGAAGGAATAAGAGTTTTCGGGCCTTTTTCTCCTGATGGTTATTTCGGTCTCGGAACATACCAGAAATTTGATGCTACCCTTGCCATGTATCATGACCAAGGTCTTCCAGCCTTTAAGACGATAGCATTCAGCGATGGGGTTAACTACACAGCCGGTCTTCCTATAGTACGTACTTCTCCGGATCATGGTACAGCATTCGAATTGGCAGGGAGGGATTTGGCAGATGCTTCCTCCATGAGATCGGCCATATTCGAGGCCATAGACATCTATAAACGTAGGGAAGAATATTCAATTCTTCAAGAAAACAAGATGGTGGACCTTCGCCCTGTTGAGGAAGAGAAGCCATACAACGGAAAGCCTCAAATAGTATAGTATGAATGCGCCGGCGGAGTGCGTATTTGCCAGAAATTGTAAAGTTAGGCGGCTTGACAAAAAAAGAGCCGCCGACTTTTTAAATGAGAATCATTTTTTAGGTTCCTGCTCGGCGCGATTTCACTATGGTCTTTTTATAAATCGAAAAACAGGGACATCAGAAACGTCCCTTCCCAAAGACACACTCGTAGCTGTCGGAAGTTTTTCTAATGGACGTCGCTTTAAAGACGGGCACTTAAGTTATGAATGGATACGATACGCATCGCTAAAAAGCCTTCGTGTTGTGGGCGGAATGAGCAAAATTCTAAACCGATTCATAGAAGAAATGCACCCAGGTGATATCATGACTTATGTAGACGCATCTCACTCCGATGGAAGTGCATATAAATTACTAGGCTTTGAGCAAGAGTGTAGGGTTGAAAAAAACGGATTTATCAATCTGAAACTGAAACGATATTTTCCACAACAGGACGAATAGTTTCATATTCATAGCCACGAGAAAGAGCAAAACGAATCAACTTCAATTTCCCATTTGGATCACTAGAAAGACTTTTCCATTTATGGGCCAATACCCTTTCTAACTTCGCCTTTCCCCTTTCTTCATCCACTTCTTGTAATGCTCTATCTATCAATTCCCTATCAATCCCCTTAACAAGTAAGGCCGATTTAATTTTAAGTGGGCCCCATCCATCAAAAACAGACTTTTCACGGGCATAAGCTCTGCTATAACGCATATCATCCACAAAACCATCTGACATCAAACTCTCTATTAATGAACCAAGCAGCAAATCCGCATCCGCTTCGTCTTTTAATAAAGTCTTCGCCTTTCGGGTAATATCATAAGTACAATACTCCCTCTTCACACATAAGGCTTGTAATTTTGCCAATATCTCCTCTTCTCTTGTCATACATGGTTCTTTTTTCCTGCAAGCATACCGCATGCTGCCAGAATATCTTCTCCTCGTGAGGCCCTGATAGTACAAGTAATTCCCTGCCTTTCCATATACTCCCGAAATGCCTCCATCCTATTGGAAGAACTACACCCATATGGAAAATCAGGTATTTTATGGAATCGAATAAGATTCACTCTGCACTCAAGTCCCTTTAAGAGTCTTGCCAATCCTGCCGCGTGACGCTCGTCATCATTCCACCCGTCAAACATGGTATACTCAAAACTAACCCTGCGTTGTCCCGAAAAATCGTATTGTCTAATAAGACTCACCACATCCCGTATATCGTAAACCTTTTGAATAGGCATCATCTGGAATCGTTCTTCAGGGAATGGATTATGCAGGCTCACAGCCAAGTGACATTTGCATTCATCAAGATATTGTTTTAATGAAGGGATTATACCTATAGTACTAAGTGTTATCCTTTTAGGGCTCCAAGCGAAACCCCATGGCGATGTCATAACTTCTATAGTCTTCATGACGGCTTGGTAATTGTCAAGAGGCTCTCCCATTCCCATAAATACCACATTTGTTAGTTCGCCCGATTCCGGAATACTCAAAAATTGACTTAGTATCTGTGATACATCTAGCTGTCCATGAAATCCGCCACGACCTGTCATGCAGAACTTACAAGCCATTTTACATCCCACTTGAGAGCTGATGCACAGAGTTTTACGAGAATTATCTGGAATCATAACCGCCTCCACAGCGCCGTCACTCATATCAAAAAGATATTTCTTTGTCCCATCCGAAGACTCTATTACTTCAGACGGCTCAACCATACCTAAATCATAGTTCTGAGATAACTTTTCCCTACCGACCTTGGAAATATTTGTCATATCATCTAATCGTCTGACTTTCTTCACATACATCCACTCTGCAAGCTGCTTTGCAGTGAAAGAAGGAAGTCCTAACGATAGAGCGACATCTTTAAGTTCTTCCAGGCTTTTCCCCAATAATTTTTCCTTTGACATAGTTTGCAAAAATAATCATTTTTATGTAAGTTTGTGTGTATGTAAACTCGACACTAAAGCGAGAAAACAGTTTTATGTAAATATTACTTAACTATGTTATAACTTTTTAAAAATCAAATTTATGGGGAAAGAAGTTGAAAATAAACAAAACGAACAAGTGAACGCTGCAAAACTAAAAGCGCTCCAAGCCACAATCGACAAAATAGAAAAAGATTTCGGAAAGGGAACCATAATGACCCTCGGAGAGCAAATGGATTGGGATGTCCAAGTTATTCCAAGCGGAAGCATCGCCCTTGATCACGCATTGGGAGTAGGAGGCTATCCACGAGGAAGAATTATTGAAATATATGGACCAGAATCCAGCGGTAAGACCACATTGGCCATACATGCTATCGCTGAGGCCCAAAAGGCAGGCGGAATAGCAGCTATGATAGATGCCGAGCACGCATTTGACCGTACCTATGCTAAAGCCCTCGGAGTAGATTTAGAGAACCTTCTGATATCCCAGCCAGACAACGGAGAACAGGCCCTGGAAATAGCTGACAACCTTATACGAAGTGGCGCCATAGACATAGTAGTTATAGACTCTGTGGCTGCACTTACGCCTAAAGCCGAGATAGAAGGCGAAATGGGAGACAACAAAGTAGGACTTCAGGCTCGTCTTATGAGTCAGGCTCTGCGTAAGCTTACAGCCAACATTTCAAAGACTAACACCTGCTGCATTTTCATAAACCAGCTTCGAGAAAAAATAGGTGTTATGTTCGGAAATCCAGAAACCACCACTGGTGGAAATGCACTGAAATTCTATGCTTCAGTGCGTCTAGATGTAAGGAGAACCACTCAACTAAAAGATGGAGACGAAGCCACAGGCAATAGGACTAGAGTTAAAGTCGTCAAAAACAAAATGGCTCCTCCTTTTAAAAAGGCTGAATTCGATATAGTCTATGGCGAGGGCATTTCACACATAGGGGAAATAGTGGACTTGGCCGTCGAATATGATATCATCCATAAAAGCGGTTCATGGTTCAGTTATAATGGTGAAAAATTGGCCCAGGGCGCAGCCGCTGTAAAACAGGTGCTTAAAGATAATGTAGAACTTTGCGAAGAGATCGAAGAGCAGGTTAGAGAGGCACTTAAACAAATAAAAGACTAATGGCTAAAAACATAATTCTCACAGGAGATAGACCTACGGGAAGGCTACATATAGGACACTATGTAGGGTCGCTAAGAAGAAGAGTTGAGCTCCAGAATAGCGGTAAGTTCGACAAGATATTCATTATGATAGCTGATGCGCAAGCACTTACAGATAACGCAGATAATCCTGAAAAAATTAGAGAAAACATTCTGGAAGTTGCACTTGACTACTTATCGGCAGGCATAGATCCATCAAAAAGCACCATTTTCATCCAAAGTATGGTGAGTGAACTTACAGAACTTACATTTTTCTATAATAATCTCGTTACCATCCAGCGACTTCAACGTAATCCCACAGTTAAAGCCGAGATACAGATGCGTGGTTTTAATGAAGAAGACGACGCTGAAAATAAAGCCGGAACACCTGTAGGATTTTTCTGCTATCCTATCAGTCAGGCAGCCGATATCACCGCTTTCAAGGCCAATGTTGTACCTGCTGGAGAAGACCAAAAGCCTATGATTGAGCAGACTCGAGAAATAGTAAGAAAGTTCAACTCTACTTATGCTCCTGTTTTAGTCGAACCGGAAATACTCCTTCCACAACAGCATGCCTGCCTTAGACTTCCAGGGACGGACGGCAAGGCCAAAATGAGCAAATCGCTAGGTAACTGCATCTATCTATCTGACAGTGAACAAGAAGTGAATCGCAAGGTAAAAGGTATGTTCACTGACCCTAATCACCTTCAAGTCAGCGATCCTGGTAATGTAGAATGCAATACAGTATTCACCTATTTGGATGCATTCTGTCGCGATGAACATTTCGAAAAATTCGGCTCATGCTTTGTCGGGAAAAAGGTAAGTTTCGATTTTCACACTCTTGACGATGTTAAAGCTCAATACCGTGCTGGTGGACTTGGAGATATGATGGTAAAGAACTTCCTTGCCGCCGTACTCAACGACACGCTAGAGCCTATTAGACAGCGGCGTAGAGCCTTGGAGCAAAACATACCTGCCGTCTACGAAATCCTGAGGGAAGGATCAAAATTGGCCCAAGAAGAAGCCGCTCGCACTCTTAAAGAAGTCAAGGCCGCAATGCGAATCAATTACTTCGACCCTGGAGTCCTTGATGAACTTATAAAGAGCCAGCAGGCAAAGTACAGCGAATAAGACGAACGCGTTGCATGGAATCTATTACGCCAGCTTCCGAAAGAGCCTCTATAGTAAGGTCTTCGGGAGCTGAGTTCTTTTTAAACAATATAATAGAACGCGCTGTGGAGCGTCGCCTTATAGCAGGATGCGAGGCTAGAGAATCCTCACAAGTATTCCATAGATCTAGATAATGTGGATTATTACATTCTATAAGATCAGATATTGATGATAACTTCTCTTCATTAAATCTATAAAGATCCATCAATTGTTCTACCCTTGCATACCCACCCAACTGCGCTCGGTACTTAACTATTTGGGCAGCATAATATGGGCCAATTCCTGGAAGCGCGTCAAATGCTGCTGAATCCGCGAGATTTATATCCACTTTGGGGATACGTATAAAAGGCTTGAGACGTCGGAAAACACTATCTGAAACCACATACGATTTTCCGAAATCCTCTACACGACTAAATACCCCTCCCTTTTCTCTATAATTTATGATACTGCGAGATTGCTTTTCGCTAAATCCAAGCCTGATGAGATCCGACTCACTTACAGTATTAGGATTAAATTCAAAGTTTTCCACTTTTCTGCGCTCACGACGGACCTTTTCCACCATAGCATTATGGTGGGCATTATGTCTTATCGTATCGGATTTAACTGATACTTTAGAGCGTATCTCATTTGGAACCTCACCCTTTTGGGCTTGTTCCTTAACTACATATATCGTGTCCGGATGATCCCTTATTGACTCTATACGAAGCACAGAAGCATGCTGAATAAACAAGCATACTTGATATCCTAATATCATAAAGACTAAACAGATAGCCCCGAATTTAAACGTCTTTATACTTGTTCGTGTGGACTCCTCTTTTTTCGTCTTGGGCTCCGGCGAGCACGATGACGATTTCTCCTTTTGCAGTGTTTTCATTAAAGTAATTCAATAGTTCAGTTAAAGTTCCCCGATGATGGGTTTCATGTAATTTCGATATCTCGCGAGATACACAGCAAAGTCTATCTCCGCCAAAAACCTCGGCAAATTGTTCCAATGTCTTCAATAAACGGTAAGGAGATTCGTAAAAAACCATAGTTCGCTGCTCATCCTTAAGTTCAGAAAGTCGGCTTGCACGTCCTTTTTTTTGAGGTAAAAAGCCCTCAAAACAGAATCTATCACATGGCAAGCCAGACGACACAAGTGCAGGGATACATGCAGTAGGACCAGGGAGCGTCTGCACTTCAATACCTTGCGAGGCACACTCTCTAACAAGTAAAAAACCAGGATCCGAGATTCCAGGTGTTCCTGCATCGCTTATAAGAGCTACCGTCAAGCCCTGAGAAAGGATATACTCCTTAATCCTCTCCACGCTTTGATGTTCATTGTACTTATGATGAGAAAGCAACTTCCCTTCTATCCCATAATGTTGAAGCAACACCGAACTTGTCCTAGTATCTTCTGCCAATATTAAATCGACTGATTTCAAGACTTCTACTGCCCTGAATGTCATATCTGAAAGATTTCCCACTGGTGTGGGCACTATGTAAAGCAGGCCTTTCTTCATAAATTGTGGATAAAATCAGCTTTCTACTCTTAAATCTTACGATGAAGTTTTTTACCTTTGTATTCAGTAAGAGTGAAAAAAGATAAACTGAATCACACTTACCTAACAATAGAAACATGAGAAGTACACTACCCTAATTTATTTCGAGCCATCTATTGAGAAAAAGGCTTTAACGAAAAGACTATCGAAGTAGCATTTCGAATGTTTCACAACGCAAATCTACATAAATGTTTTCAGAAAATTACAAAAAATCAGGCTGCATTGAAGTAATATGTGGCTCCATGTTCTCCGGAAAGACCGAGGAACTAATTCGCCGTCTTAAAAGGGCTCAATTTGCAAATCAGAAAATCGCCATTTTCAAACCCAGCATAGATGTCCGCTATTCAGAAGTTGAAGTAGTTTCTCATGATCTGCACAGCATCAAGTCGACCCCAGTAGCATCTGCACATTACATCTTGGATCTTCCTTCTGATACACAAGTTGTAGGCATCGATGAAGCACAATTTTTCGACGATGAAATAATAGACGTTTGTCAAGAATTGGCCAATCGCGGTCTTCGTGTCATTGTAGCCGGCCTGGATACAGATTTCTTAGGCAAGCCATTCGGGCCAATGCCATCACTTATGGCTATCGCAGAAGATGTGCAGAAAGTCCATGCGATTTGCGTAAAATGTGGTAACCTTGCTAATCACTCCCACCGCTTATCCCGAAGTGCAGATTTAGTGGTTCTAGGAGAAAAAGACATTTACGAGCCACTTTGTAGAGAGTGCTATAATGCCGCTATCGCTTTAGAACATTCGAAATAGCCTGCCTGATTTCCCTTTGCCAAGTGGCGCTGTCTACATGAGTATAGATCTCTGTGGTAAGAATACTTTCATGTCCTAGCATTTCCTGAACCACTCTTAAATCAGCGCCATTTTCTATCATGTGTGTTGCAAAAGAATGACGAAAAGTATGTGGCGAGAGTTCCTTTCCCACTCCTGCAATTAAAGCCGTATTTTTCACCATTTTAAATACAGACACACGGCTTATGGCAGAGCCAAATCGATTTAAAAAAAGCACATCCTCACAAGCAGCTTTACTAGGTGGTCGGATGGCCAAGTACTCATTAACAGATTGAACGACAGATGGTGCCATAGGAACTAGCCGCTGTTTTCCACCTTTACCAGATACTTTCACAAACATCTCATCCGGATACAACTCCGAAATCTTTAAAGAACAAAGTTCACTTACTCGCAAGCCACATCCATATAGCATCTCAAGCATAGCTTTGTCCCTAGGACTTTGCGCTGCATCTAGAATAGATCTCACTTCCTCAACAGAAAGTACAACAGGGAGATATCTACCTAATTTAGGAGCATCAATCGCACTTGCGGGATTGTCTTTCCTTTCCCCTTCACTTACCATATAGGAAAAGAAAGAATTAAACGAACTAAGAATCCTCGCCTGTGTGCGCTTAGATAAACAATCCGACACTTCCATTAGATAATTCATTATCTCAGAAGATGATACTCCTTTAAAAGATAAGCCTTGCTTCCTAAGATAATCATAAAAGCACTCCATATCAGTAGAATAGGCTTTCACCGTGTTAAGTGAAAGCCCTCTTTCTACCTTAAGATAAGAACTATAAGATAATAGTATATCGGTATCTACAGACATTACTTAATAGCGTCTATTATGCACCAAAGCAACACTCCGCTAAGTATCAAATTCAAGCCTGTCGTTAAGATAAATCCTAAGAAAGCACCCATGGCAGCCTTAAATGATGCCCAAACCCCTCTGTCTTCCACAAAAAGCTCAGCCAAAAATGCTCCTAACAGACTTCCTCCCACCATACCTATGGGTGTAAAGAACATACCTGCAAAAAGCCCGACGGTGGCTCCTATTGAAGCTGCTTTATGTCCACCAAAACTACGGGTAAGAGCAGGAGGGATAGCATAATCTACTATAGTAACTACGACTACTACCGCGAGCCAGATTAAAAGCGCCGTTAGGCTAACTGGATCTGGAGTACGTGCAAAATACATCAGCAGCAATCCTATCCATCCAATTGGAGGACCGGCAAGGCCAGGAAGAATACTTCCTAATACCCCAACCACCCCCAAAATCACCGCTATCACCATCAGTGCAGTCATCGCTTATATACGCTTTAATATTTCTTCAGTCTGAGCTTCGTAACCAGGTTTACGCAAAAGAGCGAACATATTTTTCTTATAAGCTTCTACGCCAGGCTGATTAAATGGATTAACACCTAACAAATAGGCAGATACACCACAAGCGAATTCAAAGAAATAGAAAATAGCACCAAGATTGTATTCGTCTATTTTCTCTACACCTACTTCCAACTGAGGTACACCTCCATCGATATGCGCTACCCTTACGCCAAGTTGTGCCATAGCATTACAGTGTTCTACATGTTGTCCTGCAAGATAATTGAGACAATCAAGGTTTTGTTCATCACTTTCGATAACTACACTTCTATGCGCTTTCTCGACCTTAATTACTGTTTCAAACATTATGCGGCTACCCTCCTGGATGAACTGGCCCATGGAATGAAGATCAGCAGTATTTGTCACACTTGCAGGGAAAATACCCTTTCCATCTTTTCCCTCACTTTCACCATAAAGTTGTTTCCACCACTCTGCAAGATAAACTAGTTTAGGTGAATATGTTACCATTATTTCTACGGCTTTTTTATTTTCCGCATGAAGCAAATTACGCATGGCGGCATACTCTACAGCCGCATTATCTTCCGCTCTATTAAGAAGTTCTTTCCTTTGATCAGCGGCTCCCTTAAGCATGGCACGTATATCGAATCCTGCAAGCACGATAGGAAGCAAGCCTACCGGAGTAAGCACACTAAAACGACCGCCCACATTATCAGGAACTATAAATGTTCTATATCCTTCCTGACTAGATAGTGTCTTCAACGCCCCCTTATGAGCGTCTGTTACAGCTACAATTCTGCGTGACGCTTCCTGCTTACCATAAGTTTTCTCAATATACTCCCTTACAATTCTAAAAGCCACGGCTGGTTCTGTAGTAGTTCCCGACTTGGATATAACTACACATGCAGTATTTTTCCGAGAAGCGAGATCCATTAGTTCAGCCAAGTAATCCTCACTTAGATTATTTCCTGCGAAAACCACCTGCGGAGTCCCGTTAGGGCGCACAAAAGAATGACTCAAGGCTTCTATTGCACATCTAGCACCTAAATAAGACCCACCTATACCGATAACTATCACCAAATCAACGCCTTTTGATTTCCACTCATCTCTTATACTCTCGCAAGAACTAATTAGAGATTCGTCCACGTCCTCTGGCAAAGTCTTCCATCCTAAAAAATCATTACCAGCGCCATCACCGGCGACTAAAGTATCATATGCGTCTAACGCTTTACGCACATATTCTTTATACTGCGATTTACTAACAAAGGAATCGCATCCTCCAAGATTAATTTTAACCATATCTATTTATATTTACACTATAACCATCATTGGGAACTGACAAAATTAATCATTTTTTCCTAAGTGAAAAAGTGTTAGAAATATCAAAACAGATTCTTATTTTTGCAATATGACCATAGCAGAAAACATACAGAACATAAAAACGCATCTACCAGAAAATGTAGAATTGGTCGCTGTCAGCAAATTTCACCCACTTAGTGCCATCGAAGAGGCATACGAGGCAGGGCAGCGAATATTTGCAGAAAGCAGACCTCAAGAATTGGCAGAAAAGATAAAGACACTAGACCATGACAAATATCCAGGAATACGCTGGCACTTCATAGGGCATCTACAGACTAATAAGTTAAAGATGGTGCTACCTTATGTAAGTCTTGTTGAATCTGTGGACAGCATCAATCTTCTTAACGAAATCCAAAAATGGAGTGAAGAGCACTCTAAAATTACCGATGTGCTTCTAGAAGTTCACATAGCGGCCGAAGAGAGTAAACAGGGGTTTCATGAAGAAGAGATCACATCCATACTATTCGACGCAGCCAAATATACCCATATCCGATTCCGCGGACTTATGGGCATGGCTACTCACACCACTGATTTGGACATAGTTGATACTGATTTTCAAAGAATTGACACCTTTATGGCTTTTTTAAAGGAACTATTTGCAGAGTTGAATGATTTCAATCAACTGTCAATAGGCATGTCAGAGGATTGGCCAATAGCCATTAAACATGGTGCCACCATGGTGAGGATAGGCACTGCTATTTTCGGAGAGCGACAGTGAACACATTCATTGCTATCGATTTAAAGTCCTACTTTGCCTCAGTAGAATGCGTAGAAAGGGGCTTGGACCCACTAACTACTAATCTAGTAGTAGCAGATGAAAGTCGAACTAATAAAACTATATGCCTTGCAGTATCCCCTTCACTAAAAGCCTATGGGATAGGAGGAAGAGCACGCCTATTCGAAGTTGAGCAAAGGGTCAAAGATTTAAATCGAAGTCGCCGAGAAAAAATAACTTACATAGTGGCACCTCCGAGAATGTCCTACTATATTGAATATAGTACACGCATATATAAAATCTACCTTAAATACTTCGCGCCAGAAGACATACATGTCTATTCCATAGATGAAGTCTTTATAGATGCCACACAGTACCTGTCAATATATAAAATGAGTGCTCATGACCTTACCATTAAAATAATACGTGAAGTGCTAAATGAAACGGGCATAACAGCCACCGCCGGTATAGGGACTAATCTTTACCTTTGTAAGGTAGCTATGGATATCGTAGCCAAGCATATACCAGCAGATAAAGATGGGGTGAGGATTGCAGAACTCGATGAATTGACATATCGCGAAAAGTTATGGGAGCATAGACCGCTTACCGACTTTTGGCGCGTGGGGAAAGGCACAGCAGCACATTTGGAGCGTTTTGGACTCATGACAATGGGTGATGTAGCACTATGTTCTCTGCATAACGAAGATTTCCTATTCAAACAATTCGGGGTAATGGCCGAACTACTAATAGATCACGCATGGGGATACGAACCTTGCACCATGAAAGCTATAAAAGAATACAAGCCACATAGCAATTCTCTGAGTCGAGGCCAGGTGCTTTCAAAACCTTATACCTTCGATCAGGCTAGAATAGTGACCTTAGAAATGATGGATACCCTTGCCCTTGAAATGGTTAGCAAATCGCTTATTACAAGCCAAATATCCCTAACCATTTGTTATGACACGTCTTGCCTTAGTGACCCGGTCATATCAAAAAGTTACTCTGGAGCCATTACTCTAGACCATTATGGCAGGAAAGTGCCCAAACACACACAAGGAACCTATAACTTGAGAGGCAAAACATCATCTAGTAAAATACTTTGCGATGGGATTAAGAACCTATTTGACAAAACCGCCTCCAAAACCCTTTTGATTCGCAAAATATATATATCCATAAACGATGTTTCTAGGGAAGAAGATGTAACTGCTATCCAATTGGAATTATTCGATTCAACAGATCACGAAAAGTCCCTAAATAAAGAAAAGGAGCTTCAAGAAACTCTTGTCAACATAAAGAAAAAATTCGGCAGCAACTCTATACTTAAAGCCTATAGTTTCGAAGACGGAGCCACAGCACGAGAAAGAAACAAACAAATAGGAGGGCACAAAGCATGAAAAGCAAATATGAAGAAATACTACACCTAAAACGTCCAAAAAGCAAACATCCTAAGATGACTATGGAAGCACGGGCCGGACAATTCGGCTCATTTGCCGCCCTCTCTGGCCACGAAGAAGCTATTGAAAAAACAGCGACAAAACACGAAGAAGAGTTCTACTCTGAAGATTGACTTATGTGACCCTTAAATTTTTTTTATATCTTTGCGACTTGCCTTAAAGGGCTGCATGAATTCACGAAATTAAATTTGAATATTTTTAAACACTATTTTTATGAAGAAAATTTTTCTCCTATTTATTATCACCTCCATCGCTAGTTCATGTGTTTTACACCTAGATAAAGACCTTTATATCGAAGGGTATGCAGATATTTATGATAATGTTAAAAATTTGGAAATAGATTGGCGTTACGGAGCAGTCAAGGTCAACTATTGGAATAATGACTACATTAGTTTCTATGAAGAAGATGCCTATGGTCGTGAAATAGAATATTCAATGTGCTATTTTTTTCGTAGGAACACCCTTTATTTAGCATATACCAGGGACAATATTTACCATTATGACCAGGCTAAAAACCTTATAGTAAATCTACCACAAGGATCTGTCTATCACACCATAGATGTTGATGCCATTAATGCCAATATAGACATAGATGCAGATTGCAATCAGATTGACATAGACACCAACAATGGAAATGTAACGTATAGCACGATAAAAAGAGACATAGAAGAGATAAGTATAGATACCGATAATGGGAATGTAGTGCTGTATCTTCCAATAGATGCAAGTTTCACATGCGAATTCGCCACTTCTACGGGACGCATGTACTCTGATTTTGATTTAAGATATGATTCTAGTGAGAACTACTACTTCTATGGTAACAACGTATTCAATCGCACAGAAATAGAAGTAGATACTTTAAATGGCGATTTGGATCTTAAGATAAACAAGTAAAAAGCCATTTGAACTGCATAGAATAGGGTTTAAGAAAAATTTTGAAAAATTTATTAAAATATTTTGCAAATTAAAAATTTTGTTATACCTTTGTATTCGGGTTGAGCAAGTGATAGTTCTTATCCATCAACCTATTGGTTATTAGTTTTAGTGTTATTAATTATGTGGTTAGTATGAGTTGTCGCCGTGATGGTCACAACTCATTTCGTTTTATATATACCCACTATCACCAGCAATGCATATCAGCATCCAATAAATTTGATATACTGAAAGTTTTTTCTTATATTCGCACCGATAATAGGCAATAAAATTAAACTCATATCAATTATGAAACTTAACAAACTCATCACAGTTGCAGGACTCATAGTTCTCGTTTCACTCGGGACTTCATGTCAGTCTAAAAAAGCTAAAGAAGCAGCAGAAAAGGCAGCAGCAGAAGCAGCAGCACGTGCAGCAGCAGAAGCAGCAGCGGCAGCAGCTAAACCAGCACCAGTATTTGAACTCTCAGATGGTGTAAAAGCTGTAGCTGGCGAATTGGTAGCAGACACAGCCGAAGATTACAAGCAAGCTGTTAAAGACGCCATGGCTCAAACTCCTTATGGATCAACCACCTTTGCTATGCCTGTTGCAGGAATTACTTACAACAAAGAAAGATGCGATCTCAACCCTGAGACCAAAGCACTTCTTCAAGAATTCTTGGATGTTTATAATTCCACAGACAAAACTGCAGTGATTCTTATCGAGCCATACGCTAACGACACTAAAGACAAGGCTTACAACAAAGCTATAGCAATTGAAAGAGCTAATTTAGTACGCAATTGGCTTTATGCTTACCAGGTACCTGCTAAGAAAGTCAAAGTCGTATGCCCTTGTAAAGCTAAAAAGATAGACTCAAGCAAGCGCAGAGTAAACGTATCTATCGCTGAATAATTATTAACATAGTGGAATATAGACTACTATCTAACAATGAAATCCGGGACCTCGAGTCCCGGATTCTTTTTGAAGATAACCACCTACTTATCCTAAACAAACGCGTAGGTGAAATAACCCAAGGCGACAAAACCGGTGATGAGTGTCTCAGTGAAACGCTTAAAGCATATATAGCAGGCAGAGACCACAAGGCAGGTAAAGTCTTCATGGGTGTAGCGCATCGTCTAGACAGACCCGTAAGTGGCATCTGTATATTTGCCAAGACATCCAAAGCTCTTGAAAGGCTCAACGAGATGTTCCGGAATTCCCAAATACACAAAACCTACTGGGCTTTGTGTGAAAATCGACCTCTCCAAAACGAAGGAGAATTAGACAATTACCTATGGAAAAACGAAAAGCAGAATAAAAGTTATATCTGTAAGGAAAATGCAAAACCAAATGCCAAGTTAGCACGTTTGAAATACAAAGTCATCGGGGAAGGTCAAAAATACTGCCTTATAGAAGTCCAACTGCTCACAGGAAGACATCATCAGATTAGATGCCAATTGGCGAACATCGGTTGTACCATAAAAGGAGATCTAAAATATGGAGCATCCAGGTCTAACCCAGACGCAGGCATTTGCCTTCATGCCAGACATATTTCCTTCGTACATCCTGTAAGAAAGGAAAAAATGGAAATAACCGCACCTATTCTATCATCTTGGAAGAAAATAGCGGACGATGTGCTCTCAACTCACATAGATACTCGCTAGGACGCATAGACATCACATCCTTAAATGAAGAATTAAATGTCGGAAGTGAATTAAACCCAGACAAAGAAGCAACCTCACTAATTTTAATCCTCGGATCCTTTTTTATAAGTTCAACAGCATATTTTATGCGATAGGAATTTATGTAATTCCTGAAATTAACCTTTGCCACCTTATTTATAGTCTTTGAAACATACGCCCTATTATGATAGACCGAATGGGACAAATCCTTTATGGTAAAGTCCCCATCAAGATATGGGCTTTTTTCTTTCATCAACTTCTCAATACGCATATATAACGCGTTCATGTCCTTCGCCTCATCCTTTACGACGGGTGAAATTCCCTTGTGGGCAAATCTACTCTTTAAAAACAATTTCATAATGTTGTACATGGTTAGTTGGCTCAAATATATATAAAAAGCCCTTCGGAATTAACTCCAAAGGGCTAAATTTCTTAAATATGTGGCGAACGCACGAGCAAACTATTTTTTTCGTCCAGTTTTAATGGTCTCGAAGCCTTTCCCGTATACCCCCGTCACAGTCGATACAGACAGGAATGCCTCCGGATCTATTGACTTTATGTAACGCAAAAGTACATTCAAGTCGTATTTTCTGGTAAGTACCATAAGAACTTCTGTCGGTTGCTTTGTATACCACCCCATTCCGTTTAAAACAGTTACTCCACGATGCAAATCATGAGTTATTGCATCAGCTATTTCATCATGCTTCTTACTTAAAATAAACAATTGCACACTCTGTCTGGAACCGGCTATTACCATATCCAGCACAGTACCATTGACCGCTATGAGGATGAAGCCATAGACACAAGTAGTGATTTTATCATTTAACTGTATGATAGAGCCATCCGGATTCTGAATAGGCACCAGCAGTGACGAAAGTATAATCACCACATCCATAGCAAGAATCATCTTGCCAGGCGATACATTACGATACTTATTTACGATCAGTGCTATGATATCCGTACCTCCCGTACTGCCACCCTGAGACATACAAAGGCCAATTCCGCAACCTGCCATAAGACCACCCATGATAGAGCTCATCAGTTTACCATTGGCCACCGCCAAATCCTGACATATATCTGCAGGTATAATTTCTTGAAACACATTAAGTCCCACAGAGGCAATCACTATAGCATAAATAGTTTTAAAGCCGAACTTATTACCTAAAATAAACAATGCCACTATAAGGAGGACAACATTCACAACAAAATATGTATAACCCATCTTAATAGCTCCATTTGTAGCATATTGCACCACTGAAGCAAGTCCGGAAACGCCACCTCCCACGAGTTGATTAGGAACTAAAAATACACTCCAGCCTACTATATATAGCAACATACCGAAGGTAATAATCAAATATTCCTTTATTGTCCTAAAAAAAGATCCTTTAAGCATTTTATTTCGATTTTTTTGTACTGATTCCCGCCTTTATTTCCTCAAAACCTTCTCCATATACATTATTCGTTGGTGAAACTGACATAAAAGCCTTACTATCTAACCTTTTTATCTCTTTCATCAAAGAAGGTAACTCCTTTCTACCGATCAATATCAAAAGCACATTTTTTTCACTCTTGGTATACCATCCTTGAGCCCTTAATACCGTCACTCCGCGTCCCATGTCATCGATGATATGGTCGGCAATTTCTTTATACTTTTCCGAGAAAACCATTAATTGGTAAGAGCCCTTTGATCCTCCCACTACTACATCCACAATTAAAGAAAACGTGACAATCTCAAGAATACCATAAACCATATCAGTAAAAGTACGATCCGGCAACAGCAATATCAAGCCTACAATAACAAGATCCATTATCATGAATGCTGTGCTGAGCGATACTGGCCAATACTTGTTTATCATCAAGGCTATAATATCCGTGCCTCCCGTACTGCCACCATTGCGAATTATCATCCCTATGGAAAGAGCCTCCAAAGACCCAGCAATCAACGGCACCAATAGACGTTCCTGAACATAGAAAAATTGGCCTGGAGCACAATGCAACCACTCTAATTTCCCAACGATGGACATCATTAGCGTGGAAACTAATATACAATAAATGGTTTTAAACCCAAAGCCAATACCCATAACCCACATAGCCACCAGTATCAATAGCACATTAATCACCACATATGTATATTGTGCAGGGATCAATCCTCCAGTGGCATATTGAAGCACAGTGGAAAGACCCATCATTCCACCTGCAGACATAGAATTGGGTATCATAAAGCCCTCCCAAGCGAGTGCAAAGATAAAACATGCTAGCGTGAGCAATAGATACTCCTTCAATACGGATAGAATTTTGACCTTCTTCATTATTTTACCACTATATTAATTATTCTGCCAGGCACGACTATCACTTTTACTATATGAGCATCGCCTACATACTTAGCAGTCTGCGGTGCATTTCTAACCGCAGATTCTACCATCTGAGCGCTATCAGATTTAGGAAGCTGTATAGTAAAACGCATCTTTCCATTGAATTGGACCGGATATGTAACCATATCTTCCACCGTATAAGATTCTATAAAATCAGGGAATCTAGCCATACACACACTGTCCTTCTCTCCTAATGCTTCCCAAAGTTCCTCTGCAATATGAGGGGCAAAAGGGCTTAACAGTATAACAAGTGGCGTAAGAATCTCTCGTTTATGGCATTCTCCCAGTTCGGAAACAGCTATCATGAAAGCACTTACAGTGGTATTATAAGAGAATGCCTCTATGTCCGACTGTTCCTTAGCTATAAGCTTATGTAAAGAGCGAAGCTCGGAAGTAGTGGCCTTCTCATCTGTTACTAAGAATTTATCGCCCTCATAAAAAAGCCTCCAGAACTTTTTCAAGAAACGATGCACTCCATCTATTCCCTTAGTATCCCATGGCTTACTTTGTTCTATAGGGCCTAAGAACATTTCATAAAGCCTTAGCGTATCAGCACCATACGTGTCACAAATATCGTCTGGATTAACCACATTATACATGCTCTTGCTCATTTTCTCTACAGCCCATCCACATACATACTCTCCATCCTCCAAGATAAATTCTGCACTGGCATATTCTTCACGCCAAGCTTTAAATGCATCAATGTCTAACTTATCATTATGGACCAAATTTACGTCTACATGAATCTCAGTAGTCTCATAATTGTTTTTCAATCCCAAAGAAACAAATGTATTTGTGCCCACTATTCTATATACGAAATTCGAGCGCCCCTGTATCATACCCTGATTTACCAGTTTGTCAAAAGGTTCATCACGACATACATATCCAAGATCATAAAGAAACTTATTCCAAAAACGAGAATAAATCAAATGACCTGTAGCGTGTTCCGTTCCACCTACATACAGATCCACAGACTGCCAATACTCATCTATTTTCTTATCCACTAAGGCCTTATCATCATGAGGGTCCATATAGCGAAGGTAGTAAGCCGATGATCCGGCAAATCCTGGCATCGTACTTGTCTCAAGCGGATATCCTTTATAAGTCCAGTCTACAGCACGAGCAAGTGGTGGCTGTCCATCGGAAGATGGCTTAAATGAATCTATCTGAGGCAGACGAATAGGAAGGTCCTTTTCTTCCACTGGAAAAGGCATATCGTCTTTATAGTATATAGGGAAAGGTTCACCCCAATACCTCTGACGTGAGAATATAGCATCACGAAGACGATAATTTGTCTTCCTATGCCCTATTCCCTTCTCTTCCACATAATCCTTGGCCAATTCTATAGCCTCATGGACGCTCTTCCCATTAAGAAAACCGCTATTGCACATCACTCCACTCTTGGCATCGAATGAGTTCTGTGAAACATCGCACCCTTCGATAATCGGGACTATAGGAAGATTGAACTTCTTAGCAAACGCGTAATCACGACTATCATGCGCTGGAACGGCCATTATGGCTCCTGTGCCATACCCTGCAAGTACATATTCGCTTATCCATATAGGTATCTCTTCTCCGGTAAAAGGATTTATACCATAAGCTCCAGAAAAGACACCAGTTACACTCTTTTGAGAAATACGCTCCCTTTCCGTTTTCTTTTTAACTTCCTTAATATATGCTTCTACTGCATCTTTTTGTGATACAGATGTAAGTTTATCTACAAGATCACTCTCTGGTGCGAGAACCATAAAAGTAACACCGTATATGGTATCAACCCTGGTTGTAAATATAGTTATAGGCAGACTTCTTCCGTCACATCTCGTGTCGAACACCACTTCAGTACCTTCCGATTTCCCTATCCAGTTACGTTGCATGTCTTTAAGGGAATCACTCCAGTCGAGCTTTTCAAGACCATTTAACAATCTATCTGCATAAGCGCTGACACGAAGCTGCCACTGCTTCATTTTTCTCTGCTCTACAGGGAAACCTCCACGCACACTTATCCCATCCTTTACTTCGTCATTGGCCAGCACTGTTCCTAATCCCTCACACCAATTGACCGAGGTCTCTCCCAGATAGGCTATTCTATACCTCATAAGCACATCGTTTCTCTCTTTATCCGAATAGGAAGCCCATTGCTGAGGAGTTATCCCATCATAACCTGAGGTCTTAAATCTATGAATAAGTTCTTCTATTGGACGCGCCTTATCTAGATCTGGATCATACCAACATGAAAACATCTTAAGAAAAGCCCACTGTGTCCACTTATAAAAAGATGGATCACATGTTTTTATCTCTCGCGACCAATCATAAGAAAAGCCTATCCTATCCAATTGCTTACGATACCGTGCAGCATTTATTTCTGTCGTTAACTCCGGATGCTGACCAGTCTGAATAGCATACTGCTCAGCTGGAAGTCCGAAAGCATCGTAGCCCATCGGATGTAACACATTAAAGCCTTTCAACCTCTTATACCGAGAATAAATATCACTGGCTATATACCCCAATGGATGTCCAACATGCAAACCCGCTCCTGATGGGTAAGGGAACATGTCCAACACATAGTACTTAGGCTTGCTAGGGTCCTCTTTTACCTTATAAGTACCCTCTGCAGCCCAACGGGACTGCCATTTTTTTTCTATTTTTCTAAAATCGTATTCCATATTTATCCTCCCTTATTTAGCTATTAAAACACACGCATCCTTAGGACAAAAAACTTCTTTTGAAACTTGGGCATAAGCATCTATCGCCTCTTCCAACTTATTACACGGCATGAGTGCCACACTAGTAAGACCATTCTCATACTCTAAAAGATATATCTTATAACCAGCATCGCAAGCCTGTGCAATCATCTTATCCATAGTCGGTTTTTTCCTATAAGTTCCTACCAAAATATAATATTTGTACTCTGGCACCATTTTTAAAGTGCTAGTCGTATGAGTATAGGCTAACGGAACCGAAAGTCGTCCCTGCCTTTTTACCATAGTATACTCCTCAGTTTCAACTACCGGAGCCGATATGGTATCGATAGGCACATTCTTAGGAGTAGTTTCTGTTTTTTTTATGGCAGAAGACTTTAATTCAGCCGATGTAGGCCTTCCTGCCAACGATCGGAAAAAGTCGCAAGATGAGACGCTCATCATCGCTAATACCAAAGCTGCAACAACAAAAGATTTTTTCATTCCACTAACAATTAAACCTACAAAAATAATAAGAATTAAGAAATAAACGATAAGATTACTAACTTTGCCGTTATGAGAAAAACTTATAGTATCGATGGACTAGATCCAGTGAAATTGTATGGAGTCGGCGATTCCATACTCAGGGAATTTTGTTCATACTACCCCAATCTAAAAGTCGTAGCAAGAGGAAATGATATCATTCTCGATGGCAAAAGTGAAGACATAGAAGATTTCCTTCAAAAATTCAACATTTTAACTGAAAAGATGATACATAAGATGCACCTAAACATATACGATGTAGAAGATATCTTTGAAGGAGAGAGCAAAAGCACGGATTTTAAGTTAGACGCAGGAGCGGTAATCGTGTATAACACAGAAGGTAAACCCATAAAAGCCAGGAATGCCAAGCAAGAGGAAATGGTTAAAGCCTACTTCGAAAACGATTTAGTGTTTGCCATTGGCCCTGCTGGAACTGGAAAAACATACATAGCCATAGCTCTTGCAGTAAGGGCACTTAAAAATAAGGAAATCAAACGAATTATCTTAACTAGACCAGCTGTAGAAGCCGGTGAAAGGTTGGGATTCCTTCCTGGCGACCTTAAAGATAAACTAGACCCATACCTACAGCCCCTTTATGATGCTCTCGGGGACATGATCCCGCAAAAGAAATTACAAGAACTCATCACAGAAGGCACTATTCAGATAGCGCCACTTGCGTATATGAGAGGACGTACCTTAGATAAAGCATGCGTCATCCTAGATGAGGCACAGAACACTAACCTAGGACAGCTTAAAATGTTCCTAACACGCATGGGGGCAAACGCTAAATTCATTGTCACAGGAGATGCATCCCAAGTGGATTTGCCGAACAAAAAAGATAGCGGACTTCTAAAAGGAATCGATATGCTAAAAACTATTAAGGGCATCGCGACCGTCTCATTTAGTAACGAAGACATAGTCCGACACCCTTTGGTAAGTAAAATCGTAAAAGCTTTTGACAAGCAGGGAGAAGAGTAATTATTCTTCGCCCTTTACGATTGCATCGTATTTCTTGTATTTAGCCTCGTATGCAGGATCTGTGCTGAATCGATAGCAAGCATTTCTAAGATACTCTGCTATAGCGACTTTAATCTTGTCATCCTTAGTGATAGAATAAGCTAACTCGAATGGTTCGATACACTGCTTAAGAGTCTGTTCGAACTGTTCCACCAAAACGGCATATTTTGCATCGTCAAGCTCATTAGTAGCCTGCTCTTGAATAGCTACAGCCTTATTATAATAGAGCTGACCTATGCCAATGTAACCGAATTCGTATTCAGGATTAATCTTAGCGCACTCGCTATATGCAGCGATAGCCTCATCTTCACGTCCAAGCTGAAGATAAATATTACCTTCTACATAATATAGGGACGCATTATTAGGCTCGTTCTTTTTTGCAGCATCTACAAGTTCGAATAAACGATCTGTATTCTCTCCAGAATTCATGTAGAAATTAATAAGACCTACAAGAACACTCTGGCTTTGAGGAAATTTAGAGAAAGCTTCCTCGAGATAATTACGACAAGCAATGGTATCCTTCTGCTTTAAAGAGATATCCGCAAGCTTAGCATATGCATCACCTTCATCCCCATAATATCCAAGATCAAGACTCTTTTTATAGAATTTTTCAGCATTGTCATAATTACCAAGCATATAAGAAAGCAAAGCTGAATTATAAACCGCATTAGTATCTACCACTGCATAAGGATGATGTTCTGATGCTTCTACTGCTTTTTCAAAATAAAATTCAGCTTTCTGAAGATTACCAAGGGTATAAGCTGTATATGCCTCGTCTACAAATTTTGAAGACACCATCTTAAAAGCTTCTTTCAAATCCTTAGTTTTTTTACCATTCGCGTCAAGAGAATCTGCCTTTTCGTAAGCTGCCAAAGCCCTTTCAAGAACATCAGGATATACAGGCTTTGTAACCTCGATCATCTGAAGGACTTCCTGCTTATTATAGTAATAGTTACGTGTTTCAAACACAGCTTTAATAAACTCTGCACCAGAAATATTTACCCACTCCTCGCTAGAAGGCTTATCATCACCTAGAATCAATGCCAAGTCGGCACGTGTTGCACCTATCCATGCATTACCCATAGGTGCGCTATACGCATCTAGATATGCACGTCCAAGCTTAATCCATGTATCAGGTTTTACTGCTTGCTTAGGATTTTCTGTCTTTAAAAGAGCCTTTTCCACAGCTTTTTCAGATGCAGGAATACTCTTTACCGACTGCTGCGCATCAGCAACACCGACCGAAGCCAAAAGCGCTAAAACTAAAAGAATTCTTTTCATACTATTTCGAATTTATTCATTTACTTGTTCGTCAATCTCTGGAAGCGATTCTTCTTCACTCTCATGAGCCACTACCGATACTGCAGCTATGCTATCGCCGTCCCTTAGACTAATCAAGCGTACACCTTGAGTAGCTCGGCTCAACAAACTTATATCAGTAACAGCCATTCTGATAGTAAGCCCACTGCGTGTGATTATCATGATATCGTTATTCTCAGTAACAGACTTGATAGCCACCAACTTACCCGTCTTCTCCGTCACATTCAAAGTAAGAACGCCCTTTGCGCCTCGTGCAGTAAGACGATATTCATCGGCATTAGAGCGTTTACCATATCCATTCTCACTTACCACCAGTACAGTGTACTTTGAAGCATCTGGAGCATTTACATCAGTACTAATCGCTCCTATGACCTCATCCCCCTCTGCAATATTAATACCACGCACACCCATAGAACTTCTTCCTAGTTCACGTGCATCATTTTCATCGAACCTTACACAACGCCCTTCACGTGCCGCAATCATTATCTGCTCGTGACCATTAGTAAGTTGTGCATCAAGCAAAGAATCACCATCTTTAAAGCTTATGGCTATGAGCCCTTTGTTACGGCTACGCACATTTGCAAATTCGGTAAGACAGGTTCTCTTTATGACTCCATTCTTAGTAAATAAGACCACGTAGTGACTATCCGTATATTCCCTGCTTTCTATCTTCGCTGCGTTCAAATACGTGCGTATCTTATCATCCTGATCTATAGTCAAAAGATTCTGGACAGCACGTCCTTTCGATGTCCTGCTACCCTCCGGGATTTCATATACTTTAAGTCTATAGCAAAGTCCTTTTTCCGTAAAGAATAACATGGTAGAATGCATATTTGCCACATAAATATGCTCGATAAAGTCCTCATCTCTCATGCTACCTGCTTTTTTGCCGACTCCACCACGTGACTGAACACGGAATTCAGAAAGCGATGTTCTCTTAATATATCCCAAATGAGAAATAGTAATCACAACATCCTCGTCTGCATAAAAATCTTCAGGGTTAAAGTCATCTGCACTAAGAGTTATCTCGCTACGACGCGCATCTCCGAACTTTTCTTTCAACTCCAAAGACTCTTTTTTTACGATTTCAAGCTGGAGAGCTTCGCTTCCGAGTATCTTTTCACATTCTGCTATAAATTCGACTAGCCTATTTTTCTCCTCCAACAACTTATCCTTTTCCAAACCTGTAAGTTGGCGAAGACGCATCTCCACTATAGCTGAAGCCTGAATCTCCGTAAACCCAAATCTTGAAACCAACTCTGACTTGGCCTCATCCACATTGCTAGATCCTCTTATAACAGCGATAACCTCGTCTATTATGTCTATCGCCTTTAACAATCCCTCTAAGATATGCTCACGAGCCTTAGCTTTTTCCAAGTCATATCTAGTCCTTCTGACAATAACCTCGTGACGAAAGTCCACAAAACACTTTAACATATCCTTTAAAGTCAAAGTCTGAGGACGTCCTGACACCAGTGCGACATTATTAATAGCAAAACTTGACTGTAGGGCTGTATATTTGAAAAGCGTGTTGAGCACGACATTGGCATTAGCATCCTTCTTTACCAAGAATTCAATTCTTATTCCTTCTCGGCTTGTAAGTTCCTTAATTTCTGATATGCCATCTATCTTTTTATCGCGAATCATCTCCCCGATACGAGAGATCATATCGGCCTTATTCACCATATAAGGCACTTCTGTAACGACTATCACGCTACGTCCGTTTCTTTCTTCGATGTCTGCCTTAGCCCTTATAACGACACGGCCTCGACCTGTGGTGTAAGCATCGATTATTCCCTGGCGCCCCATTATTATGCCACCCGTAGGAAAATCCGGTCCTTTTATATACTCCATAAGCGAAGCTACATCTATATCTGGGTTATCTATATATGCACATATAGCGTCGCACACTTCTGAAAGATTATGTGGCGCCATATTCGTAGCCATACCCACCGCTATACCAGACGAACCATTAAGCAGTAATAGAGGGACCTTAGTAGGAAGTACTGTAGGCTCCTGGATAGTATCATCAAAATTCAGTGTAAAATCAACCGTGTCTTTATCGAGGTCGCAAAGTACGCTTTCTGATATTTTGGCCAATTTAGCCTCGGTGTACCTCATCGCAGCGACAGGATCGCCATCCATACTACCGAAGTTCCCCTGCCCGAAAACAAGAGGGTACCTTTGATTCCAGTCCTGGGCCAATCTGGCCATCGCATCATATACCGAACTATCGCCATGTGGATGGAATTTTCCTAGCACCTCACCTACAATTCTGGCGGATTTTTTTGTCTGCCCACTATAACTGAGGCCTAACCCATCCATTCCGAAAAGCACCCTTCGCTGTACTGGTTTAAGACCATCTCTAGCATCTGGTAGAGCTCTAGACACAATCACTGACATAGAATAATCTATGTATGCTGTTCGCATCTCATGATCTATCTCGACGGGCTCTATGATGCCCTGCGGCTTCACTTCATTCTCCATATTATCTATATTATTTTATCATTATTAACCAATAAAATCACCCTCAAACCAAACACACAAATTTAACAAAAAAGTCGCGTAGGACAAAATAATATTGCTATTTTTGCACTATGCAGACGCAGGTATCTCAGGACATAATTAGTATTCTAGCATATTCGAAAGAAGAAGCCATGAGGACAGGAGACTATGTCATAACCATAGACCATCTCCTGCTTGGGATACTACGTCATAAAGACAACGAAGCTTGCTATACTTTAAAAGAATTGGGCATAAATCTAGATGAATTAAAAGAGTTTCTGGAGAAAAAGCTATTTCGTTCCCATTCCCTTCCGTATTCCGAAGAGAACAAGATCGTATTTTCTCGTAATGCTAGAAACGCTCTAAACCTAAGCATCATAGAAGCCCATATAGCACAATCCGAAAAAATCGTCCCCGCTCACCTACTTCTAGCAATATTGGCCTCATCAGAAAGTCATGGTTTAGCCTATATAAAGGAAAGGGGCTTAGATCATACGGCTGTGAAAAACCACTTAAAAGAGCATGGCCGTCTTCAAGCCAAAATTGTAAAAGAAACTGACGCCTCATCCAACGCCCCTGTTAGCATTTTAAAATTAATGGCTACTCCTGGAAAAATTGTTTCCTAATCCTGCACCTTTCTAAATGCCAGACAGCCATTGTGCCCACCGAATCCGAAGGAATTAGAGATGGCCAATGTAAGATCGCATTTCTCAGCCTTGTTAGGTGTATAATTCAAATCCAGTTCAGGATCTACCTCATCAAGATTAATAGTAGGCGGAACTATGCCATCTCGCAATGACTTGATAGCAACTATCGCTTCTGCTGCACCCGTAGCACCCAGCATATGCCCATGCATAGACTTGGTTGAAGAAATATGCGCCTTATATGCAAAATCCCCTAAGGCTATTTTGCAAGCCCTTGTCTCAGATAGATCATTTAAACGGGTCGCAGTGCCATGAGCATTTATGTATAGACTATCCTTCATAGGATCAAAAGCAGCCTCAGCCAATGCATCACTTATGCACCGAGCCTGAGTGGTGCCTTCTTTATTAGGTGCCGTAGCATGATAAGCATCGCAAGTAGAGCCATAGCCCACTATTTCCGCATAAATCTTGGCCCCTCGCGCCTTTGCATGCTCGTATTCTTCAAGCATAAGCACGGCCGAGCCCTCTGCCATAACAAAACCATCTCTATGAGCATTGAAAGGAAGAGATGCTTTTTTAGGATCTTCTATTTTAGAAAGGGTCTTAGCATTTGCAAATGCAGCTATGCCAATGGGGATCACCGCCTTATCCGTCCCTCCTGACAGGATGGCATCTGCATATCCATGTTTTATAGCGCGATATGCTTCTCCTATAGCATGGGTGGATGTAGCACAAGCAGTGACTACATCGATGCAAGGGCCATTGGCCTTAAACTTAATAGCTACTTGGCCAGCAGCCATATTACCGATAATGCAAGGAACGAAATTAGGCGAAATCCACTGTCCTGTAGGATCTTCCAGTATTTTTGAAACTTCCCTTTGAATAGTTTCAAAGCCACCGATTCCACTTCCTATATACACGCCATATCTAAAAGGATCTATATTTTCTCCTGAAATGATACCACTATCCTTTGCCGCCTGATATGCGGAGGCCATAGCGAAAATGGTGAATTTATCCTGCTTGCGAATAAATGGCCTATCCATCCCGAAATCCTCAGGATTGAAATCCCTGACCTCACCTCCTATCTTTACAGCAAACCCATCTGTAGGAAAACTCTGTATATAGTCTATTCCACATACCCCATTTACAAGATTATTCCAAAATGTATCTACATCATGTCCCAAGCAGGATAAAACACCCATCCCAGTTATAACTACTCTTTTACTCATAACTAACCTAAGTTTCTCATATTATTTTGGGGGCAAAGATAGTAAAATTTTGTATCTTTGTTCCCGTATGGCTTTGACGGATAATTTACCCAAATACATAATAAGTAAAAAACAGATGTCTTTCAATGTGGTTTTCACTGCATTGTTCTCACTTATGAGTGTTCTTCTGCTAGCTCCACTATCGATAGGCGGATGGTTTCGGCTTGCACCAGGAAGAGCCACCATACTGACCATATCATTCTGGGCCTTCTGTTTTCTACTTTTAGGAATCTCACGAGCACTTTTATACTCATTAAGGAATAAGAATATAACCATATTAGGTTACATCACATGGTGTTTTACTGAAGCACTGGTAGTGAGTCTTCTTTATACAGGAGTAACCTATTTCGGAACCAAATATGGTTGGCTATCAGCTCCGGTAGGTAATGCGAATACATGGAACTACTTTGCGAGCTGCATAGTATTCTGCATATTCGGGATAGGTGTTCCCAATATAATCTCAATACAATACTGCGCCATATCGGAAAGAGACCAGACCATACGTCTTATGAATTTCAGTAATGTCGTTTCAGATACTGTATCCAGCCCTCAAGAGGATAAAAGAATCATGCTTTACGATAATGCAGGCACTCTTAAATTAGTCATAAACCAGAATAACCTTTACTATATAGAATCTGACGATAACTATATAAAAGTATGGTATCAAGATAGTTATGATGAGTTAAAGCAGTATATGCTTCGCTGCCGACTTAAAACCATTGAAGAGAGTTTTTCCGATAGCGATCTGGTTCGCTGTCATCGAAAATACATAGTAAACATAAACAAAATCGAGCAGATGATCCGCCAAAAAGATGGTACTTTCAGTATCAATCTTGGACTAAAAGAAATAGAACCTATCCCTATTTCTAAGACCTACGAGGAAGGGTTTCTATCTCGATTTAATACACGATAGATTATGTGGCAAAGAGTTCAGACACTTTATTTCGCTATTGTATCAGCGATTTTACTTACACTGGTTTTCGGGAATGCTGGAGTAGACTATTCAGATCCTCAAACGATCGAAAAAGTTAGATATATCAGCAAACTGCCCTACGCCATTTTTATTTTCATATCCCTTGTAGCTAATATTATAGCGCTATTCAGTTGGGGTCATCGCCCATTGCAGATAAGATTAGCCGGAGGCAGTGCCGTGCTTATACTTGCCCTCCAAGTATGGCTTGCAGTAGACTATTTCACATTAGGCAAAGAGTTTGTATTCAGTTGGACAGCGATACTGCCGATTATAGCATTCGTATTTGAAATCTTGGCTATAAAAGGTATCTTCGCCGACGAACTACTAGTTCGTAGCGCTTCTAGACTCCGCGCCGCTAAAAGAAAAAAATAAATAACACTATTATGAAAATTGCAGAATCAGAACTTATTATCAACTCGGATGGTTCGATATTTCACTTACACATCCGTCCGGAGCAATTGGCCCAAAACATCATTCTAGTCGGAGACCCAGGACGCGTAGCTATGTTTAAGCCCTATTTCGAAAGCCTCGAATGCGAAGGAGCATCTAGAGAATTCGTGTGGGCTACAGGTATTTATAAAGGCAAACGCATAACAGCTCTTTCTACAGGGATCGGAACAGACAACATCGATATCGTGATGACAGAGTTAGATGCTCTTGCCAATATAGACTTTACAACTCGTGAAGTTAAGCCCGAGCACACCACACTAAACATTGTTAGACTTGGCACTTGCGGGGCACTCCAGCCTGAAATTCCGCTTGGCGCATTCGTTCTTTCACATATTTCCGTAGGATTCGATGGACTTCTAAACTGGTATGCTCATCGCGAAGAAATTACAAATGCAGATATGGAAAAAACTTTTATGGAGCATATGAATTGGCCTGAAGTGCTACCAACCCCATATTTCATCCACGCCTCACAGAAACTTATCGATCTATTTGCAGATTCTACAGTTCGTGGCATGACCATATCCGCACCAGGTTTTTATGGTCCTCAAGGAAGAGTCGTTAGGCAACAGCTTGCAATGCCTAACATGCTGGAAGACATAGAGTCATATAGGTACGAAGATCGTAAGATTACTAACTTTGAGATGGAAGGCTCTGCCATTGCCGGTATCGCCAAGCATCTAGGACATGAAGCCATCACCGTATGCTGTGTAATCGCACATCGCTACCTAAAAGATGCTAACACCGACTACAAGCCACGCGTTGCTCAACTCGTGGAACTGGTTATGGATAAAATGACAGAACTATAATCGTCATTGATATACAAAAAAAGCGCGGGATCAGTTCTAAATCTCGCGCTTTTTTTGAAGGTTTCTTAATACAATAAATTACTCTCCTGCTTCCTTTAGGCGTTCTGCGTTTTCTGCTATTTGAAGCTGATCTATAACCTCTTGGATATCACCATTCATAAATACTGGTAGGTTATACATACTCCAGTTAATGCGGTGATCAGTAACTCTTCCCTGCGGATAGTTATATGTGCGAATCTTAGCGGATCTATCTCCTGTTGAAACCATCGTCTTTCTCTTTGAAGATATTTCATCCAGATATTTCTGGTGTTCAAGATTATACAATCGGGTACGCAACTCTTCGAAAGCACGGTCCTTATTTTTTAACTGGGAACGTTCCTCCTGACATTGAACAACCAACCCTGACGGGATATGAGTAAGTCGAACAGCGGAATATGTAGTGTTTACGCCTTGTCCACCAGGACCAGACGAGCAGAAAAGATCAAGACGAATATCATCCCACTTTAAATCCACATCAAATTCACCAGCCTCCGGGAAAACAGCTACTGATGCAGCTGAAGTCTGAATACGCCCTTGAGTTTCAGTTTGAGGCACTCTCTGCACTCGATGAACTCCCGATTCATATTTCATCGTACCATAAACGCCATCGGTAGTGGAACTCAACTTGAAAACTATCTGTTTAAACCCACCTGATGTACCAGGAGTCTGATCCGTCACCTCCAATTTCCAACCTTTGTTTTCCGCAAAGTGCTGATACATTCTAAAAAGATCTCCGGCAAAAATGGCAGCCTCATCACCTCCGGCACCTGCTCGTATCTCGACTATAGCGTTCTTCGAATCGTCAGGATCGGCTGGGATTAGCAGAAGTTTTATTTCCTCCTCCATTTTAGGAACTTTAGGCTCCAACTCAGCGATCTCCTCACGAGCCATCTCCCTTAAATCGTCGTCTTTCTCATTAACAAGTATATCTTTTGCCGATGCCAGATTATCAAGGGTTTTCTTGTATTCCAGCCCCGCTTTTATGATGGGTTCCAACTGCTTATAATCCTTGTTGAGCTGGACATACTTTTTCATATCCGACATGACTTCCGGACTTGAAAGCTGAGCTTGAAGGCTTTGAAATTTGTCCTGCAATGAAAGGACTCTATCTAATAACGTGTTTTGTGCCATAGGACTGCAAATTTAGTAAATTTTCATTAATGCTGAAAATTACTTACAGCAGTCTATTCTTTAAAGTAGTGTCATGTAGATATATTTAGAGTCGTCAGTTTTACTAAGTAACATAAAAAAAATAGATCGTCTCAGATTTATCTTTAATTTTCGAAATAACTTTCTTTTAGAAAAGGGAGTGTGCCGGTGGCACACAACTAATGAGAAAAGGAATATAGACCAAAAAGATTTACTAAGATGATGCAGGCTATTTTTTGAAGTTTTCTAAATGGGAAGAAAGAAGCCAAATCTTAGTCTTTCTTAAAGAAAGTAAAATGAACCTTACCATAAGCGCGCTCCTTAAAGAAAAAAAGATGCGAACTAAAATCGTGCCCTGGACCATGTTCTAAAATGAAATAGCACCCTGGGTGCAAAATATCATGTCCGAAGACTTTATCAGGTATAGAGTCCAAACCGTCAATAGCATATGGCGGATCGGCAAATATAATATCGAACTTTTCGTGACACACATCTAAAAAGTCGAACACATTGTCTCTAACGACAGTGACATTATTCAGCCCAAGTCTACGAGCTTCGCGGCTTATAAAAGAGGCATTATCTCTGGACATTTCCACACAATATACTCTTCCCACACCCCTAGAAGCAAATTCGTAGGAAATGGCACCGGTACCGCCGAACAAGTCAAGGACCTTCAAATCCTCGAATTCATACTCGTTATCCAATATATTGAATAGTGCCTCACGCGCGAAATCGGTAGTAGGTCTAGCATTGTATCCTAATGGAGGTAGGATGGCTCTTCCTTTTAATCTTCCACCTATAATTCTCATACAAGAACTTACTCTAAAATTCGAACCGCTCTAAAATAGTGATATAATGCGATCCTATTCTGAGACGACAATTCACTTAAAAAGCAAACCGTAGAAACTTCCGGATTAAGTTGTAAGGATTTCATAGCCAAAAGTATAAAGTACATTACAGTCACAAAGTCCTCTGCCTTATATGTATTGGAAAGCAGTAGCGTTTTCCCCTGTCCGATAGCCAAACTTAGGACCTTTCCATCCCAATAGCATAAGATCTTATTATAGTCCGTTAATTTATCAAGGGTATTCAAGACTTTCAATAACGCAGGCTCTTCCTCCCCTTCATAAACAAAATAAGCATCGTAACGCGGTAAAAACACATAACTAACCACACTATCCGATGCTACATCAACGACTTGTGCGAGATATTCTCTCGCACAAGCTTTATCAAAAAAAGATGATGGGACTAAAATCACCGCTACTCCCAGTTACCGGCATTGTTATTAGGTGCACTCACACTACCAACCTGAAGCCCTTCATAACGATTCGAATTACGACATTCTGAATCCAGATTTATTCTTAACTGGTTATCCATCCCTTTAAGAAGATATCTATAAGGCATACGGGCTTCGAAAAGTGGCACCTTGACACCGGATACGGTCTTTATCACAGACTCCATCTCTATCGGTCTGCCACCAGAGAATGGAATAGTACGCAAAGAATCAATACGGAAAGATTCTCTACCCTTAAATAGAGTGTCTCGAACAGGGATCTTTTGATCAACGGAGAAAACCAACTTCCTATCTCCATTATCATATCTTTGCTTGTAGAACTTGTTCAAATCTGCTCCTCTAAGCCATGGAACTGTCTTACGAACTGCCTTGGTATGAGCCACAGCTGCAGAGTCATCCCTAGAACCTATCTGAAGCTTAACTATAATATCTTCTGAAACATAAAATGTTTTTAAAGAATCAAAATTATCAGTGTATTTACCATGAACGCTCTTATATGCATTCTGGAGAGTACGAATATCCTTAAGTCTCTCAATACCCACCTTCTCACGCGCTGCCTTTTCCTTGTTGAATTTAACAGGTTGCGAAATGCTGTCCACAAGCAGATATACCAGCGCAACTATACATACAGGAAGAATAAACCAGGTGACAACTCTATTAAGCACCTTGTTCTGCATAAACTTAAGCCAAGTGTCCTTTGTAACCATTTTATATCGATTTTATTATTATCAAACAATCTCGACAAAGTTAAACAAATCATTTCAATTTACCAAGCAAAATCTGATAATGAAAATGTCATAAATCGATATAAAAATGTATTATCATTCGGTGTTGTCTTAACCGATTGCCTGCAACAGAAAATTATTCAAAACTCATAGGTGTAACTCATCTCCACACTAAAAGGGCGGATGTATTTTCCAGAAAGAAGGCATCCTTTTAAAAGAGAAGCATCTTCCATAGTGTCTATGAAGTCTACACTTCCTTTAGCCCCGCTCTGACCAAGTACATTTATAACATTGATGGACAGACGATCATGTTTTCTAAACTTAACATCCAAGCCGGCAAAAGTTTCGAAGTGCCCATCGAAGTAGGCTAAGTTATTTCGACTTGCATATTGACGGCTGTAATACCGAACACTCATCCATGCTTTGAATCTGCTCCATGAATAAGACGGATCCATTTCTAACATAAACTTAGAGATACCCGTAACATACTTTCCTGTGTAATCCAATACTTTAAGTCCACTTGAAAAACTAAATTCGTTACGGTAATTCTTATAGCGAGGATCCTGCAAAGTACACATTAAATGCGTTTTAAACCCTCCGAAATGCACATTTCCATCTAAAGTAAATCCGATAGTGCGTATTCCGTATTCGGCAGTCCATGGTATGGTTTCGCCGCTATCGTGATCCGACACGGTCATAACCTTAGCATTATTCCAGCTCGTTATAAAAGAGACTAAGGCCGTTACATCCATCCATGAATTGTCATAGGCTAAACCACCACGAACATAAGCATTGCCAATGGGTTTTACAGAAGGAGCATTAGCCCCTTTGAAATATGTAGTGGATTTATTAGTAATGCTGTAAAACCCTTCAGCGTTAGCAAATAACCGCCCAGCTATTCGCCACGATACATCCTCGCTAAAAGCATAGTCTAACCCGCATAATTGCTTATCCACTAAAAGCAGATCCTCACTTATAAGCGAAAAGCCACCAGAAGCTCGCTTATTATGCAGCCCTAAAGGATCAGAGGGTGCACAGATAGTATTATTCAAAACAGCGCGAAGTCTGACACCAGTACGAAGTCTCAAATCGGAATTTGCCTGCCAAGTATCAAGAGCATAAAAAGCTATATTTCTTCTCCACGCGTCCATGTATGTAGCACTATTATTATAATCCCATGTGCTTTCGCCATTATACAAGAGTCTTAAAGGTGATGCTTCCACACTGTGGGCCATATTAAAAGTTGAACCGGCTTCATACTGCTTAGAAAGCACTACATCCGCCCCTAAATGTAGATAGTGTCTGCCAATCGTCTTTTTAGCCTGAGCAAGCAATTCGTAGTCAAAATTACTTGCATCAGAAATTGTCACTACCCTATTCTGCACAGGTCCAGAATATACACTTCCATCGGCTAAACTATAACCAAACATATCTTTTGAAATCGATGAAAGCGCAAAAGATGCAGCCTTCGCGTAAGGCATAGCTGCAATATGACCTTTAAGACTTATATTCCAACCAGATGTCAATATTGTACTATAATCCAAAAGAATATCGTGCATAAACCGCTCGTCTAAATCACTTAGATTTCCATACAAGACCTTTCCACTCGCTAAATCAAGCCATTTTACAGCATCATCAGATGGCATATAACAATCTCCGCCTATTCTGAACCCACCATATTGGCTTATACCACCTTTCCCGTCGAAAATGAAAGGCGCAAAGGCATATCCCGAACCCATATTGTCAGCACACCTTGAAAACCTATATGAAACGGCAAATGATGAAGTACGCCACTTTTTTAAGAGAGAGAATTGGCCTATCTGCTTGTTATCCACATAGCGACGATGTGGGGCAGGTACATTGGTAGGGTCTAAATTGGCATAAATGCCAGTAGAGAAAAACCATCCTTTCCGAGACGAAAGAGGTCCACGCAAAGCAGCATCGAGACGAACAAGCCCATTAGATGAAGATGTCGCACTTACAGCACCAGAGAAGATATCCGTCCCCATCTTAGTGTCGGAATTGACTGCGATTCCAATCTCTCCTGTAAAAATCAGGGTTTCGATTATGCTCATGGTCTTAATGGGCTCATAGGCATTTCCGCCTGCCCAGTGGAATTGGCCCTTAGGAAGACCATAGGCATGCTTTATCCCATCCACATACAACACGGCGCCATCACCACTCTCAGGAAGTCCGATATTTATCTCCCGTGGAGCAGATGCCGATTCCGCATTGAGCATCACATTCCTTTCACTCTTCCCCGCCTTAGTCTCTTCTTGAGAGAAAAGCGCAATCGGCACCATCAGCGCCACAATCGATACAATCAGTTTTTTCATCAAGCTAATTTTTTAAACCTTATAGCAAATCCTCCACCAGGAGCCATTCTAACCCGTATTTTACTGTTTTTAGTAACTTTCTTATGCTCAATCTTGTAAGCTTGTTCATTAGTGTAACAATCCGCATCAGAAGCATCGCAGTAAACTTGAGCTTCGTATTTTCCTTCTTCCAAAAAATCGAGTTTAATTTCAAATTCACGAGCCGTTCCATCGGTAACACCTCCGCAGAACCATTCACCAGAGTCTTTAGCTTTTCTCGCCACCACCACATATTCCATAGGCTCTGCATAGAGATATCTGCTTTCACTCCAATCTACCGCGACATCTTTAATGAATTGAAAAGCATCAGGGTGTTCCATATAATGTTCTGGGGTGTCGGCTACCATCTGCATAGGAGAATACATAGTTAGGTATAGGCCAAGTTGTCCGCATATAGTGCTGTTCACATGAGCAGGCCGTCCTGCCCACCCGTCGAGATCCATGCAGAAAATGCCCGGAGTATAATCCATAGGCCCCCCATTAAGACGAGTAAATGGTAATATAGCGGTGTGGCCTGGAGCGATACCAGCGCGAGAAAGGAATTGGTATTCTGTTCCCTTAGCACTTTCATTACCAATCAGATTAGGATAAGTGCGGCATAGCCCCGTAGGTCTGGTGGCTTCATGGGCATTGACCATTATATGATGTTCCGCTGCTTTTTTTACACAATAAAGATAATGGTCATTCATCCACTGACCGAAATGGTATTCTCCTTTCGGCTGAATATCACCGACATAGCCTGACTTTACGACATCGTATCCGTAACAATTCATAAAAGTGTAAGCGCTATCTAATTGGCGTTCATAGTCTCTTACGCTACTGGCAGTTTCATGGTGCATTACAAGCTTAATATCTTTTGTGTGAGCATAGCGATTAACTTCTTCGACATCGAAATCGGGATAAGACTTAGTAAAATTGAACACATGTTCTTTTGTGAGGTCAGACCATTCCTCCCATCCGAGATTCCATCCTTCCACAAGAAGAGCATCGAATCCATTTTTAGATGCGAAGTCTATATAATGTTTTACATATTCAGTATTAGCCGCGTGAGTTTCCTTAGGCTTAGCATTCTTATAATCAACACTTTCAATATCTACTGTTTTAAAATCACGAGTATAGCTCCAGCTTTTTCGAAGACATATCATCTCCCACCACACACCCATGTATTTCCCAGGGTGTATCCATGAAACATCTTCAAGAGCACATGGTTCATTTAGATTCAGTACAAGTCTTGAAGCAAGAAGATCAGTAGCTTTGTCTGCCATCTGAATAGTTCGCCATGGAGTGACACTTGGTGTGGTCATGTCTCCTTTCCACCCTTGAGCATCAGGGGTAAGTGATATTTGGAGGCTATGATTTGAGGCATTTACTAAAAGATGTGCACATGAGTAATTTACAAGCGCAGCCTCGTGAAGCGTTATATATAGTCCACCATCCGTTTTCATAAGAAATGCTGTCTGAACTGCATTAGTATTAAATGGAGTCCTATTATTAGCGTTTTTCAATACATTTCTCATCTCTGTGGAAATCTCCGAGAGACGGCTCTTCGTATAACTATACTCTTGAGAATCGTAATCGCCTGGAATCCACCAGCTCGTATGGTCTGCTGTTAGATTAAACTCAGTCAGTTCTTCTTTTATAACGAATTTAGTAAGTGGCTGATTTGTCGGAAATTCATAACGGAAAGCCACCCCATCGTCATAGGCTTTAAACCTTAAGTTCAATAGTTTGCCCGTATTTTTCTGCCGAAGAGCTACAAGCATCTCATTATAACAATCCCTGATTTGGCTCTCTTCGCCCCATACGGGATTCCACACTTCGTCGTGGGAGTCGCGCTTAACGTCTAAGAGTTCGAAATCGCTGTCGAAATAATAACATGGGGTCTTATCCACTTTTTGAATAGAGCCATCATCGCAGTACTTGATTTCAGTGGATTTAACATTTCCTCGAAGTTCGAAGCCAAGTTTTGAAGGCAGAATCACAGGCTTTCCTTCATGGATTACACTATAAAGCATATGGCCACTTTCGGAAAGTTCGAAACGGATGGTGTTAGTGCCATGAGGAGAAGTAAGAACTTCTTCTGAATATGCCAATAATGGGAAAATGATGGCGATAAGTGATATATAATTTTTTTTCATTTAGTTTGTAACTTGGATTCTTTTTTCTTTACATGTTTTTTGCCGAGTAAGTATGGGGACCAGAACGGCTAGTCGCCCGTGACTTGTGAACGGGAGGGGCCCTTTGATGGGAGCCGCGGGGATGTTATGGGGCAGAGCCCCATCAAAAGGGAGGGATAGCGCGAAGCGCGTATCGTTCTGGACCACGTACTTACTCGGCTATATATCATTTCTTATAAAATCTCCATTCAGTGACAGAGCGATATTTTTCTCCTGGACGAAGTACTGCAGATGGGAAACGACTCTGATTAGGTGAATCCGGGAAATGTATAGTTTCCAAAAGCATTGCCCCATATTTTTGAAGTGGACCATATTTTCCAATCATCTTTTCATTATGAAGCCTGGCAGTGTAAGTAAGCAGTGCCGGTTCTGTCGTCCAAGTCTGCACCCCACGCCCGCTTCCCGCGTCATAAAGATCAGATGCACATCTAAGGGTCCCATCATAATCCCTTATAGCCCAACACGCTGACATTCCATGCATAATTTCAAGCTGCTTGGAAGGCTTATCTAATCTATAATCTACCCTATGAGGCTCCCTAAAATCAAATGGAGTCCCCTCTACTGAAAGCACAAGATCTGGACAGAAATGAGTATTATTCTGAATACAAGTATCGGAATTCACCCTTAATAGATGATCCATTACATAAGAAGGCTCGCTTCCTTTCAGATTAAAATAAGTGTGATTTGACATACAAACTACAGTCGATTTATCTGTAGTAGCCTCATACACGATTCGACACACATTATCTTCTGTCCACCAGAAAGTCACATAGCAATCACAATTACCTGGGAACCCACCTTCTCCATCTGGGCTTAGCCTATGAAATCTAACGCCCACACTATCTGGTGTTTCCAACACTTCCGAATCCCATATAAACCTGTCGAAACCCTCTTTTCCACCATGACACTGAACTGGTGCTCCGCGAAAATGCTCATTGGCATCAAGAACATAATTATGCCCATCTAAAAAGAAAGAAGCGTTATCAATACGATTGGCATAACGCCCTATAGTACAACCCATAAACCGATCTTTAGTTTCAAATGAAGCAATATCTCCATACCCCACGACCACATCGTCCATATAACCATTTCGATCTGGCACTTTGATACTGACTATACGCGCTCCGTAATCGCACAATGACATTTTCGAACCAGAAGAATTTGTAAGAGCATACAGATGAGTCATTTCTCCTGAAGAAAGAGCGCCAAATTCCTTCACTTTTACTCGTGGTCGCACAACTTCAAGCACTGCCGAATGGGCATGAGCACTATTTGGCACTATCATAATCTCGAACTCTCCTGGTTCCAATGATTTTTCAGCACTTATAGGTGCAGGCTTTCGGGACATATTGTATTGATCCACATAATACCACGAAAGCATGTCAGGGGTAATATCAAAAGTCACCACACTAGAATCTCCAGATGGAATAAACACCTTTTGAAAACCCCTCAATTCCTTCACAGGACGAGTCATGGAAGACACTTTATCGTGGATATAAAGCTGAACTATCTCTTTTCCATCGCGACTGCCTGTATTTTTCACCACGACAGATGCCTTAACCGAGCCATCCATCGACATCTTATCACTGCTTAAACGCACATCGGAATACTCGAAAGTCGTGTAACTAAGCCCATATCCAAAAGGATAAAGTGGCGATGTCGGCGAATCTATCCAGCTACTCCGAAACCTATTAAACCCATCATCAAACTTATTAGGTCTGCCAGATGGCTTATAAGCATAATAAATAGGGATTTGCCCTACATTTCGCGGGAAAGTCATGGTCAGTTTCCCCGAAGGATTCACATCTCCCTTTAGAACATCCAAGACGGCATCTGCTGTGCGCGTCCCTCCATACCACACATCCAAAATCGCAGAAACCCTTTCATTTTCCCACGAAAGAGTCATCGGTCTTCCACTGAAAAGCACGAGCACTACAGGTTTTCCTGTGTCCACAAGTTTTCTTAAAAGTTCTCTTTGACAATCTGGAAGATCCAATGAGGTCCGACTATTCGATTCTCCGGTCATATATGCGCCTTCGCCAAGACACGCCACTACCACATCTGATCGCCTGGCAACCTTTAACGCCTCCTTTAACATCGCTTCATTCGAGCGACTATCCCTTTTGTAAGGACGCCTAAAAGTGGTTGCTTTTTCAAGCTGTGCATCATCTAAAATATTCGAGCCTTGAGCATAGAGATATTCTATGTCGGAGCGCGATTTAAGCACATCGAGTATGGATGCCAATTCTTTCGGAGTCTTAGCGGACCAACTACCAGCATACTGCGCACCGGCATCTACAAAAGGCCCCACAAATGCAACTTTCGATCCCTTTTTCAGCGGAAGTACCCCGTCGTTCTTTAACAACACGAAGGACTCTACAGCACTTTCGTATGCCAATTCTTCAGCTTCTTTCGTACCAATCTTTTGTGCAGCAGCCCCTTTCTTTATGAATCTGTACGGATCGTCGAATAGCCCCAATTCGCATTTGATTTCAAGAATACGCCGACAAGCATCATCTATCACTTCCTCAGAGATATCTCCATTTTGCACTGCTTGTGCTATATTTTTCACATAGAAAGCACAGACCATATCCATATCCATGCCCGCATCAATTGCCCTTTTTGAAACTTCGTAAGCATCGCCAAGTCCGTGTTTAGTTAATTCGCTTACTGCATTGTAATCCGACACCACGAATCCATCGAAGCCCCAATAATCTCTCAACACTTCTTTTAGAAGATATTCATTAGCGCTTGCCGGAACGCCGTTTATATCATTGAACGAGCCCATTATTGTTTTCACCCCAGCATCTACGGCATATTTATATGGTTCAAGATAAACATTATACATGCGTTCAAGACTCATGTCTGTCTCTCGATAATCCATGCCGGATTCAGATGCTCCATATAAGGCGAAGTGCTTCGCGCATGCAAGTATCTCACTATCATCTTTTAACTCACCTTGTATTCCTTTGACGGAAGCGACTGCGTATTGACCATTAAAATAAGGGTCTTCACCTGGTCCTTCCACGCATCTTCCCCAACGAGGGTCTCTGCTGACATCCACCATGGGGCCATAGAGCCAATTTATCCCATCAGCAGAGGCTTCGATAGCTGAGATCCTCGACATTTTCTCCACAAGCTCCATGTTCCAACTGGATGACATGCCAAGTGGAACAGGAAAACAGGTTTTGTATCCATGTATTACATCTAAACCGAAAAGGAGCGGAATTCCTAATCGTGTTTCTTCGACAGCTATTCGCTGGAGTTCGTATACTGTTTCATAGCCGGTAGCATTAAAGACCGCCCCTGCTTGTCCATTTCGGATAAGGGAAAGGATGTTTTCAGAAGTGGTCTCACCCGTTACAATTTCAGATGGAGCAACAGGAAGATTAAGCTGACCTATTTTCTCTTCTAATGTCATCTGGGACATCAGTTCTGAGACGAAAACCGAAAGTGATAAAAATAATGAAATAAAAGACATTACAAAGAAACCATTATAGTTCTTCTATGAAATGATTCTATCGTAAGAGGGTGGTGAGGAAAGTGATACGCGCTTCGCGCTATCCCTCCCACTTCGTGGGCCCCTCCCGTTCACAAGTCACGGGCGACTAGCCACTTTCCTCACCACCCTCTTACGATGATTATACAAAAAAATTAATTTATTTGATTTCTATAAGAGTGACTGAGTTAGCAGATAGAGTTAAATCCATTTTATTATCAACGACTTGAACTGGAGTTTCTGTATATAATTTATATTTGTCTGTCACAAAAGAACGTACTTCGTTAATTTTCATATTCTTTATTTCAAGTTCGAAACTCGACGGAGCCACAACATTCTTATCACTTGAATAACTGGTGATTAAGATAAATAATTTACCATCACTCCCTTTCGCAGCCGTAACATAGATATTTTTCAAATCGCTGGTATAAGAAAAAACTTGAGTGCCAGCCTCGCGTAGTTTATTCCATGCATAGAAAGAATAATATGCCGGAAGTGTCGATAAAGTGGTCTGATCGAACAAGCCGTTAAAGGAAGTATTAGGGCGAGCATCGTAATACATCAGCATGTCCACAGGGCCATCCTGCGAGGTTTGCATGATAGCAGAAGTAAAAGCGGCGCCCACATAAGAAGATATAACCTCAGTCGTATAAACGAACTCATCTGTCCAGTTAGCCAGATAATTCCATTCATCGAGTATCATTGGAACATCATCATAGCCATATTTATCTAATAAAGAACGCATCAGTTCATTTTTCTTTTCGAAAGCCTCGACTGTTCCAGCATAAAGATGATAGGAGAAAAAGTCTAATTCTATATTATGCTTAGAGCAATACAAAAGGAAATTCTCAGCCCAGAGATTATCCTCGCAAAGCGCCGGTCCTCCTATCTTTAGCTCCGGGAATCGTGACTTTAAGTGTTTGGAAACCAATTCATAGAACTTAAAAAACTCTTTGTCTGTTCCGTTCCATGTAGGAGAATCCTTTCTTAGATGACGACCAGCCTTAAATCCAAGGTCCGGTTCATTCCAGATTTCCCAATACTCTATGCCATAGTGGAAACCATCTGACCAGCCTTCATTATAATGTCTTATAATGTGCTCACATATTCTCGCCCATTTCTTATAGTCCTTAGGCGGAAACACATCGTATTTTTTAGAAGCGTTTTCGATGGATTGGCCCAAGCGATAGAATACCTTAGTTCCAGTAGCTTGAATGTCTGAAAGGAGTTTATCTGTGAGAGTAAAATCGTACGATTCAGCCTTAGTCTCGTCAGCGTCGAAATCGGGGAAGATGCATGTAATGTCCACACATTTGGTCCAAGGAGCATAGAGTGGAGCATCGTGCAGACGGGCATAAGGAAAGTTCGCTGCTTTATAAGCTTCAAAATTACCTTTTTTCTGACTTGCAGGTGCCATCTTAGGGCCGTTATTTACAGCATTCATCACCTTAATGGGCCTTACTTCTATCGCAGGATCCACTATGACTTGACTATGGACGACTATTGCACTTACCAAAATCGCAGTCAATATCACCAAACTTTTTCTAATCATTTAATAAAACTATATAGTTGCGTGGAAATTAGGGGTTATAGTGGCTAGTCGCCCGTGACTTGTGAACGGGAGGGGCCCACGAAGTGGGAGGGATAGCACCGAAGGTGCGTATCACTATAACCCCTAATTTCCACGCAGCATATTATCAAAAAATATAAATCTTTATAAAAACACGCTCTTAGGCAACCTTCAAATTACCTAACAAATAATCGTTCTGCTAAACAATTTACTTGTTAACTATAAGATACATACCCTCTCGTTCACATGTCATAGGAGACTAGCCGTATATGAAACCATATATCTTCTAGCAACATCTAAAAATTAATAAGTGCATTCAAAAGCATTAGTAACCATTCTCAATACAAGACACTGATGAATGCACTTTTCAAAAAATAATGAAAAAATTATTCAACTTCTTTTACGCAACGAACGGATATGCCTGTTGCTTTTTCTAGTGCTAGTATTTCCGCCGTAAACCCATTTGCTTCGTTAGAAGTCCCTTTTCTTCTAAGTGAAAGACATGAGGCCTTTCCATCTGCAGTACCAGTCTTTATATCTGAAATCCACATTCTGGCGTAAGCATCTTTTCCACTTCCTCTATAATAGCTTTGACCCTTACGTGTTCTTCCGCCTACAGCAGCAAGGAATAATCCAGACTCATCATTAAGAGCAAATCCTGTCTTTACAACCATTGCCTCGTTTTTTTCATCAGTATATAATTTATCATTAGCCTCAAAAGACCAGTTGGTAGATTGTGTAAAGCCTTTTCCTATAAGTACATTACACTCAGTAATCGTCGGCAGACGCCACCCACTTGGGCATGGATTGGCTATCTTTCCTTCCACATAACTAGCTTCTGAACTGCTCATAGGCCATGTAGTAAGAGTTGATCCACTATACCAATCATTATACGAATCAGCCCCATTCTTATAGAATTTATCATCTTCTGGATTATCTATTGGTCCGCTCGCACATATTGAACTTGTAGTAGCAGCTGGATAATACGGCTGTCCCACCATTCTACCATACTGATATAGCAGTCCATTAGGATATGACTCACTATAGCCGCAGTAAACAGGAGCCCAGTAAAGATCTCCTACCTTTACAGCCTTAAGAATAGTTCCTGGATAGAGTTCCATCTGGATAGGCATAGGATAAACCTTACCTGCCACTGCTTCAAAACCAGAATTGGCAGTATAGACTGACTTATTTCCCACCTTATCATAGGTAGTAATCACAAGCCCAGAAGCATAATTCTGTGCTGGGATAGCAACGATAATCTCACTCCCTAAATCAACTCCTGCAGTTCCACAATTAACTGTGATAACAGAAGATTCATTCCCTTCCGCAGGAGTAATAGCGTTATTTTCAAAATCAACACTGAAATCTCCACTCATGGACTCAGTTCCATTAGAGCTAACCTCTACCTTCATTACCTTTTCAAGAGCAGTAGTTCCAGCAGTAGTTCCGAAAGAAAGCTTAAGATAGGACATCACATGATGGAAAGTAAGGGAAGTCCCTTCAGTAGCATAAGAAAGCATAACCGCACTTGAAGCATCAAAAGAGCCCTGCTTATAAGTCTGTTTAGAAGGGATAGTGATTACTCCGGCTCCTTTATAAGCACTTGAAGGATACACAGCGCTATATGGAGTACTTAATTCACTCTCAAACTCGAAAGACGCTGTCTTAGAATCAACCTCTAATGAAACAGCCTTAGAAGACTCTCCATTAACATTTATCATATCCCCATCTGACCATGAAATAGGATAACTATTCCCTTCTTTTTCACCCATTACAGTTTTAGTTTCGGCCCCAATAATAGCCGTAAGCACAGTAGTTTTGCCTGAAGGAGTTTCAAGGGTAGGAGTATCTATAGAGGATTCACCGCAAGAAGCCACTACCACACAACACAGTGGCAATAAATATTTTATAGTTTTCATATCTCGCTCTATTAGTGCCAAATTACACTTTTACTTTTATAGTCCTCTTCAAGACTATCTACTTCGATGTCAGATATGCTTAAATCCGAAGCACATAATACGCTATCAGCGACCAGATCAATGACCTGGATTTCGGGAGTATTATATTCCATACCACCTACTTGATAATTAACTTTTTTCATAATGATTATTTGTTATTTTTTAAGGATTACTTAGTTCAGTAACTTATTTTTTTACACAACGAACAGAAAGACCTGTCGCTTTATCTAAAGCGAATATTTCCGCTGTAAAGCCATCAGCTTCATTAGAAGATCCCTTTCTTCTAAGAGAAAGTCCAGATGCTTTACCATCAGCTGCACCTGGCTTTATATCTATAGCCCACATTCTCGCGTATGCATCAGCTCCAGATCCTCTATAATAACCCTGGCCTTTACCAGTTCTTCCACCTGCGGCTGCGAAGAAAAGACCCGATTCATCGTTAAGAATAAATCCAGTCCCAACAACCGTTGCCTCTTTCTGCTCATCTGTTCCACTAGCCGAGAAAGACCAGTTAGTAGACTGTGTAAAGCCAATATTTATAAGTCCTTGGCATTCTGCAATCGTCGGAAGCCTCCACCCACTTGGACATGGATTATCTATCTTGCCTTCGACATAGCCTGCCTCCGAACTGCTCATAGGCCAAGCGCTAAGTGCAGTGCCACTATACCAGTCTGGAGTATTCTTATAGAACTTATCATCCTCTGGATCAGAGATCTTACCATCCACACATATAGCACTTGAAGTGGCTGCAGGATAATAAGGCTGCCCCTTGGCTCTACCATACTGATAAAGCAGTCCATTAGGATGCTCTACACTATAGCCACAGTAAACAGGAGCCCAGAGGACATCTTTTTCAACTCCATCCACAATTTCACGAACAGTTATAGGTTCGAGTTCAGTACCAGGATAGTAAGTAACAATCTTCTTAGGTTCATAACTTAAAAGCGGAAGTTCGGTTACGGCACCTACTTCAAAAGACTGCACACCGAGTTCAGTTTCCATATAACCTCCGTCGATATCGTAAAGAATGCACTTAACCTCTTTCCCTTGAAGCGGAAGAGTTCTAAAATAATATGTATTCTCCTTTTCTTCAGCAAGTGTAACATTAGGAGAAAAGCCAAGTGACAAGGTGTCCTGTAGTTCCCCTCCGATACCTTCTGCCACGATATGCGCTTTAAAAAGAGTGAATGGCTTAGATGAAGCATCTTTCACACTAATTTTAGCATAAGGAGTGGTATGTTCAAAAAGTATTTTCCCATCAGTAGCTTTTCCTTCCAGACACGCAGGAAACAAACCCTCTTCCACAGTTTGAGAAGTAAGTTCTCCATTTTCATCGAAAAGCATACGCGCAGATTTCACCGCCGTAAGTTTCTTTCCACAAACCATTTTCGAAAAAGTAAACTTTCCCGCTTCGATGTCAGCTTCATTCTTTAAAAGATAAGTCGCTGTTTCAGAATAATTTTCATCCAAGGGATTACCATATACGGTTATAATGTCCCCTTTCTGCCAAGTAATCTTCTGCCCTTTAATAGTGGCTTTAGTATCAGCAATAGTTGCATAGACATAAGGGTAATCACTTCCCCCTTGTGTGAATCCAGACTCCGAATAATTCGGATCTTGAGGATCGCAGGCTACAACTGAAAGAAATGCTAAAAATAAAAAGCAATTTGTCTTTTTCATACTTTATTAGTTTTATTATTATCTGCAAGTAAATCTAATAGCGACTCCACCGCCTGGAGCCATTTCGACATCCAAATGTGACACATCAGTGTTTAGATCCATGGCTTCACGGATATAGTCTGTCCCGTTACGAGATGCGTTCACTCCATCTCTAAACACCTCCGCCTGCCATGCCCCATCTTCCAAAAAGTCAAGAGGAATAGACACCGAACATGCTTTCCATGAACAAATAGCCCCTACATACCAATCATTTCCACTTCTTCTGGCAGTAACTATATACTCTCCTACCTTTCCATCGAGAATTATAGTTTCATCCCACACTGTAGGAACAGACACTATAAAATCGGTGCATTCGCTCTCTTGTCTATAATTAAGAGGTGTATCGCATAGCATACATAGTGGAGAATCGAATACCATATACTCTGCAAGCTGATGGCATCGTGTTCCCATGCTCATAGGCTCATAATAATTGGCCCGAAAACGACCCTTTGCGGCATTACGCATCGCCCCTTGAGTATAATCCATAGGACCCGCACATTGACGTATAAACGGAATAAGCACATCGTAAAGTGGCTGATTCACATCGTTTTTACACCATTTCATCTGTTCGCAACCACACACACCCTCATAATTCAAAACGTTAGGGAAGGTGCGACTAAGCCCACTTGGCTTATATGATCCGTGAAAATCGACTATAAGATGATATTTGGCAGCCATCTGAGCGGCTCTTCTATGAAAATCCACCATAGCCTGATCATCTCTATCCATAAAATCAATCTTGAAGCCCTTTACTCCCATCTGAGAGTAGTGCCTGCAGATTTTTTCCATGTCCCTGTCAAAAGCCCAATACCCTGCCCATAGAATAATACCGACATTTCTTTCTGCACCATACCGAACAAGCTGCTCTATATCAATCTCAGGAACTACTTTCATAAGATCAGCCGCATTCTTAACCGACCATCCTTCGTCTAGAATGACATACTCGATGCCGTGTTCTGCGGCAAAATCGATGTAATACTTATAAGTATCGTTGTTGACTCCAGCCTTAAAGTCCACCCCTTTTACATTCCAGTTATTCCACCATTCCCACGCTACCTTTCCTGGTTTCACCCAGTTCCAATCAATATTTTTCTCTGGGTCGTCGCCAAGTAACCATACTAGATCGCTATCAGCCATACTTAAAGCATCACCTATTGCAAGAATCCTCCACGGGAACTTCTCACGAGGTCCACATTGAGCTATGTAATCTTTACGACTTTTAACTATCCCCTGAAGAGAATTATGTCCACCCTGCTCCACTTCATCTGGATAAGCCGCAAAAACGCCACGAAGTTCGAGCAAATCCTCGCCACGTCCTATATACATACCGGGGTAGTTGTATAAAGACGATTCCATTATGTTTATTTTCATGCCATTATCAGCATTTACCATCATCGGAAGTATGGACATGGAGCGAGAATCAAATTCGGAGATTTCACTGAGTGTATAATACTTCTCAAAAGATGAATTGAACACCGATGTGTATGGGATATATGCAGGCCAATCCTTCGGGAATCTGAATTCTGCCTGTTCTGATAAGACATTGAATGGCTTACGACTTCTCGATACGAATCGATAAGCTACTCCTTTATCGTAAGCGCGGAAATATACATAACAGTCTGAATAGGTCAGTTTCAACTCGTTATATTCGTCTTTGACTATAGTTCTTTTATAAAGCGAAGTCTCGATTTCGCGAGAAATATGACTAATCGCACCGTTTCTAAGTTTTCCTTTTCCGTAAACCAATCCTTCCGATGTGGTCATAGAGATGCTTGATGGATCAAGAAGCATTTGAGCTTCTGAAGACACCGACCACTTAATTTCACCATCAGTACTCACATTTATAGAGAGTTTTCCGTCAGGAGAAAGAAGAGTATATTCTTTTCCCGATGCCATGCCCATAGACATAACGGAAACAAAAATTGCAATTATTATATTTTTAATTTTCATTCTTTTAATATTTATTTCAGAAGAATTGGCTCCAAAACGGCTAGTCGCCCGTGACTTGTGAACGGGAGGGGCCCTTTGATGGGAACCGCGGGGATGTTATGGGGCAGAGCCCCATCAAAGGGAGGGATAGCACCGTAGGTGCGTATCGTTTTGGAGCCAATTCTTCTGAAAATATACTATAACACACACATTACACCATTAGTAGGGTTATCGTCAAATGATGCATTTATGGTAACTGCACCATCCTTTATATTCAAAGCGGAACGAGGAATAGCGATTTCAGCAAGCCACCCCTTGTCAATATCAGTACTATCCGTTAAAGTCGCTTGATATGCAGTGGAAACCACCACAGAAGAAGACGAAGATGTATACGAAGTAGGTCCTACTTTGACCTTAATTACATTAGGAGAAGACCCTACAAACACAGACATATAACTTGATGCAGATACATTAATATCACTTGCTTCTAAAAGAATATACAGATTGTTTTCATCTACACTGCAGCGAAGCGTAGCATCTGAAGAAGCATCCTTACAATAATACAAAGCCTCGTCAGTATTAGCCCACTCGGAATTATCCGCATCGACACTTACTATCCTCGAAGTCGCCTTTATGTCGTGATTTAATGCATAGCGACACAGATGAATAGACTTAGAATAAGCCGAAGCGACTAAAAAGCAATGACTTCCATCTATGGCAGTTCCACTCCAGTTACCACCTCGAGTCATAGCCACTCTCTCCGTACCAAAGTTCTTAGCCTGTGCATCTCCCATCTTATAGCAGTATGGCCAAGTACCATTTTCCCTTGAATAAGAAAGGATTGTTTCTCCTGAAGGAAATTGAACTATATATGGCGCACAAGCATCTTTTCCCACCTTATCTGTACGAGTGGAAGGACCTACTTCATCGCCTTCAAGATATTTCCATCCTGGATTTCCCGGAGAATAAACTACTGCTATCGAATGTTCTGTAGAAGATGATGTCTCGTTATCCACATCTTCCATTGCAAATGCCAATTTACCCGTCCCACAAATATCCACACACACCGGCATCTGATCCGTAAACTTATTCATCGATGAAGTTGCATGATACCATGTTTTTCTAATGACTCGATATGGATCTTCTCCCAAACTTGGGCTCCAAGTCTTCCCTCCGTCTGCACTGAGCACAAGTGAGGTTCCGGAATGTGAACTGCTGACCCAAGGGCGAGCCTCGGTAAAATAGCAATGAATCTCTCCATTTGGCATTTCGATAAGGAAAGGCTCCCAGCATTGGCCAGAATAAATAACAGTCTCCTCCGACCAGCTCTGTCCATTATCGGTTGAGCGTTTCAATGCCAATCCGTGATCGCCCCGATTGGCCTGAATACCATAAGTGGAAGGCGCCCAGAAGGAATTCACAGCGAGCAAATCTCCGTTTCGAAGAACCAACAATTCCGGACAAGTGTAGTAGCGAACCACTGTGCCGCCCTTACAGCCAGGGGCAGCATCGTTGTGTTCAAACAAATAACCCTTATACTCCCAGCCGAATATATCATTTCCGATTGCATAATATGTGTCCATACCATTGTTATCGGAGCGAGTAGGGGCTCCACGCTGCCACATAAGAATATATTTGCCATTATGTAATTTTTTGATTCTGGTATAAGTAGGAGCTTTAGTTGCAGAAAGGTCATCGGTATATTCTGTAATGGAAGACTTCATCTGTACCAAATAGGAACGACTTTCCTTAGATGCATGAGAGCCTATAGTGGCAGGACCTGCATTTAGCATGGTAAATGGAGTGAGGCTTAATTCTGTGCTTCCTTCTTCCCTATCAAAACTAAATTTTACATCAACAAGAGCCCCTGCAGCGAGGTTTAAAGAAGTATCGTACTTAAAGGAACGCTTCACGCCATTTACATCAGAAACATCGAAATTCAGTTTAATGGAACGACGTGCCGGAATAGCTATAATTACAGGAGTACCCATAGGGATACCTTCTCCAGATGCACGTACAATTATATTTGAGGTTTTAGATGTAGAAGAAAGAGAGAAATTCTTAAAGTCAGGCTTGAAATCTCCCGACAATTGTTCTCCATTAGCTCCACTTATCGTAATTTCGTAGATATTAGCCGAACTTAAAGAACCAGGAGCAACTACCAGACGAAGATAGGACATGACATGATGAAGTTCTATACTACCGTCTGATAAAGAATATCCTAGCATAATAGCAGAGTTCTCATCGAGTTTTCCATTTACAAATTTCTGACGTGCTGGCACAGTGACACTTTCCATAGAAGAGAAAGAACCCTGCGGATATATTGCAGAAAAAGGAGACTTAACCTTGTCGCTGAAAACAAAAGAGGCATTAGAGCCTGTTCCCTCCACTTTTTTAGAACGTTCTCCATTTACCACGATACGAGACGACTGAGAAAAAGCGAATTCAACATCTCCTACAGAAGAAGGCATACTAAAGTCTATCTGTACTTCTTTTTCTTCGATAGGAGTCTCCTTTTTAGGGTCTTCTGGTGTAGTTTCCACACACGATACCATCGCAAGAGCGAGAAAAACGAACAACATTATCCTTTTCATAATACTACTTGACTAAAGAGAAACGAGCTATATGAATTTTCCCGCCCTTGAATGGTGCCACTATAATTACTGTATTGTCTGTATCCACAAAAGCACTCGACCATCCACCTCTGTCAAAAGCCTTCTGTTCTGGGCCGAAATTCTTAGACTGAGCGTCTCCTATCCTATATAGAAGTGGCCATTCAAGTCCTTTATTACGAGTAAATGTAACTAACACTTCGCCTGTATGGAATTTAACCATATAAGGTCCAGTAGCGTTAATGGACAGATTGTCAATCCTTTCCAAAGGACCTACTTGAGCACCTTGCAGATAATCCCACTTTCCGTCATCTGGAGAATATACTATTCCTAAAGAATAATTACCCATCTCGCAATCCTCCATAGCAAACGCCATTTTGCCACTATCATCGAGTATCACTCCCGTAGGCATCTGATCTGTATATTGATACCTCTCCCAAGTAGGATTCCAATACTTTTTACGCATGACACGATAAGGTCTTGAATTCAAATCTGGATTCCATGTAAGTCCTCCATCAGAACTTTCGACCATGGAAGTTCCAGAATTAGAACTGCTTATCCATGCACGAGCTTCAGAAAAATAGCACTGAATACGCCCATCACGCTGCTGAATTAGAAATGGTTCCCAGCATTGGCCATGAAAAATCTCAGTCTCGTCCGTCCATGTCAGCCCATTGTCATGCGAGAACCTTATGGCTAAACCATTATCGGCACGGCCTTCAATTCTGCTATATGTGGAAAGGTTCCAAAAACAGCATACTGCCATCAAAGTGCCATCGGAAAGAAGCAAAAACTCAGGACATGAATACCAACGGTCAGAAAGAATCCCGAAGACATTTTCAACTTGTTTATTAGTAAATAAGTCGCCTCGTTCAGTCCATGTTATTAAATCAGAAGATGTGGCATAACGGATGTACCGACCATTATCATCGCTTCTCCCAGGAATTGTTTCCTGCCAAGCGAGAAGATATGTACCATCAGTCGCACGACAAATCCTCGGGTAAGCCGGCTTCGAAGCGAATCGAAGTTGCTCGGTGCCTATAATCTGCTCAGATGATGAATCCATCAAAAGAGAAGCATAATTGCCCTTTTCCTCGCCATTAGCCACAACACTAATGGCAAGAAGAGCAACTAATAAATAATTTTTCATTAATTCCATCCCTCGTTTTGAGACAAATTACCATTACGCTGACGCTCAGACTGTGGTATAGCCCATTTATAACAGAAATCTCCAGCATAAATGTATTGAGACAAATTCTCACCCCATACCTGTTTCAGACCAGCATTACTCAATGCACCTGGTTCAGAGCCCAAGAACCTCCTTTCATGCCAAACACCCCAGCGTAATTCGTCCTCGTAAAGAGTTCCTGATTCGCCAGCAAGTTCCCAATGCTTTTCATTAATAATCCTGCGCCTCAAGTCTTCTTGCCCCTCAACTGCAGTCCAAGAATTTGAATCCAATTCGGCCACGCCTGCACGATCTCTAACTCGGTTCACACACTTCACAGCTTCGTCTGTGCGCCCCTGTTCATTAAGAGCCTCCGCAAGACATAAAAGGACATCGGCATATCTAAATACTGGCATATCTATTCCAGTATATTCACTTGAAGAATACTCCACACCCTTTGCCACAAATTTCCTCATCCAATAGTGCATCTTAGTGATATACCTCGTCTGAAGATCATATTCTGGGGCAGTATCCTTTCTATACGGAAAACGCGATGTATAAGTCAAAGCAGCACCTGTGGAACCACCCACGTATGTGGAATACGGCAGTATAACAGTAGCAGCAAGTCGTGGATCTCGCTTATTATAAATATTTTTCAGTCGGGCTTCATTACCTGAATTTAGATATAAGGACATATTGGCACCATATTCTTTCTGCGTACTAATTTCCGCTTCAGTCATTCCATCTCTAAAGAAATATGCACATCTCTCTTTTTCTGAAAGCTCACTATACCCTGGCAAATAGTCATCCCACTTGAATGGCTTTCCATCCTTACATTCATAAGAATCGGCAAAATCAGTGTTCAATACAAATTGGTCATTACCTTTAGAAACTGTCTCCATGTTGCCATAGATATAACTCAAGGCATTACCAAACCCGCTTTGTGGAATATACTGAATTGAGAAGATCATCTCTCTACATTTTTCATTAGCTTCTGTGAAAAGATCTGCGTAATTACCTTCGTACAAATCGTATCCCAATTCTCCTAATTTAAGGAAATCAGCTTCTGCAAGTTCCCATTGTTTAAGCCACATATAAACCTTTCCACGAAGCACATAAGCGGCACCTTTAGTTATCCTTCCATAATCAGAATCATTAGAGGCATACTTTCCTGGCAAATTCTCATTGTCAATACAATAATTCAAGTCTTCAAGAATGGTCTCCCAGACTTTTTCCTCTTCACTACGGCCTCTTGTATATTCGTCTGGAGCCAAGTTCTGCAGATAAACAGGAACGCCACGCCACCGACAATTCAACCGATAATAGTAATAAGCACGGATAAAACGGCACTCTGCAAGTCTTCTCTGCTTAATCTGTTCAGACATTCCAGGGACATTGCCTATATTTTCTATAACATCATTAGCTCTATTAATGCCCTCATAGTAGCGTTTCCAGAAAGTGGTAAAAACCCCATTAGTAGAAAGCACATTACCTGAAAGAAATGGAACAGCTCCCGTAAAATAATCGACAGGATCAAGTACTCCTGCATAAGCATCCCAATTATACTTCACATTATCTTGCGAATTAAACTCCCAAGCTAAATTGTGATAAACACCTCTAACTGCGTTCTCAGCTAAAACAGGATCCGTATAAACGAGTTTGGAAGACAATTTATCTGAAGGAATCTTATCCAAAAAGCCACTGCAAGAAACCGCCATCAAAGAGCAACTCAGTACTATATAAAATGATTTTTTCATATCAGTATCGTTTAAAATTTCAGATTAACGCCTAAAACTATCTGCCTTATAGGCGAATAATACATGTTAGTATCAGTAAACTCAGGATCAACACCAGGGAAAAGTGGATCTGTAAAGGTGTAGAGATTCTCACCAGAAAGATATACTTGTGCAGAGGTCAGTTTAACTGATTTCAAGACCTTCTTAGGCAGAGAATAGCTCAATGTGACATTTTGCAGTTTTAGATAATCTGTTTTGAAAAGCCAGAAATTACTATCATTTAACTGCTGGCCATAGGTAATAGTCAAGCGTGGATTACGCGAAGTAATGTTAGTGCGCGGATCCCATGGATTCTCCGGATCATAGAAATAATGATTATATGCAATCTCACGGCCTATAGTTTGCTGAGTTTGAAGCACACTATAATTCATACCACCCTTACGACACCTTATGGCACCACCGCCAGCTCCTACGAATCGTGCAGAAAGATTAAGTCCTTTCCATCCTAATTCCAAATTAAATCCATAATAGAACTTAGGAGTCGCACTTACACCTTGCCATTTGTAATCGTTGGAATCGCCATAAATACCATCTCCATTTACATCTTGAAGGATATAGTCACCATACCATATTCCATTTTTGGACACAGTTTCCTTAGGAAGAAACTTGTATCCGGCTGCAATCATTGCATTAAGCCAAGCCATATCATCTTCGGTACGTATCATGCCATCCTTAGGACCACCTCCAGGAAGAACATTGCCTGAGGCATCGAAATACTGTCCTGAACCGGAATAATTTTCTTGAAGATAGTATTCGTTAATCATGTGTCCTTCACAAATTCTGGTTGTGGAACCGGTAGTCACATCGCCCAAATTACTCTTCCAGACTTTGTTTCCTGCTTCATCAGTAACCCATCCTTCTTTGAATTCACCCTTGTATTTGGTTACTTCGTTGCGGTTATAGTTGTAATTGGCAGAGAAACCATAACTAAAATCTCCGATTGAATCTCTCCAACCAACAGTGATTTCAATTCCCCTATTATCTACCTCACAAAGATTCATCCTCGGAGCAGTTTTAGTACCGATAGTAGCATAGATAGTAGGTCTATAGAGAATGCCCGATGTGTATTTATCGTAAATATCGGCTTCAAGGGAAAGTCTATTGTCAAAAGTTCTAAAATCAAGTCCAAAATCGGTAGTGGAAGTAGATTCCCATTCGAGAAGGGTATTAGAAAGGGTCGAAATCATACCAGCACCCAACTTATCACCGAATGGATAAGAATAGCCCGATGAATAAGTAGATAAATACTCGTAATTCGATATGGAGTTATTTCCCAGACGACCCCAAGAAGCACGCAGTTTCAACTCATCAATTCCGCTTCCTTGCATAAATTTTTCTTTCGATATACGCCAAGCTGCTGACGCTGAAGGGAAAAAGCCCCAACGACTCCTCTTTGCAAATCGAGAAGTACCATCATAACGAAGATTTACTTCGAATAAGTACCTGCTATCGTAAGCATAGGTAAGTCTTGAGAAAAAGGACTCCGAAGAATACTCTGAAGATGTTCCCGAAATTGCCGATGGTGTAAGCATATTATTAAACTCATGCAACACGGCGTTTTCTGCGCTTTTTTTAGTCGCCGAAACATCTATGGTTCCATGATCGATAGCCTCGAACCCTAAAAGAGCCGAAACATCATGTTTTTCAGCGAAAGTATGAGCCCATGAAAGATCGCTTTCAAAGTAAGTACTTCGAGTGATTTGGCTCGTAAGTCTACGAATCTGTGATGATAAATCCTGGTCGGATTTGACAACTGCACCTGTACGGAAAGAATACGCATCCCTTGTAACAGTATATTCATCTCTATTCAAATGAGTAGAACTATACTTAAATATAGTTTTAGACTTAATTCCGAAAGGCAAATCTATATTTACAAAAGGCATTACTGAAATGCTTTCTGTAATCTGCTGTCCCTGAACACGATTAAGGAAAAAGAGGTTATTTCTGACTTCGGAATTCTGCTCTGGATTCTCAAGCCAACCATATTTTCCATCGTAATAAGGATAAATACAAGGAACCCATCTTATGGCGTAGTCAAAAGCGTTATTCAAATCGCCAGACGCCTTTGTATTACGATAACCATTAGTCCTTGCTCCTACTTCCATCCATGGGAACAATTTTGCAGAAAACTCTGAGCGGAATGTAAATCTCTTGAATTCAGTATTCTCCACCATCCCAGGGTTTTCCATATACCCCATAGCCACACGGAAATTCATGTCATCTTTACTACCAGATGCTGAAATACTATGTTTCTGATATATAGGCGTATCTTTTCTGTATATAGCCGTCATACCATCAACATTAGGATATGCTACATAATTAGGATAGCCTGACTCAGAAATACCATAGGGATCTTTCTCTTTTTCACGCCAAAGCGAAATCATACTTTGCGAGAAAGGAAGAGGTTTTTCATTTTGAAAAGATGCCTCATTCATAAGTTCCATATAATCGGCATAATTGGTGACCACCTTATATGTATTTTCTGGTGATTGAATACCAGCCATACCGCTATAATCTATATGGAAAGAACCTTTCTTTTCTCTTTTAGTGGTAACGAGAATAACACCATTAGCACCTCTATTACCATATATGGCACATGATGCAGCATCTTTTAATACTGATATATTCTGTATTTCAGAAGGATCTACCGCATCCAAAGAACTCGGTGTGCCATCAACGATCACAAGTGGATCAGATGAATTAAGAGTTCCTACACCACGAATGCGCAGAGAAACATCCTCTTTTCCAGGGATACCGGAAGACTGTCTAACATATAGACCAGCGCTCGCGCCTTGAAGAAGACTTGCAGAATTAGTCACAGGACGAGCATCTGACAGTTTGGAATAATCGACCGATGTTACCGAACCTGTAACATTCACTTTTTTCTGAACTCCATAACCCACGAAGACAACCTGTTCGAGAAGTTCTTCCTCTGAATTTAGGACGACATCATAGGTATTAGACTTTCCCACAACTACATAGATAGTTTCATATCCCATGCATGTGATTTCCAAAGTCTGTCCTTCACTACATTTCAGTTCGTACCGGCCATCCAAATCCGTCACGACACCTGTAGTAGTACCCTGAATTACAACTCCAGCCCCGGGAACCGGACCTGCAGAATCGCTGACTGTACCAGTGACCACTTTTTTCTCTTGTGAGAAAGCAGAGATGCCACTTATCATAAAGAACACAACTGTCAGCAGTTTGAAAATAGTTTTGCTCATAATAATGTGATCATTATAAATCTTTCTTGCAATTTTATTCAAAAAAGGATTTCGACTATACAACGATATTATAAAAAGATAGAACTACATCTCTTTAAATTCGCCAGGAAGCATTCCAAAGGCATTTTTAAAACATTTCGCAAAATACGATGGGGTATTGAACCCCACCTTATAACATACCACATTCACTCTTGAATCATCTTCTGACAACAATGCGACGGCAGCAAACAAGCGAAATAAAAGAATGTAATTATTGACAGTAATGCCAAGCATGCTTTTCATCTTAAGATTCAGCGTCTGTTTCCCAATACACAGGTGCTCGGCGATCATTGTGTATGATAGTTTTTCATCGGATAGATGCTTATCCATCACAATTTCAAGTTTGGAAATAAAATTCCTTTCGGACTCACTAAGATCCGACCTAAAGCATGAAGATGGCGACTTCCCAAGTTGAGCTGCCCGAAGCATTTCTCTCTGTGGGGTCAGGGCCAATTGTTCTTCGGTAAATCGTCTATACCTTTCTTCTTCCTCTCTCTTAAATTTCTTTATTAACTTGATTCCCAGAACTATAACAAGCGACAAAAAAGCAAGAATATAAAGCACTATTGCAGGTACACTCTTATAAAACGGAGGACGAATTCTTATTTCAAGAGGCTGATGCTCTTTTTCCAAATCACCCATATTACTGTAACTTCGCACAAGAAGCTTATACCGCCCATAAGGCATCTCTCTACAAGTAAATATATTCTCTTGGTCCAATCTAATCCATTCTTTATCCAATCCGTCCATCTTACACATAATATATCCACTGGAAGATGACGGAAGCGCTGGACGAGAAAAATGAAACGCTAAAGAATTTTGATCAAATCGTAAAGAAATCCTTTCCTCCCTATCAATACTATCCGAAAGTTTCGAGCCTAATACAGATTGAACGGTTTCGCCATTTACTAGCATATCGTCTATATATAGTTCGGGTATCTTATTAATTATCTGCTTTTTAAGATCAGGATAAAAACCAACAAATCCGTCCACACTTCCAAAATAAAGTGTTCCATCTGATGCAACGAAGCCACTGAGCAACAAAAATGAGTCGCTCAAAAGACCATCTATTTCAGAATATCGCTCCATTTTATCCATTTCCGAATTAATATGAGTCAAGCCATTTTCAGTTGTAAGCCAAATCGAACCAGAATGATCTTTCTGTAGACTTTTTATATTATCCGAAGTCAACGTGCCAAAAGTATTCTTAGTATTTAAGACATTTATGCTCCCATCAGGTGAGACAATTGCCACACCACTTTCACTTGTCGCTACCCAAATACGACCTAAGTCATCTTTCAATGCGCCATATATCCTACGGCCGGTGACTTTAGACAACTTTTTTTCAAAATCATGATGAATTACTTTCTTATTCACCAAATCATAAAAAACAAGTCCATGAGCAAAGGTTGAAACTAAAAGAGTATCTCCATCTTGAAAAATTCCACTAACGTTACACTCTTCTAACCCTGGGAGATGTTCAAAATTATGCGATTTTTCATCATATGTTATTATTCCTAGAGCCGTACCGAAAAGAATTCCACGATCTGTCCGTACAATAGGAAAAATCGAACGATCTATCAACGAATTTGCATCAAGAGAAACCGAAGAGAATTCTCTTGTTCTCCCATTTTTCAGATTCACCGTAAAAAGAGATGCTCTAGAACTAAGCCATAATGTATCTCCGGCACAAAATAGATAAGAGCATTTATCCGAAATCCCATCAAAATGCATAGAATAAAGACTATTACTCGTTTTATCTAATTTAAGTACTCCAAATTCTTTAGATAATACCCAGATATCGCCATTTGAATCCTCAGAAAAGCACTTTATCTCAGAATGTAATAGTGGCGAGCCATCACACAATTTGTCATATCGTGAAATAAATGCAGGGGTCTGAGAACTATAAAACAATCCTCCTCCACTAAGTCCTACAATTATTCCACCGCTGTCATCAGAAAATGCACAAGAAAAGTTATCGGAATACAACCCGGTGGTATTCTGAAGAGAATAAAAGGTCTGCTCAAAAGACTTCTGATTCCAAACATATAAACCCTTTGAAGTCGAAAGAAAAATATTCCCTTCGTTATCTCCACTTACACATGTTGTATGAATATCATCTGAAAGTGGAATAATCACTTCTGCTTTTGAAGCATACGGAAACAACTCACAAAAACCATATTTAACACTATTGACAAACAACCTGTTCATATCTCCCAATATAACTTGAGAAAAGTTGTCATCACTAAAATCAAATCCCGATACAGACAACGACTCCAAGTAAGAGAAATTGTCACGACATACAATCATGCCTCCACAATAAAGAGAAATGAAAAAGGTGCCATTAGCATCTATTACAAATGAATTAATCTTTGGGGCTTCCGATGTAGAATCTTTTATATCATATAGATAATAATGAAAATCATCTGTCTCTGGATTATAAGACCATATTCCTTTTGATTTAAGAGAGAACCATATCAGCCCATTATCATCCTCTCTTATGCATCCCACTTTCGTGTCGATATTGACATCAAAACCATCTTTCGTCTGAATAGGGACAAAAGAATCTGTCTTTAAGTCGTATTTACACAATCCGGCTTCAGTACCTATCCACACATTCCCCTTAGAATCTTCAAATAGACAAGAAATAGCACTTGATTCAGTATGAAGGTCAACACTTTTATAACTTTTGAATATGGCGCCATCATACCTTAAAAGTCCATCGATAGAGCCAAGCCACAAGTAACCTCTATGATCATACAATAAATCATTAAACCGACGGTTTGAATAATATTCGCCATTTGAAAATATAGAAGTGAAGGACAAGTCTTCTGCGAAGCATGTAAACCTTTTATTTTCAAGCGATAAAGCAAAAATAAATAAGATAACGGATATTAGTTTATGTCTCATAGTAATTTATATGAAAACAAAATTATTAAAATTACTTCACGAAGAAGGTCCAATATAATATAATTGCAGACTTTTATAATTCTGTTGCATAATAAAGCTATCATTTATTGATAAAAAGGACACCATTTCTTAGAAGTTGTTTTAAAATGATTCTTTTCTTCTCATATGATCCTTTCCAGCCATTTCCATCTTTATTTTTAGCAAAGTATCTCTATCACATGATTGATAAGAAAATGAATATATACCAAAAAGACACGCAACGATTATCAAGTTATTTTTTGAAAATTACTAAATGCTTACATGGCATAAGAAAAGAATCGGGAGAATTCATAAAATGTATTAAATTTGTAAGATGATTTCAAGTAGCGCAATACAACGTCTCGCTTCAATAATCGAGAATGCAGATAAAATCGTTATTATTACCCACGAGCATCCGGATGGTGACGCTGTGGGGAGTAGTACTGCGCTTGCATATTATCTCGAGCATGTCGGCAAACACGACATCAACATCATAAGAGACCCTCTTCCGGCCACCATATCATTTATAGATCGCCATTTTACCCCAGTACAAGAAGACTCGGTTTACACGGCTATAGAAAAAGCTGACTTAATTTTATGTACAGATTTTGCCGTTTTAGAAAGATGCGGTACTCCTGCGGTTAGCGTAAGGAATTCAAAAGCTAAAAAGATTCTCTTCGACCATCACGCTTCCCCTAATAAAGAGGAGTTCGATCTGATATTTAGCAAAATAGATACTTCTTCATCGTGTGAAGTAATATTTCAAGTTCTCAATGAGTTGTGCACAGAAGAAGAAAAGAAAGCTCTGTTTAGTGGCGGATGCGGCTACTGCTTAATGTGTGGAATGACCACAGACACCAACAATTTTTCCTGCGCCACTTTCCCTTCGACTTTCAAAATGGCAAGCCAATTGCTTTCCTACGGCATCGATAGAGATGAAATTATTGCCAATCTTTACAATAACTATAGGGAAAATAGAGTACGAGCTTTTGCAAACTTCCTATCCTCAGATAGATTTACCATAAGAGAGGATGGATTGGCAGTTATAAAAGTAAGCGATTCGGATTGGCATACATTTGGCTTAAAGGAGGGCGAACTTGAAGGGCTGGTAAATGTCCCCCTCTCCATCGGAAAAGTAAAAGTATCGATATATCTTCGGGAAGATGAACAGACAGTTCGTGTGTCCATAAGAGCAAAGCGGGGATGGAGTGCTAGGAGAATCGCTCAAAAGTACTTCAACGGAGGTGGACATGAATTGGCCTCGGGAGGCAAATTATTTATAGGTAAAGATATACATAGCTTTTCCGAGATAGATAAATATGTAGAAAAGATAGAATTATGAGACATTATACATTATTATGGCTGGGGACGGCAGCCTTGTTTTTAGGCGCCTGCGCACAAGAACAGACAGATAACATCGGCAGGCTAAATAAGATGGAATTTGAAGCGTGGGTCGACATGAATAAAGACAATTCATGGAAAGAAACTGAACTAGGTTCATGGATACTATACATGGATAAAGGCGATGAGGGCAAAAGTATCAGCTCCATAGAAGATAATCCTTATCTTAGACTAGAATATACGGTTACTGATCTTGACGGGACTATTGTTGAGACCACTTCGGAGGCCATTTCCAAAAGGCTCGGAGATTACGACAAGCGGAACTACTATGGGCCACAATTCTCTTATCGCGCCTCTAACAGCACCTTTGCTGGTATCGAAGAACTATTCTCAGATATGGGAATAGGCGGTAAATGCAAAGCCGTAATCCCAGGATGGCTACTTACTAACAGCCGCTACGATACTAAGCAACAATACATTGACGCCATGAGCAGTTCTACTGATGCTAGGATCTATGAATTCTCCATAGTAGAATCAGTCAAAGATACGGAAGAGTGGGAAATGGAATTGCTTAAAAAGACTATGGGAAGTGAATGGGAAGATGCAGACTCACTGACAACCGGCGTTTACTATGTTCAAGATAAAGCTTCGGACAAGCCAGACACCACTTTCACCTCAACTGCTCAAATATACATTAACTATATATGCAGAAGAATCGACGGAACCGGAGTTGATACAAACATAGCCGATTCAGCAAAAGTATTTGGTGGCACAGCATCTGGCGAACCAGTACTGATCAACTGGGGAGAGGAAGCGACAGACCTTACCATGACTTCGAACAAAAGTAACGTAGTTAAAGGATTTGCATATGGCATTTTCAACATGAAGCCTCACGAGAAAGGCCGCGTATATATGACATCAACAAGTGCTTACGGTGCTAGTGGATCTGGCTCTGCCATACCTGCATACTGCCCTATTTATTTTGAAATAGAAATAGTCGACAAAGATGAATAACGGAGCTCCATTAGAATTAGGTACAGAAAAAGTAGGGACACTACTTAAGCGTTATGCTATTCCTGGCATCATAGCGATGACAGCATCGTCGCTTTATAATATGGTCGATAGCATATACATCGGACACATTCCAGAGGTGGGGACCAATGCCATATCAGGGTTGGCTATCACTTTTCCTATAATGAACTTAAGTGCTGCCATAGGTACACTTGTAGGTGTGGGAGCTTCAACCATGACCTCCATACTGTTAGGACAAAGAAACTACGAGAAAGCCAATAAGGTCCTGGCCAATGTAATGACTCTGAACACAATTTTAGGACTTTCTTTCAGCATTCTCTTTTTAGCTTTTCTGGATCCTATACTGCATTTCTTCGGAGCTTCAGATGTAACACTACCCTACGCGCACGACTACATGACATTTATTCTATTAGGTAATGTAGTAACACACTTATACTTAGGTCTGAATAATTTAATAAGAGCGAGTGGCAATCCTAAAACAGCCATGGGGCTTACCCTATTTACTGTGATCGCAAACACAATAATGGACCCCATTTTCATCTTCGTATTCGAGATGGGGATAAAGGGTGCTGCCATAGCCACCATACTATGCCAGATGATGGCACTTGCCTATACTTTTTACTTTTTCTCTAAGAAAAATAGAATCATACATTTTAAAAGAGGAGTGTTCGGATGGGATGGCAAAATAGCCAAAGCCTCACTTTCTATAGGTATGGGACCATTTCTTATGAACTTTGCCAGTTGTATAGTATCGCTTTTTATAAACCAGCAACTTAAAGCTCATGGCGGAGATATAGCCATAGGGGCATACGGAATTGCTAACAGAATTACTTTCTTCTTTTTAATGATCTGTATGGGATTCAACCAGGGTATGCAACCTATTGCGAGTTACAACTGGGGCGCCAAACAATACTCAAGGGTAAGGAAGGTCTTCTGGCTCACCACAAAATGCGTTACCGTGGTAACTGTTATATGCTTTTTAACATGCTATTTATGCCCTCATGTGGCAGTTAGACTATTTACAGAGGATCCTTTACTGGAGAGTCATGCCATCTATGGACTCAAAATAATGAATATGGCGATAGCTTTGATAAGTTTAAATCTGGTTGCATCGAACCTTTATCAAAATATCGGAATGATAGGCAAAAGTATTTTCCTATCCCTTTCAAGACAACTTTTAATTCTCGTTCCTCTTCTTTACATACTTCCACTAAGCATGAATGAGGATGGTGTCTGGGCTTCATTCCCTATTTCTGATTTCTTGTCATTCGTTCTCGCTGCTATTCTAATAAGCATTACATTCAGGAAATTCAAAAAGTTAAAAGATGGAGAAGATATTTCATCTTACGGCATAAAAATATAACATTATGAAAGACAGGCACATAATCATTAACATTGGCAGACAATTCGGTAGTGGAGGAAAAGCTACTGCCGACGAATTAGGCAGGATACTTGGCATTCCTGTCTATGATGGAGAACTGCTTACTGAAGCTGCAAAAAAGAGCGGAATTAGAAAAGACCTATTCACATCAAGCGATGAAAAACATCGCTTTTGGACATTCGGAACTGGTCTTGGAGATAATGAATTATTTAAGATTCAAAGCGATACCATAAGGGATATTGCAAGCAAGGGAGATGCTATCTTCGTAGGTAGGGCATCCGATTACGTTCTTAGGGATATGCAGTGCCTAGACATATTTATAAGCGCACCACTCGAAGTTCGAATTAAAAAGATGATGGCAGAACGAAATCTTAGTGAAAGAGAGGCAGAACTGCTTATACAACGAAAAGATAAAGAGCGCTCTGATTACTATAACTTCTTTACTTTTACCAATTGGGGCGTAGCGTCGAACTATGACCTATGTATAGATTCGACCATCCTCGGATATACCGGGACGGCCGAATTTATAATTGAATTCGGAAGGCGCACAGGCCTTATCCGATAATTATTTTGCACACATTACAGCAGCAGCAATCGAGTTCAACTTAGTCTCGGCGCTGTCTGCTCTTGATACAAGCAAGCAAGGTGCTGATGTTCCTACCAACATTCCGCCTTGCTTTACTCCTTTACAAAGCTTTGAGTTAGTCTTCCAGAATACATTTGCCGATTCTATATTAGGGAACAGAAGGCAGTCTGCATCTCCAGCGACCTCGCTCTTAAGTCCCTTTATTTCTGCTGATTCCTTATCTATAGCCACATCAAGGGCAAGAGGACCATCACCGATGCACTGACCTAATTGGCCACGAGAAGCCATCATGGAAAGCATCGCTCCTTCCATACAAGCTGGCATACTGTCTAGCATCTGCTCTGAGGCTGCTATAAAAGCAATCTTAGGAGTATCGATACCGAATGAACGTGCTGTATCTCTTAAAAAACAAGCTTCTTTCACCTTCTGACGGAACTCCGGAGCAGGGATAACAGCCATATCACTTATAAACATTAATTTATGGTAATTAGGATTATCTATTATACCCACATGGCTCAAAAGACCCTTTGCCGGAAGCAAACCCGTTTCCTTGTTAAGTATGGCACGAAGGAATTTATCTGTAGAGCATAATCCCTTCATCAAAACATCGCCTTGCTTATCATGAACCATAGCAACAGCAGTGCTTACAGCTTTTAACTCGACCGGTTCGTCCACTATTGTAAACATATCTAGATCAAAACCCTGTTGCGCACAGACAGATTCTATGCGCGACTTATCTCCGACCAAGATAGCCTCTACGAAGCCCATCTGCGCTGCCTTATAAGCAGCCTCTATACTGTGTTCATCCACGCCCCACGCAACAACAAGCTTGCGTGTAATGCCTTTCTCTTTTAATTCTGCGAAAAGCTCGGAAAAATTACTTATCATATCTCTTTAAACCTTTAGTTAGTCTCATGGTGTCTCTGGCAATCATAAGTTCCTCGTCCGTAGGTATCAAAGCCACCTTAACTGATGACTCTGGAGCAGAAATAATCGCCGCATTGCGGGTTACATCATTAACCGCCTTGTCAATGCGTATCCCCATCCACTCAAAGTTCTTACATACATCTTCACGAAGCCATGGGTTATTTTCTGCAATTCCGGCGGTAAACACAATCAGGTCCACTCCTCCTAACTCTGCAATATAAGCAGCCACAAGTTTCGTTATGTCCAAGACCAATTTGTCCACTACTAACTGCGAACGAGCATCCCCTTGTTCAGCGAACCCTACAACATCGCGCATATCCGAACTTTTTCCAGATAGCCCGATGAAGCCTGATTTTTTATTCATCACATCCGTCATCTGGTCAGGAGTGAGATTTTCTTTCTTCATTATATAAGGTACTATGTTAGCATCTATAATTCCGCAACGTGTACCCATTATCATACCCTCAAGAGGAGTAAAACCCATAGAGGTGTCAACACACTTTCCATTTTTAATAGCAGTAACTGAACTGCCATTACCTATATGGCAAGTTATTATACGACTATTATTTATATCTATTCCTGCGACCTTAGCTCCTTCATGACTTACGTATTGATGTGAAGTTCCATGCGCGCCATAGCGACGAACTCTGTATTTCTCATAATACTCATATGGGAGTGCATACATGTAATTTTTAGGAGCCATAGTCTGATGAAAAGCAGTATCGAAAACTACCACTTGCGGAACCTTAGGCAATACAGACTGAACTGCCCGTATACCGAGAATATGTGCAGGATTATGAAGTGGAGCAAAATCACAGCATATCTTTATCTTTTCCATAACATCCTCATTCACAATTACAGAACCATTAAAAAAGTCTGCACCTTGAACTATACGATGTCCGACAGCATCTATTTCATCAAAATGGGAAATCACTCCGCAAGTAGGATCTGTCAACATAGAAAGTACTATCTGCATCCCTTTGGTGTGATCTGGAACGCTCATACACTTTACTACTGGATCTTTTCCGGTCGGCTTGTGGGTGATTTTACTGTCCGGAAGTGAAATTTTTTCTAGATTACCTTTTGCCAAAAGTGAATAATCATCTTCACTTCGCATATCCAGAAGCTGGTATTTTATAGACGAGCTTCCACAATTTATAACTAAAATCTTCATATTCTATAGAATTCGTTTTCCGCGCGCAAATTTAGCAAAAAAAGATGTATCTTCGCACTAAACCAAACATAACTATGAAGGATAATAGTCCGCTTCTTATCATATCACTGCCCTTTACCATCGGGGTATTTACTTCTCTTTATCTCCCATCTTCGGGAGAAGTTTCACTTCTATATTACGGCACTGCTATAGGTATACTTCTTTGGGCAAATGCTGTATTTCTATATTATGCCAATGCTCACATCAAACCTATCGTAGGCTCACTATTGTTTCTTTGCGGTATACTGTCAGGGATAGTGGACAAATGCCAATTCGAAAATATCCAGCAGCCAGACTTTATCCTACAGTCTTCCCTAGCACTTAAAAATGCGATTCTAAAACTTCCTATTCAAGACAAAAACGCTAAAGGATTGATATTGGCCCTACTATGTGCAGACAGACAAGCACTATCCCCTGAAGTTCAAGCAGCATTTAGAGCAAGTGGAGCCTCGCACCTTCTCGCCCTATCAGGACTTCACCTAGGGATATTGGCCGAAATGACACGAAAAATACTGTCACCCTTAGGAAACAGCGTCACAATGAAAATCGTAAAAAGCGTTCTTATAATATCTTGCAGTGGATTTTACACTTTTGTCTGCGGAGCTAGTCCTTCTCTTGTACGTGCTTTTCTGTTTATATCTTTTTCCAATATCAATAGTCTGCTTCCATCTAGAAAAGCACCTGCTATAAATTGCCTACTTACTTCTTGTTTGATTCAGCTCTCAGTATCTCCGCTTGTAATAAAAAGCATTTCTTTTCAATTGTCCTACCTCGCTTGTGCTGGTATAATCCTGCTATACAAACCATTAGTAAAGTGGTACCCCATTCCTAAAGGACTTACTTTTAAATTATGGAAATCCCTTGCCATGTCCATTAGTTGCCAATTATTTACTACCCCATTAGCCGTCTATAAATTTAATGTTCTACCTAAATATTTTTTACTGACCAATTTATTCGCAATCCCTATATGCGAGGTCTTAATATATCTTAGTGTACTAACTATAACCACAAGCGCCCTAGGGATATGTCCTGGGGCGCTTATAAACATCACACAAAGATGTGCGCTTCTATTAATAAGCCTCTTAGAAAAAATCGCGACTATTCCTTAACGCATCGAATCTGTGCCGCGAAATCAGTCTGGCTTACATCCCTCCACTCAAGAACTTTAGGAGTGGAAACGAAAACATATTTGCATACCGGCTTGCCATTATCGTCTGCCCAATAAAAAGCATAATCGTTAAATCCTGTAAAACTATACTCTTTATCTACTACCGTAGCATAGCCAAAAGGCATCATATATAGTTTAAACTTATTGGTTTTCTTAACTTCAGGCCAGAATTCCCATAGTCTTTCACCATTATAATAAGCATCGCACATCATATCTCCGGATATTCCGCCTAAACTATCCCATTCGGAAACTGTAGGAATACGCCACCCTTCGGGGCATGACTTTATAGCGTCTTCCCATGTATAAAAGCCACCCATAATGTCATCTGTGGCCTTTACGCTATAATACGAACTCCCCAACAGATAGTTTCCGTTCTCGTCTTTCTGATAATAGGCCAAGTTCTCGGCAAGCCATAACTTCCCGTTTATTGTGGTAGTACGGTATCTTTTAGAATCGCGAGTATCTACCACCTGAGGTAGATCTGTACGATCACATCCTGTAAGGGATTTCTGACTTACAATCGTAGTAGTGAGCTTTTTAGTTTTAGTATAATAGCCCTTTGCCTCCGCCGTAGCCGTAATCGTATACTCTCCTACTATATCTGGAATTGTAATAGAATAAGTATCGACAGTATCTTTTACATTATCCTCTGAATTCTTATATGTATATACGCGAACGACTTCCTCATCCGTTTCACTATCTGGCACTTCCACTCCAGAAGACTTAAATTCGAACTTATCGCCAGGATTTACAAAAGCGGGGAATTCTAGCCCCACACTTAAATCACCTGACAAAGATTTATAAGTCGTCGTACTATCTTCATCTTTCTTACACGAGGCACATACAACAGCCCCCAAGGCCAAAGCCGCTACTACCTTTTTATACTTCATCTCTACTTTAAATAAATATCCTACAAAGATGCATATTTTAGAGGAAAAAACCCTTATTTTTGTGCAAATACTTTGCCGTTATGCGAAAAATACATATTCTTTCAACATTATTTATAAGCGTTATCCTCTCTTCTGCTTGCAACAAACAACCCTACTATCAATTTCAGGGTCCTGCACAAGGAGGCATTTATCGTGTCAAATACAAAGGAGCAACCATAAAACCGGAAGCACTGCAAATAAAAGTAGATAGCCTACTCTCTGAAATAGACAACACTCTATCTGGATATAATCCACACTCTCTTTTAAGCCATTTTAATTCGGGAGACTCGATAGTTCTCTCTAAAATGTTCTTCGATCTATACGAATTATCATACGATATGTGGAAGCGCTCCGAAGGTGCATTTGATGTGGCATGTGGGTCCTTATATGATCTATGGGGGTTCGGATTCAAGTCTTCATCTAATCCTACCGAAGGCCAAATTAAAGAATGCCTTAGATCGTGTGGTACAGCAAGACTTAAAAAGCCTGCTGAACTTAGAAATCTTATAGGGAAATCAATCAGCAGCATGGATTTTCTTCATGAAGGAGAAAGCGCTCCCCCACGATTCAATTTCAATGCTATCGCTCAAGGATACAGTTGTGATGTTGTAGCGGGACTTCTAAAAAAATACGGCGTAAAAGACATGCTTGTAGATATAGGCGAAATCTATTGCTGTGGAAATGGTCCCAGCGGGCTTGGGTGGACTATAGCCATAGATAATCCTGTGGATGGCAATAACACCCCTGGAGCCGACATAAAGGAAGTCTGGAATACAGAAGGGCAAGCATTGGGCGTAGTAACATCTGGAAACTACAGAAAATTCTATATCAAGGATGGGAAAAAGTACTCCCATACTATAGATCCGCGTACAGGATATCCTGTTTCCCATTCACTTTTAAGCGCCACAGTAACAGCTTCTACTGCATACGAAGCAGATGCTCTTGCAACCTGCTTTATGGTGATAGGAAAAGAAAAGGCCATAGAATATTTGTATGATCATCCACAGATTCACGCCTTCCTCATCAGTGAAGACGAAATATGGAAAAATTGGTAAATCCTATAACGAAATTACATGGTCTGCCAAGTCTGCCACAGCCACCCTATGTGTAATACATATAATGGTTTTCGAATGATAATACCTTTCGTGAAGTCGTTCAAGAACTGTCATCTCTGTCGCAGGGTCTAAAGCAGATGTTGACTCATCTAAAATGAGAATGCCCCCATCGTGCAAAAGAGCCCGTGCAATGGCGATACGTTGGCATTGACCCTCACTAAGGCCCCTGCCGATCTCACTGCACTGGGTATCGATACCTAAAGGGAGATCAAAAACAAAGTCAGCAGCAGCGCAATGTAGCACATCTGCCAATTCTTCTTCAGTGGCATTGGCCCTAGCAAGCAGCAAATTCTCCTTAATAGTTCCGCTTAAAAGGGAATTACCCTGAGGAACATACATGAAATTGCCCCTTGTATCCATGCTCACTGGCACACTTTCTTTCTTATTGCTAATGGTTATACTTCCCGAGTCAGGCTTCAAAACGCCAAGAATCAAAGCCGCCAGAGTACTTTTACCCCTTCCTGTAGGCCCACACACGGCAGTGAGTTCACCAGATTCGAAATCGCATGAAAAGTTATCAAAAACCTTTGTTCCATTCTCATAGGAAAAACATAAATTTTTCACTGAAACGGAAAGAGCCCCACTTAATATTTTTTGCCCCCGAGTAGCATCATTTTTCATCTCGTCAATATCCAAAAGCCGCTCTTCTGAAGAAAGAGCCTTTATAAAGGCCGGGACATACGACGCCAATGAAGCAACTGGCCTTTGCACCTGGCCAACTAACTGAAGAAAAGCCACCATCAAACCATAAGTGACACTTCCATCACGTAGACCATATACACCCCATAAAAAAGCTGTCAGATACCCGGCAGAGAAACCGGCTTGCATAAAAAAACGCGATATGGCGGAGTAATCCAAGCGTGTTCGAGTCTTCGAGAGTTCGTCATGCTGTAATTTATCCAGTTTGTCACCCACCATCTGCTCGGCTCCAAGCGTCTTAATAAGAATACGACTTTGCAGATGCTCCTGGATGTGCCCTTGTATACGTCCATCCAAAGTTCTTATGTCAGAAGATAATGCCCTCAATTTCTTAAAATACAGACGTGCCGCTACCACAGCGACAGGCATTATCCATATTATTACCCATGCTAATTTGCTTGAAAAGATGAAGAGCATCGTAGCAGCGGCAACAAGTTGAATGATAGTAATCGCCGCTGAAGGCAGCGTTACACATAGGAACTCACTTACTACACGAATATCCTCCTCCAATCTGTTTACTACATCTGCACTATGGTATTTATCTCTTCCATTCCAACTACTGCTTAATGCCTTATCAAATGCTTTTTTTCTTATGTCCAATTTAGCCTTTACGCTCACTTCCCCTTCTATTCTTTTAGAAAGAACTCTAAACCCAATCTGAGCCACCATCAAAGCGATCATGATGAAGACATTATTAGTTAAAGAGGCATCTAAAAGTCCAGTGGCTATGTCAACTACTCTCTTGCTATACCATACAAATGCCAACGAACATGCAGCCTCCAAAAGGTACACAAGGCTACATCCAAGGACTTTTGGGAAGATAGGGCGTAATAACCTTAAGAGCCCATAAAGACAAACTCTAAAATCTTTCATCAGATCATTTCAAAACTGCTTCTTAGTCGACCACAACTCCGATTTCGATCCATTTATCCAGAAGAGAACGAGCATCCGAAAGCGCAAGCTGCCGATCTACTTCATACTCTCCCACCAAGAGATCTGCAAGTGTATCAAGTTCAAATTCTTTGTCACAAACCGACTTCCATAAAAAGGCAGCCGTTCCGTTAAGAGAAAGCATTTTATTGAAATTAACCAGTTTAGCACCTTCAGGGACAACTACATATTCCCCGCAAATCTCTCTTAATTTAAAACCATCAGCTATCTTCATATCACTTCTTATATTTCTTTGTTTTCACCTGCAATAAAATAAACCTTCTGTATATTGCCAATACCACCCGCCTTATTAGATATGGCTGTGCATTCCAAATCTTTACACGAATTCGATACAACGGCTTAGATACATCTACTGGACTCTTTCCATTTTTAAGCACCTCCACGACCTTGCCTTTGACATCGGACACTGTACATTTTTCAGTTCCTGTTAAATTTCCATCACCCTTTAACAACACGCTCTCCCCCTCTATTTTTTTTACTCTGTGAAGTACATATTTGCCATTTGGCAGTTTGGAAAGCACAGCATCACCTACTCCCCACCATGTTTGGACTAACTTCACACTATCTCTATCCCCCACTATAAAAGGCAACATACTACATCCTTTCACCTCTACGACTATAGCCTTGCCTTGAGAAAGCAGATCACAAACATTGGCAAATAGAATTCTATTAGGAACTACCAGACTCATCCTCTTACCCCTTCATAACATACTAGTGCCGCCTGTGCGTCAGGAAGGCACTCAAGAGTAAAACAATGTACTTTTTTCACTACTTCACACAGCGTAGAATGCAGATCATCAGCCATCTTATCATCAAACTTTATCCCTGAAGTCGATGAATATACCATAGCATAAGAGTTAATGGTATTTAGAGGCGTGATTTTGTCATAAGGCGCTCTTTTTATCCCAACCATTGCACCTACAGGATAAGCCTCATTATGATAACATGGTGTCTTTCCACTCCAGGGCGAGCCATACGCCATAATAGTTCCATCCGAAAGCACTCTTACAATAGGATTATCATCATTCAACAGATGACTCCCTGTTATATTTTTTAGCCACATCCGAGAATGGGTGCTTTTCCCCGTTCCACTTTTCGCTAAAAACAGATAAGCCTTTCCTCCATTCTCAACGACAGAGGCATGCATCTCTAATGTAGCCAGTTCGGCTGTTCTAAAAGCGTATTGCAGCATCAAAGCGTTATTCAGTGCGAATAGAGACTGGGACTCATCCAATATCTGAAGCCTTGACAAGGTAAACGACGCGTTCATCCATAAACGCATAGACACCTTCATATCAGAAGTAGGAGAAGACTCGAAAAGCCAATCTTCCCCACTCTTATATATCACTATTTTAGTTTCTCCTGGCTCAGTAGGCTGATCATAAAAAAGGGTTTTTTCACTAACTTCCACCTCGTCCACTACATTCAATTCGAAAATCGCTCTATCGCCCGTATCTTTTACGACAAAAGGGTCATATTGCCCCAACATGTCCCACAATGGACTATCGCCGGGGATTATAACCCTAAAAATATGTCCTGCTACTGAAAATTCTCTTTGCATATCCCTCAAAGATACGAAGAATTCTCGTAATTATTTCACTTTCATTGCGCGTAATGAATTCAAAATGGCAATGACGGTTACTCCCACATCAGCGAATACCGCTTCCCACATATTTGCCACGCCCAAAGCACCTAACATTAAGAAAAGCACCTTCACACCTATTGCGAATACGATATTCTGCTTGACTATCCGCATGGTCTTTCTTGCAATCCTAATAGCACACGCTATTTTCAAAGGATTGTCGTCCATAAGAACTATATCTGAAGCCTCGATAGCGGCATCACTTCCGACTCCTCCCATGGCAAATCCTATATCGGCCAATTTTAGCACCGGAGCATCATTTATTCCATCACCTGCAAAAGCTAGCACACCATCTGGATCATCGTTTTTCATCTGTTTTACTCGTTCAACCTTATCTATTGGCAACAAAGCTGCATGATACTCGTCTAATTTTAAGTTTGAAGCCACTTCACTAGCAACTTCATCTTTATCCCCAGTAAGCATTACGGTTCTACGAACGCCAAGAGATTTTAATTGAGCTATAGCCTCCTTCGATTGAGTCTTGATAGTATCCGATACTACGATACATCCCATATACTTCCCTTCACAAGCCACATAAACGATGGTACCTATTTTTGATACAGCATCGGGAGTTACTCCGGCACGATGCATCAACTTCGCATTGCCCACATAAACATTCTCTCCATCCACATTAGCACAAACTCCTTCGCCAGAAAAATCAACAATATCACTAACCCTATTTGTATCCACGCCTTCAGCACATGCCTGACGAAGTGAAACGGCTACCGGATGAGAAGAAAAGCTCTCTGCAAGTGAAGCCTTTTGCAACAATTCTTCTTTAGTATAACCTAGGGCAGGTTCTATATCACTAACAGAAAACTGTCCTTTAGTCAAAGTTCCCGTCTTGTCAAAGACCATAGTCCTCACCTTGGCCAATGCCTCTATATAATTGGCCCCTTTAACCAGTATTCCCTTTTTCGAAGCTCCGCCTATGCCGGCAAAAAAGGTTAGCGGGATAGATATCACAAGAGCACACGGACAAGAAATAACCAAGAAAATCAATGCCCTATGGAACCATTCAGCCCACATTCCTCCCATAAAAAGAGGTGGCAATATGGCTAATAATACTGCTGATCCCACCACGACAGGAGTATATATCCTTGCAAACTTGGTAATAAATTTTTCAGCTTTTGCCTTTCCGTTATCGGCATTTTCAACAAGTTCCAGAATTTTCGAAACTGTCGACTCGCCGAAAGTATTCGTAGTGCGCACATGCAAAAGTCCTGTCATATTAAGGCTGCCGCTTAATACCGAATCTCCTGCTATGACTTCGCGAGGAAGACTCTCCCCAGTTAGTGCCGATGTATCTATGGCAGACTCACCCGAAATTATTACACCATCAATAGGCATTTTTTCTCCCGGCTTTACTATGATTTCACTGCCGACAGGCACATCCGATGGTGATACTTTTTCTATCGCCTCCCCTTTTACAAGATTGGCATAATCGGGGCGGATATCCATAAGGGATGAAATGGATGAGCGGCTTCTACTTACCGCAATATCAGAAAACAACTCTCCGACTTGGTAAAAAAGCATTACAGCCACGGCTTCAGGATATTCTCCAGTAGCGAAAGCTCCTATCGTAGCCGCTGCCATAAGAAAATGCTCATCAAGCAATTCCCCGTGAAAAATACTTTTTAAGGCATCATACACCACATCAGCTCCGGCTATAAGATAAGCCGCTACGCATAGCCATAAACGAATCAGGTTAGAAATTGGTAAAAAAAACACGGCGACCATCGTCAGAACTACTGCGATGATACGTGCCAACATAATTTTTTGCTCCTTCTCCATAATAAATTACTTTAAATATGCCCACCATTTTTCCTTTATACTTCATCAATTTTCTTTATTTCTTTTCTCATCAGACGTGTACATCCAATGCACACTTCCAAAAGAAACCTATTCTTGATGTTTCTTAGCGAAAAAACAATTTAGGCATTCTATCTTCTAAAACAGTTGCAAATTTATTCTAAAGAAGGTGCAACTCGGTTGCAATAATTAAACAGACGACCTATTTATTCTGAATTATTTTAATATCTGCCCCAGAATCAAAAACCATAAAGGATAATCTCAACTCTCGTCTCTTTCCACTCTCATTGGGTGCAACGGTGATTTCCATTTTTGAATATTTCTTTGCATTAAAAATAATTTTCACACTTAGCCACTCATATGAAACGCTATAATCATAAACGTTCTTTTTATCATAATTTTCACAGGCAACTAATTCCTCACCTTCATAAATACAAAGAGCATACGCATCTCCTTTTGTATATTTTTTCCCCCCATCTCTATCAAAAATAATTTTTTCAGGATAACCACAATTATCATCAAAACAAGCAGTAACAAAGAACAAACAAAGTATATAGAATACTGCCTTAAAACTTTTGCACTTCATATTCAATTACTTTTAAAAAGAAATTGTAATTAGTATTTTCTGAGGATGTTGGCCCATCAAAAATTATATCATCCCTATTTGATAAGTCGAAAACACCTGAAACAAAATATCCATTATCTCTTCCTCTCCACCCCCAATCACAATGCACAAGCACAACTGGGTCCTTTTTTATTTGAGTAGAACTATATAACTTTCCTTTTCGATAAACTTCATTAGTAACTATTGTTTGATTAACCCTATATCCATCTATATTCCATGCGTGGCTTTTTGCAAGGTCATAATTATACCAATCCTTTTTAGGGGCAGAACATATAGCAATAGGGCCATAATGATCTATCATATTAGTAACTATTTCAGTGCGGTAATCTGATAATTTAACGTTTTTATAGCCTATTGAAGATAAGTAATCAACACATCCATGTCTAATTTCGTCTCTATAGAAGAAACATTCTATTTAGAACACGCCATTATTATACAACCTAACAATAATGGTGATAACAGCCTCACTTTATTATCCATAAAAATTAATTTTACTTTTCCTTGCGTGTAATTCGAATTACATGGCATATCAACAAAAGTAAAAAAAAATTATTTCGCAATCAAAAATTTCTTCAATACAGGACTAAGTAACTTCTTCAAAAATAAATCTATCTTCAAGAATCTCTTACTAATCTGACACAACCTATTTTTTTAGTTACTAAAAAATAATAGGCACAAAAGTTTGTAAGTAAAAAAGAATCTAAATAGCCATTACTGCAATCTAGGAGTACATTTACTTAAATATGTATCAAAACGAGAATTTATTCTAAAGAAGGTGCAACTCGGTTGCAATAATTAATTAGAAATCTTTCGGCAGTGCGGACAAAGCCCCTTAAGCAGATACTCCACCTCGTGAAGTTCGAAACCTTGCGGATAATTAACTATAGGTATGTGAATGTCTTCAAAACAATATGTCTTGTGACACTTCTCACAATAAAAATGACAATGCAATTCCTCCACCCCGCATTCATGATCGTTATGACAATAACAATACTTTGTAGAACCACTCCCATCCTCCGTCTCGTGAACCAGATGATGCTCGGAAAAAAGAATCAAAGTCCTGAAAATGCTTGATTTATCTACACTCTCAAGCTCTGTTTCCAAATCATTTAAGCTAAAAGTGTTACTATACTTGGATATGGCTTTCAAAACAAGTATCCGAACCGATGTAGGCCGGATACCATGCCCAGAAAGTATATCAGTGTATTTATCTTGTATTTCTGCAGACATTTTATACAAACTAAGGTCTAGGGCCACCAGGACCGCCTGGGCCACGCATACCACCTCTATTACCACCGAAATTGCCAAACCTATAAGTCAACGATAGTATCAGGTACCTACCTAAAGTATTATTCTTAGACTCTGTATGATAGTTAGCTGTATCAGTTACAGTAAGGTTTTTAGCTTGCCCCAATATATCATATCCCTTTACGGAAAGTGTCATCTTATTATTCAAAAGTGACTTTTGTAGTTCAAGGTTCAACACATACTCCGATGGCTGAGCAGTAGAATAACCATTATACCAGTTATAATTGAATTCTCCCTTAGCGCTCAACCCCACAAGATCCCATGTCCATGTAGCAGTAGTACGAATCTGATTATTAAAAGTAGTCGTATGGTCCTTAATATCTCCTACTGAATACCTGCTGGAATTAATTCTGGTACGACCAGATAATTCAAGTTCAAGTGCATCATTTCTATATTTACCTGAAAGCCTTTCAGTAAAATTGAATGACTGTGTCCCATTTTCAACCAATTTCGACTTAATCAAGGCATAGTCTCCAAAAAAATTGTCGTAATCAAGAGAACCATCCGATTTAAGATAGTCAGAGGTATTGATGTCAGTCCCTACATAGTTAGATGAATTACTCCATGAGAATCGAGTCATATTCATGATAGTAAAACCCGAGCGCTTGATCGGAAGATTCATATAGATATTAAAATCAGCCGAGAAATTCGACTTACCATTAACTGGCATAGTGTAAGCAATACCATTTGTATACCAAGATGCATTAACTATAGGATTGTCATTATATGTAGCACCCCAGCGCGCATTTACCGAAGCATAATTCTGCTTGTTATTATATCTAACATCCCCTCTAAGCCCATGACTAAAATAAGGAGAAAGATTAGGATTACCGAAAGAAACCGATAACGGATTAGAATTGTCAGCAACAGTTATCAATTGAGAAGTCCCTGGCTGAACACTACGTCCAAAATAAAATGTCCTAAAACTGCCGTTTTCCCCAATATCGAAATGCATCATGGCATTAGGGGCCCAATTAATACGATACATAGTAGTATCGACTTTATAATCGGCGGCAGAAGCCGTATAATTATGAGTCTTTGTAGGCTTAGCGGACATACCCACCTGAACTCTAAATCCCTCCCCTTGATAAAGAGCATTTAACCCTATCTCCTGATTAATGTATTCATTAACTATACTGTTAGAATAATTAGCCGCTACCTCTCCTGTCTCCACATCGATAGTGGTCTTATCCGATTCGGAACGATTCCAACTATACGAATAGTTGGCCTCCATATAGAAGTTACCGCCAAGAGGCTGTGTAAAAGTGGCATTTCCCCACAGGCTATATGAATTCTGGTCCTGCGTATAACTCTGGTTCACTAAGGTTATGTCAGCGTCTCCACTTCCATCCCCAAAGACCGTTGTCCTAGATTTATTGAATCCACTAAGATTATTCGTGCTTATATTATAATTCCCCATGATGGTCATGGTTTGACCAGGCATCCAAAGCCTCTGCCGCAATAGAGCAAACCCTTGGGTACTAAGATTTTCATTATCTCCGTAGTTCGATTTTTCACTGGAGTTAGTGTCATTCGTACTACCATCTGAAGTATAATGGGTTTTAGTATAGTCCGTGCTGCTTTCAGAGAAATTTCCCTTTCCGAAATTTATCTGAGGCTGGAAAATAATGGAAGTATTATCCGAAAATTTGTGTTCAAGTCTCATTCCGAATCTATGTCCACCAGAATAAGAAGAGCTGACACCTTCAGAATTATAAAGCAAATTTGAATCTTCCAGGTAAGTAGTCTTCGTGGACTCTTCCTTTACATCCTTATCAGTGGAAGTATACCCATATTCTCCACTGACGCTCATTCTATCATCAAAAAGATTGGTTCCTACATTAAGACCTGTCATAAAGGAGGTAGTGATACCATTACCACGGCCCCAGCCTCCTTGGCCACGGCCCATTCCACCGCCTCGAATATTGCCCATCATCTCACCGGAGAGATCACGAAAAGCGCGGTCATTGGTATTATTGGCATTAAAAATAAAAGCCAACTGTGTTTTTTCTGTGAATTTACCGGCAAAGGCAAGCCCTTGATAGCGATAGTCTCCCTGCGTATTTGTACTTGGCACATCGTGTCCACCACCTGCTGTAGCATTACCGAAAGAACCATTCATCATTCCAGGCTTAATAGATAGATCTATTATGGTTTCTTCTTCCCCGTCATCGATACCGGTGAACTGTGCCTGATCCGATTTCTTCTCTATAACCTTGACCTTGTCCACTATCTTAGCTGGCAGGTTCTTCGATGCCAATTGTGGATCATCCAAAAAGAAAGTCTTGCCATCTATGGTGATTTTATCAATACTTCTTCCATTATGAGTAATGCTTCCATCCTCAGAGACTTCAATACCAGGGATTTTTTTTAACAAATCCTCAAGTACATCATTTTCCGTCGTCTTTACCGATGATGCCGTAAAAGAAATCGTGTCGGATTTCATCTGAATAGGATTACCGACAGCTGACACCTTCGCGGCTGCAAGCTGCTCCTCATCAGGTATGAGTTTTAATTCACCTAGGTCAACATCTTTATCTTTTACCTCGAATGTCTTTTCGAAAACTTTATATCCGAGCAATTCCGCCTTAATAACATACTTCCCTGGTTTAATTTCCGAAATACTGAGTACGCCATTCTCATCTGAAAGCGCATAGGCCGTAGGCTTATCTGCACCCGGTTGTGCCACAACAGCCGTTACAAAAGAAAGCGCTTCTTCTGTGGAATTGTCCTTTATTACCGCCTTTACACTATAACGGGACTGTGCGAACATGCCCACACAAAGAAAAAGACCGAATAAGGTCAAACAGAATTTAAGGTTTAATCTTTTCATACACATTATTTTATTCTCTCCGGGTGTTCTGCCATGAATTTTTCCCATGATAAAGAACTTTTAACACTAGAGAATGGATTTCCCTCCTCATAGTAATGGCAAAGTGCTATAGCCAAGGCATCCGTAGAATCGAACGGATAATCTTCAAGTTTAATGCCAAGAGTTTTCTGCACCATCAAACTTACCTGTTCTTTCGATGCCGCCCCATTCCCACAAATAGCGATTTTAGCCTTTCGTGGAGCATATTCCGTTATCGTCAAGCCCCTTTCGTATGCCACAGCCAGGGCCACACCTTGCGCTCGGCCCAGTTTAAAAATGACTTGGGCATTTTTCCCCAAAAAAGGAGACTCTATCGCAAGACAATCAGGATGATAGTTATCGCAAACGCCGCTAACGAACTCCCTTATCGATGCAAGCTTAGCATATGAGTCTTTTTCTTTTCTCATATCCAACACTCCGGCATCGACAAATTCCGGCTTTCCTTTTTCGGTAACACGAATAATCCCGAAACCAAGCAAATTAGTTCCGGGATCTACCCCAAGTATGATCCTGTCCTTTAACAAAACTCACAAAGTTAAAAAATATCAGCAAAAAATAACAAAAAGAAGCTCTAAAAACCTAACATCATAGATGATATCGCCGGCTTTTGGAAGTGTCCCTATCATAATGGCCGCATGTGCCTCGAAATCATAGAAAGAGGGATTGATGTAAAGTAGTGGACAGATATCTCACTAGAGGATCCAGATTTTGTTTGAATATTGAAAGAGTTTTCCTATATTTGCGGTCCGATTTTATGGCCGTTAAGCTCCATAAGAGTTCTCCAGAAGAGATCCGCTTGCGGTCGAAACTTTTAATAAAGTTTTTTATGTACGCTATTGTTGATATTGCTGGTCAGCAGTTTAAAGTTGAAGCAGGCAATGAGATCTTTTGCAACCGTCTTCCGGAAGCAAAGGGTGCTGCAGTGGAGTTCGATAAAGTCCTTCTCGTAGATAACGAGGGAAAGGTCGAAGTAGGAGCTCCTTATGTAAAGGGCGCAGTCGTTAAGGCTACCGTGCTCGCAGATGACGCCAGAGCTAATAAAGTTTTGGTATTCAAGAAAATCCGTCGCAAAGGATTCGATAAATGCAACGGACATCGTCAGAAACTCTCAAAGATTCAGATCGCTGAGATTGTACTCGCTTAATTAAAACGAAATTGAATTATGGCACACAAGAAAGGTCAATCAAGTTCAAAGAACGGTCGTGAGTCACAAAGCAAGCGTCTTGGACTCAAGAAATTCGGTGGTGAAACTGTAAAGGCTGGTAACATCATAGTTCGCCAGAGAGGTACAGTTCATAATCCAGACAAAAATGTAGGAATGGGTAAAGATCATACTCTTTACGCACTTGTAGATGGTACGGTAGTTTTCACTCGTAAGAGAGAGAATAAATCATACGTGTCGGTCGTTCCTTTTGAGAACTAATCTCGGGGGAGTTGAAATTGAAGGACTCACACTCTTCGAGATAGGAGTGTGGGTCCTTTTTCTTTTTTTGAATTGTAAATAATAATGATATGTTAACACTTAAAACACTACGCGATGACCCACAGAGGGTGATTGCAAAACTAAAGGTTAAGAATTTCGATGCTAAACCCATAGTGGATAAGGTGCTTGAACTTGATTCTTTGCGCCGATCACTTCAGACAGAAAGTGATGCCTTGCTTTCCGTTCAAAAACAGAAAGCGGCACAGATAGGCTCCCTTATGAAACAGGGTTTAAAAGACGAAGCCGAGGAAGTGAAAAACGAAGTAGCAGCCATTAAGGCAAAGTCAAATGATTTGCTTGCACGCATGGACCTTGCATCTAAAGAATTGGAGGACAACTTAGTGTTACTTCCTAATATGCCTTGCGATTTGGTTCCTGAGGGGAAAGATTCAAATGATAACCTAGTAGTCAAAATGGGCGGGCCAGAGGTCAAACTACCAGAAGGGGCTTTGCCACATTGGGAATTGGCAAAAAAATATGATATCATAGATTTTGATCTCGGAGTCAAAATTACTGGTGCTGGATTCCCAGTTTATAAAGGAAAAGGTGCTAAACTACAGCGAGCTCTCATTAATTTCTTTTTAGACTATAACACAGAGGCTGGATATAAGGAGGTAGAACCCCCTGTTGTTGTGAATAAAGAATCTGGCTTCGGAACAGGTCAACTTCCTGACAAAGAGGGGCAGATGTATCATGCCAATCTTGACGATTTCTATCTGGTTCCTACAGCAGAAGTTCCTGTAACTAATATTTTTAGAGATGTTATTCTTCAGCCTAATGAGTTACCTCAAAAATTAACAGCCTATACTCCTTGTTTCCGCCGTGAGGCTGGATCTTATGGAAAAGATGTACGTGGGCTTAATCGCTTGCATCAATTCGATAAGGTGGAGATCGTGCGCGTGGAAAAACCTGAAAACAGTTACGCCGCACTAGACGAGATGGTGGCACATGTAGAGAAGCTTGTCAATAAGTTAGGACTTAAATACAGGATACTCCGTCTTTGTGGTGGAGATTTGTCTTTCACCTCTGCTATTACTTACGATTTCGAGTTATGGAGCGCCGCACAGGGAAGATGGCTTGAAATATCGTCAGTAAGTAACTTCGAAACTTATCAAGCAAATCGCCTACATCTAAGATATCGCGATAGCGAAGGAAAAACCCAGCTAGCTCATACGCTTAATGGAAGTTCTCTTGCACTTCCTCGTGTGGTAGCTGCACTTTTGGAAGATAATCAGACGCCAGAAGGAATAATCATCCCTGAAGTACTTCGCCCTTATACAGGTTTCGATAAGATCGACTAATTAGAATTTTAACTCACATTCTTTCCTCCATATTCATGATAGAGTATGGAGGTTTTTTTTGAAAATTTAGACTAACACGTTTTTACTATAGAGCCCACGAAAATCTTTAGGGGAACGGCCTTTGATCTTTTTGAATTGCCGATTGAAATTAGATATGTTATTGTCATTTTAAGAAGCTGTTTTGAAATGGTTCCCGAATTTAGTAACATAAAAAATAATCGCTAAAAATAGCGATTGATATAATTAAGTTTACCTTATAACTTTGAAGGAAGATAATTAAGAACATGAGCCCCATTCTAGCAACACTTCTTATTCCGTTTCTTGGCACCGCATTAGGATCAGCCTTCGTTTTTTTCATGAAACGCGACATGCCAATATTGCTACAAAAAGCATTACTTGGGTTCGCTTCTGGCGTTATGGTTGCAGCTTCCGTTTGGTCACTGATAATTCCGGCCATTAATCTTGGGACGGGCAAATCGGCAATAATACCTCCTACAATTGGCCTATTGGCTGGTTTCGCATTTTTATTACTAATCGATTATATAACTCCACACATTCACGTTAACGGAGATCAGGAGGGCCCTAAGAGTCACCTATCCCGGACAGCTAAACTGACATTGGCTGTTACCATACATAATTTTCCTGAAGGAATGGCAGTCGGAGTTGCGCTTGCCGGAGCGCTCACGACAGATTTCAACATGGCTGGAGCTTTAGCGCTTTCGTTAGGCATTGCCATTCAGAACATTCCAGAAGGTGCAATAATATCCATGCCACTTCGGGCCGCAAGAAACTCGCGATGGAAATCTTTCTGTATAGGAAGTTTGAGTGGAATCGTAGAACCAATAGGTGGTGGAATAGTATTACTACTGGCGACTTCCATTATAGGCATCATGCCATATATGTTGTCATTTGCAGCTGGGGCCATGCTTTATGTTGTAGTTGAGGAACTGATTCCTGAATATTCGCAGGGAGAACACTCTAATATAGGCACAATAGGCTTCGCTACAGGATTTGCCTTGATGATGATTTTAGATGTGGTACTGGGATAATTTTTTGCATCACCTCCATCAATCTAGAGAACTTCTTTCTTCACATTCTTGATATAATTGGAGGACTGGACACTACTTAATAACTCCAGTGTCGCGGCTTTATCTTTGATATTTTAGAAAGTACACTCTTAGAACGGGCTCTAAAAGTTGATGGGGCTCTGCCCAATAACATCCCCACGGCTCACGAGCTACCGATTTCGCTAACGCTACATCCCGCTCTCCGCCGGTTGCAGTTAAAGATTTCTTTTCCCCTGACTAAATACAGAACGAAAATTCTTTTGAACCTGAAAAACACCTTTGAAGTCGATGTGACTTAGAAGTCGTTCTGTTGAGGGTGGCAAGTAAAGGTGAAAAAATTTTGCGATCACCTTTGAACCTTAGCCCTTCTGGAAATGCGTAAAATGTGGGCCACGTCTATAGGTGAATTTCGGGTTGTGTCTTTTCAATTCGGAAGGATTTACTTTTTGACGATTCTCAATCATACTTTTATGTCTAGAAATATATTGTGAATGTTCACAAATAATGAGTGACTGGCCGTTCCGCAAGGCCTCTTTTCCTTAACTTTTTTGGTTAGCCACGACTTTGTGGTTTAGTATTCAATGTATCCACAAAACAGGTGTTTTTCGTGGATTCCTGCTTTTAGATGATAGCGTTTATCCTCTGAAACGACTTTTCTACGGATAGAATAGGAAAAATCTGCAGTTTAAAGCCTGTTTCTGCGAGCGAAATGACGAAGATTATTAGTCAAAGACTCAAAGCAGAAAATCACATGACTACTAAAATTCACAAAGGGAAAAGTGAAGTTTCTTAACACCCATATAATTCTTTTAGTTCCTCTAAAGAAATGTCAAGACCCGACGACTTTAAGTTAAATATCTTTTTATCATACAATAGTTTAATGATCGCTTCCTTTTCATGAGTTGCTCCATAATGAATTTTACGATGACATGTAGGGCATAATGACACTATATTTTCTTCGCAGTCTATATTCTTTCCTCTTTCATCAAAGAACTTTTGTGCATTAGAACATGTACATGGGATCAAATGATGACCCTCCATATAATAACCAATTGATGTTATAAAAGTCTTGTGATCCTCATTAGCTTCACATTTAAATTGTGCCGCCTTAATGGCTTTTTTTGCGAGTCTCCCATCTTTATTTACCATACGACATCCTTGATTAGTAATAAAAGATAATCGTCTACTAGATAAATTCTCTTCATGAGCATTAACCTCAGCATCATCTTCAGTATGAATATCATCCTGATATATTAGAGCAGAATTATCTGACAAATAAAATTCAAGGTAATTTATCAATTTCTCATCAAGTTCTTTATACTTTCCTTTAAAGACACGCTGTTTACGAAACATATATAAATTACCATACTCCAAAGGGTTTATAAGAAATTCAATATCGAAAGTTAATAAATTATGAATAGAATTAGAAACAACCATATAAGGGCATACTTCTTCCTTACCCTTAATTATTGTAGTTCTATTAAGAGCACGACCATCTTGAGGCTTTCTAAAAATCGTGGCACTTTCACTAAAAGCAATCACTTTTCTTTCTATTGATTTAGGAGATATTCTTTTTGTATAGATGACCATCACATCATTCACTTGATTGTCCGTCTTCGATGCACCTAATTTATTGATATTTATTCCACAGCCAGGAGGGCAATAACCATAATACTTACCATCGTTCTCGTTTATTTTTAAGTTAAAGAGTTCGCATTTTATCTCGTCTCTCCCAGAATATAGATCTATAATTAAAAAAGATTTTTCTTTTAAACTCTTTTTCATGCTAATGTCTTGTTTTAATGTTATCTCTTTCAATCCATTTTAGAAATACACATCGTCATTATGTATGCCCATCACAATGTCCTATATATTTCCCCATTTTGGAAACACTGTTCGCACTAAGCAGAGAATATGACATCATCCTCTAGAGCCGATGGCGGCCAGTCTTTCAGGATGCAACTTCTTGACTCGCTGTTGTTGTTTTTTGCTTTTTGTCCTTGGAAAGGGCCTTTTTTAGGACAAAACAGTCAAATTGAAGTTTTTGTCCTTGGAAAGTCTGTTTTCTCGGACAAAAATAAAGATGCTAGGTCATGAAGGATTAACGGCCATTTTACCATGAGTTCATAAAACCCAACCTTTTCAAGGATACACAATCATTTTTCAGTCATGAGTTCACAAAAACGTGCATTTTCAAGGATACAGATAGACCAGACGTGCATTAATATGGGGTTTGCACACCATATCCATGTCTATTACTCGCTCTCTCAAATATCTTCGCTTAACATCGGAAACATTAGATTATTTTAACCTAATGTTCGTTAAGACAAAAGCATTTATACCTGCCATGCGAAAAAACGTGAGGACGATGTGGCTTCGCACTGATTCACAGTAAAAAATGATCTTTTCACTAAATTAAATGTTAGCGCTTTAAGGATGTATGTATTCTAATTAAACTTAATGGTTGATTAATAGCAATAGTATCAAAATTTCGGCGGACATCTTGCTCCGCCGTGGTATTAGATTTTTTTTGTAACGAGAAAGTGGCTTGCGGTCGACTAGCCGTCCCGCAAGCTCTCTTTCTTATTACTTCTCAATTATCAATTCTATAAATTTGTGAAACATAGCTTTTTAGGATTCATATTTGTATTTGATATAACAGAAACCCATAAATACAGCCGTTTCAAAGATTCCGACTATAAAAAATCTTATTCGTAAGTAATAGTAACAGATTGACAATAAATTGAATTTGTAGTTCCGGTTATCACTAAAACAACATTTTCATCGGTTCCAATTACATAACTGTCATTTTTTAGTTTAACTGTTACATCTCTATAAGTAGTACCATAAGAAGTATTATCATACCAATTATTAAAAGTTGTAGCGGCTTCAATTGATGCAAGTGTGGTATCACCGGCTACTAAAGAGAACTTTCCTGCACCTTTAGAACCATTTGAATGCATCGAAAGGACAACCTTCTTTATGGTCTTCCCTTCAAATCCAGACATGGTATACGTTTGACTTTTATCACTCGTTATCTGGTCTTTCGTACCATATGTATTCTTAAAAGAAACTGATGAACCATCAGGAGCAGTACCGCTTGTGGTCACAGAGGAAACAGATGCTACAGTATATATAACTGTATGTTGTTCCTTGACCACTCCTGCAGCGCTTTGCGTTAAGGTAAATGTTTTGGAAATGGTGTTATCTGTCGAAGTGACAGCAAAGACCGCTGTACGAGCGGTTGATTCTGTATTCGCTTCAAATAGAATAACCACATTCCCATCTTTAGGTTTTGTTTTATCATAATCTAAAATCCATTCAGCATCGGTATGAATGGTATAATCCACATTGGCATCCACTGTAAATTCTGCAGTCTCGGCATCTGCGGCAACTGTCAAGGCGTTAGCCGAAAGTGTTATATATGGTGGTTGATATGAAGATGCTTGTGAAACATTTACGGTTAGAATTACTCCCGTTTCTTTATTAGTGATGGTGATAGTTCCAAGTGCTTTTGCCCCTTCTTCTGAAGTATTAGCAGAGCCAGCCATTATTGTCATAGTGGTCTTCCCATCAGTAGCTTTCCCTTCAGTATAATTTTCTGGGTCGATCAAGAAGTCAGCACCTGTTGAGGTAGTAGCAGTCCATCCGAAGTCACTGGTTATGGTAATCGTTCTTTGTGAACTATTTTCGGCTTCAAGTTCTACTTCTGTCTTAGAAACTTTAAAAATAGGAGCGTTCTGTGATACCTTAACGGTTTTTTCAACGTCACCATAGGTGAGTTTAATCCACCCTTCGCGAGCATCGCCAGTGTTCTTAGATACTTCATAAAGAAATGTTTTCCCATCCCCATTATCAAGAACATCTGTTACTATAGTACCATCGCAAGCAGCTGAAATCGTCGTCCCTTCCACAGGATTATCTATCGTGTATGCCAATGCGCCAGCACCCTCACCAAGAGCAGAAATACCGGCGATATTATCCGCATTGATAACTGGATCAGTTGAATTTGCTAATATAGAAACTGAACCGAGTCCAACATTAGACTTTTTTGTAAATACTAAACGCAAATAACGATAAGTATCGTCTATAGGATTGTTTGATACAAATGTCAAAACAGCATTCTGCGTTCCAGTAACCTTAAATGTTTCGATTTCAGCAAAGTTACTGCCATCAACTGAACCCTTCAAACTGAAAGAAGACTCACCTTCCCCTCCTAGCTTCTTAACTGTAAATCTAATTTGTTTAGCAGGAGAATCATATTTGACTTGAACATAATCATTAGTTGTATCAAATTTCGTTAAATATGGTGAATTACTTAATGCATAATCACTTCCCAATCCGCTTTGTGAAAGTCCAATAGTGTTTTTCCAAGTATTAGAACCGCCCGTACCGTCAATTTCCCATGGTAAAGTCACATAATCCACTACGACTTTATCATACTCAAACACCAGTGTCTTAATCTTGCCGGCGGTGAAGGTGACATCCTTTGTGAGGGCAGGGCTTTCCTTTTCGTAGCTGTTGACAGAAAGGGTGAGTTTAGAGCCTGCTACTTCAGTGTGTGGCTTGATAGGGATGTAGAAAATAGCTTCTTCACCGTTAGCGAGGGCAGTAGCTCCGTTTACTTTAAGAGTTGCGGTAGATGAAGTATACGTGCCATCAACATACTTCACATTTTCTCCTGTAATATCCACATAGAATGTGCCCACAAGACTTTCTTTAGATGTTAAAGATACGCTTGAGACAGTTAACGGCTCTGATGTGGTATTTTTAACCTTCACGGCAACTACAGAAGCTAAGTTCAGCATCTGCATAGATGGCATCACATCTGATGCTACGCCCAAAGCTTTCCCCCAGAGAGGTGCATAATCACCTACAAGATGAGCCATGCTATTATTACCATCTTGAACGGCTGGAGTATCAGAACGCCCACCGACATAAATATACTTCTTAGTCTCTGCATTATTAGCAGGGGTCTCTAATACTTCCTCATACGGATAAATCGCGTACCAGTCGTAATTGGTCCCAGAAGTTAGAGTTCCGGTAAGAGTCCCGGTAAACACACCTTCGCGATTGGCATCAAGAGTAAAGGCATTATCGGAAGTATAAGTGGTGCTGCCAGCCACAGCATGGAAAAGGTTAATCTTGTCTCCCTCAGCCCATTTGGTCGCAAGCCCGTCATTTACAGTCTTGGTAGAAAGTGAGGCAGAAATCTCGAAAGGAACTCCGTCCTTATTCACAGGTTCGGATGGAGCGATTTCGTTCTTGGCACAATAAGTAAGACTTAGAGATGCGGCTACCGCCATCCCTAAAAATAGAGATAATTTTTTCATCATACAGGCAGATTAGAATGTTATAGTTTCTTCGTCATTCTCCTCTTCCCACTTTTGAATGGTAAAAGAATTAGTACTTGCCTGCAGAATTGCAGTTTCGCTCACGAGGTCAATAACTTCGCAAACCGGAGCGGCGTAGGATATCCCGCCCCTTTGATTTTGAATTGTTTTTTTCATCGTATTGTTTGTTGTGGAAAAATTGCAATTATCCTTGAAAACACACTTTTGTCCAGTGCCAATTGATATAACATTGGCACCAAAAAGTCTAACACAAGTTAGTATAGCTTCGATACAATATTCCCTGCCTCTTTCCAGAAGAAAAGTGAGCCTTCGCTGCCCTCCAAATACTTTTGAGAGAATATAATAAAGACGACTATGTGACAAGACAAGTCTCATGTTGTGGAAAACTTTGTAAAGTTACTAACTATAACGGAGATATACAAGTAATCCACCCTCGGAAATTAAGTAACCTTCAAAAAAAATAACCTGCATCATCTTGGTAAATCTTTTTGGTCGTTATCCTCGAAATTCTCATACTAATCTGACGCAATTTGTTACTAAAGATAAATCTGACGCAATATTTTTTACATTACTAAAGAAAAAAGGCTCGCAGAAATAGAGCAAATAGTGTTAGATACATAATCCTAACTTAAACAATGTAGGAGATGGCTTTACTAATTTTTGCTTCTATCATCGTTTTGTCCGAGAAAATGGCATTCTGAGGGACGAACTATGGCTCTTCGAGAAAATTATGAAATACCTGCTGAGTTCTATGAAAATTATTCTACTGATTTGTTCTTAACAGCGAAAATCGCTAAATTCACACCCGACGAAAAAGAAAAATACACGGAGGACCAGAAAATGATTTACGATTATCAAAACTGTATAGATTTCGCAAGAGAACAAGGTTATAAAACAGGCTACAGAGAAAAATGCGAAAGAAAATCCTGAAATAGGGATCCTGCGGGAGTAAAAGCAGAAAGCAAAACAAAATGAGGGGCTCAGTCAAATGAGTCCCTCGTCTTTTATTCTCAAAAATTTTATTTCGTAAAGTTCACTGTGAATTCACTGACTTGACCAGCGTTGAAAGCAAGTTTTCCACTCTCTAATGGAGCTATCGTTTTCGTGTATGATTTACCTTCTTTTGTGTCAATAGTTATTTTTAAAGTTTTTCCTTTCATATCTCCGATTGGGAATAATGAAAAATAAATACCTTCACTTAAAGTGGTTGAAACATACAAATATTGATGACTTACGTACAACCCATTGTCTAACACTTCTATAGAGTCCGTTTCCTCATTATATACAAACCAACCTGCTATTTTCTCTGATGATACCATTTCAATACTTTTAACACTTTGACCATCTGGTAATACCATATTCAATTTACCATATGCAAGAGCATGATGAAAACTTAATTCCACATTTGATGGTAAAGCATCACTTGTCTTAGATTTAGCAATAAGTACTTGAGATTTTTCATCGCAAGAATCGCTTAAAGGTTCTTGTACCATCTCTACAGAAACATGTAATTTCCCATTGTCATATTTTGTAGCATACGCCGGGCTCACCGCATAAAAAGTGTGCGTAGCGCCTTCAGCGGTATCGGGTTCTATCTCGGCAGTAAATGAGGCCGTCTTTTTATCTTCCGATATATTCTGTACATCAACATTTTGAAAAGCTCCGAGATTGTAAGAAATGGCTACCTGCTGATTAGCAGTCCATAGCGTCGGATATTTGCCATCTGTTTTATCCCCAAAAATGGTTTTGGTATCCGATTGGCATGCAGTGAATGTAATCTTTTGCTTTTTAGATGAAGGGGTAAGATCCTCTTCCTTTTCTTTCGAACAAGAACCCAATGCGAGCGCGCAAAGAAGCGCTGAAACTGAAATTTTAACAATACTTTTCATAGTCTAAAAATTAAAATTCACCATAATCAACAGAATCAGCAGAATCGATGCTCATAGCATTCATAGTAATGTCGCTTGCAGCGAACACTCCACTAAACTCGATGGAAATCACCTCCACCGAAGGTACATAATAAACTTTCTTTTCCATAATTTAATAATATTCTTAGATCATCTTATCTATCGAAATCACTTCAAACCCACAGCACAAAAACAATGGCTTACCAAAATATATGGTACAACCATTCTACAAATACACTACTTCTACAAATATACAGAATTAGTATCTCTTTACAAAATCACTTTTCATCGCTTGTTTTGGGCATCCGTGAGCAAAACAGCCACTTTTACTCACCAACAAGCATAAAATGAACATTTGATTTGCAAATACCCCCTTTTTGCTCACAGAAACGAAGAAATCTTAAAGAGAATAGTACGCGATGTCTTCTTGAAAGTTATACTTTCTTAGACTTTACACCACAACAAGAAGACAGAGGACAACCACAGCAGCCGCGCTTCTTTTTCGAGCGATGTGTAAACCATAAAGCGAAAAAAGCACAAACAGCCACCACCGCAACTATTATTATAGTCGGAACATTCATACGAATATCAAATATGCAAAAAACGCTATTACCCAAGCAAAGGCACACTGAAACAGCACTACAAAGGCCGCCCACTTTCCACCAAGTTCTCTACGAATAGAGGCTATAGCCGCAACGCATGGAGTATAAAGGGAACAGAATACCATCATAGCCACGGCAGAGGCCATGGTCAACACACCTGACACGCCCAAAATTTCCATAGTCGAAACCACACTCTCCTTTGCTAGAAAACCAGCCACTAGCGATGTAACCACTCTCCAATCCCCTAACCCCATAGGAGCGAACACCGGAGCTATCAGGCCTGATACTCTAGCTAGAATGCTATGGGAATAATCCTCTACCAGATTCAGCCTAAAATCGAAGCTTTGCAGGAACCAAATGACTATCGTAGCCAGGAAAATCACAGAAAAAGCTCTCTGCACGAAATCCTTAGTCTTATCCCATAGCAGATGCCCCACATTTTTAGCCTGTGGCAAACGATAAGTCGGCATTTCCATTACAAAAGGAGCAGCCGAAGACCCTTTTGAAAAAGACTTTCGGACAAGCGCCACCAATATACCCAATAAAATTCCTAACAAGTACATAGAAACCATAGCCAATCCGGCATGTTTAGGAAAAAAAGCAGCGGCAAAAAATCCGTATATAGCTATCTTCGCTGAGCAACTCATGAACGGAATGAGTAAAATGGTCATCTTACGATCTCTAGCACTTGGCAAAGTTCGAGAAGCCATAACCCCTGGCACGGAACACCCGAAAGAGATAAGCATTGGCACTATACTACGCCCAGAAAGTCCGATTTTGCGTAGAAAAGCATCACACACAAAAGCAATCCTGGCCATATACCCACTATCCTCGAGCATGGAAAGAAAGAAAAATAGCACTATGATGATAGGGACAAAACTGAGCACACTGCCCACGCCCCCGAATATGGCATCAACCACAAGCGAACGCACCGGTTCACTTACATTCCACGATAAAAAGGCTTTATTTACTGCAGCTCCCAAAGCATCTATTCCATTCCCAAGCAGATTCTGAAGTGGAGTCCCTATGACATCGAAAGTCAAATAAAAAATCAACGCCAATATCAAAACGAACGCTGGCACAGCAGTATACCTTCCAGTAAGAACCTTATCTATCTTATTAGAGCGTACACGCTCCTTACTCATCTGAGGCTTCACGACACTCTGCGAACATAGCCGATTAATAAAAGAATAGCGCATGTCGGCCATAGCGGCATAGCGATCTAAGCCACGCTCCTTTTCCATTTGAGAAATAATCTCCCCGAGAATGTGCTTTTCCTCATCACTAAGACAGAGCGCATCTAACACCTCCTTATCGCCTTCAACTAGTCGTGAAGCGGCAAATCTTATAGGGATACCAGACCTAGAAGCATGATCTTCAATTAAGTGCATTATACCATGAAGACAACGATGCACAGCACCACCATGTTCATCAGCTGGACAAAAATCCTGTCTTGCAGGTTTTTCTTGATATGTAGCGATATGAATAGCATGTGCCACGAGTTCATCGACACCTTCTCCCTTTGCTGCACTGATTGGCACTACTGGAAGGCCCAATTCCCTCTCCATGACATTTACTCGAACACTTCCTCCATTACCACGCAACTCATCCATCATATTAAGGGCCAACACCATAGGTATATCCAACTCCATGAGTTGCATAGTTAAATACAGATGCCTTTCTATGTTGCTAGCATCTACTATATTAATTATAGCCTTAGGCTTTTGATTTAAGATGAATTCTCTAGATACTATCTCTTCTTGAGTATAAGTGGACAATGAATATATTCCAGGCAAATCGGTCACTACAGTATTCGGGTGATTACGGATCTGTCCATCTTTCCTATCAACTGTTACTCCAGGGAAGTTTCCGACATGCTGATTAGACCCTGTCAGTTGATTAAACAGAGTAGTCTTTCCACTGTTTTGCTGGCCGACCAACGCGAATGTAAGCAATTCGTCCTTCGGCAAGGGATTAGCATGATCTGGCGAATGATATTTCCCTTCTTCACCAAAACCAGGATGGGAATTATCACCATGCACCGAAAGATTATACGCTATATCAGGGGATGGCTTAGAGGAGTCATTCTTCGATGGCTCGACCACTTTTACTTCTATTTGTCGAGCTTCATTAAGACGAAGCGTAAGCGAATAGCCCTGTACTATGATCTCTAACGGATCCCCCATAGGAGCCTTGCTATGAAGAACGATAACAGCACCCGGGATTATTCCCATCCCCAAAAAGTGCTGTCTTAAATTACCTTGTCCACCGACAGAAATCACTTCGGCATTCTGTCCAACTTTTAAATCACCTATATTCATACTTGGCTCAAAGGTATATTATTTTCTTCAACATAATAATACCTAAAAGTAAGTAATCCTTAAAAAGAAAACTTACTCATGAGCTGAAAGCGATGATTCCCTACCCAGTGTAGTCCATTCTCGGCTAAGCCTTTAAGCCCTACACACTGCGAATAAGTGGTACCATCATTAGCGGTAAACTTACCATACTCTCCGTACTGGGCAGCACTATATGAATACTCAAAGGCTAAAGTAACAGGCCCTATCACCCAACTAAATGATGGAGAAATCCTATAAGTGGCATTCAAATTAGAATATGTATTCTTCGCCAGGAAATTCTGTTTTGAGTCTACCCATCCACATCCAGTCTCTATCTCTTGCAAATTCTGAGTCGTTCCAAAATTACGCGCATAACCTAAAAACAATCCTACCTTATATGTTTTACCATAAGAAAGTGAAAGCCATGAAGAAGAAGTCAATGTAGGAGTGTATTCATAATGTCCATCTTCCCCTTCCGCCGTGAATTTATGTCTAATACCATAACCTCCTAGCATATTAAGATGCTCTCCGCCTTGCGCAAGAACAGATTTTAATTTAGCACTAAACATATTCTGTTTATACTGCAAATACAAAAACCCACTCGTAGTAAACAATTTATCTGAAACAAAACTCTCCACTCCATCCACCATTCCCTTATAACGAGGACGAATAGACATCTCTGAAAACCCGACTCTTCCTAGGAAAGGACCGCCCTTGTAAGTTAGCCCCACATAAAGTTCTGGGGCACAAACACCAGTGTACTTTGCATAATTGGCAGAAGCCCCTTCGGGACCAGCGGAAGTATACTGCATCTGGGCAAGAAAAGAAATAGTAGAAACAATATGCTTTCCCCATGCTGTATTCATGGTAAACTGCGGAGTGCGGCTAAAAGGACCGAAAGGGACTCCGACTTCTAATGCAAGCACATCCGGCATGTCGGCAGCCATAGGATGCCAAGCCTGCCCGAGCCTAAAATCGGAGCCAGAAGTAAGTATATCAAAATAAGCCTGCCTTAGGCGCATTACAGCTGTACCGGTGACCCCACTAAGCCCACTATAAAAATCGGCCTCTATTTTTCCGTTAACCTTTAAAGACCCTGACGACCACGATGAATTAACTCCCAGTCTGGATGTAAGAGAAGCACTTTTGGCTGTCTGCACATCATTTAGATCTACGCCCTTAGAGTTATAATTATGATCCATAGGGACATAGTAATACAATTCGCCTGTCCCCGACTTACTAAGACGGCTATCTATTGTAGAAAAAGTTCTCACAAAACCATAGAACTTCACCTCGGGCTTACTTTGTGCGAAAGTGACGAAGCTGCCAAGCATCGTCACTCCCACTAACAATATGTTTTTTATATTCATTTTAGAATCCGACAAATATCAATACTCCATAACCAAGAGCGAGACCGACTATTCCTATAAGGATACCTACCTTAGCCATATCTTTAGTTTCTATCAAACCGGTAGAACTTGCGATAGCATTAGGAGGTGTACTGATAGGCAATATCATAGCCACAGATGTAGAGATTGCCAATCCTATAAGAAGCGCCTGCACGCCACCCAATAACTCGAGTTGATCGCCCATAGATGTTCCTACTGCGCCCACTGCAATAGCCGTGAGGATAGGTAGCAAAAGATTAGCTGCAGATGTATGAGACAAGAAGTTAGAAATGACATAGCCTACCAAGCCAGATACAACTAGAACTGCCATTGCAGGCATTAGGCCGAATGGAATAGCATTTACAAGGGTAGATGCCAGGCCTGTCTTCATCAGTGCCGTACCAAGAGCAAGACCTCCAGCTACCATCCATAGCACATCCCAGTTTATCTCCTCAAAATCCTTCTTCTCGAAAACACCCGTCGCCACAAACACGGCGAATGGGATAAGAGCCACTTCATAAGAATTAAGATTAGTTAACTTCTCCGGTATCAGCCACAGCACGATAGTAGCGATAAATGTAGCTGCAACTATCCAGAACTTCGCATCCTTTTTCTTATTAGCCTCTATTTTAAGTTCTATCTTCTTAGCCTTGAATGGGAAGAACATAAGCAATATACCCCACGAAATAAGAATCATCACCAAAACGAATGGGACCATCCTAATGCACCAGTCACCAAAAGCCACATCAATACCGAGCTGCTCTTTAAGATAACCAAGCGCGATAACATTAGGCGGTGTGCCAATCGGAGTTCCTATGCCACCGATATTGGCCCCTATAGGAATGGCCAATGCCAAACCTACCCTACCTTTTCCGTCGGCAGGAAGGCTCTTTAGGACAGGAGCAAGAAAAGCAAGCATCATGGCAGCAGTAGCGGTATTGCTCATAAACATAGAAAAGAACGCTACGACAAGCAATATTCCTAAAAGAACCATTTTAGGATTAGTTCCAAACGGCGCCAACAGCACGCGAGCCAGTACCACATCCAAGCCGACCTTAGTAGCTGCAATAGCGAGCACGAATCCACCCATAAAAAGCATGATGGTCGGACTGGCAAATGAAGCCATCAAATCTTTATAACCTACCACAGCGCCCTCGGCAAATCCACCTTCAGGTAACTTATGAAGCAGAAAACTGAATGACCCAGTCGAAATAGTGAAAATCAACAGGACCATAGTAATTATGGATGTAGCCCATGCCGGGACTATCTCCAAAATCCACATAAGGGCAGCAAAAGCGAAAATCGCTATAGTTCTCTGCTGGGTTAATGTTAATGCGTCGATTCCGAAAAATGAAGTCGGCACGAAAAAGAGAAATAAGGTTACAAAAAGCACGAGAGGAAGTCCAATCAACTTCTTGTAATTAGGTTTTTTTGATTCCATTATATTATTTATAGCTTAATTACGAATCGCGCCGCTTTCCTCGGCGAAAAACGGCGCAAATTTAATGAATATATGTGAATTTTCCTAAACCACCCCTTGCTCAAGCATAGCGGTAGCAACCTTCATAAAGCCAGCCACATTCGCTCCTTTCACGTAATCTACTTTCCCAGACTTATCTATGCCATACTCCACACATGCATCATGAATAGAACGCATTATAGAGTGAAGTTTAAAATCCACCTCCTCCGCGCTCCAACTTAGATGTGTGGCATTCTGAGTCATCTCAAGGCCAGAAGTAGCCACTCCTCCTGCATTCACAGCCTTTCCAGGAGCAAAAAGCATATGTGTCTTTAGAAAATGAACAGCATCGCTCTGGCAGCCCATATTGCTCACTTCACAACAGCACCAGCATCCGTTCTTATAGAGTGTTTTTGCATCTTCCAGAGAAAGTTCGTTCTGAAAAGCACAAGGAAGAGCCACATCGCATTCAACACTCCAGGACTTTTCCCCAGCAATAAACTCACATAAAGAAGGGAACTTGTCTGACATATCCTGCACGCGATTACGATTTGAAGCACGCATTTCTTTCATATACTCAATCATTTGAGAGGTGATACCGTTAGGAATCCTGCACACTCCGTCAGGACCTGAAATGCAGACCACCTTTGCGCCCAATTCAGTAGCTTTCTTACATGCTCCCCATGCCACATTTCCAAAACCAGAAACAGCAATCCTCTTACCCTTAATACTTTTTCCTTCACGAGCGAGCATATTCTGAATAAAATACAAAGCCCCATAACCAGTAGCCTCCGGACGAAGAATAGACCCACCCCAATTAAGACCTTTACCCGTTACCACGCCCGTATTATATCTACGGGCCAATTTCGTATACATTCCAAACAAATATCCTATTTCCCTGCCACCTACGCCCACATCTCCTGCCGGGATATCTTGATCGGGTCCGATGCAGCGCCATAATTCCAGCATAAACGATTGACAAAAACGCATTATCTCTGCATCGCTTTTTCCCGAAGGATCAAAATCCGACCCTCCCTTCGCTCCGCCCATTGGCAGCGTGGTTAACGCATTTTTAAATATCTGCTCGAAGCCCAAGAATTTAAGCATAGAAAGATTAACAGTTCTATGAAAACGCAAACCTCCCTTATAAGGACCGATTGCACTATTAAACTGTACTCTATAACCTGTGTTTATCTGTACCATTCCCCTATCATCTACCCAGACGACTTTAAAAGTAAACACTCTGTCTGGTTCTACCAGGCGTTCTATTATCCTTGCTTTCTCAAATTCTGGATGAGCATTATAAATCTCTTCCACAGAATCAAGAACTTCGCCCACGGCTTGAAGATACTCGCTCTCTTGCGAATACTTAGCCTGAAGTCTTGACATAATCTCTTGGGATTTCATATGTGATTAGTTATTAGTGTTATTAGAAGTTTCTTAGGAATCTCTTCTAACCAAAAGGAGACTCGTCGATACCTATTAATGGCACGAAACGAATCTCCGTAGTTAAAACAATGAAAAAGTTATTATTGCTGGTTCTGCTGTTCAGAAGCGGCTTTAGCGGCCAACTCCTGCTGTAGCGATTCCAGTGTGCGACCCTCTGGTATATTCAGCGCCTTACGGGCTGCCGGAGTAAGATCTACGCTCTGTGTTTCATCTATATAAAGAGCTGTATTAACATCAAAAACATAAATATAGCCTCCTTCTTTAGCCAAGGCATTAATGGTATCAGTGGCTTTTTTCTGGATAGGAGCCATTAAAGTCTGCTGTTGCTGCTGAAGATCTGACTGTATGCTCTGCTCGAACTCCTGGATACGGGTTACGATACCTTGAAGTTCTTTCTCCTTACTTTCCCTTATAGCAGGAGTCCAAGTAGAGGCTTTCTGCTGATAAGTAGAATATTTAGTTTGATATTCTTCAACCATAGCTGAATAAGTCTCCTGAACTTCCTTATTCGAAGCATCAAGAGCAGCACGTGCAGCATCTGCCTCTGGCATAAGCTGAACAAGCTCTGCGAAATTAACATGTGCAAATTTCGGCTGTGCAACGGCTGCAAGTGATATCAGCGATGTTGCGGCAATCAAAAAAATTTTTTTCATAATATTCGTAATTTATATTTATCTATTAAGTAATCCTTATAAAATAACAAGCTTCAGTACAATACTTTCCATGTTTCTAGAATTGCTGTCCTATCACAAAATGGAACTGACTTCCACCCAGATTCTTACTATGGCCATCGAATCCATAACCCCAGTCTACACCTATCAACCCGACCATAGGCAAGAACACTCTAACACCGACACCAGCCGAGCGGTATATCTGGAATGGATTAAAATCTCTAATATCAGACCAGCAATTACCTCCTTCGAGGAAAGCAAGCAAATAAATAGTCGATGAAGGCTGCATTATCACAGGATAACGCATTTCAAGGGTAAATTTATCATACACATTACCAGCATAAGCGCCACCATCTGACTTATAGGCAGTAGCCGTATACGGAGTAAGCGAATAGTTCTCATAACCACGCAAAGAGATAACCTCCGAACCATATGTGTTATAACCTGACATACCATCACCACCTAAAAGGAAACCCTCGAAAGGAGAATACCCCCACTTCCTATTATAGAATCCCAGGTAGCCGAACTGGGCGCGCGTCATGAGCACAAGATCTCCGATTACTTTAATATATTGAGACGCAGACAATTTCCACTTATGATATTCTATCCATCTATACCTTTGCTGTGCTGACCAATTATCATAATTAACATCCTTCCACGAATTCACCTTAACCTTATTCCCGTCTGAGTCATAATCGTATTTTCTAAAAAGAGAGAATGGCGGTGTCAAGGAAAGACCGAAGGAGAATTCCGAACCAGTACGCGGATAAATCTGCTGGTCTGTGGAATTACGCATCAAGTTAAACGAATAACTTATATTGTTGGCATATCCATTATCAAAAATGAAATACCCCGAATACCAATTGGTCAGTTTATAAGTCTGCCAATTAAGTCCATTATAAGCAACAAAATAACTATCCGGCCACTTAAGTCTGTTTCCTAATGATGCGGACAATCCGAACACCTCCATCTGACGATCGTGGCTAAGAATATTGAGCGCCAGATAGGAATTGGTCTGCCTAGTATAATAAGCCGACATATTAAGCGACGTCGGCTTCTTGCCGAAAAGCCAAGGCTCCGTAAAACTTGCCGTTAGAGCTGTGTAGTATGTACCATTGGTTTGGAATCGGAATGCAAGATTCTGCGCATCTCCCAAAGGAACAGGCCGCCACGCATCCTTATCAAACATACGACGGGTAGAAAAATTATTAAAACTTACTCCGACCGTAGCCACGAATGTATTTCCGCCCCAACCTCCACTCAACTCCAACTGACTGGAAGGCTTTTCCGTTACATTATATACTAGATCCACAGTATTGTCTCTTTGGTTAGGGATTATGGCATAACCACTTGTAGCATCCATAATAGCCTCAGCATCGAATTGGCCCAAAGAAGCTATCTCCCTTATAGAACGCTCAAAGTCGGACTGACTAAAAAGGTAACCCGGGCGAGTCACTACCTGACGACGGACCACGCGCTCGTTAGTAAGATCGTTACCATTTATTATGATGTTATTGAGCGTGGCTTGTTTTCCTTCCTTTATACGAAGTTCCACATCGACAGAATCATTCTGGATATTTGTTTCCACAGGGCTAAGTTCGAAGAAAAGATAACCCTTATCACGATAAAGTTTAGATACGTCATAGTCCCCCTGCTTACCGCCTCCGAAAAGCCTTTTCTGCATTGAAACCACGTCATAGACATCACCCTTTTCGATCCCGAGAATGGAATTCAACATATCGGAACTATAAACAGAGTTTCCTGTCCACTTGATATCTCTAAAATAGTATTTCTTTCCCTCGTCCAGATATAGATCAATATTTATCTTCTTTTTTATTTTTCCGTTCTTACCTACTATATCTACAAGATAAACACTATCCTTCACTATCCTAGCATCCCTATAACCAGCCTCATTAAGCGTGCTTATAAGATTTCTTTTGTCCTCAGGGTATTCTTTTTCATTAAATTTCTTACTGTTGAAGAAGTTATAGAACTTATTCGACTTCGTCTTCTTCATGGACTTGGCCAGCTTATACTCGGAGATATCATCGACACCATTGAAGTTGATGTCCTTTATCCTTACTTTAGGGCCTTTATCCACATTAAAAGTGACCCTTATGGCGTTACGTACCATAGTATCACGCTTAACTTCGGTATCGACATTACATAACAGAAAACCTTTTTCTGCATAATAACGCTTTATTATGCCTTCAGCAGTCGTGCGGGTATACTCTGAAAAATCGCCACCTCTTCTAAAGCCTATACGTTCGTTAAGTTCTTTCTTATCACCAGATTTAATACCAGTAAAATCCCACGCGGACATCCTGGGCCTTTCTTTAATGGCAATGCGTAGATACACCGAATCTCGTGAGACATTTAAACTGTCAGCATAGACGGCTACATCCTCAAAATAACTCTTGGCCAGCAAGCGTTTTATAGCTGTAGCGACCTCATCTCCAGGAATAGTAAGTTTTCTTCCTCTAAAAAGGCCCGATTGAGCAACTATCTGTGACGAATCAAAATAGGTGTTACCTTCTACCGTAACGCCTCCGATATAATATTGTCTGGGCCGATTATAATCCACTTCCACCTGTGCGTATACCGATGCACAAGCCATCAACAATGAAAAAACTAAGATAAAACGCAAAAACTTCATTCCTCGAGTCTTAAATCTCACAAATATACGTTATTTATTTAGAACCTGATTCAATTTTTCTTACGATAATAGTTCTATTAATATCGTTTCGCCTCATAAAACATCATTTCACTTTTCCGAAGCGACGGTCACGCTTCGAATATTCTTCAAGCGCAGATACCAGATTTTCTTTTCTAAAATCAGGCCAAAGAGTATCCGTAAATACAAATTCGGAATAAGCAGTCTGCCAAAGCATATAATTGCTAATTCTTTTCTCCCCAGACGTGCGGATAACAAGATCTGGATCTGGAATTCCCTTTGTCACTAATGCATCGCTTATACTATCATAATCGATTTCCGTTGCTGGGCATCCACTTTCCACTAAATGGCGCACCGCTTGAAGGATATCCCATCTGCCACTGTAACTTAGCATAACGCACAAGTCCAGTTTATCATTCTTTAGCGTAGATTTTTCCAATTGGCCTAGTGCCATCTGCAAAGCAGGTGAGAGACGTGCCCGATTTCCAAGTGCACGAAAACGCACCCCGTTTTTCATCAAGGTGGTATATTCGTTCTTTATAGCCTTGGACAGCAATCCCATAAGAGCGGATATCTCATCTTGTGGTCTTGTCCAATTCTCTTCCGAAAAAGTGTAAAGCGATAAATACCTAACTCCTAATTCCACGCACTTTTCCGTAATATCTCTTACTCTTTCGACGCCTTCAATGTGTCCCTGTGAGCGGGCCAATCCGCGTGAGCGCGCCCATCGCCCGTTTCCATCCATTATGATGGAAATATGCTGAGGTATAATTAATTCAGACATTTCTTACATCTTCGCCCCATAGAAGCTTCGTCCTTAAGGCATTTATAAAATTAGACTTTCCTAAAACCACTTTTCTTAACTTAAATGGAGCTGCTGTAACCACCACAGAGGCCCCGCTTGATATGGTGTAGTCTCTGTTATCCAAAGATAAGGCCACACCTACGCACTTTCTATCCTCAGCCCTTAACTCTATTTCAGAACCCTGAGGTAACAATAGTGGCCTTAAATTAAGGTTATGAGGAGCGATCGGGGCCAATATAAAAGCGTCCAACTCCGGGCTACATATTGGACCACCCACACTTAACGAATATGCTGTGCTGCCGCTACTAGTCGAAACGAGCAAGCCATCTGCCCAATACGTAGGCAACTGCTCAGAATCTATACTGACATCTATGCCAATGGTCCCAGTTCCAAGCCGTCGAATGGCCATTTCATTAAGTGCATATGGAAAAAAATCCTCAGGCATATGCGCTACAGGGATATGTACCTCCAACATACTTCGCTCGACAATATGGTATGAGCCATCCTTTAAATGCTTCCCTACCTGCGAAATATCACACTCGGAAAGAAAGCCCAAGCGTCCCAAATTCACCCCTAGTATAGGAATCCCTTGCCGGCATACAAGGCTTGCTGCAGATAGGAATGTACCATCTCCGCCAAAGCTTAACAGCATATCAGTTCCAACCTGCAAACCTTCATTTATATCATATATCTTTACGCCATCTGCCTCCAACGCATTCAAAAGTGCAAGCACATGCGCATTGGCAAATAAACTTTTTTTCTTTATCAGGTATGCAATTTTCATATATAGCCTCAAATTTAGCAATATATTTTCTATTTTTGCACTTCGATGACTATATTGAGTGTTAATATAAACAAGATCGCCACACTGCGCAATGCACGTGGGGGCAACATGCCTGATGTCGAGAAAGCGGCCGCAGATATCGAAAACTACGGCGCTGAAGGTATTACTGTACATCCTAGACCCGATGGGCGACACATATTATATAGCGATGTGCGAAAGCTAAAAAAAATAGTACACACAGAATTCAACATAGAGGGGAATCCAGAACCGGCATTTAGAGATTTAGTTATGGAAGTAGTTCCAGACCAGGTTACACTTGTCCCAGACGGACACGATGCCATAACCTCAAATAGTGGTTGGGACACTATAAGGAATGCAGGATTCCTCCAAGAAATGTGTAATCTATTTCACAGCAAAGGAATTAGGGTATCTATATTCGTAGATCCTATCCCGGAGATGGCTTATGGTGCTGCCAGGTGCGGAGCAGATAGAATAGAATTGTATACAGCTCATTATGCCGAAGAATTCCCAGTCAATCCACAGGCTGCAGTATTGGCCTATAAAGCTACTGCACATGCAGCAAAAGAAGCCGGACTAGGGGTAAATGCCGGACACGACCTTAATCTGGATAATCTAGGATATCTGCTAAAGGAAATCCCTTATATAGATGAAGTATCAATAGGTCACGCACTTATATGTGATGCTCTCTATATGGGACTAGAAAAAACGGTCAAGATGTATTTAGCTCAAACTCATGTAAATAAATAGAATAACATAGAACAATGAAAAAAACAACTCTCATCTTGAGCATATGCTCACTTCTAGTAGCTGTAGCAGCGCTCGTACTTAGTTTCATCCCTGAGAAAAATGAAGGGAACACATCTGCAGAAAACACAGAGCAAATAGATAATTCTGAAGGAATTGCATTTTTTAATTTGGACGAGGTTATCGCTGGATATCAGATGGCCATAGACCTTCAACAAGGATTCGAAAAAAAGGCTAAAGGGATAGATGATGATGTGACGCGTCGTCGCACAAAAATAGAAAACGAAGATAGAGACCTAGCTGATAAACTAAACAAAGGGCTTATCACTAGAAGTGTAGCTGAAGTAAAGTATAATGACCTTCAGAAAAGAGTAGCAGAATTCCAGCAATACGGACAGCAGAAGCAAGGTGAATTGGCCGAAGAACAGCAAGTGATATTGAACAATATCGCCAATTCCATTATGGAATATGTGAAAAAATACAACACCACTCATAACTACTCTCTAATCCTCTCCACTCAAGGCGGACTTCTTCCTCAACCGGTTGTCATTGGAAGCGAAGGCCTTAATATCACAGCTGAGATCATAGAAGGATTGAATGCCGAGTACGCAGCGAACAAATCAAAAAAATAAACTCCTTTGAAAAAGGTTCTAAGCATATTACTTTTAGTCGTCGCTTCTGCATGGTGTGCACAGGGGCAAGAGTCTTACCCGATTGTGGACGTCAAAGTATCCACAGATAAAGTGCGTATAGGAGATAAGCAGTTCCACACACATGTAGTAGTCGAAAAACAGACTCTTTACTCTATAGGAAAAGCCTATGGAGTAACAACTGATGCTATCATCGAGGCTAATCCTAAACTCCACCTAAGTACAAAGCCCATAAAGGCTGGGGATGTTTTACTTATCCCTATATATACTGAAATAGGAAACACATTATCCAATGGAGAGTCTGCGCATGGTAACAAAGTTGACATTGTAGATAGTGTTTTGGTGAAACGCCACAGCATCGACACTTATACAGACTCTCTTGCTCTCGAGAGCAAGGAACGACTGATTGAAGTCAATGGAAAAAGCGCTTCGCTTGCCTTACTGCTTCCTTTCAATGTAGACACCACTGCCAATAAAAATTATCTTAACTTTTATTTCGGAACACTACTCGCAGCCAAATACTTGGCAGATAAAGGAATGAATATCGAGATTAATGCCATCGACACAGAGAAAGAGGAAGAATTGGCATTAAATAGAAGGGCAATCTGTGAAAGCGATATAGTCATAGGACCGATCAGTGGATATGATATAAGCAGGATACTTAGGATCCTGCCTGACAATAAGCATATCATATCACCATTGGATACGCGTACAGAGAGTCTCGCTCACGAGAACAATGTAATTTTAGCTGCAACCCCAGCACAAAGGCAGATAGAAGATGTGGTGGATTGGCTAAATGAAGACATGTATGGTAGAAGCGATTCGCTAATAGTGGTTCGGGAAAGCAACTACAAGACCACTCCTACAGAAAGTACTACGCTTCATTATCTTTCAAGCATTCCACAAGATAGACGAATCGATGTAGACTATTCGCTAGCTAATGGATTGGAGATGAATGAGTGGTTCGGGGAACATACTCACCTTAAAGATACGCTTACGAGAGTGATTGCAGCTTCTGAACACGATATTTTCGTGGATGATGTAATACGAAATGTGTATCTGCAGAATAACTTAAAAAAGAACACCATTATCTATGGACCGGCAAAGACTAAATCACCTGAAATGGATCAAATGTGCGATGCTCGGCTACACTCTAGCGTAACATATCATATAGATTACACAAGGGATGATGTAAAGCGTTTCGTTAGCGATTTTAGAGCATTATATGGCTGTGAGCCTGATAGTTTTGCTTTTCATGGCTTTGACACCGCCTATTATTTTCTAAATTCCTTTGCGCTATATGGCGATGAGTGGTTCGAACATTTAAGCGAATTCCAATATAGTGGGCTACAGATATTCTTCAAATTCGAAAGGCAGGATACATGGAATGGGGCTGTCAATTATGGACTTAGACGGCTTGTCTATTCACCAGGATATAAACTAAGCGTTGCAGATAGATAATCTTTTAAAGCGTTTCTCTTTGAGGAGCGCTTTATTTTTCATAGTTTTGCATCTGTAAGTCATTAAAAACTTTGAACTATGAAAATTAAAGAACTTAGTCTTAGCGAAAGACCTCGAGAGAGGCTTTTGTCCTATGGCCCAGGCGCCATTTCTAATGGAGAACTACTTTCCATTCTACTCCGCAGCGGAACTAAACAGATGAATGTTCTGGAAATGGCCCAGACTCTTCTTAGTGGATGTGGAGGTTCATTAGTGAAAATATCTCAACTATCTATCGAACAGTTATGTCAATTCCCTGGTATAAAATCTGATAAAGCAGCCACGCTTATGGCCGCATTGGAGCTGGGACGAAGATTCATTTTAGAGACTAACACTGTTAAGGAAAAAGCTATAACTTGTTGTGGAGATGCCTATCGTGCACTGCTCCCTATGCTTAAAGGATTAGAGCATGAAGAAGCCTGGATTATTCTTTTAGATAAGGGGCATAGAGTCATCGACATTCAGTCGCTCGGTATAGGAAGCGATGATAGAGTGGTTATCGCCCCGCGTCAAATCGCTCGCCGAGCTATAGAGACTGGCGCTATATCGTTAATAATGGCTCACAATCATCCTTCTGGCAATCCTGAGCCATCAGAAGCAGACATAAATATGACACTAAGTATACACAATACTTGTAAAACATGTGATATCAATTTTTTAGATCATATAGTAATAACAGACCATAACTTTTATAGTTTTGCGGAAGAAAAAATCTTTTCGCTGGAAGATTCAAGATAGAAGTGCAATACTGATCAGCCTAGATGGGTAAGAAAGTTAATAGAATATTATTGTATTATCAAAAAATCTTTGTATATTTGCACTCCTTTCCGCTATGCGGGAAGCGTTATGGTGCGATTAGTTCAGTTGGTAGAGCACTAGATTGTGGTTCTAGGTGTCGTGGGTTCGAGCCCCACATCGCACCCTCAAAAGAGTAACTCATACGAGTTACTCTTTTTTTTTGTAACATTAATAACGGTAGGTATAATTGCCAAAACTGGTTGGTATTATACCACATGATCCCTGAACAATTCTAATTTACTGGAGTGGGTATACTAAAAAAGCTTGAGAGTCAATTGACTTCCAAGCTTTTAAGTGCGGATGATGAGACTCGAACTCATACAGGCCAACGCCCACTACCCCCTCAAAGTAGCGTGTCTACCATTTCACCACATCCGCAGTTCTACTTTGGGATTGCAAAAGTAGCAATTATTCTTAAAACAGCAAAATAATTTTCTCACCTAGACCACTTTTTTCGTATATTTGAGAGGTTTTTGTTAAATATGCTTTCGCTTCCAATTAATCTTCCTGGAAATGGTCCGGACATAAGACTTTTTCCTCCATGTGAAGGGAAAATTCTTCTTCACTGTTGCTGTGCGCCATGTAGTTCAGCTATTTTGGAAGCCTGCATTAAAAACAATCTCGATCTGACTGTCTTTTTTTCAAACTCTAATATATTCCCCTATCAAGAATATGAGACTCGTAAAAAAGAATTAATTAATTATTGCAAAAGACTTAATGTGCCTTACGTGGAAGATGACTATGTGCATGAGGATTGGCATAAAAAAGTAGCTACAGGCCGGGAATGGACTCCAGAAAAAGGCTCAAGATGTCAAGAATGCTTCCATTATAGACTAAAAAGAGCTGCAGAATATGCACAAAACCATGGATACGCCGTACTCACAACGACATTGGCCTCATCCAGGTGGAAAGACCTTGAACAGATAAACCGTGCTGGAGAGTTGGCCGTTTCTCAACTGAATGAAGGGAACAAGCCTCAGTGGTGGGATATGAATTGGCGCAAAGGAGGATTACAACTAAGAAGGAATCAGCTAGTTAAAGAGTTAGGTTTTTATAATCAACTATACTGTGGATGTGAATACTCGAAAGTACAGGAAGGCAGTATCGTCATGTTTCCGCCTGCAAAAATCAACCTCGGACTTAATGTTATGCGAAAACGCGAGGACGGATTTCACGACATACAAACTCTTTTCTACCCGGTTTTCGGATTATGCGATAGATTAGAAGTACGGAAAAGCGACGAATTTAATGCTGAACTGGACGGGATTAATTGGCCCGTAGAAAAAGACCTATGCGTAAAAGCATTCAGGCTCATGCAAGAAAAATACGGGATAGGAAATGTACATCTTATTCTGCACAAAGAGATTCCAGTAGGAGCAGGACTAGGTGGCGGATCATCAGATTGCGCATTTACCATTAAAGCGCTAAATAGACTGTTCGAGTTAGGGTTAAGTGTAGAAGAAATGGAGGAATTGGCCTCAAGCCTAGGCTCCGACTGTTCATTTTTCATCAAATGCCGCCCAAGCTGGGGAGAAGGCAAAGGGGACATGCTCGAAACAGCAAAGGACTACCTAAAAGGATACATCATAAAGGTAGAAATCCCTGAAGGGGAACATATTAACACTGCGTTGGCTTATAGTAAGATAGTTCCCCATATACACACCCCCCATTTACGTGATATAATAGAGGGTTCGAATATCGAGCAGTGGGAAAGATTACTGCATAACGATTTCGAAGACAGCGTATTCCCAGAGCACCCGAGAATAGCACAACTAAAAAAAGAAATGTACCTTAGTGGCGCAGTTTACGCCTCTATGAGCGGCAGTGGCGCCGCAGTGTATGGAATTTTTAAAAAATAAACGGAATTTATGATAGGCATCTTATTCATTATATTCTATCTTTTTGGATGGATTTTTTCTTTCATAGCGTGTAAAAAAGTCTTTGCACGTAAGGATCTTAATGTCTGGAAGAAAATTGGATATACCATTTTTATATGGGTTTTTAGCTGGATAGGCTACCTTACATGGAATCTGGTAATAGAAGTGCTACTAGATCAAAAAAAGAAGGTGAACTAAGTCACCTTCCTCATTATCAAAGTGCGAAGTGAACGCCCTTATGAATATTCCATTCGCCACGCGTAAAATCCGGCATATCCACAGGAGCACTTCCATGAAGAATAGAAACTTCCGAGAGTTCTACAAGACTACTCCACTCCGCTGCATCGTAAACGTCTTGATCAAGAGGTAGTCCGTTATGCAGACAATATACCAAGCGGTAATCCATAATAAAATCCATTCCTCCATGGCCTCCGACCTTCTTAGCCAATGCAAGTACATCCTTAGTGATAGGGTGTTGATATTCAGCCATAAGCTTTAAGCGGAGTTCATCGGAGACAAACTGCTCAGCGTCAAGGTCTTCAAAATCTGGTTGTCCTTCTAATTTTACCTCTCCTAAAGCAAAACCTTGCACAGGGTATTTATTAGCAAATCCCTTAGTTCCAGTCACTTGAAACATACGACTATATGGTCGCGGATTATAGGTATCGTGCTGAATCTCTATTGTCTTTCCATTATGAGTGCGAATATATGTAGCTGTATGGTCCCCATTAGCGTACTCACGATCACCATAACGCTTTTCACTCAAGTCCTTCCCGTGGAAAGAATCCGTATCCATAGATACAAGATAATCCATCTTATCGCCTCTATGCAGGCCTAAAACCATAGCAACAGGGCCAATCCCATGAGTAGGGTAAACATCCCCATGATGTTCTTTATTATATTTCATGCGCCAATCGCCCTGGTACAAATCCCAATACGGATCCAAATTATGTATATATGCACCCTCTACGTGTACTATATCGCCGAAAAGTCCGTGCTGAGCCATATTTAGCGTCGTAAGTTCGAAGTCGTCATATACACAGTTCTCCAGCATCATGCAATGCCTACGGGTGCGCTCCGATGTATTCACCAGCTCCCAACACTCCTTGATACTAGTGGCGGCTGGGACCTCCACAGCCACATGCTTTCCATGCTCCATAGCATATACTGCCATCTGCGTGTGGTATTGCCACGGAACGGCCAAATAAATAAGGTCTATATCCCCTCTCTCGCACACCTGCTTCCACGCTTGCTCTCCCCAGTATCCGTCTACCTCATTTATCCCTTTATCGGCCAATTTCTTCTGCTCAACCTTCACCCTTTCTTCGAGCAGATCGCAAAGTGCCACTATCGTAGCATCTTCCAAATAGGTAAACCTGTCGACTGCGCCAGGCCCCCTCATTCCTAGGCCAATAAATCCAACTCGTACATTCTCAATAGGATCAGCGGCATATCCAAGCATGGAGATCTGGTCGGATGGACGTGGTGGAGTATTGTACACTATCCTTCCATCTTTTAGCTTATAGCCATAATCGTTCTTTTCGGCACATGAAGTGATCGCCATAACGGCGAGAAACATCGTACCTACAATCTGTGAAATTCGTTTTTTTACCATATATTTTGTTTAATTAGTTATGTTTCAGTATCTATTTTTACCTTCTACCTATGCAGTTGCTACTCGAGTTTCGCAAGTGAACATATAGTTGTACGATTACGCCCCCACATGACCACGTATTGCAATATGTAAAAGAAAATCAAACGGACAAAAATACTAATTAATCGAGAATAATGGCTACATTTGCATTCTAAAACGAGAAAAGAATGTGGTTATATTTAGCACTAGGCTCTGCCCTGCTTTTAGGTCTATATGATATCGCCAAAAAGAAAGCTACAGAGAAAAATGAAATACTTCAAATACTGTTCGTTGCGACGGCTTTGTCTACTATACTATTATCCCCATGGCTTTTCAAGTACGATAGCACGTTGCACTCCCACCTGCTTTTACTGATTAAAGCCATAATCGTTACGACATCGTGGATTAGTGGTATGATAGCACTTAAATTACTTCCTATCACCACAGTAAGCACACTTAAAGCGACACGCCCTTTTCTTGTGGTAATTTTTTCCATTATTCTTTTCGGAGAAAGATTGAATGCACTTCAATGGGCCGGCGTAGTAACCGCTCTTGCGGCACTTGGCCTGCTAACAGGATCTAACCATCAAGAAGGCATCACCTTTAAAAGCAATAAAGGTATGGCAGCAATGTGCATATCTATAGTTAGTGGCGTAGTCAGTGCATTGTACGACAAGCACATAATTACTGGATTCGAGCCGCTATTCGTGCAAAGTTGGGGTAATCTATATATCACACTGCTACTAGGAGTATGTATTGGCGTGTATCAATTGGCCCGAAAAAAAGATGGTGAGCGCATGAGAATACACTGGGACTGGACATTGGTTCTAATAGCAGTACTTATCACCGGAGCAGATGCGCTTTATTTCTTTGCAATAAAACAGCAAGGAGCACTGCTTTCTGTCGTTTCTCTTCTTAGAAGATGCTCTGTTTTAGTTACCTTCATAGCCGGTTCATTATTTTTCAAAGAGAAAAATATCGCGCGTAAATCTATCAATATCATAGTACTTATGGTGGGGATGGTGCTTCTCCTTTTAGGCTCTAAGTAAAAAATGGGGCGAACAAGTGAAATAGAATTGATACTAATAGCCTACACTAAAGTAGGCGATACCTCTATCGTTATACACACACTTAGCCGTGAATTCGGGCGGAAAAGTTTTATAACCAGCATAGGGAAAAGTGCGAACATGTCATCATTTCTTCCGCTTAATATTCTATCTTGCAAGATTACGGAAAATCCTAAATCGCAGTTATGGCGAGCTAAGGAAATTCAGGCTATAACTCCGCTTTCTTCACTGAGAAGTGACCTTCGCAAGAACGCCATAACGCTATTTTTAAGCGAAGTGCTTTATAGAAGTCTTAGGGATGGTAGTAATGAGGAGGGACTTTACGAGTGGTGTAAAAAAATGATTCACACTCTTGATTCTATGCAAGAAGATTTTTCCTCTTTTCATCTATGGTTCCTTCTTCAATATGCCTCAATTCTGGGATTTAAAGCAGACGATGAAAGCATTGCCCCATTTGCAGAAAAGCACTACGAAGACATTCAAAAACTCCTGCACCTTGGCTTCACCTCGTTTATGCTCTACCCTATTACAGGAAAAGAGCGTAGCGAAATAGCTGAAATCTTAATACATTATCTCAGCTATCATTTGGACATCAGACTCGATATCAAATCCTTAAGCGTTCTAAGAGAGTTATTCAGCAACTAACTTCTCACGCATGGCACATAAGGCCTTGTACCTATGCGAGATAGTATTTTTTAATTCCTCCCCTATTTGGGCAAGTGTAAGTGAAGGATAATCGTTAGGGATAAACACTGGATCATAGCCAAATCCCTTATCTCCCATTTTCTCGTATGCAATAGTTCCTTCGAGGGTGCCTTTAAATTGATGGACTTCGCCGTGATAGATTAAAGTCACAACGCACACGAACCTTGCGGTGCGCGGCACATCCTCTTTTTGGGCCAATTCCTTTAGAAGTTTATCCATATTGGCGTTGAAATCACACTGCGGCCCAGCATATCTGGCTGTATAAACTCCTGGTGCACCCCCTAAAGCATCCACTTCAAGTCCAGAGTCATCCGCAAAGCAAATAGCATCTTGGGGCAGGCGGGAAGCCACATACTGAGCCTTCAAAAGGCTATTCTCCTCCAGTGTAGAGCCAGTTTCCTCAGCCTCACCAGTGATACCCTCTTGCTGTGGACTTTCCACTTGGAATCCTGGCCCCAAGATTTCACGTGCTTCACGCAGTTTCCCTTTATTTCCTGTAGCGAATACGAGTTTAAGCGGAGTTGTCATAGTACTGTCTTTGCTTTTAGAGCCTGCTGAAGTTGAGTATCATACTTAATTCTCTGTTTATTAGCTTCGTGCTGACCATAATAGCGAACTATTATCTCTTCTTCTATAAACGGCTTTATCTGAGAGTGTTCTACTGCTTTTACTTTTTCCACGGCCTCTTCTGAGACAAACTTTAGAACATAAGATACAAAATCGTCAAACTCATCGAACTGAAACTCATCTGGCGAGGCTATTGAAGGATGCGTGGTCTTATAGTGAAGAGCGTATTGGCCCACCAAACCGCTCATTACCAAAGAATAAACTATATCATCATATTTAGGAGATTCAATTTGCACATCCGGAGTTATACCTCCACCATCTCGAACAATTCGTCCACTTACGGTTTTAAATTCATGGGTTAAAGAATCAGGGATGTGCCCCACACTGCCATCTGGATTACGATGCGAATAATCTATAGCCTGAACACAACGCCCGGAAGGAGTGTAGTACTTGGCCACAGTAAGTTTTAATTGGCCCCCAAAAGGAAGCGGTCTTACACTCTGCACAAGTCCCTTACCGAAAGTTCGTGTACCCATTATCGTTGCGCGATCTAGGTCTTGAAGTGCCCCACTCACTATCTCCGAAGAAGAGGCTGAACCACCATCGACTAGCACGACCAGCTTCATTTTTTCAGCCAATGGAGCCTTCTGCGTTCTATAGACTTCCACATCTTTTCCGTCTCTATCTCGCGAAGTAACTACAAGTGAGTTCTCCGGCACGAAAATCGACACTATCTCTACGGCTTCCTTAAGAAGACCTCCTCCATTTCCACGAAGATCGAGTATAAGTTTTTCCATTCCTTGGGATTTAAGTTGATTTACTTTCACCCGCATAGTATCTGCCACACCTTCCGTAAAACCGGTTTGAAGTATATAACCTGTCTTAGGTGCGATCATCCCAGCGTACTTTATATCAGGCAGATGTATCAATTCACGACGCACCTTAACCTTCAATGTATCGGAAGTATTAACCTTCTTTACTAAAAATTCGACTACGGAACCCGGCTGTCCCTTCATTTTCTCCGAGCAGGCTTTAGAATCAAGAGGCTTTACATCTTCTCCATTAATCTTGAGAATTTGATCGCCCGACTCTAATCCAGATTTAAGACAAGGTGAACCATCGTATGGCTCATTAATATAAACATTATCTCCTTCGGGCTTATAGATTATTGCACCCACTCCTCCATAAATCCCACCTATCATTATAGAAAAATCTTCCACCTCATCTTCAGGCACATATACTGTATACGGGTCAAGTTGAGCGAGCATAGCATCGATGGAAGCCCTCTCCATCTTAGTTATGGGAAGAGTATCCACATAAGATTTATCAAGTTCTTTAATAATAGCATTTTGTATTTCTATCCATCGGCCCAATCTAAAATCTTTCGACTGAGCGTATGACATGCTCACTACTGTCACAAATAAAAAAACAGCGCTTATCCATCTTTTCATATATTTTCCTCCCATTTATATATCTTATCACCTCGTTTTAAACGAATTCCAGAAGGTACCGCCACAGAGCAGCGGACTCCCTTTTCCACTTTTTGAACACTTTGAAAATCAACGCGGACATCCTCCACCGTAAACTCTTCTACGCCGGTAGTTCGACCTATCGCCAGGAGTTTATCTCCCATCTCCATAGGCGCGCTCTCCACCAAGACTTCCGCAACTCCTATCTTGTCGAACCAATTGGTCACCTTCCCTACATAAACCTTTTTCAATTTAGCCTGGCTGCCATAAACTTCGCTCCACTGCCCTAAATAAGCCCCCTGATAATACCCATCCCAAAAGCCACGATTGAAAACTTCGCTTAATTTCTCTTTTAGCTCTGTGGCCAATTCTGGCGTGTACCTACCCTCACATACTGCATCCGCCGCCTGTCTGTAACAAGAAACACACCGCTTGACATATTCGGCGCTTCTTGCCCTACCCTCTATCTTAAAGACCTTTACTCCCGCATCTATAATTTTGTCCATAAACTCTATAGTGCATAGGTCCTTAGGGGACATTATGTATTTATTATCTATATCAAGTTTATTCCCGGTTTCAAGGTCAGTCACTTCATAGCCGCGACGGCATATCTGATAGCAAGCGCCACGATTGGCCGATGCCCCATAGGCATGCAGACTAAGATAGCACTTGCCACTTATAGCCATACACAAAGCTCCGTGGGCAAACATCTCTATTCGAATAAGCTCGCCCGATGGGCCCTTAATACCCTCTCGCACAATCGTATCGTATATACTTCTAACTTGGCCTAAATTAAGCTCACGGGCAAGGACCACCACATCTGCCCACTGGGCATAAAACTTCAAGGCCAATACATTCGATATGGATAATTGCGTGGAAATATGTACCTCTAATCCAAGTTCTCTGCACATCAGTATAGCAGCCATATCAGAGGCTATCACCGCACTGACCCCTGCGCTTTTAGCTTTTTCCAGCACTGCTCGAGCATCGTCAATATCTTCGGGGTATAGGCAAATATTCAGTGTCAAATAAGTCTTTACACCAGCCTTACTGCAAATATTTACAACTTCTGTCAAATCCTCAAGAGTGAAATTATTAGCCGAGTGGCTTCGCATATTGAGGCGACCCACTCCGAAATATACAGAATCGGCTCCGGCTTGAATAGCGGCATGCAGGCATTCGAAATTACCTGCGGGAGCCATTATTTCCAATTCTTTTTTATCCATCATTTTACTCTTCCTACAAGACTGTCGGCAAATTCCTTTAGCACTTGTATCTGTTCATTAGAAAAACCTGCTTGGCATAATATACTTATAGCCTGCGAATTATACTTTTCTATTTCATTTCTAGCATCCAGATCAACACCTAACTGAATGTACATCGATTTCACCTTTTCTATATCCTTAGTCCTGAAAACAGACATGAAAGCACTCGGTTCTGTTGTTTTTGAACAAGCCTTTATAGTTAGCCAACTCTTTTTCTGTTGCAAGATGTCACCTCCTATAGGCTTTCCGAACACCTTTTCATCTCCGAAAGCATCGAGGTAGTCATCGGCCACTTGAAAAGCCATACCCACTTGATAACCATAATCGTATAAAGCCTGATGCATGATCTTAGAGGCGTTCCCCATCATGGCTCCCATCTGTGCTGCGCAGGCTATAAGAACTGCTGTCTTTAGGCCAATCATCTTCTCATACTCGCTCATGCTAACATCGTCCATTTGTTCGAAATCCATGTCATACTGCTGGCCTTCACACACTTGAGCCGCCGTTGTAGAGAACAGAGACAGGACTTGTTCCCGGCACTCGTTAGGAGCTTGAGCTATCCTTTTATATGCATCTATCAACATCACATCGCCACTAAGGATGGCTGTGTCTTCATTCCATTTCTTCCAAACGGTCTGTTGTCCGCGTCTAAGAGGTGAACGATCCATTATGTCATCATGGATAAGAGTAAAAGTATGGAAAATCTCTATCGCTGCAGCTGGAGCTAGCACTTCTTCTGTAAATTCGTCTTTAAAAAGACTATATGAAAGAAGACATAGAGCTGGACGAATACGTTTTCCACCTATTCCCATCATATAACGCAGAGGATCGTATAGTCCATTAGGCGTGTCCGGGAATTCTATTTTATCAAAAAGTTCTTCTATTATATTTCGTATTCTTTCCATATTACTTCGTTAATTTGTATTCATCCCTTCCTACATGGCTTTCCATGACATATTATCTATTTCGGCTTTCTGTTTAATAAGTTGTCTTTTAAACGTATATAGTAACCTTCAAAAAATATCTTGCATCATCTTATTTTTTCACGTTACATGTAGTCATCGGAATTTACCATCTTCTTCCAGCATTCCTATATATGAGTTATACCTTTCCGGTGCTATCTCGCCTCTTTCCACTGCCTCCTTCACTGCACAGCCCGGTTCATGCGTATGAGAACATGGTGTAAACCTGCAATGTCGTGAGACCTCGAGCATCTCTGGAAAATAGGTGTATACTTCCTCTTTTTCCAAACCTTGAAGTCCAAATGCTCTAAGGCCTGGAGTGTCAATAATATATCCTCCTGTGCTTATAGGGTACATTTCATAAAGCGAGGTGGTGTGTTTGCCTTGTAGGTGTGCTATGCTGATATCTCCTATTTTAGGATCAAGCGAAGGGTCTATAGCCTTGATTAATGATGATTTGCCTACACCGGATTCTCCACTAATAAGATTAATCCCCAAAGAGTTACCCTGTCCATGGCACAGCTTTCTCAAAGTGTCTATCCCTTCTTTGGTCTTTGCAGATGTTTCCACCACATTATAACCTGCCCTCATGTAGATAGATTTAAAGTATTCGACTTGTTCAGAAGCCTCATCTCTATATAGGTCCACTTTATTTAAAACGATGGTGACAGGTATTTTATACATCTCACAAGTCACTAACTGCCTATCTAAAAATGGGAGTTTGACTTCTGGGAAAAACAGAGTAGTAACCAAAAATACGCGGTCAAGGTTAGCCGCTATGACGTGTGATTGTCTAGAAAGATTAGTGGATTTTCTTACGATATGATTCTTTCGAGCTAGGATGCTAGTTATCTGTGCAGGATGTTTCTCAGATGGCGTCTCGTCATATTCAAACTCCACCCTGTCTCCCACCGCTATGGGATTAGTAGCGCTTGATGCATTTAGGCGCACACGGCCACGAAGCACAGCCGGGAATAATTCCCACTGTGGCAGAAGCCCTAAAACAAAATGGCTTCCTGCATTTTTTACTACTATAGCCTCACCTTTAGTCATATCTTACAAATTTACAAAAAATATATGTTTATTTAGAAGCGTAAAATTAGGCTACTTTAGATTAATCTTTAACTTACGAGATTAGATTTCTTTTGGAAGGTTTCTTAAATTCTTCACAATAGCTAAAAATCACATAAAGATGACTGCCGTGAACAATAGGTTATGCACACGAAATCGTTCATAATACGGCGCTTGTGAGCAAAAAGGGCACTTTTACTAACAACATCTTTCTGATACAGATTATCATTGTTAAAATTATTCAATGGGTGACTAGACGTCAATTTTTAAGTATCTAAAGAGGGTATCCAATGTCGAATAATTAAGAAATGTAAAAAACGTCTATATATTCTTCTCTGTTCATAACTATCTATATTGCAACATGATAATCGTTTATATGAAACGATATTGTACACCCAATTTTGATATAAAGTGAATTAAATGTTTACATATCAATAATTTAATCACTTGCAAATTGGTTTTCTTTTTCTCATCTTTGCTCTCGTAGTTAAGACCAATTCTTAACTCTCAACTTAAGCCATGGAATATTTCATTAATTCAAATCAGGTCTATGCAGACCTCAGATCCGACTTTATGTTCAAAAAAGCTTTTGGACAGAAAAACATCATGATTCACTTTCTCAATGCTGTACTAAAAACAGATAGGATAATCGATATTGATTATCGTAATGTAGAAAATTGGGGGCTATCTCCTGAAGACAGAAAAGTCTTTTATGATGTGTATTGCCATACTTCGGATGGTAATGATATTATCGTAGAGATGCAAAAGCGTGAACAAAAGTATTATCGTGACAGATGTATCTTCTATTCCTCTTTTCCTATTCATCGTCAGTTTCTTGATGCTAAAAGTGAGTTTCTTTTGCAAGTCGAAGACAAATCCGAAAAACCTCCTTTCATCTGGGACTATAGGCTTCATCCGGTTTATGTTATCTCTATTTTGGATTTCGTAATGCAACACGAACCATCTTGGCCTCAAGACAAATTCCATAGTTATTACAAACTTCAAGAAGTAAGTTGTCATGAATGTTATAGCGACATTCTTAACTTTATCTTTATCGAACTGCCTCGCTTTAACAAGGTAGCAGAAGAAGTTGGAGATGATATCGACCGCTGGATGTATCTTTTCAAGAATATGTCAAAACTGCAAAGTGTCCCGAAAAATTTCGAAAAGACATGGATGTCAGATTTGTTCGATACCGCTAAAATCGCTAACTTCGCTCCGAAGGAGAGACAAAAATACATGGAGGACCAGAAAATGTTATATGATTATCAAAACTGTATAGATTTCGCTGTGGAAAAAGCTGCAAAAGAGAATCTCGCAAAAGGACTTGCGGAAGGTCTTGTAAAAGGTGAAGCTAAAGGAATTGCTAAAGGAAAAGCAGAAATTGCTATAAACATGCTAAAAAACAATGTGCCCATCGAGCAGGTTTCCCTTTATACTGAGATGTCCGAAAGTGAAATAAACGAACTGCTTCATCGCTAACTTCGCTCCGAAGGAGAGACAAAAATACTTGGAGGACCAGAAGGAATTTAACACAAATTACTCCCAAAGGTCTAAGATCTAAAAAAAAGGATGACTCATGATTAAATGAGCCATCCTTTATATTTGTATAAAGCAACTTATGCTTTACTTAGCCTTTGATACCACCCAAGCGGTTTTACCATTGTAAGTGGTCTGAGTAGAAACATAACCATCAGCGACATAGTTAGTATGCTCACCATCAGCTGTATTATCTGCTGGGTTGAAGCCTACAAAAGTGCCACCCATAATTTGAATAGAAGCCTTACCTTTATTGTCATCATCCATATTAATCAAGAAAGTAGCATCATCTGTTGCAGATTCAAACACTCCTTCATTAATAACAAGTTCTGCATTATTATTTATAAAATTTGACCAAACATAAATGGTTGGACTAGCATTTCCAGTTTTAGAATCGATTCCACCTATAAAATGACCTCCTTTGATAGTAAGCTTACCATCATACAAGAATACAGCAGGACTAATGCCCTCATTATATTCATCTCCATTATATACACCTGATTTGCCACCCTTAATCGTTAGATTACCATCAATCACAAGCTCTTTATTTCGAGAGTCAAACTGAACCGCAGTTGTATACGCATTTTTCTTATTTGGGGCAACTATAGTTCCTTCTCCGCAAATCACTCCTCCCTTATTTAAATAAGATAATGTCATATAATAACTACCGCTAAATTCACTAGACAATGTAGCATCCTTTCCAACATATAAAGAAGTATTATCCGACATCGATAAATTTTTCTCAGTCAAAACTATTGACTCATTTACAAAAATCGATGCTCCGGTAGTGTTTGCACTCTTCAAACTTGCCTCATCAGTAACTTCAGTAGCCTTAACTACCTTATACCAATCCCCGTTCTTAATAACGCCATAGCCGTCTGCGACAAAATTAGCAACAGGATTTTCGGAATGCGATGCAGCAGGATTATATTTATAAAATTCACCTCCGGTTACAGAGATAATCGCCTCCTGGTTATCATCGTGCTTGTTTAGAGTGTATGTTTCGCTTCCGTACCATTTACCGCCGTTAATATAGATTACCGAATCCCAATAGCGTGCATAAGCGCATACATTGGCACTATAATATGAAGCATCACCTTCTATAGTCAAGGAAGCACCTTTACTAACATAGAACAGAGGGTTAACATTCCTCTGTGCAGAATCTCCAAATGAACCAGATCCTTTGATTGTCAATGAGCCTCCATCTATATCGACTCCTGTACAATCAACTTTATATCCAGTGATATTCACATTTTTGCCATTCAAATTAATGGTAACCTTATTTTCTGAACGTACCGTCAGCTGCGAAACTTCCATGTCCTTAAGAATGGTTATCTCTTTCGTCGCATCACACGAAGCCTCAATCGCAGTCTGCAAAGAAGCGTACCTTACTCCATCATATTCCAAAACTGCTTCAGAGACTTCGGTGTACCACGCTTCCTTAGTTTCAACGAAAACCTCACCTATGCCATACCCATCAGCAAGATAATCTTTGCAAGAATCGTCGGAGAACTTTCCACCAAATATCTCAACTGTAGCATTTTCATAATCAGGGTACTGAGAAGCCTTATCAACATAGACCGTCTGACAAGGGACAACAACACGACTATCACCTACACAACCTGTCTTTTTGTCTGGATCTGTCGTCGTAAACATACCTCCATTAATGGTTACTTTACCTCCACGACAAAGAACTCCAACACCTCTCTCTATATCGAATGTACCATCATTTACTATGATATTGTCTTTCCATGCGGCATAGATTCCGCATGCAATTGCATTCCTCTCTGTATAGGCTTCATCAGACATTTGCCCTTTGAATGTACCTCCATTGATAACAATAGTATTAGGCTCGCCCTCACGAGAATTTTCATCAGTAAGAATTACAGCATTATTTGAAGAAATATATGTACCGCTATTAATAGTAATAGTAGATCCTGTCAATGTACTTGTAGCAATAGCACCTTCTACACCAGTGACATTACAATTATCAAATGTAATATTCTCATTCTTTAGCCCTTTATTAAAGAATAGTACACCATATTTGTTGGATACTATATCACCATTCTTGAAGACGACTGTCAAATCGTCTTTTGTTACCTTAAAGACATCGTCGGTATCATTAGTTAATGTATATCCATTCAAATCAATAGTCACGCTCTTATCAATAGCTACTTTTTCGGTTGTTGCATCTTTCTTCAAAGTAATCACATCTCCATCCTTAGCGGCAGCCATCGCTAATTTGATAGAAGCGTATTCTACGCCGTCCAATGTGGCTACAGCAGAGGTTGAACTTCCACTTGTACAGATAATTACAGGCTTGTTGGCAGAGATGGCACCTTTAGCCGTTATAGTTCCAAGTTCAATGGAATTTCCATCAGAGAGTGACGCAGATATAAGAAGTGTCTTTCCAGTTAAATCTACTGGAGCGATAGTAATAAAACCTCTAAAAGTCTCACCTGCCTTGAGAGAAAGCCCAGAATTATTATTTTTGTCACCAACTTGTAAGGATATTACAGATTGTTTTTTTGTAGGGGTAAAAGTAGATGTCTTGACATTCATTGTTCCTTCTACAGGGAACACGGCTTCGTCTGTAGCTATATTAAAAGAAAGCACATTCTGCGCCTCAGTAAATGTATGCTCGAGAACTATCCAAGAAACCTGATTCTTAAGATTGAAAGACAATGAATTAGATCCCTCTACCTTGGTAGCAGCTGCGCAAGCGTAATTATAGTCCTTTAAGTGGTCCGTATTGTTATTAGCCGATTGAATTTGTCCCATTAATTTAACAGGGACTGCTTCCAAACTGCTTGACGAACCAAAACCATAAGGGATACAAGCATAATAATCTACGCCATCCTGCAATTTAAATCCAGTACTTTGTATTTCAGATGTTTCAGAGCCAGCTGTAAGTGTACTAAATGTAGCCTTGTCTGAGCCACCAAACACAACAACATTCTCTCCTTCACTCCATGTGAAGTTGAATTTATTAGCATTCCAGTCAAGGCTTTTTACACTGACAGGAGCTTCCGGCTGCTGAATAGTAGCATATACGCCGTTTTTTTGAATTTCAGGAGTTACTTCCAAGTTCTCATTACATCCAGCAAAAAGAACTACTGCGCCAAGCGCAATTGCATAAGATTTTTTCATGACTTAACCTCCTTGACATTAATTGTTATCTGCCCCCCAAAGATCTGCTTCTTCAGATCCAGAACCTGTAGCAACGCCAGAAAGGCTATCGCACAAAACGCCCTGTGGGGCAAGGTTAATTACATAGATTTGAGGTCTTTCGTAGTTTAGAGTTCGGCTTTCATTGATCATTTTCATAAGACCTTTTGATTAAACCAATGACTCCAGAATGGCTAGTTTAATATCTCATAAAAACATACGCGGTAATCGTGGAGTCAGTCTGCCACTTTCATGACAACTACCCCCCCCCATTTAGAAAATAGCCAATTTAATTTAACAGCGTGAACACTATCAAATTACATATAGTAACTTTCAAATTAACTGCATCATCTTTGAAAATTCTTTTGCTCTCGAAAATCTCCAAACACAAGTTGTTTTAAGTTACTTAGCCCTCATAAATGGAAGGATTCGTTGATTTCAGATACGATCACCTTCGCATGTTTGATTCTCGCGGAATCACTCCGAAAAAAATCGTGCAAATTTACCACTTTTTCTCTTTATAGCAAATCGTTTTCGCTAATGTTTTACTAATTCAACCGCCATTGCCACCAATGAACCAATTTGAAAATTTCATCAATCTTCCTTATTCATCTATCGTTCTGTCTCCATCAACAAAAATTTGAATATTTCTAAGAAGCAGTTTGAAATAGTTCCCGAATTTTATTATGAGGATTTTTCGAGGCGGTTTCGACTTTGGAAGAAGGAGTATACTGGATGTACACGACTGATGACAAAAATCGCCAATTCAAAAACTGTCAAATTGAATTCGGCAATAAAAATGACCAGAAATCTTAAAACTAAAAAACACCTTTAAAGTCAATGTGCCTCGTAGGGTCTTCTATTAAGGGTAGCAGCTAAAGGTGAACATTATTTGCGACCACCTTTGAACCTTACCCCTTCTGGAAGTACTTAGAATGGGGGTCACGCCTAAAGGTGAATTTCGGGTTGTGGTTTAGTTGATTTAGGTTGTGATGCGAATAAAAGAGCCCTCCCTCTAGAGCCGAGGGCGGCTAGTCTTTCAGGATGCATCTTTTTGTCCTTGGAAAAGCATTTTTCTCGGACCATGAAAAGAGATATATGGTTAGCATTTGACAAAGAATAAAAAGTAGAAGGATTTTGCGTAATTTTGCACTTTAGAATTGAACGCACGATGAAGACAAAGAAAAAACGCACTCCCGGGAAGAAAATCTTTCCTTCTTACATAGGTAAAGTTCAGATGACTCGCGAAGGCTTCGCATTCATTATAGTTGATGGTGAAGATGATGACATCTTCGTGCCAGCATCTAAAACACGCGGAGCCTTAAATGGGGACTTGGTAAGAGTAAGTGTCACTAAAGAGTCTATACTTTCAGACAAAAAGAAAAGTGCAACCAGAGCACACAGACGCGAAGGTGTCGTGGTAGATGTACTTGAGCGCTCCGATAAACCATTCATCGGCATATATCATAGTAGCGGAAAGGGCGCGTGGGTGCTTATGCAGAGCCGCGTGATGCCCTACGATATAGAGGTTGACCCTAAGCAAGCTGAAGAAGCCGGAGCACAGAAGGGATGGAAAGTTTCGGTGTTAGTGCAACATTGGGATAAAGGAGAAAGCCTGCCATTTGGTAAAATCATAGAAGTAATAGGCGTTCCGGGAGAGAATGAGACGGAAATGCATAGCATACTCTCTGAATTCGGACTTCCTTATAGGTTCGACCCAGAACTGGAAAAAGCAGCAGATGATATTTCCGATAAGATCACACCTGATGATATGAAAGAGCGCAAGGACTTTCGCGATACTTTCACCTTTACTATAGACCCAGAGGACGCGAAAGATTTCGATGATGCGCTTTCTTTTAGGGCGCTTGAAAATGGAAACTATGAGGTGGGAGTGCATATAGCCGATGTATCACATTACGTGACACCAGGAAGTGACATCGATAAAGAAGCTCGCGCCCGTGGCACATCAGTCTATCTGGCAGATAGAACAGTTCCCATGCTTCCCGAAAAACTTTGCAATAAGTTATGTTCACTCCGGGCAGATGAGGAAAAGTTGTGCTTCTCGGCTGTGTTTGAAATAACTTCCAAAGCCGCCATAAGAAAAAAATGGTTCGGGAGGACAGCCATAAAATCCGACTTCCGGCTCACCTATGAACAGGCGCAAGACATAATAATGGCAGAAGAAAATGCCCCGATACCTGAAGATCACAAAGCCAAAGAACTGCACTATGCACTAAAGGTACTGAACGGATTGGCCCAGATACTAAAGGGGAAAAGACGCAAGGCAGGCGCGATAGATTTCGAAAGACCTGAAACCAAAGTGCTTTGCGACAAGAGTGGAAAACCAGTCGAAATATATCAAAAGGTGAGCAAAGAGGCCAATTGGCTCATAGAAGAGTTCATGCTGTTAGCTAACAAGTCAGTAGCAGAATTTGTCGCCGCCACAGGCAAAACTTTTGTCTACCGCGTGCACGATGTCCCTAACCCGGATAAATTGGCCTCGCTAAGACAATTTGCAAAAAGCCTAGGGTATAAAATGGGTGGAGATTTGGAAGGGAAAAAGGCTGCAGGGGCAATCAGCGAACTACTTGATAGGTCGAAAGGTAAGCCGGAAGCCGCTGCCTTCAAAGACATTGCACTGCGATCGATGGCAAAAGCCAAATATAGCACTGATAACATTGGCCACTACGGATTAGCATTTGCCGACTATACCCACTTCACCTCCCCTATAAGGCGATACCCGGACCTTATGGTGCATAGATTATTGGCCCTTTATCTAAATAATGCCAAGAGTCAGGATAAGGAGTATTTCGAGCAGGAATGCAAATATGCTTCTGGGCGTGAATCGCTAGCCACTGAAGCAGAGCGAACAAGCATAAAGTACAAAGTAGTAGAATTTATGCAAGATAAGGTGGGCCAAGAATTCACGGGGCACATCTCGGGATTGACGGATTTCGGAATGTATGTCGAAATTGAACCCACTCATATTGAGGGGATGGTTTCACTTCGAACTATTAAAGAAGACTTTTTCGAATTCGACGAAAAGCTCTATAGAATAAAGGGAAAGCGCACCCACAAAATCTACCATTTAGGTGACGAGGTGCGCATCCGTGTAATCAATGCCAATCTGGATCAACGCCTGCTGGACTTTGAATTGGTGTAGCGATGGTCCCCCTAGCAGTGTGTAGTCAGTATACTTGAGCCTTCTTTAGAAGGTATTATCTGCAAATTGTCTTCTTCGGATGAGAGGATTAGGGCGCATTCTCCAGGCATAAGGGTAATCTGCTCTGAAGCTGTCTTTAGAACGCTACTACCTTTCATCTGGATAACTACTAAAAACTCGCCGCATTTCTTAACCGACATATCAAAAGGACGATCTAGTTCTAGAAGATCGGTAGTGAAATGCTTACAAGTAACCAGATTGACCAAAGCATCCTTTTTAGGCTCATAATGGGTCCTATAATCGGGAAGAACGCTGTAATCTATAGCATCCTTTGCTAGTTCAGTATGCAACTGGCGAGGTTTTCCATCTAGGCCAAGCCTTCCATAATCATATATACGATAAGTAATATCCGAGGTCTCCTGAATTTCAGCGAGATAGCATCCTCCACCTATTGCATGTATACGACCAGCCGGAAGAAAAAACACATCTCCGCTTGATACCTTGTAGTCTTGAAGAACATCGGTGATTTTATTCTCTTCCACAAAACGCACATAATCTTCTGGCGTAATGCTCTTTTTCAATCCACTTATAAGGTGAGCCTGAGGTGCAGCATCGATGATATACCACATCTCCGTCTTACCCTTGCTGTTATGGCGTTTTCGGGCCAATTCGTCATCCGGATGAACCTGGATAGATAGATCCCTCTTAGCATCTATGAACTTTATAAGCAAAGGAAAAGTGCCAGGATAAATATCCGTTATCTTTTTCCCTGCCTGCGGGCCTTCTTCTACAACAGACTCACTGCCACGTACGCCGGAAAGCACCCAACTCTCCGTGCCCCAAACAAGCGTCTTTAGTATTGGCTTAAACTTATACATATTAACTAAATCTTTAATAAACAGCCATATCCTCAACCTGGTTTCCTTTTTATCGTGCACATTTCATACACTTTTTTCTTTCAAAAGAAACCCAGTCCAAGAAATAACGATTTTCGATTGAAAACTCCAATGTCCTATATAATAGTAGTTTATTATAATTCTATGAATCTTAATAAACTACTATTTGAAAATCTCTATATAAGAGGTTCTGCTGTCATGGCTGCTGGTTGAGGAATGCCCATCAGTTTCAAAATGGTAGGTGATACATTACACAATGCACCATCCTTAACAGTCTTTACCTCATCTCCCGCATTTATAACTACAAACTGAACAGGATTCATAGAGTGTGCGGTGTTAGGAGTGCCATCAGCATTAACCGCATGATCAGCATTACCATGGTCTGCCGTTAGCAATATAACATATCCGTGTTTTATGGCCTCATCCACCACCTTACCTACAAGGTCATCAACAACCTCTACAGCCTTACATATCGCAGAATAAACCCCTGTATGACCAACCATATCGCCATTGGCAAAGTTAAGGATAATGGCATCCTCTTTTTCAGTCTTGATTACATCTATAAGCCTTCTAGCGACTTCAGGAGCACTCATCTCTGGCTGCAAATCGTATGTTGCAACCTTAGGTGAATTGACTAAGATTCTATCCTCATTTTCAAAAGGAGCCTCTCTTCCTCCATTAAAGAAGAAAGTGACATGGGCATATTTTTCAGTTTCTGCTATACGTAGCTGATGCTTGCCAGCCTTCGAAAGTGTCTCGCCTAGAGTATCTGTCACGATCTCCTTATCAAAGAGAATATGCAGTCCCTTAAAATCGGCATCATAAGGAGTTAGACAGCAATAATATAGAGGAATAGTATGCATTCCCATCTCCGGCATGTCATGCTGGGTAAGAACAGATGTTATCTCGCGTGCGCGATCATTTCTAAAGTTAAAGAAAATAACGGTATCACCCTTCTCTATACGCGCAAGCGGTTTCCCATCATGAGTAATGACTACAGGCTTGATAAACTCATCCGTAATACCTTCATCATAAGACGCCTGTATAGCTGCTTGAGCACTTTCGAATTCCGCGCCTTTCCCATCGACAAGCATATCGTATGCTGCCTTTACTCGATCCCATCGCTTGTCGCGGTCCATAGCATAAAAACGTCCGCAGACAGTAGCAACCTTACCTGTGCTCTCAGCCATCTTTCCTTCCAATTCCTTAACGAAGCCCAAGCCACTATGCGGATCGGTGTCTCGTCCATCCATAAAACAATGCACGAAGACATTATCTATCCCACACTTGTGCGCGTCGGCTAAGAACTCGTAAAGATGATTCAATGAAGAATGGACTCCACCATGACTACATAATCCCATGAAATGCAACTTTCCGCCGTTTTTCTTTACATTTTCAAATGCAGCAGCGATCTCTTTATTTTCCAAAAGTTTATGCTCTTCACAAGCCATATTAATCTTAACCAAATCCTGATATATGACTCTTCCAGCGCCCAAATTCATGTGTCCTACTTCGGAATTACCCATCTGTCCTTCTGGAAGGCCTACATACTTACCGCAAGCCTGAAGGTGACTAAAAGGATACTTCGCCCGAAGCTTGTCTATATTAGGCGTTCCCTGCGTATAAATCGCATTACTGTGGTCGTGAGGTCCTTCGCCCCAACCATCCAAAATCATTAAAAGTACTTTTCTATTCATATACTTAAATTATATCCTGTTATTCCAATCCGCGTGAACGAAGCATGGCATCTGACAGAGGGTCACGCCCAGCGAATTCGTGATAAAGCACCATAGGCTCTTCACTTCCACCGCGCTCGAGGAAAGTTCGCTTAAATTTAAGTGCCAATTCTTTATCCCACACCCCGTTAGGTGAATTCTGGAATATACTGAACGCATCCTTATCAAGCACCTCTGACCATAAGTAGCCATAGTACCCAGAGTCATAACCACTTCCTCCGAAAATATGGTTAAAGTATGTACTCTGATAACGGAAAGTAATCTGAGGAATAAGCCCTATCTCTTTAGCCACCTTAGCCTCGAATTCATCGACATTGACATCGTCATATTTGGCAAGTTCATGCCAACGCATATCCAAAATCGAAGCAGCCGCAAGCTCGGATGTCGCAAATCCCTGATTGAATTTGGCTGCTGCATTGATCTTCTGCACAAGACTATCCGGAATTACTTCTCCAGCATCGTTTTTAGCATAGAGCGCAAGCAATTCCGGCTGGAATGCCCAGTTTTCATTAAACTGAGAGAACATCTCCACAAAATCCCTCTTAACGCTTGTACCACTAACAGACGGATAATGACACTTGCTCAAGAACCCATGAAGTGCATGGCCGAACTCATGGAAAGTGGTGGAAACATCGTCTATGCTCATGTACTCGGAAAGATTACCTACATTCACGATAATTGGCCTAATATCATTTCCTTGAGCATCATAATACTGATTTCTGATATTATTCATCCACGCACCACCACGCTTACTGCTTCGAGGGAATAAGTCTGTAGTAAGGATGCCTATAAGCGAACCATCGTCATAAGTAAGCTTCCATGTAGTTACACACTCAGGATTGTAACTTGGTACATTTTCGATTTTCTCGGCATTGACTCCATAAAGAATCTTGGCTGCAGTAAACACTCCATTAAGGACATTCTCAGCTTTAAAATATCTACTTACAGCATCTTCATCCAAGTCATATTTAGAGCGTCTGACCTTTTCAGCATAGTACCACCAGTCCCACTGCTCTATCTTTGAACCCTTAGGAAGTAATCCAGCTTTAATATCAGCATCCATAAAACGCTGCATTTCCTTTACTTCATCTTTTGCCTTGACATTAGCAGCATCCATTATCCCTTTAAGGAACACATCCACATTATACGGGGTCGCTGCCATCTTATCCGATAAGGTAAAAGCCGCTGAAGACTCATATCCGAGCAAATTGGCTTTACGAGTGCGAAGAGTAAGCAATTCTAAAATGAGCGCGCGATTATCGTATTCATTACCGTTATGCCCGCGAGAGCGATAAGCCTCATTATATTGCCTGCGAAGCTCGCGATCTGCCGTAGTGGTCATCTTCGAAGGATAAGCACTAACACTAAAGCCAAACTTGTCTTTAAACGCATTAGATTCTGCAAGTATGTTATTTCCAATCTTTTGAGTTAGTGATGCTATCTGAGCATTTATTTCACGAAGCTCTGCCTGCTTTTCTTCGCTCAGGCCAATTCCTTCTCTTTCAAAACCATCATACCACCCTTTCAGGACCATCTGCTGTTCGCGCGTCAGGGAACTTTGATCCGACTCATATACGGATTTAACTCTTTGATATAGCGCCTTATTAAAATTAATATCAGTGCTATGCGCACTCAAAAGAGGCAAGGCTTCTTCTATGACTGCGTCAAGTTCTGGAGTCTGATCTGTTTCAGCGACATTGAATAACACACCTTGAACTTTAGAAAGAATATCACCGGAGAGCTCTAAAGGAGCAATCGTATTCTCGAAGGAAGGGACTTCCTTATTGTTGATAATATCCTCAATCTCCTTGTTCTGCTGCTTAATTCCCTCTTTTATGGCCGGAATATAATCTGAGGTGCTTATTTCACCAAACGGTGGAATACCGTAAGGGGTATTCCACTGTTTGAGAAAAGGATTGTCATGACATGATGTTAAAGATATTGCCATCACTAATGCTACTAAAATTCTTTTCATTATTATTCTACTTTAATGTCATCCAAGTTATTTACTATGAATTGAACACTTCCTTGATAAAGCGTAAGGATACCGGTAAGAGAAACTGTTTTGCTTCCGTTTAACACCTCTGCAGGTATCTTACTATCAGCGAACTTGGCATATCCGCTAGTGCGCAATTGAATGGTGGTTCCGCCCATAGTAAAATACTGACTTACAGAGTATCCATTGGCATTCTGAGCGAGGCAATAACGAGGCCACATCTTTACAAGATTTTCTGGCTTCATTCGCTCCTCCACAAGGGTCTGATCCTCTTCTTTTTCTGGATATACACCATAAACCCAATAATATACTTTCCTGCAGAAATCGGCATCCTCTCTTTCCATAATATTCTCATAGAAAGGAAGATCTACTTCCTTAAGGTAGTCTATACTAACAGAGCCGACAGAGCCATAATTCTGGTCATTGGCATTTCCTATCATAGCCTCATCCCACGCGCCGCTTTGAAGACGAGAGAGGAAATTGGACTTACTCATAGCCCAACTATCTATCCCCCATGTCTTATCCGACAGAAAAACCCTGTTTTTAGAATTCTTATTAGACTCGTCACTATTAAGATAAAGCAAAGCAAATACTTCGTCTGCATATTTCAATCCCTTTAGAGTGACTAGGCGTCCAAGATATGGGCAGGTAGAAACTGTGGCATTCTTCGATGGAAGCTGTGACTCTGTTATAACTACAGGACTCTGAGGCTGCGCATCCTCTGGACTTTCTCTATAGATATGATCCTTGATTATCCTATCCGAGCGTATATAGGAAGTTTCGTATTCTGTGCCATACGTACCCTTGGCAAATGCTGAACCGAGCTGGGTCATACCATTTCCGCCATAGCTTCCTGATTTGTAACCATAACTGCCAATAGTAAGCCCGCCCGTGCGATTACCAGGACCACATACCACATATACTTTCTGTCCGAGCTTGTACTCGTTATACAGACTGTTCTTGCCAATCTTAACTTCTATTCCACCAGTTTCATCTTGAATATAAATCTGGTTATAAAAATTACCAGATTTATCCGATGATATTACTCTACCACCAATGACTATGTCATCCTCTATTTCAAAAGGCTTTCCCGGAGTATAAAGCGAAGTAAGTTGCGCTATAGTGTGTGTAGCCTCAATCTCCCCTGGTTTCACCACGTTCGAGCCTTGAGTGTCTTCATAACGGGATGGATCCGGGTATTTGAAAGTAAATACCGGAGTAAACTCTTCGCAGGAGCTGAGAAGAGTGCAAATCGCTAAAGTCGATAATATTAACTTTTTCATAAATAATGCTCCTCCTTAGAATCTAAAATAAAGGTTCAACATATAATTGGCTCCCTGCATATAGAAATACTTGGAGTCGAAACGATAATACCTTGTGTAACTACCGCTCTTAAGAATTCTGGTCTGTTCGTATCCTCCGGTTCGTATATCTCTATTGTTAAGCATATTCTTTATTTCCAATGAGAAACCGAACTGATATTTACGCTGGATGTACCACGACTTTCCTATACTTGCATTTATCACAAAAGCAGGGCTAAACTTCTCTTGTGCAGCCATATATTCTATCTCTTCCGCACTGAGTCCTTCGTTAACGATATCCTCTGTAAGAAGCCACGATTTGCGATGCTCTTCGCGCGATGCTGATGAAAGCTTGTCGTCCGGACCCACAACCGCAAGTTCCGTACGATAAAGTGGATTCATGCTCAAGTAATTATTGGCATAATAATTCGCTCCCAAAGAGAAGAACCAATAAGAAGGCAGGCGATAGTTCAGTCCCAGATTGGCAGCAAGTTGAGGGGTCGAAGGCACATAGTGCTTTTGAACCTTTGAAATCTTGTATTTGCCGTTTTCGTCCACCACATAAGAACCATCCGCATTTTTAGCATATACAGGGTGTGAAGCCCAATATGTAATAGGCTCATTCTCAACTACTACAGCAGAGCTATTATCGACAGTTTGAGTCATAAGAGGCGTCGAGGTGTAAACATACTCACCTAAACTAAGAGCTCCTTGAAGTGTAAGATTGGTAATAAAGAAAGGAACCTTAAAACCAAGTTCGATACCTGCATGACGCTCATCTATACCTGTCATCGCGAAGTTCGTGAAAGAGTGTTGAGAGTCATCATAGAAACTCATCACCTTGCTTTGATCTGCGATGTTAGTATAAAACGCGCTGAATCTGAGATTATAGCCTCCTCTACTGTACTGATAATTAATATCGGCAGAAAGGGTCTTGCTATTAGTCAAATTCGGAGTAAGAGTATTACGTGTACGAGGAGAAAGGAACGATCCGTTGAATTTAGGAGCATCTTCGAAATAACCGGCATTGGCATAGAAACGATGGCCACCCGGAAGGACATATTCAACCCCTGCTTTTACAGCACCTGTAAGGAACTTGGCCTTTTCACTCTTACCATAAGATGTCTGATAATCACCATCTTTAGATAGATTAATTCCTTCTATTATATAATCAGAGCCATCGGCCTGCACGCCAGGGAATAGACCATTACGCATTAAACCATCTCTCCAGAAAGTCTCATATCCTATCTTCGCCGCGATATTTGCTTTCAAAGGGCCAAAATCAAAAGAGCCATCGGCCCAAAGTCTTGCGTTTCTTAACTGAGCATAGTAGTCGTACCCGTATTTATCGCCTTTCTTTAAAACCTGAGCCTCGCCATTACGAATCCAGTAATCAAGGTCATTTTGAATCTTAGCCTGAGAAAAAGCATAATCTCTTTCAGCGAAATTATTGATATTAAGATAGTATTGGCCTCCTAGAAGATCCTTTACGGTCTGAAAATACTCTGTCCTGTTAAGGCGTGCATTAAAACCTCCATTAAGAGTAAACCAGCTAGATGGAGTCCATTTTCCGGTAAGCGCAAGATTCAAGTCATTCTGGTCGGTACGTCTGTCCTGAAGTACATACTTCGAACGTCCGCCTTCCGAATTGTAATTTATATTATACAACCTATCCCAGTCAATATGCTGTGTATTGACATCGAAAAGCCAAGCCTCTCTCTGTTGTGCTGCCTGATACTCATCATAGCGGCTAAGGTCGGCATTGTCATCATAGAAATAGCTTGGAAGATTACGATAATAGTCTGGACGAGGATCTGCCGAGTCATACCAATCAAGAGCCGAATAACCATTACGTCCTGTCCTGAAAAGTAAAGTGGCGTTCAATTCGAGATCCGTGCTTGGAGTATAGGTGTATTTAGCCACGAATATAGGTTCAAATACACTACGCACGCGAGCGTTTCGCATCTTTCCATCTTGATAACCCCAGTTAGAGTTATACATATTGTCCTTCATCAAATCATAAACCTCCTGAGTAGAAGCATTCTGCGCGCCTCTTTCACCTGGGGTAGCAAATGTCATGAATGCCAATCGATGTTCATCATTGAACTTCTTTTCCGCTCCTGCATAATATGATATATACTTGTAATATACACCTTTAACCCAATCATTTCCTCCTAGACGAGCAGAAACATTAACTGCATAACTCCAGCCATTATCCATCTCTCCTGAGGCATAATTGGCCATAAGGCGCAGACGATATAATGCAGAGTTAGAAAGAATGCTGAAACGCATGCCAGGGCGCACGCTCGAAGGTGTACCAAGTATGCTGGTCACGCCATTGTACCCACCGAACGATGTCTCATGTGCATCAAGGCCAATGGTGGTTTCCTTATTACGGGTAGCCTCATTCAATCCACTCCACAATGAGTAAGGAGAATAGCCCGTTAGAGCATCATTAAGCGGAACTCCAGCGAAGAGCACATCCTGAGTCTCGCTATTATATCCTCTGTTTTTAAAGCGAACATCGCTAAAACCATAACCTACAATGTTATTGTATGGGTCATTGGCCCCGAAAAGAATGGCTGGATTATCAGTATAGCCGGAATCGTCCATATCAAATTCGGCATAGCTAGAGTCGTCAGCTTCATTTATTACCTGCTCGGCTACCAAAGAGACAAAAATCAAATTTTTGACAAAACCTTCTACCTGAAGATTAATCTCAGAAGGAACGAATCCATTAGCGGCAACTATAACTTTATATGCGCCGTTCTCTAAACCATCTATTTCGAATTTACCTTCGCTATCCGAAATAGCATTAGCAACTACCTGTCCACCTTGATTAACTGTAATAGTGGCTCCAGAAATGGGAACGCGTCCCGCCCTATTGACCACTGTCGCTTTCACACCTCCCCACTGCGCTGCTAAAGCGGCGATAGGAAGAAGCATAAAAATGGCAATGGCACCTATTAGTCTTTTTTTCATTATATTAAATTTTATTATTTTCCTATAACGATGTATGTAGGATAATGATCTGAATAGCCTCCCACAAAAGCCCCATTAGAGAATGTTCTGAACGGATATCCTTTATACTGGCCTTTCTGTGTAGTCATAAATGGGCGTTTGAATACTACGCCATCGTACCACACACCGCGTCCCTTTGTGACTGGTTGGATCTTAAGTCCACCTTGAGGAGCAACGGCAAGGTTGTAATTCACAAGCTCTTGATCATATATACACCATGTGCCCTGATAACATAAAGAACCATACCCAGCCTTTATCATAGATAGATATGGGTTGTAAAAATCTTGCGGCTCCATTTCTTCTCTAGTTTCCTTCCCATGAAGATATACTGTCATGGAGTCATCAAAAGGGTCGTCATTCATATCCCCCATCATCACTATCTTTATTCCAGGATACATCTCTTCCATCATCAAAGCATGAGAATAAGCTATTTCTGCTCCACGGCTACGAAGATTACTTCCCTTTCCTCCTATTCTTGATGGTAAGTGCATTACATAGAAGGCAAAATGTTCACCACTTATCAAGCCATGAACCATAAGGATGTCACGTGTTTTAAAGTAATCGGTATCCGTATCAGAAAAATCGATGTCGCTACCTTCAAAAGTAAAAGGAATGCTTTCACTATCCAGATATGTAAACTGATCAGGTTTATATAATAGAGCCACATCAACTCCTCGTCTATCAGGGCTATCATAATGAACTATCTGAAAATTAGCATCAGCTATAGCAGGCTGACTTACAAGGTCTTCAAGTACCAATCGGTTTTCGATTTCGGAAACACCTAAAATAGTATGGTAGCGGCCATTATTTTTAGCCATTTCTGCAATGACCTTAGCCAAATTATGCTGCTTTATATCATATTTAGCCTGAGTCCATTTATTCTTTCCTTCAGGCAAAAACTCAGCATCGTTTTTTACCGGATCATCATAAATATCGAAAAGGTTCTCGAGATTATAGAACCCTATAACATAATTCTGCTTGGTTTTCTGCGCAAAAGAACTGAAAACCAGTAAAAAACAGAACACTGAAACAAACAATTTCTTCATATCAAGTGTTAATAATTACTTCCAAATTCCTACCTTCTGTGGGTCTTGAGCCTCCACTTTTGCCGACATCTCTTCTCCTATAACTTTAGGCAGATTGACAAACAGGTCCATGCCAATTATATCTTCAAGTTCATCTATGGAAATCAACATGGATGAAGTTATAGAAAATGACGAATACTGCCTGTGTTCAAGATAAATGGCAGCTCCGCAATAGCCCCCATAGCCATAAGAACTACTCTGCTTACTATATCTAAGAACAGCCTTATAGTAAGCAGTAGGTACTGCTACTCGTTTGTCGTTATTATCATTAACATATCCTCCCACAGTATTATATTTTCCTTCTATAGAACCATCCCTTACCACACACCCTGTCACCACATAAAGAGTATCACATTTATAACACCACGAACGCACTTTCTCTTCAAGATGCTTCCAAATACTCCGATTAAAACCACCACCTATCTGCGGAGTCATATTGGTACCATAAAAAGTAGCCTGATTATCACCATCATTAAGCCTATCCGCTGATGGAATCTGATGACCTCTATCCAACCACCCGACACCCCAACTGTTATACAATATAGGCTGCATACTTTGAGGAAGGTTAGGGTCAAGTGACCCCCAAGCTTCACTTCGTCCACCACTACCTATCAATCCCTGGTTAAGAGGATATGCCACCCAATGCGCCACCAAATTATCGTAATCCCAATAGTATGAGTAATTTCTCATCTTAGGGTTTGATTTCATCTTAACCACTCCCCATTCAAGACCATCCCATTCTTGCGTCTCAGGGAGTTCAAGCCAACTCACATCGGCTTTTTCTTTCAGCGTAATTCCCTGGCTTAGGGTTTTTACAATACTTTTTTCCGAAGTGGACAACACCACTTCAAGTGTTCTTCCAGTCCTGCCAGAACAAGCATCATAAGAAAGGATAATATTTTTTTTATTTCCCCTTCCTGAAGTTTGTGAAAGAGAAGCCCATGATTCTACGACTCCCTCTTCATATTCAAGTTCAAGTGTCCACTCTCCCGAAGCCTCCACATTCACAAACATATAACCCTTAGCTCTAGAAACTTCGGAAAACTGAAGCGAAAGATTTACTGCACCTGTATTATCGGGTTCTATCCCGCTCTCCGAACAGGAGAACAGGATAGAAATCGATAAAATTATAATTATAAATTGTTTTAAAAAGTGCATTACTTGATAGTTACACTGCCAAAACAAAGTTGACCACCCTTGCTGGCTCCATCAGAACCATAAACAGCAGAATCACCTACAGTGAAAGAAACAGACTTTGCACTACCGGTCCAAGTAACTTTCTTATCTCCAACAGCTTGAGTAGCCACTGTACCATTGTCGGCTTTAATTTCTGCTAAGCGGAATAATCCTTTTGAGGATAAATTAAACTCAATAAATGAGAATTCATTATCTGATGAAATAGTTACAGTAGCCTTTGCATAAGCACGAAGATCTCCATAATTTGCATTTACTGCCGGATTAGTAACTCCCGCATTCTTCTTTACAACTATCTTATATCCATCTTTCTCTAAAGAGATTTCAGCACCTGACCCGGTCCACTCGCTTGCAGTCCAAGTAAGTTCAGTAGCAGTGGCAGCACCTTCCTCGAGCTGAGTGAAAGTGTAAACAGCTGTCTTTCCATCTGCAGCAGTGAAAGTGATTTTAGCAGTGCGAGACTTTCCAGTAGTATTAGCGGTGTAATCCACATACACACTCTTGCTACCTTCTCCTGAAGCATCAGATACTTTAGCCCAATCGCTGTCAGAAGCGACTGTCCAGCTTTGGTTAGAGCTGACCTTAATTTCAAATGATCCAGCAGTAGAAGCCTCCTCGCGAGAAGTGCTTGAAAGTGAAAGGTATTTAGTCTCTTCCTGTCCACCATTAACACTGATAACCTGTCCTCCCTGTTTTGTTTCAGGGGTATTGCCCATATAATTTACAACAGCAGCCTTAACTACGACCTCATCACCTACTTTAATCTGATCGGCAGACTCGAATTTCTCTCCACCAAATGAATAAACTCTAAATACAAGGAATTGTGTAGAGTTAGCTGTACCATCGTCAGAAATATTAAAAGACATATTTCCGTACTGAGCACTGAAAGTCTCGTGGAAAGAAACTACTTTCCCCTTAATATAATATTCTTCTGTGCTTCCTTCTGTACCTACCTCTTGAGCCTTCTTTACAGCAGCTGCGGCATTAAAAGGATCTGCCTCGGTGCCTGTTCCCTTAGGATCTGAGACAACATCTCCGCCACCAGTTTCGGATTCTTTATCGTTAAGCTTGACGATCATGGTAGAACCCTTTCCACCAGTCTCAGGAGTATTACCCTTGTAATTTACAAGCGGTCCGTAAACCACTACATTATCACCGACCTTAATCTGGTCTTCCGAAGTGAATTTAGCACCACCTAAGTAAAGACACTGGAACACAAGAAGTTTAGTTTCGCTTTCAGCTCCATCAGCGGTAATATAGAAATCCACATTACCATATTGAGCTATACCAGTAGCATTCTTAATGCTGGAAACTACGCCTTTAACATAGTATTTCTCAGCAGATTGAGTCTCTCCTATTTCTACACATTTAGCCACAGCAGTAGCGACATCGAAAGGGTTCTCCTTAGTTCCGTCTGGAGCCACACCATCACCTTCCTGATTAATGGTAATAGTTTTCTTAAGTACACCTATGGAAAGGGTCACCTTAGCCTCACGTGCAGGACCATCATTTGGAAGAACCGTGATAGTAACCTTCTGTGCATCATTCGAAGCACTACCTGACGCAGGATCAACTGAAGCCCATTCCTGATTAGACTTGGCTGTCCAGTCTCGAGTAGCCACGAACTCAATATCAACACTCTGGGATGACTTATCCAATGTCAAAGAGGTTTCACCCTTAATCGTGAGATCGGCTTCTCCAGTCGTGGGATCATTTTTCTCCTGACATGACGCGAGCACTGCTAGTGCAGCAAACGCGCTTGCAAAAATTCTGTTAGTTTTCATTGTATTATTTTAAATGAATAAATATTTACTTGTCTCCAAAGTTAGTAATAAATGCGGATTTTTCCATACTTTTGTAAGCAAATAACACATATTCATTTTTTATATGAAACAAAAACTACTTTTATCCATTTTTCTTTTAACTTCCGTATTGGCTCGAGCTGAAGTTAAGCCCGTCAGCGGAACATTCATTAACTTCTTCTGGCAGGACGAGCGAAACAACTATACGAACCAGCGTAATGTCGACCAAAGCAATCCAGAGCGTTGGACTTGTAAAGTAACCGAATTACACGAAATGGGCGTCGACTGCCTAGTCATCGTAACAGTAGCTAATGAAGGAAAAGCAATGTATCCATGCACTTTCATGCCTCATGGATATCCTGAAGGAAGGATAAGTCCGATAGATGCCATTATGAATACCGCAGATAAACTAAATATGAAAGTGTTTCTAGGATGCGGATGGGCGCGTGATCAGCTCGATGACCTTAAAGATCCTTATGTAATAGAGACTAATCGTCGCTTTATGGATGAATTGGCCCAATTATACGGCAAACGTCCTTCTTTCGAGGGCTGGTATATTCCTATCGAAGGCTGCTTCATTCCCTATCTAAGCGATTATGCTGTACAGGGAGTAAATAAAATCTCAGCCCACGCTCGCGAGTTGACTCCTGGTGTTAAGGTACTCATCTCCCCTTACGGGCTATTCGGAGCACATATAGATGATCCTCGCTTCGAAAAGTCGATCTGCGATCTCGATGTAGATATAATTGCATATCAGGACGAAATAGGTTGTGTGCGTGAACAATTCCCCATGCAGAACATGAAAGAACATTTCCGTCAAGTAGGTGAAATACATAAAAAGGCCGGCATAGAATTCTGGGCCAATGTCGAAGCCTTTACTTGGGATCGTCAGCCTAATAACTGGTTTTCAAGTTTGATTCCGGCATCATTTGCCCGATACCTATCCCAAATCGTGGGTGTAAGCCAGGCTGGTGCGGACAAAATCATCAGTTTTATAGTAGTCGGAATGTTTGACAAGCCCGGTTCAGAATATCCTGTAGGACAGCCTATTTATGCCAATGAAGCTTATCGCGACTATATGGCTTGGCGCTCTGGGGACCATAGATGGAAGATGCTCGAGGAAATACTCAGTGGAAAGGATTTCGGCTCATATAAAGTGGTTAGCGGGCCTAAAGAATTAAGCGATGGGAAATTCGGATGGGAGAATCCTTCCGACTCAGCATGGAAAGCCTTCGAGGATAGGAAGATGGAGTGCACTATCGATCTAGGCCAAAAAAGGAACATTTCGAAAGTTGGAGCACATTTTTGCGACTTTTACTCAGGTGGAATAGTAATACCTCAATGTCTTGAGGTTGAGGTGTCGAACGATGGGAAAAACTTCACAGCTGTTAAGACAGTGACTTATGAGAATTGGCCCAACAAACTACTGGACTGCTGGACAGATGTAATTCTGGCCGATGAGTTGAATGTCAGCGGAAGATATATTCGAGTAAAAGCATACACTGCAAATGGCGCCATCCTGTGCTCTGAAATCGTAGTGGAATAATAACTTTATGTATGGCAATAGGATAACCTTTTTGTGATATGACAATGTATTTCTAATTTTAATATAAAGGAAACTAAATGTTTTCATATCAATCATTTATCCTCTTGTAATTAATTTTACGCTTACTAAAAAAGGGGTTCGGACTAGTCCGAACCCCTTTTTGTAATATTTTAATCAACTATTAAAAGCGAATTAATCTTCAAGTTTGTATAAATAAGGCTTTTCATACCCGTCAGCATCTTCCTTTCCTACATAGCCGCGATAATAATCACCATTTTTGTAAATAGCCCTTACGGCTTCGTTCGAATCAATACCTGAAATCAGTACAGTACCATCAGCTTGCAGCGCCAAAGTAAAATCAAATACTTCATCCGATGAAGCAACTTTATTACTACCATTTTTAACATTCAAATATTTGGAATCTGGTAACTTAATAGAATACTTTCCTTCAGATGATGCTGCTATTACCACGCTTGCAGCTTTAACCTCATCAGTTGCAACTACCTTATTGCCATCAAAAGTCAAATCACAAGTTTTCACCAAGTCCTTATTACTAACAGTCGCATGTGCCTCTGTTCCCCATACTATCAAATATGTGCCGCTCCAGTCGGTAGGAGCCTCTGTAACCTTTACGAAATACTTATCCTCCGAAATAGTGCCAGCAGGTTTAACTGTAATAGAAACCTTTGCACTTGCCTCAGTATAAATACCTTCTGCAGGTACTGATACTGTTATTTCTGTAGTACCTTCTTTCACGCCAGTTACAACGCCAGCTGCAGAAACAGTTGCGATAGTCTCATCTGCAGACTCATATTTAAGAGTAGCGGAAGAATTAGTAGTAGCATCAAGAGAAATAGTCTCACCTACATTGACACTTGCGGTTGAGAACACATTAATCGTTGACACTATAGCTCTAAGATCCACCTTTACGACTACAAAGGTAACATTATCGAATTTTGAACTATATCCAATAGTATATCCGTATAGGGTAATCTCACCTTCAGGAATCTCAATAGAACTTTGAGGATAAACTACCTTTGAACCTACTTTAATAGAAGAACCGTCCTTTACAGCATCTACCTTTGCATACTCTATTACTGGAGCTGAAGCATAAGCAGTAAGTGCCGCCTCATCGTAAACCTTAGGTTCTGGATATACAACATCTTTAGTTCCAGTTATTTCAATAGTCGGTGCGTACCACTCAGGGCATCCGTCATACAATTCTGGCGTACCTTCAAGAGTAATCACATCACCTACTTTACAAGTTGCAGCCTTAGCATAGATATACATAATACCTGTATCATCCTTTACGACAAAACGACCATTGCCAGCAGCAACAACCAAAGCATCTTTTGCCTTAAAACTATCCTCACTTCCTGCATTTAGAGCAGCTATAATCTCCGCAAAAGTGCTATATTCAGAACCGGCAACTGCAGCTTTCTGTGTAAGAGTGAGTTCTACGCTCTTTTCACCACCTTTCACAGTGAATTTGGCAGTACGAGCTTCGCTTTCATTAGCAGCGAATTCAACTGCGATAGTACCATCTTTAGAGCCACTTTCAGTGAATGAGGTAATCCAGTCACCCTCGACCTTACTAACAGTCCAATCAAGATTAGACTTAACCGTGAAAGATGCGCTTGTAGCATCTGCTTCTACTTCTACAGTAGCATTTTCAACTGTGAGATCATCTTCAACAGGTGGAAGCGGTGTATCACCAGCTTCCACACTAATAAAGTATGCATTAGCAACCTGCTCCTTTTGATTCTCATCCTTAGCACTAGCGTATTGGCCACGCTGACCTACGATAGTAAGCTTATCTCCAACCTTAACGCCAAGTGAAGCAAAAGACTTATCATTCTTAGCTACAGGGGCTTTTGTAATGCCATATACATAGACAAAAGTGTCAGAATTTTCCTCCTTGAGATAGATATTGCCATACTCTTCCTTAACAATCTCCTTTACTATACCGGTAAGGCGATAATATGGAGACTCGAGATATTTGCTTGCAACTTCCTTAGTAAGGAATTCAGAAATAGTAACATCGGTAGACTTATAACTTACTTCGAGGTATGCACCAGAAACCTGATCTTTTTGATCCTCTACTTTAGCATCTTCATACTTACCACGTGTTCCCACGAAAGTAATGATATCGCCTTCACGAAGTCCTAAAGATGCGAATGATTTATCATTCTTATCTACTTTAGTAGCAGTGAGCCCATATACATATACACGACCAGTGCCATCCTGGGCATAAAGATTACCATAGGTATCATTAGCAACGGATTCAATCTTAGCAGTAATTCTGTAAGGCTTGTCACCAACTTCTGCTGCAAGGAAGTCAGCTATAGTGATATCCATAATGTCGGTGCGTGTAACCTTACAAGTAACGCTTTCAAGACCTTCTGCAGCAAGAGTTATTATACCTTCTTCACCTTCACCATCTTCAGCGACAGTAACCACTACCGTTTCGCTCTTATTAGATGTGGCAGGCTCGAAAGTTAGCCAAGACACATTTGACGAAAGCGTCCATGTCACCAAATTAGAAGAAACGGCAAGATCGAAAGTAGAACCCTTCGCTGCAGTAACCTCTTCTGATCCAAGCTTAATCATAGGAGCCTCGCTCTTCTTATGAGAAATATAATAAGAGTTCAAACCCTCAATGGTACCATTATACTCGCCACGAGTAGATGCTATAGTGATTTCATCACCTTCTTCTATACCCTCGTTTTTAAGCAAGCCCACTTTTTGATTAGATACATCTTCTTTGTATGCCAATCCATAAATCAACACTTCATCCCCAGTCTTAGGATCACGAAGAGTGAAATTACTATAAGTGTCAGGAGTAGTGCTATTCGTTACCTCACCTGTAAGAATATAGTAAACACTTGCATCGACAGGTTTAGCAAGGAATTCTGCAATGGTACAGGTTAAAAGCCTTTCACCTTCAGCACCTTTCTGATCAATAGTTATAGCTCCTGAAACGGTAGCACCTTCAAAAGCAACATTGGCTTTTCTATTATACCCCTTATTTTCAGGAACTTTTACAGTAACTTCCACAATACTTGAAGAAGCTGAACCTGATTCCGGCTCAACTGTAATATCAGCGACCTCATCAAGAGAGGTGGATGGAGAAACCACTGCTTTCCAATCTTGAGTAGCAAGCAGTTTTACCACTACATTACCACCAGTAGCCTCTACTTCATAAGTAGATTTATCCGTGGAAATTCTTGTTTCCATCTCAAGGTCTTGTTCACACGATGTGAACAAGGCCATAAGTGGAAGTGCCAATGTGGCAATTATATTTTTCAGTTTCATATTTTCAAATTATTAGAAAATGTAACGAAGACTCAAGATAATATTCCAAGTAGATGATGAACTGTTATAACGAGAGAATGTCTGCGTCAAAGTTTCAGTACCATTCTTCTGGAATTGGAACTGAGGTTTAGCCCCTTCCGTATAAACAGATTTAGCGTTTAACAATGTCAAAGGAAGTATATTACCATATCCGTCACTTGCATTTGCTGTCCAAGCGTTACCCCAGAATGGGTTAAGCATATTAGCAAAGTTCTCCACATCGACACCTAACTGAATAGTGTGCTTCTTGTGATTTGCACCAGTAAAGAAGTAGAAGTTCTGATTAACCTTAAGATCGAATGTGCTTCTCCATGGAGCTACGATGCTGTAGCGCTCCGCTATCTTACCTGTGTGCTTACGCAAATAGCTGTCGCTCTGGATAAATGACCACAAATCCTGGCACTGCTGTTCTGCAGAATAAACATTTCCTTCCTTATCTTTATATTCTTTAAACTGCCAATTTCCTTTACCCCATCCATCTGCACCTTTTAGATCTTCGAGTGTAGGAATATCTATAAGAGAGTAGTTGTATGCACCATCACCATACACATTAGAATAGTAGTCTGCATTGGCACGGCCATTTGCACTACCATAGTATGAAAGAGAGACGCTGGTACCAAAGTATTTAGCATAGTCCTTAGAATATGATACATTAGCTACAATACGATGAGGCATAACATAACTTGCATAACCAAGCTCGCGGTTATTAGTACCGTATTGGCTTATAAGGCCCTTCCATGCAGAACCTGGCTGGTCACCGATTCCATCTATAACGACTCTTGCATCTGCGTATGTGTATGATATGTTAGCTGAAAGACCCCAATTGAAATCCTTTGCCAATTTAGCAGTAATAGCGTAATAATAGCCATTCTGCTTAAATCCATCCACATTATTAATTAAATAAGCATTTGTGATCTGGCTATCATAGTAACCATTATTATAGTATGGACGAGCGGCAATGTCCGGAACTTCGATAAGAGAAGTAGGAGACTTAAGCGCGATATTGGTAAGGGTAACGCTTTGAAGATCTTTCTTGTAAACACCCTCCAAAGAAGCCCTAATATCACCAGGAAGAGTTGCATCCACTGCAAGAGAAGACTTCCAAGTGGTAGGATTCTTAAGCTTCGGATCCATAAGGGTAATGCTTGAAAGGTTCTGACCTGCTGCTACAGGAGAGAATCCGCTTGGATAAAGCTGATTAAGAATAGCATTACGATCATTACTGATAGTAGGAATGTTAGAAGTACGAGTGACAGTGGTCTGAAGTACGCCGGCATCACCTGCCTGTCCAACTATCCATACGAATGGAATACGGCCTACGAATATACCAGTACCTCCACGAACTACAAGATTACGATTGCCGAAGACATCCCAGTTGAAACCTATACGAGGTGAAACAGAAAGAGTTGTCTTAGGTAGATCCACCGTGTTATATTTTCCAGAAGGGTTATTAACTGTAGGAGCAAATGTAGCCTCTTCTACGCGAGTATTTCTATTGAAATCAAGCGAAGGATAGAAAGGAACCTCGAAACGAAGTCCTGCGGTAAGCTTAAAGTTATCACTTATGTTTACATTATCTTGTAAATAGAAAGAGAACTGCTCAAACTCAAAACGAGGGTACTCCTGAGAGAAAGTAGCATTGTTACCATGTGTTATGGCAAACTGGCTAGGATTGTCAAGCAAAGTCCCATTTATAGCGGCATCATAAAGAGCCTGTTCATTATCAAATTCGAATACATAGTGACCTGCTCCCATTCTCTGGAAACCATTCTGAGTCTTGTTATATTCAAACTGAGCACCAGCTAGAAGTGAATGCATACCTACATTATATGACAGCTCGTCAGTAACAATGGTGGTAGAAACATCGCGAAGGTTACCATAAGAGAATGCCTCTGTACCGAAAGTGGTATAAATATGTGTCTTACCATCGCCATATACATCTTTCACAGCTAAATCAACACCAGGGAAATAGCCGCCATCCACGCTACGAGGTTCATACTGATGAGAATAAGAAACACGAAGAGTATTATTCAAAGCGCCATCAAGAAAACGGCTATTAAGTTCGCCGGCGATAGAAGAGAAGTTCTGCTCTTGATAATATCTTGCATTTTCAAAATAAAGAGCATACATAGAGGTATTCTTAGTAGCAGAAAAACCGCTATTAGGAAGACCAGTACGAGATGTAGAAGGAGCCGAACCATCTTTACTGTTCACCATATTATAACGAACATTAAGTTTATGGTTTTTATTAATGTTCCAGTCAATACGAGCAAGAAGCTTAAGAGAAGGAGTGCTGTAGTTATATCCGGTGTAATTACCTGGATCATAGCCATATTTATCGCGAAGGAACTTTTGTACTGCATCCATAACAACTGCTGAAGGATAGCAATAGCCATCACTACCATCAGTGAAAACGTTTTCACCATCTACAAGCTTTCCGTCAGCACCGACAGTGCGCTCTGAAAGCTTTCTGGTAGGACCTGGAGAAACACTCTTATCTGCCTCCACATTAAGGAAGAGGAATAGTTTATCTTTTATAATCGGACCACCTACAGATGCACCATACATAAGATAACGACTATCTGTCTTAGTAAGAGGCTTATAGTCAGCCACCTGATAGCCTTGCATGTCTTGATTACGGAAGTAGCCATAGACTGTTCCATGGATCTCGTTAGTACCGGACTTGGTAGTAGCATTAATTCCACCTCCAGTAAATCCTGACTGACGAACATCAAATGGGGTGATAGCGATAGCAACCTGATCAAGAGCATCCAGTGAAATCGGAGAACCTCCTGCAGGAAGGTTTGATCCAATACCGAAGGCATTGTTCATCGCTGCACCATCCACGGTAACATAAGAATCACGATATGAACCACCACCGATAAATGTCTTAGTGCCAGACACATAAGCTTGAGGCGTCTGTTTCAAAAGATCATTCATACTGCGGCTTACCGTAGGAACACTCATGATCTTCTTAGAATCGAGAGATGTGAGAGCTCCGGCGCGATCCGTGCGCATGTTAGATACCTTGCTTTCAGCAGATACTGTAACTGCATCAAGAGAAAGAGCTTCCTCTTTCATAACAACATCGATGACTGCATTTTCAGACAAAGCGACATTAATGTCTGTAAAAATCATCTCTGTGTAGCCAAGAAAGCTCAGAGTCAACTTGTAAGGGCCACCAGCCGTGATATTATTCAGACGGTAGTAACCTTTGTCGTCAGTAATTGCGAAATACTGAGTACCTGTAGGCTCATGAAGGGCCAAGACAGTTACGCCTGGCAGAGGACCGTTAGCATCGGAAACCTTTCCGCTTATGGAAGATGTTGTGACCTGTGCAAAAGCCACTACACCTACAAGCGTTGCTGCTAAGGCTGTAACAATTCTTTTAAAAAATTGATTCATAAATAAAATGAAGTTAAATTTTAATCGGCGCAAAGATAACTATTTATTAGCAAAATACCGCCATAAATTATTTTATGTAATTACGATTTTTTGAATTAACTTTGTCCCAATTTCCCTCTTGAAACAACTATCTGCGTAAAGCGCCACATTGCCATTTATTTATATAGCATGGTGGCCAAATTAAGTTAATAAATGTGGAAAATATTTTATATCTTTGCCTAATTTTACAAACTTACGAGGACAGATTTGCTTGCTTGCAACCTCGTACAAAAAATGCTAAAAAATATGAATTATCTTTTTACATCGGAGTCAGTCTCCGAAGGGCATCCTGACAAAGTTGCCGACCAGATTTCAGACGCTATCCTCGACGAATTCTTACGTCAGGATCCAGATTCAAAAGTGGCTTGCGAAACTTTTTGTACCTCAGGCTTAGTCATAGTAGGTGGTGAAGTTCGTTCAGACCACGCTTATGTAGACATTCAAGACACTGTAAGAAAGGTTATCCGCAGAATAGGATACACAAAGTCCGAATATAAATTCGATGCCAATTCTTGTGGTATCATCTCAACGATTCACGAACAAAGTGCGGACATCAACAGAGGTGTAGTTCGAGAGCAGCCGGAAGAGCAAGGAGCCGGGGATCAAGGGATGATGTTCGGTTACGCATGCAAAGATACTCCTGAGTATATGCCACTTGCACTTTCCCTTTCACATGCACTTCTTCGCATACTGTCTGAGATAAGACGCGAGCCCAACAGTCCGATGCCTTACCTAAGGCCTGATGCCAAGAGCCAATTCACCATCCAATTCTCGGCTAAGCATAAGCCACTTCGCGTACACACGATTGTGCTTTCCACTCAACACGACGAATTCGGCAGTGATGAAGCCATGCATGAGCGTATAGAAAAAGATGTTCGCGAAATTGTACTTCCACGACTAATAAACAGCCTTCCTGCACAGACCGCAGCACTATTTAAAGATGACTTCACCCTATTAGTGAATCCTACGGGCAAATTCGTAATCGGTGGGCCTGCTGGTGACACTGGACTTACAGGACGCAAAATCATAGTCGATACTTATGGGGGAAGAGGGGCACATGGTGGTGGCGCTTTTTCTGGAAAAGATCCATCTAAAGTAGACCGTAGCGCTGCGTATGCTGCAAGGCACATAGCCAAGAACTTGGTAGCAGCTGGAATAGCAGATGAATGTTTGGTCCAATTGGCATACGCTATAGGTGTAGCCCAGCCAGTGAGCGTATTTGTAGATACATACGGAAGTGCTCATATAAATAAAGGTTCACAAGAACAGACAGATGCATACATTGCTGATACTGTGAAGAAGTTGTTCGATCTTAGACCTGCAGCTATAGTGGAAAGATTTCACCTGAAGGCGCCTATATATGAACCGACAGCCAGTTACGGACACTTCGGAAGAGAACCATACGAAAAAGATGGATTACAGTTTTTCGGATGGGAAAAGCTCGATATGGTAGACACCTTAAAAAAAGCATTTGATAATGAATAAAGAAGCTCTCATCTCCACACTTAAGGCAAATGGGCTGAAGGCCACACCGCAAAGGCTTGCGGTACATGAGGCAATGATGAGTTTGGGACATGCGAGCGCAGATCAGGTAGCCGATTACATCGAAAAAAGAAGCAAAGCGCGAATTACAATGGCAAGCATTTATAACACGCTATGCCAATTGGCACTTATAGGCGTATATTCTTTTAGACATAGCGCTACAAACAAAATGTTTTTCGATGTTAATACCTTTCCACATTTTCACATTTACGATAAGCAGAACGACCTTTATATGGATGTCGTGGATGATGAGTTGTATCAACTAATAGATGCTCACCTTAAAGGGAAAAAATTTAGAGGGTACGCAGTGGAAGGGTTCGATCTCAACATTCTTTGTCATAAAAACAAATCAACAAATACACGTTAAGCATTATGAAAATCATCAACCTCGGAGAGAAAAGCTCAATTCTCAATTCATTCGTAGCTCAACTACGAGACAAGGACATCCAGAAAGACAGCCTTAGATTCAGGACAAATCTTGAAAGATTAGGCCAGATATTCGGTTATGAAATTAGCAAAACTCTCCAAGGAGAAGAGCGTAAAGTAACTACTCCACTTGGAATTGCTACTCTTCAAGTTCCTTGTGAAAAGGTAGTGGTTTCCACCATAATGCGTGCAGGATTGCCTCTGCATGAAGGAGTTCTGAGTTGTTTTGATTCGGCAGAAAACGCATTTGTGGCCGCATACAGAAAATATGATAACGAAGGTGAATTTCATATACACACCGAGTATTGCACCTGCCCGGAGATAACAGATAAAGTGCTTATCATAGCAGACACCATGCTTGCTACTGGTTCTTCCATTCAGGTAGCATACGAAGTACTACTGCATGAAGGTGGAAAACCGAGCAAGTTACACTTGGTGTGTCCATTTGCAAGTGCACAGGCTATTGAAAACCTACAAAAGACTATGCCTGAAAATACCACGCTATGGGTTGCCGCCATAGACCCTGAACTCACAAGCCACTCCTATATCGTTCCGGGATTGGGCGATGCTGGTGACCTATGTTATGGTCCGAAACTTTAGAAAATCATAGGGGCTTGACTTTGTATATCAGTCAAGCCCCCTTTTCTTGTTTTTCGGTGAGGTTCACCTCGACCTTGTTTCCAAATACTCAATTCTCAGAAGGTTATTCTGACTTTTTAGTCGCCCTCATTGAAGCAGTTCTAAAATGCTTCTTAAAGTTCTCGGCGAAGTCTTGCTAAAGGAATTCCGAGCTGATCCCGATACTTGGCAATAGTTCTGCGCGCTACATTATATCCTTTTTCAGAAAGTATAGATACAAGCTGTTCATCCGTGAACGGCTTGTGCTTATCTTCACTATCGATTATCTGTCTTAGAACTGTCTTAAGCTCACGAGTAGAAACCTCTTCTCCAGCCTTATTCACCAAACCTTCAGAGAAGAAGTATTTTAGAGGATAAACCTTATATGGAGTCTCAATGTACTTACTATTGACCACGCGAGAAATAGTAGAAATATCAAAGCCTGTAACTTTCGCTATATCCTCGAGTATCATAGGCTTAAGTTTGGTCTCGTCCCCACTTTCAAAAAAAGGCCTTTGAAAATCAATAATAGCCTGCATGGTCTTAGAAAGGGTATTCTGCCTCTGCTTCAACGCCTCTATAAACCACTTGGCACTATCCATCTTCTCCTTTACAAAGCTCGCCGCTTCCTTTTTCTCTCGATCAGAGCCACCGCGAGCATTCTCAAGCATAGCGGCATATTTCTTATTGATACGAATCTCCGGAATATTAAATCGTGGCATTACAAACGAAGCCATGCCATTATCATCCTTTAAAACAAAATCCGGTACTATCTGCTCAGTCACATCTTCATACGAATCGGAAATAGAACCTCCAGGAGAAGGATTAAGCCGGAGGATAACTTTCAATGCAGCCCTCATCTGCTGCTCGCTTATTCCTCTGGACTGCATTATTTTAGCATAATGTTTCCCTGCGAAGGAGTCGAAATCCTTATTCAAAATATCAGTAGCCAATTTTACATCGGCAGTAGGCTTCATGGCTCTCAACTGCAAAAGAAGACACTCGCGCAAATCCCGCGCTCCCACACCTGCCGGATCCAAAGATTGAACGACCTTTAACATCCGTTCCACATCTTCCCTTTCACATTCGACTCCCGCCCTGAATGCCAAGTCATCCACTAAAGAATCGAGGTCTCTTCGCAGATAGCCATCCTCATCCAAGGATCCAATTATAAATGTGGCAATATTTCTATCCCTTTCCGACAAGTTTCGAAACGAAAGCTGATTATAAAGATTCTGAAAAAAACTCTCTTTTACCGAGAATGTATTATATTCTGGCTTAGCATCTTTACCCCAATTAGAAACTTTAGTCTTATAGTCTGGGATATAATCGTCCTGCTGAATATCATCCAAAGACACCTCTTTGGAATCTTCCCCCTCTGTAGGCGTATCATCTAACACAGGATTCTCTTCCAATTCGCGACGTACTCGCTGTTCGAGGTCCTGAACCGGCAATTCTATAAGTTTTATAGTCTGTATCTGAAGCGGAGAAAGTTTTTGGGTCTGAGCCTGAACTAATCCTAAACCTTGTTTAACCATTTATTTCTTCTCTTCTATGGGTATTTCTAACTTTATTGGGACAAGTACTCTTACTGTGTCCACCGTGTATAATTCTCTTTGATCGATCACAGGGAATTTCATTCTTTCTTTTACTACAAAAGCATTAGGGAAATTCTTAACGATATGTTTTAAAGCCACTTGAGCTTCTGCTTTCGTTCTAAAATCCCCCACCGTCACTTTGAAATTAGGGTATATGAAAGTTCGGTATGTGCTATAACCGGGGTATAACTTCGCGAAGCGCTTTTGAGCATTCTCCGATTCTTCTCTAGCATCTTGACGATTGTCAAAGAAAATCCTTATGCGATAACCTTCCGTCTCGAGAGCATCTGCAAAATTAGAGTCAATCTTCTGACGTGCTGCAGATTCCAATGCAGGGCTTTGATTTATGACTACCTTCCCGGACATCATCTCAAAAACATCCTTACCCTTAAGAGAATCTGTTAATCTACTGACTGGAATATATACTATACTGTCCTTATACTCAAAACCTTCTGGAGCCAACATCAAAGAATCTGAAACTTGAGTCAATGAGTCCGTCCGAAAAAGCGAATCTACTTGCGCAAAGAGCCTACCTGCGCACAATACACTTGTAAATACTATAACTGCCAATCGTTTCATAACAATGAAATATCTTTCATGACTTTCGTATGCTTAATACCCAATGGGTCTTTTACTATAAGCTCCAAGTCAAGAGTTACCTTGCTAAAATCCTGTGACTGAAAAAGACGCATTATAGAAGACATGCCGAAGCCTTCGACTAGTGCTGCAGTTAAATCCAACTGATAAGTCTGGCAACTATGACCTGCCAGCACAAATGGTTCGCAAACCACATCGAGAGCTTTATCTCCAGCTATCTTGACTACACCTATAGCCTCTATTACATTCAGTGTCATAGTAGGATTATCTATTTCCACCGCAATGGTCGCGTTCCAAGGATCAGAGAACATGGAAACTTTTTCCACTTGAACCGAATTAATTTTTATATCCTTGTACGTGGAACAAGAATAAAGGCATAAAAACGCAAGTAATACTGCAAAAATCTTTTTCATCTTCCAAAGATACGAACTTTTATAGTATCTTTGAAGACGAATGGAATCAAAATGAAAAAAGTATATATAGAAACATACGGATGCCAGATGAATGTGGCCGACACCGAGGTTATTTTCTCCATCCTTGAAAAAAACGGATATACCCGCACGGAGGATATAGATAGCGCCGACATCATAATGGCCAATACCTGCTCCATACGAGACAATGCAGAGCAGCGAATTCTTGGAAGAATAGAACAATTCGTGCTTCAACGCCGCGATCGGGAAGTCATAATTGGCATTCTCGGCTGCATGGCAGAAAGAATGAAAGAACAGTTGCTAAGTAGCGGAAAAGTGGATATAGTAGCAGGGCCTGACACTTACAGAAAATTACCCGAACTTTTGGAAGCGGCTAGTGAAGGTCATCCACAGATAGATGTAATCCTGTCTCGGGAAGAAACCTATTCGGACATATCTCCCGTGAGGATAGACAAAAACGGAGTAAGTGCTTTTATCTCCATAATGCGCGGATGTAATAATGTATGCTCCTACTGCGTCGTACCTTATACACGCGGGACAGAAAGAAGCAGGGATGCAAAAAGCATAGTTAGAGAAGCCTGCGAATGCTTTAGCAAGGGCTACAGGGAGGTGACACTTTTAGGGCAGAATGTAGATTCCTACAGATTTGAAGACATTACATTCGCAAAACTGCTTGAAATGGTAGCGCAGGTAAGTCCTCTACTTCGAGTAAGATTCTCCACATCCAACCCACAGGACATTTCTGATGAAGTGATACAGATCATTGCCAAGTATCCTAACATCTGCCATCACATACACTTGCCTGTGCAGTCAGGGTCCGATCGTATATTGGAGAAAATGAGGCGACGCTACACGAGAGAAGGATATCTAAATAGAGTAAAAAAAATAAGAGAAATAATCCCTGACTGTGCCATAACTACTGATGTGATAGCCGGATTCTGTTCAGAGACATTGGACGATCATCACGATACCCTTTCACTTTTTAAAGAAGTAGGGTTCGATGCTGCCTATATGTTCTATTATTCGGAAAGGCCTGGCACTCTTGCTGCAAAAAAATATGCCGACGATGTGCCATTGGACGAAAAGACACGGCGTCTAAACGAAATAATAGCTCTTCAAAACACACTTTCACTTGAAAGCAACCGAAAAGACATAGGCAAAGTGTTCGAAGTACTGGTGGAAGGTAAATCTAAAAAAAGCGATGACCAACTATGCGGACGCACCAGTACAAACAAGGTCTGTGTATGGACAGATAACACTCACGAAGCAGGAGACTATGTTAAAGTTAAAGTCAAAGACTGCACACAGGCTACTCTTTTATGCGAAGAAGCAATATGAGCGATAAGATAAAATGCCTTATTATAGGCGGAGGTCCAGCAGGATATACAGCCGCCATTTATGCGTGCAGAGCGGCTCTATCTCCAGTATTAGTCGAAGGGCCACAGCCTGGCGGACAACTCATTACCACCTCCAAGGTAGAAAATTACCCAGGCTTTGAAAATGGAATAGATGCCATAACTCTCATGGAGAATATGCGTAGCCAAGCTCGTAATCTTGGCACTACTCTTCTTAGTGGTGTCGCACAAAGTTGTGACCTTATAAAACGAACAGTGACACTTAGAAACGGAGATATTCTTGAATTCCAAACTCTTATCATAGCTACTGGGGCGAGTGCCAAATATCTCGGTCTAGAAAGCGAAAAAAAATTCCGCGGAATGGGAGTATCGGCATGCGCTACTTGCGATGGCTTTTTCTACAAAGATAAGGTTGTCGCAGTGGTAGGTGGAGGTGATAGCGCCTGCGAAGAAGCAATGTATCTTAGCGGTATAGCGTCTAAAGTGTATATGATAGTTAGAAAAGACTATCTTCGGGCCTCGGAAGCCATGAAAGCAAAAGTCATGCGTATCCAGAACATTGAGATTCTTTTTGACTGCACCACTAAAGAGATCTTGGGAGATGCAATGGGTGTAAATGGAGTGAGCCTAAAGCGTGGCAATGGCGAGATTTTTGAAATAAAGATCGACGGCTTTTTCCTAGCCATTGGCCATCACCCTAATACCGAATGGTTAGGAGGTGCATTGGCCCTTAACGAGGATGGCTATATCATCTCCGACGGGGTAAAGACGAGCAAAGAAGGAGTATTTGTCGCCGGCGATGTGCGTGTTACTGATTTTAGACAAGCTATTACGGCTGCAGCGGATGGATGTCGCGCGGCTCTTGAAGCAGAAAAATATATTAAAAATTAGGTTTATTTTAAACAAAAGATGAACTATAAAGGAATATTAATAGCCATAGGCATAGTAGCGATGGCTGGGTGTAAGTCTCAGTACGAAGAGTTGCTAACTAGTGGAGATACTGATGCTAAATATACGGCAGCATTCGATTACTTCAATAAAGGTAAATATGGAAAGGCTGCACAACTTTTCGAATCTCTTTCTATGCTTACGCAAGGAACAGAGAGAGATGACACGGTTAATTTCTATTGGGCCCTAAGTAACTATAATCAAAAGGACTTCTACACGGCAGAGTCGAACCTAGAGCATTTTATGGAGAATTATCCTGCCAGTCCATTCGCTGAATCGGCAGAATTTCTTAGGATAGATTGCTTGTATAGAAGCACTTTAAGGTACGAACTGGATCAGGCCCCTACCTATAAGGCCATAAAAGCCATAAGTGAGTATAAGACAGCACATATTCACTCCCCTAATGTAGCTATCTGTAATAGAATGCTCGATGACCTATCCGATAGGCTGGATCGTAAGGCTTATGAAAATGCCAAACTTTACTATACTATGGAAGACTACAAAGCGTCAAGAGTAGCTCTTAAGAATGTGTTAAAAGATAATGCTGATAACCGGTACCGTGAAGATATTCTATACTATACGACCATGTCTTCGTACAAATATGCCCTGCTGAGCGTAGCCTCCAAACAAAAAGAGCGTTATCTGGTATTTGTGGATGACTACCTGAATTTCATAGAAGAATATCCGGAATCGAAATACAGAAAGGAGTTAGACGCGCTTTATAAAAAAGTCAGGAAAAAAGAATAATTTTTTTGAAACTTGTGCTTAATGCGCTATCGTAATAAAGTTAGGGGGATATCTTGAGCCGTTATTGGTTTTGTATGGCTCGGATATAGCTTCCAGAACTTAAGTTATAGAATTATATACTATCATGGATTTAAAAAAAGTACCTACAAACACCATCACACGCGACACTCGCGATTTGGTAAAAGAAACTGGAAATCTTTATGAAACTGTGGTAATCCTCTCCAAGAGAGCTAACCAGATTTCACTCGCCGAAAAAAAGGAGATTACACATAAACTCGAAGAATTCAAAACAGAAAGGGATAATATGGAAGAAGTGTTTGAGAATAAAGAGCAAATCGAAATCTCTATGTACTATGAGAAACTTCCTAAACCCGATCTTATAGCAATATCCGAATATCAGAATGGAGAACTTGTCTTCCGCAAGGCTCACTCTGACGAGAAAAACAAATAATCGATGTTACGTTCCTTACACATCGAAAATTACGTATTGATAGACTCTTTGGAAATCAGTTTTCCTGAGGGTCTTATCATCATTACCGGACAGACCGGCGCGGGAAAGTCTATTCTGCTCGGAGCACTATCGCTCTTGACAGGGGCCAAGGCAGATGCCACACTTATCTCCGAAGGTGCTGATAATCTAGTAGTAGAAGCTGAATTCGATGTTAAGGACACAAATGGGAGCATCCGTAAAATACTAGACAATGCGGATGTCGAATTCGATGATGGAGCGCTTCTAATAAGACGAGTGGTAAATCGCAGCGGTCGCTCCCGCTCCTTTATCAATGATTCCCCTGTGCCAGTAGGGGTATTGGCAGAATTGGCCTCATTCTTAATAGACATCCACTCCCAGCACCAGAATATAGCGCTCACTAAAGAGTCATTCCAACTCTCGCTTCTAGACTACTTCGCCGGGACTCATGACTTATGTGGAAAATGCCACGCGCAGTGGGCAGAATATAGAAAACTCGAAAAGGAATTGGCCGAAATAAGAGAACAAATAAAAGCAAACAAGGCCAATGAGGACTATAATCACGCACAGTGGGAGCAACTCGAAAAAGCCGGATTAAAAGATGGTGAACTCGAAGAACTGGAAGCGGAGCAAAAAGAATTGGCAAGTGCTGAACAGATTAAAGAACTTCTCGGAAAAGCGTCAGAGGCGGAAAATGTGTGCGCAGAACTAAAGGACGCTTACAGGGCGCTTGAAAAGGTTAGCGAGTTCACTCAAGGAGCGAGCGAATTGGCCGAGAGGATGGAAAGTGCCAGGATAGAACTCGAAGATATATTCTATGAGGTCGACAAGAAGAACGCCTCACTTGCTGTATCTGCCGAAAGACTTGAAGAAGTGGAGGATAGGATTTCTCTTCTGCTGTCCCTTTTACGAAAACACGGCGTGGCAGACATAGCGGGATTAATTAAGATTAAGGAAAACTACGGGAAAGCGCTGTCTGACAGTTCCGAGTTGGAATTTAAAGAAAGCTCCATCGAAAAGATGGCACGAGAAGCAGAAGAAAAATACTTTAAGATAGCAACCGAACTTAGTGAAAAGCGTCAAAATGCTGCTGGAGAGTTAGCATCAGAGTTACAAAAAAGCATTCGCTCTCTAGAACTTGAAAGGGCAGTATTTAAAGCCGAACTTAAAAAATGTTCCCCTTGCGAAAACGGGCTTGAGTCCTGCACCTTTCTTTTTGACTCCAATGGTAACGCCCCTACGGAACTATCCAAATGTGCTTCCGGTGGAGAGTTCTCCCGCATAATGCTATGCATTAAAGAGATGATGGCACACTACGCGAATATGCCGACCATGATCTTCGACGAGATAGATACCGGGGTATCCGGAAGTGTGGCTCATAAAATGGGACAACTCATCTGTAAGATGGGACAGAATATGCAGATTTTCGCCATAACACATCTACCACAAGTGGCGGCCAAAGGACATGCCCACTATATGGTTCGCAAAGAAGAAAAAAATGGCAAAGTCACCTCAACTATCTGCCTACTTGACAAAAACGAAAGACTTAGAGAGATAGCACGTCTTTTAAGTGGAGAAAGCATTACACCAGAATCACTTGCTAATGCTCAATCGCTCTTGAATAACGCATAGTCGATAGTCTATTCTAACTAAGACTAACCTCTTTTTACAAAAATTTAAAATTTTTTCACAAAAAAAGCACCTCTTAAAAGTAATAATAACTATATTTGAGGTCGTATTACCAAAAGCAGTTAGTGGCTTGTACTTTATTTAGATTTCTTTTGTAAGAAAAAGTGTACTGGAGATGTATACGCTTGATTAGATGATAAATATAGATCGAATGCACACTATGAAGTTCGTATTTGCTTTATCAATACAATCACTATATGAAAAAAAAACTATTAGGCCTGATGATAGGAATCTCGGCCATCTTTATGGTTGCCTGTGAGAAAGAGATCACACAGACAAGCACCAATTTCAAAAGCTCCGATATCCCGGAGCTTATTCCCTATGAGGGAGGCACATACACTCTATCACTTGAAAAAGTGGTAAAAGTCGTTGAAACAAAATCACAGAATACCGACATCTCATGGGGATACCGCATCAATTACGATGAGACCGAAGGTGAGATTGTCGAATTCGATAAAGCTGCAGAAAGTGTAGAAATCACTATAGAAGCAAACCATACAGCAGCCAGACGAAGTGTCACAGTAGAGTTCTCTTCTGATGCTACAGAAAATTGGGAGACAATAGTTTCCGCTACACAAGACCTTGACCCATCGAAAGTGAAAGACGTGTTCTCCGAGTTTCAAAGCACCAATATGCCACAGGCAATAGGATACAATGGTGGCGACTATTACTTCGCGCTCAAATTCAGACTGGAAGACCCTGTGCTAAAATCTACGGCACAGACTACCTTCATCCCATGGGCATACAGAATCTCTATAAATGGAGTCGCAGGTAAAGAAGTGAAAATAGAGGAGAAAACCGAAAAGGTGGACTTTCATATCGAACCTAATTTTAGCGAAAAAGATGTCAAGATTTCGCTCGAATTGGCAAATAACAAAGAGCTGAATAATTGGAGTGAAGTTGCTTCTGCTCAGCAGGAAAGCGCTTTTATAGAGCTTGGAGAAGATGGCATCACCTACTTCTATGCCAAGGCTGACCTCGTGGTAAAAGACGGCAAATTCGCCCTCGCTGACAAACCACAAGAAAGCGGCTACTTTTTCAAACACGAAAGCATCCTTGGAGTACCATCTGATGAGAGTTACGTAGGATACGCTTATAATCCGGAAAAAGTCCAGATAGCGCTCTCTGATATTAAGGCCAATGCCGGAGAAGACCCTTGTACTGCGCTTAGCCCCAATTTTAGACTTCCTTCATATGAAGAACTTAGCATGCTCTACTATATGGAGGACACCGACAACACATCTATGGTAGAAGGGGTGAATGGTGTTCACTATAAAGGATCAGATCTGTTCCTGCCTTTCAGTGGATATGTTAACATAGCATCCGGTTCTCTAATGGGTAAAAACCAGACTGGAGCTTGGTGGGGTCTTGGTAGTAATTACGCAGATAACGGACTTTTAATCACATCGAATTTAGAATACTCTATGGCACCAAGCTACGACTATGTCGGAGAAAATCTTGCCTCTGTAAGATGTGTAAAAAACATCAAGCTTCCTAGTTATGTATCTCACGAACCATCCGTAATAGAAAGCAGCAAAGAAACCCCTATCACGATAGTTACTGACCCAGGCGAATTCCAGCTTTACGAAGTGGGCCTCGAATCGAGCAAAGGGGCATATACGCAGGTAGGTGCTACTAACAATAAAACCACCGTTACCATCAAACTTCCGGAAAATGAAGAAAAAGAAGACGTAACTTGGAAATTATTTGTCAATAGTATCTTTACAGGCGTTACATTTACTCAGCCACAGATGAAGGACTATGTGATATTTATGTCATACTCTCCTAAGACTGCTCAAGATTACAATGCTTTCAAACTAAAAGTTACCATCGATACTGACCGAGAAAGCGTAGCCATAAAAGCGGTAGGCTCGAATGGCATAGAAGTAGGTGATGCAGCTTCAAAAGACAATCTTTCAGTAGAACTAAATATACCAGAAAACACAGAACACAAGAAAGTTACCTGGACTATATATGTCGATGGCGAGAGCACTGGCAAAACCATTGAGCAGGGACCAGCACCTGTAGCTGGATTGTCAGTGGACTGGAGCGAGGGCTTTCTAACTCTTAAAAACGGACAATATGTCTTCGCTGAACCTACTGAAAAAGGAGCATACTTCACATGGAAGAGCAAATACGCCATTCTTGATGTTCCTTATGATGGTAAAGCATATGGTCCAGAAGAAGCTAAATACAAGAAGCTAACCGATATTCCTAATTCCGATGTAGACCCTTGTTCCCTTGTAGCCCCTGCAGGGACATGGAGAATGCCATCCGCAAAGGAAGTTGAGGAACTCGCAGCATGCCCATTCGTTGCGACTAAAAATACAGATCTCACATTCACCATTCCAAGTGGAGAAAAATTAGTCTTCGTAGTAGGCGGACAAATAAGCAATTCTACTGGAAAACTATTAATGGGAACAGCGGCCTCCCTATTCTGGACATCAGACGATAAGGATGGGGATGCTACAAAAGCAAAATACGCAATGTTTTCTACTACAACCGGATCGGCAAAAATAGCAGCCGGCACGGCAAAGACATTCGGGCAACAAGTAAGGTGTGTAAAAAAGAAATAAAACATGAAAAAATTTGTATCAAAACTAATCCTTGCGCTATCGTCAGCGTTCATTGTTTTCTCCTGTGAGAAAAACAATAATGTAATTACTCCGACACAGACTAAGGTCGTATTCGAAAGTTCGGATATTCCATCAAGCATTCCTTATACTGGTGGCAAATACACCCTTACACTAAAAAACGAAGTGTATCAGACCAAATCAGTAGAAAAACCAGCATGGGGATATAGAATCAAATATGATGGAGAAGAGAAAAAATCTATGGAGTTCACTGCCCCGGCTACCAGTCTCGAAATAGAAATCGAAGTTAATCCTACTGCTTCCGAGCGTCAAATCGTAGTGGAATTCTCTTCTAATGTTTATGGCGAAGACTGGAAGGAAGTGGCCAAGGCTACTCAAGAGGCTAATCCAGAAGTTATGCCACAAAACCATGTACTTATAGTCGTAGGCCAGGAGTATTTGAAAGATAAGGGTTTTTATGATGCTGTTGCATGGATAGACGGGAAGAGACTTGCTTTCACAAATGGAGAACACGATTCGTTCTGCAACGCCGTATATACCTATAAGGATAGCGTGTTCGTCGCAGCATGCGAGGCTGTGGGCGAATTAGTTAACGATGAGTGGTATGGTGATTATAATGAGAATAATGGTGTAGTCTATTCCTTCAGAATCGGAGATGAGGCTAATTTCAAACGCACTGTATATTCTGATGTCAAAGGTAAATCCACAGCATCAGATATAGCCTACTCTAATGGGAACATCTATGTAAGCGGATTCGATTCGCCGAGCATAGATAGACGTGCCCTTTATTGGAAAAATTCTGAGAAACACGAACTTACCGACGGAAGCACTGATGCATTGGCATATTGTATCGCCGCTGATGGGGACGATGTATATGTGGGTGGCTATATTCAGTCTAAAGATTTCAAGAAAGAAGGTGCCGCTGTTATCTGGAAAAATGGTGTGGCTCAAAAGCTCACTGGAGATGGCATCTTAGCTAAAGTAAACAAAATAGTCATCGAAGACGGTCATGTATATGCCGCAGGCGCTTATAGAGATATCTTGAATGGGACCACATGGCAAGGCGCAATGTGGATAGATGGAGAACTACAACTATTTACTGAGCCTGCATCTGTGGAAGTCGGTGGTCTCTATGTAGAAGATGGAAAATGGATCGTAAACGGCACTATGACTCTAGCGACCGAAGAAATAACCGCATTCAATTGGTATAGTGATGGCACTGTGGAGCAGCTTATTCCTAATTCAGATATGTGCCAAGGACTTGGAGTAACAAAGATCGGCGAAGATGTATACTCTATCGCAAATATGTACTATTACACCGAGGACTACGATATATTCAGCAAAAGCTATGTTCTTAAAAACAAAGAAGATATAGGGCTAAAGGTAAATTCACCTGAAAACTTTACTTTCTGGGGATTGGATGTAGCCAATTTTTAAAATACTATATCTTTAGTGGCCTTAGGCCAATTTAAAAAAGAGTGGTTCGCTATAATGTGGACCACTCTTTTTTCTTTCTGTCAGTACCTTTATAATTTAGTGTACTCGTATCGTGGCTGCACTAGACAAGCACCTGTCCTGATATAATCGGCAATAGCACCGCTGCGAGTACAGTCATAAACTAAAGATATACTCTTAGGGAAAGCCGTTAGCATAGGCAAATCCCCTACACTATCTCCTGCGATGAGCACTGGATCCTTTCCATCGTGTTCGCTTCGCATAAACTGGTTAATACACTTTACCTTTCCCTCTAGAAAAGTTTGGGGATATGAAGGATCTAGCGGACCTTCTACATACTCATTTTTCTCTAGTCTTACTCCGAAAACATGATCTGGAGCAAATCCAAGTCCAAATTCCGGATCACAAGCCATGGCCTCCACTATAACTTCAAGAGAAGCAGAGCACAGATAAATATCAACGCCTTTTCTTCTCAAGAACCCGAATAAATCCACCGTTTCTTTAGGAAGAATAAGTTTTTCTTCCCCCATCCAATAACCTACACTTTCTTTAGTAAGCGATGTCAATTCGTCATAAGTCAGCCCACGCAACAATCCAGGTGCCCAAGAGCACCATGTAGCATAGTCAAATGTATTTTCTATCCCGTCATTTAGCAAAAAAAGGTTCGATTTTAGACGTTTCCATGTCTCAGTGTTTCTTAAAAATTCTATGCTCTCCCCTTTTTCCATATTAGAGCGTAGAGCAGTGTAATCAGCACTCAATTCAAGAGCAAGGCTACGTGATGTCTTGCCTACTCCTTTAAGTTCCAAATCAAGAGACGGTATATAAGATGTGAAAGCATCGAAGGACTCATTAGGCTCGAAAGCGAAACGCATATTCTCCACCATATACTCCATCAAATACATAGAAATATCCCCTATTATAGTAGTATTGTCAAAATCGAACACAGCATAAGAGCCTGTAGGCGCTTTAGACACGCAAGATATCAGGCCATCATATACATCTTCATTCCAAGCGTCACGAGGTAACATCTCCCGCCCACCACACGAGATCACGGCAAGCAGAACCAGGACAAAAGCTAATTTTCTACTCATATTCGTTAAACATTTTTTTGCAAATGTACATAGAAACATGAAATTAGCAAACCTGTCCTAATCATATACCCTAAATTAGGTATTAAAACATAGTACGACAACAATTTTTCAGTATTGACCAATCTTGAAGAGCACTCTACTTTTGCATCATTAAAGTAGTAGTGTATTTATGTGTTTATTAACATTGGCCCTTATAACTATTTTTTCTCTTTCTGGAACAGTTAAAGATGCTAATGATGGTTGCGCCCTTCCCGATGCAGCTATAGTAATAGAAGGAAAGGGCCAAAGAATAAAGTGGACCACCACAGATGAATCTGGAAAGTATTTCATTACTGGACTGCAAGAAGGAGATTACACTATAAGAACCACCTATATCGGATATCACACCACCATAAGAACGATTAAACTCGATAAAGACTATACGCTAGATATATTTCTTAAACCAGACCAACAATCTCTAAGTGAAGTAGTCGTAACGGCTATCGAAAATCGTGGGACCACATCAGCTACTAGAATAGGTAATGAAGCCATAGAACACATTCAACCATCGAGTTTTGCAGATCTTCTGGAATTACTTCCAGGTGGTTCCGCAAAGGATCCTGTACTTTCCAGTCCACAACTAATAAATCTTAGATCAGCTGGAGCCCTGACAGATAGCGACTATGCCACATCTGCCCTTGGAACTAAATTCATAATCGATGGTCATCCCATTAATAATAATGCCAATCTCCAATCTACCCCAGTCTATAGCAACTATGGTAGTTCTTATGTAAACTTCGGGACCGATATGAGAGAAATTAGTACCGAAGATATTGAAAATGTGGAGATTGTGCGTGGAATAGCATCGGTAAAATATGGAGATCTAACTAGCGGTCTAGTTAATATCGTAAGGAAAAAGGGAGGAAACGACATTCATGCTAGATTTAAATCCGACATGAAAAGCAAATTATTCTACTTCGGAAAGGGCTTTGAATGGAATGACAGCAATGGCAAGTCCACCATTAATACCAGTTTCAACTACTTGGATTCCAAAGCAGACCCTAGATATACTAGGCAGAATTGGAAAAGACTAACGATGAGTCTACGAGGTTCCAAAACGATAGAGCAGGAAAATTTACTTCACAGTCTTTCGGCCAATCTTGACTACACTGGCTCATTCGACAACGAGAAATCGGATGCCAATTTGGATTTGAACGAAAACGGGACGCCCATAGAAACATACAAGTCTTCTTATAATAAGTTTTCCTTAGGTGGAGGTTATAGTGTTACGAACAGTGATGAGGAAAAAATATTTCGTTCATGGGATAACTCACTATCATTATATTATGAAATTGACGAAATAGATAGATGGCGAAGCGTTTCCCTAGGCTTATCCACACCAGTATCCACTTCCCTGGATGTGGGCGAACATGATGCAACCATTATCCCGGCCAAATATGACGCTACACTTAAAGTAGACGGAAGACCCCTTTATATTTTTGCTCAAAGTAATCTCTCTTTTGTAAAAGGGATTCATCATATTCAAATAGGGCTTGAATGGAATATGGATAAAAACTACGGAAAGGGCTGTATATTCGACCCGTCAAGACCTTTTTCTACTAGCATGAACGTTCGACCTAGACCCTACTATGTAATTCCAACTATGCATCAGTTTTCTGCATATGTCGAAGAAAAAATGAAAAAGGAGATTGGCAAATGCAATATAGAAGCAGTAATGGGATTAAGACTTGAGACCATCTCTGGTGCGGGAGAAAAATATGACATTAACCTCAAACCTTATATAGATCCTAGAACAATGGTAAGATTAAATTTACCAGATGCTATGATATGTGGAGAATACCATCTAAAAAGTGGAATATACACAGGTATCGGATATCACACAAAATTTCCGACCATGGATATGTTATTCCCCGAACCGCTATACGGGAGTCTTACACAACTGAATTATTGGCCTAAGGAAGAAAATCTACGAAGAGTTAATATGCTAGTGTATCGTATAGATCCGACAAATACTAATCTAAAGGCAGCTCGTAATCTCAAATGGGAAATAGGAGCAGATCTACTTTGCAATGGATATAATTTTTCCATTGACTATTTCATCGAAGACATGACCTCTGGCTTTAGATATTCTGCCCAATACATATCTGTGGAATCAAAAAGGTATGACACCTCTAGTATCGACAAAACTACTTTAAGCGGACCCCCTCAATTGTCGGATTTATCTTATAGTCTAGACACTACGCTAACATCTTACAGTTTTACGACAAACGGGAGTCGCACACTCAAAAAGGGCGTCGAATTCAGTTTTAATTCAAAGAGAATTAAGTCTTTGAATACGAAAATCAGCGCAAATGGAGCATGGTTTCGCACAGAATACATGAACAGCGTGCCAGAGTATTATAAGCCTAGCGTGATAATGGATGGCAAACCATATCCTTATGTCGGGATATATGAATTGAATGATGGAAAATATTACGACTCACTGGTTTCTAATCTAATGGTAGATACTCAAATACCTAAATTGGGATTAATTTTTTCCACTTCTTTCCAGTGTTTGTGGTTTTCTGGCTATAAAACAATGCCTACTAGCAAATACCCTATTTCGTATATAGACAAATCTGGAGAAATACACGATTTCAACAAAGAAAAAGATGTGGAAGATGGAGCTTTACGACTTCTTGTTAGAGACTACACAAAATCACTCTACCAATATCAGCGAACCCCTTTTGCAATGAATGTCAACCTCAAATTGACAAAAAAACTATATCGCAATAAAATCAGCTGTTCACTATATGTAAATAGAATTTTCGATATAACTCCTGACTACTATAGAAATGGGGCACTCGTTAGAAGAAGTGTGACTCCATATTTCGGAATGGAACTTGACGTTAAATTATAATGAAATGGTATATTAAATACATCCTTTGCTCGGCAATTTCAGTATTGGCCCTGACTTCTTGTAAAAAAGAAGACACATCTGACATCTACTCCACAATCACACTTAATGTGCATTGCGAAGGACTAAATATAATGACAGTCTCCGTAGATAACTCCCTAAAAGGTAATTTCTTTCAGAACTTAAACACAGGAGAAAAATACAATTACCCTTTACTAAGTGGAGGACAAACTCAGATAAAAGTTCTTAAAGGCGTCTATATATTCGCTTTCGATGGCATAGCGACCCTCGATGATGGCACTAAACGACATGTTAGATGCTATGAACATCGCTCACCCACTAACTCCTTGAATATTCTGGACGATAAGATGTCTATTACGCTGAATTTGATGCTGCTATGAAAAAAACATTGGCCATATTGCTTGTTCTCTTTTCCTATCCCTTCGCTTTAGCTCAGCAAAAGGATAGTATAGGAATTATGTATAGGACCTACCTAAGCGATGATCCGCTATTGTCTACGTTATATAAAAATGCGTTCAATACCCATCCAGCGTCCAAGTTTTTTTCGCCGCTTCCCTCCCTTTCCAGAGTTGACACAGAAGGTCTATTTTCTAATGCCAGTCACGCTCTCATACCCGAAAATGGTCAAGGACTATTACAGGGCTCTTTTAAGGCCAATTCTTTCGTTCGCCTAAGCGAAACCTCATCCATGGACGGAGGAGTACAATATACTAGAGCCGTAAAAAAAAGCGTATATCTAAATGAAACAGCCGACTACGATCTTCTTTATCCTTACATATTGGTCGATACACTGGGAGGCGACATGCAACATGAATCTTACAAATTCAATGGGTCATGGACTCATTTTAAAAACGATTTTATCTATTCAGTAGATGGAATGTACAAAGCGACACATGAGTATAGAACCATAGATCCTCGCCCCAGAAACATATCTTCCGACCTTAAAATTAGGGGCGCTGCAGGTTATAAAAAAGATAGTTGGTCAGCCCTCGCTTATATAGGATATCGAAGATACAATCAAAAACAGAGTGTAGATTTTGTCTCACCCTTAGGGGCTAATACTACACTTTTCCATGCCACAGGCCTAGGTCATGATTATTATCGTTTTAGAAGCACTGGCGTATTCGCTTCCACGCTTTATTCTGGCCAGGGCTTTCAAAGTGGATTTATCTTTGACGGATTAATAAAATGCGGGATAGATTACGAGTATATCACTGTTACAAGATACCTTTCGAGTCAAAACGATGCACCTTTAACTAGTTTATCGATAAGAGATTGGCATTCATTCATAAATTATGCTCCATCAAAAAAAACAGCGATGAGCATTAATCTCGACTACTGCTTTCGAAAAGGGAAGGAAAATGTTATAGATTGTGCTATTTCTGGTATATACAAAAATCTATTATCACTTGACATGTATTCGGAACATAAATTTAAAGGGAATCTCCAGCTAGCCTATTGTGATTCCGATAACACCATAAGATGGAATGTTAGACCAAATATTGGATTCTATTACTCTTTAGAAAACTATATCTACCCGTATTCTTCTAAAAATCATAGTATTGTTTTCTCAGAAATAGAAACCTGTCTAAGTATATGGCATAATGACTGGCTCTATGACATAAAATTATCCGGAGCCTATGCTCATACTATAAAAAGTAAAATAAACCTTTACAATACTGAAGAAAAAATATACAAAGCATACACAGAAAAATTATATGGTCAAACAGGTAACTATACTTTAGCACAAATCTGCGCAAGCGCACAACGGGCACTATCAAACGAATTGGCACTTTTCATCAGGATCAATATGGGAAGAATGTCATTCGGCCCTGATCACGATTTTGTGAATGGATACTCATTAACATTAGGAATAACATATTAAATATTAATCATATCATGAAAAAAGTTTTATTTATCTTGCCATTAACCATCCTTATGATGGCTTCATGCAAAAAAGAAGATCAAGACAGCTATTTGACTGCTGATAAAGAAATTCTAGAATTCAGCGCAGAAGGAGGCAGCGAATCCATTAAATTAAGTACTAACACTTTATGGAACATCGAAACCGATGGACAGCAGTGGTATTCTGTATCTCCTGCATCTGGGAACGGAAATGCAGAAATTACAGTCACAGTAGAAAGCGGGTACACGGAGGCCGTATCACGATTGGCCCAATTCACGATCAAAGGAGGGGATGCTAGCACTATAATTAGTCTACTTCAAAACCGTCCCGAAGTTCCTGATACTCCAGGTGAGCGTGCATTCAGGGTAAGATCTTATGACCAAGACTATAGCCTACCAGCACCAAAAGGATATACCTACAAAGTAGCATCTCTTGAGGGAGATGGTGCTAGCGTAGTATCTACAGACGCTTCTAACATAGTGCTTCATTTCGATAGAAACACTAGCGCCGAAGATAGAGAATTCAAGCTAAACCTTACCACAACTGATGATATAGCCCTAGAGACAGTGACACTTACCCAGAGTTGGAGAAGTATAGAACCAGGAGAATTAGTAATAGATGAAATCTTCTTTTCCGGAGTGCTAATCCCTGATTCTAACAACTCCGATTCAAGATATGGAGATCAATACTTCAAACTGACTAACACTACCGATGAGACACTTTATGCAGATGGTGTTCTAATAGCAATATCTGAAACAGACTCCCAAGTAACATCTGCTGGAGCTCGCTGGGCTTATCCTGATGAACCTGACTCTCTGGGTATCAATACTCTCTATTCTATTCCAGGAGAAGGAAAAGATGTCGCCATAGAGGCGGGCAAATCCATAGTACTTGCCATCAACGCTCAGAATTTCAAATCTGAAAATGGGGCAGGATGCGATTTAAGTAAGGCTGACTTCGAGTTCTATGACTATACTGGGAACGATGACTATCCAGATATCGACAATCCCGATGTGACAAACCTGGAAACATGGTTTAAATCATCATGGACATTCACTACACTTCATGACAGAGGATATGAAAGTTACGCCATCGCTGTGGCTCCTTACGGAATGAAAGCCAACACATTTACAAAAGACTACGCTTGGGTTGGTCAAAAAGTATTCGATTTCAACGGATATCATATGGAAAGAGATATTGAAGGAGCATATCTACTTCCTAATAACTGGGTAGTAGATGCAGTAAACTGTGCAGTAGAAGAAAACCTTTCTACATTGGCTTTTAACGCTAGCGTAGATGCAGGCTATACTAATGTCAGCACAATCGATCGCGATCCGCAAAGATATGGAAAATCAGTTATTAGAAAGCGCGATGCTGACGGCAAAATCGTAGATACGAATAATTCTACAAATGATTTTGAAGTCAACCTAAATCCTACCATGAAGTAGTTTAAAGGACATAGGCTTTTCAAATCTATAATGAAAGGGCTCGGCTAAAGAATTATTAGTCAAGCCCTTTTTTGTCGGGATTACTGGACTCGAACCAGCGGCCTCGTCGTCCCGAACGACGCGCGCTACCAACTGCGCTAAATCCCGAATTAACATTCACATGACACAACAACAACACGTGCCACTCTTTGCAATTACAAAATTAGCAGTTTTATCCTAATTATGAAATACAAAAATAAACCGATTTAGATTTGTCATTAATTTGGAAAAACTTTCTTGAGGGCACGGGCCAATTGGTCTGGGCAGGAGGTTCCTCGCCCCTTACAATTAATTCCTTCAAGCCTTTCTACCACATCTTCTACTTTCATTCCACGACATAACGCTGCTATTCCTTGTGTATTGCCATGGCAGCCTTTAGTATAATTCACAGAACGAATAATCCCTTCGCTAACCTCCACATCAATCTGAGAAGAACATACAGCATCGCATGTCTTAAAACTCAGGTGACGAACTCCGTCCGTCACCTGATCACTTAATATCTCTACATCAAACTTATCCATCTACTTTTCGATAAAACTTACTGCAAAGCCTCCACCTGGAGCCATAAACATAGTTAATGAATCGCGCGAAGTTACAATCTTTTTATAAACTAGACAATCATCCTGCTTTTTATAATTACTATCTTCACGATCTGCATAAACGGTGGCTTCATAAGTGCTGCCATCCCTTAAAAAATCAAGTGGCACTTCCAGCGTTCTTGCATTCTCATCCGTGACACCACCCATAAACCACTTCCCAGTTTTTTTACCCTGACGCGCTATAACGACATAATCCCCTGGCTCCGCCATCAAATACTCTGATCGGCTCCAATCCACCTCCACATCCTTTATAAATTGAAATTGTAATGGGAATTGCTCATAATTCTCCGGATAATCAGCTGCCATCTGAAGAGGTGAATACATGGTAACGTAAAGCGCAAGTTGATTGGCCATGGTAGCATTAACCCACGAATTATTACGTCCGCCTGTTACATTCACTAGATCGCGTCTAAAAATACCTGGCGTAAAATCCATTGGACCTCCATTGAGTCGCGTAAAAGGAAGTATGGTCACATGATGCGGCAAAGTACCTCCAAAAGCCTGATATTCAGTTCCACGGGCAGATTCATTGCCTATAAGATTAGGATAAGTACGACACAGTCCCGTAGGCCTTACTGCTTCATGTGCATTTACCATAACTTTATGCTTTGCAGACTCTTTCACTGAATACAGATAATGATTTACCATCCATTGTCCGTAATGATGTTCCCCAAATGGCAGTATATCACCCACATAACCTGTCTTTACAGAATTATAACCATATTCATTCATCAAGGAAAGAGCTTTATCCATATGTCGTTCATAATTACGTACAGATGAAGATGTCTCATGATGCATCATAAGTCTTATACCCTTTTTATGAGCATAATCATTAAGAGCCTTAATATCAAAATCAGGATAAGGGGTTAGGAAATCAAACACATAGTCTTTGTTTTTATTGGCCCAATCTTCCCAACCTATATTCCAACCCTCAACAAGCACTTGATCAAATCCATTCTCTGCAGCGAAGTCTATATATCTGCGGACATTGGCATTGTTAGCACTATGTCTTCCGTTAGGAGTAGCAGACGCGTAATCTGTCTGTCCCAGGTGAACCGACAAAAAATCATCCGTGTATGCCCAAGAGCCTTTTCCTGATATCATCTCCCACCATACACCCACATACTTTACTGGCTTTATCCAAGACACATCCTCGTAAGCACAAGGCTCGTTTAAATTTAATATCATCCTTGAGGCCAATTGTTTCGTAGCGCTTGGCGCTACCTGTATCGTCCTCCACGGAGTACTAAATGGTGTCTGAATCCGTCCTTTAAAACCTTGGGCATCAGGAGTAAGATGTGAAGTAAACACAAAAGTCTTAGGGTCCAGCTCAAGATGCATACAAGGATAATCCACCAGAGCCGCCTCATGAATGTTAATGTAAATACCATCATCAGATTTCATCTGAAGGGATGTCTGAACCCCATTCACAGAAAACGGCGTCTGCGAATCATTTCCACATATAACTTCTTGAAATTTAGATGAAATTTCGCTCAATCGGCTCTGCGTATAATTATACTCTTGTGTATCATAATCACCTGGAATCCACCATGCAGTATGATCCGCGGCCATAGCAAACTGAGTCAATTCCTCGTCTATTACGAAATACGTCATCGATTTTTGAAGTGGGAACTCGTACCTGAAGCCCAGGCCATCATCAAACAGACGAAAACGAATATTCATTAATCGCTCCGTTGATTTCTGCTTCAACTTAACCAACAACTCATTATAATGATTCCGTATCTGAGATTCCTCTCCCCAAACTGGCTCCCATACCTGATCTAGCGAATCTCTTTCACAAGAAATCAATTCAAAGCCGTCATGAAAAGAATTGGCCGGCAAAAAATCATTCTTACTTATAGAACCGTCGCTATTATAAACTATTTTTTGTGCCTTCAATACTCCTCTTAACTCAAAGCCCATAGCAGATGGAAGTATAATATCTTTTCCATCATACTTTAAGGTATAATATGGAGTTCCATTTTTCCCTCCAACATAGAATTTTAATTCCATTTTCGAATCGGGCGAGCGCAAAGACTGCACATCTCCTTCCGTAGCATTATTTTCATTAGCACAAGACATTGCAAGCAAGGTGGATGCTATCAAACAAACAATAAACGACCTATTCATACTCTTTATCTATTATTTACTATTTCATATTCCACTACTAAAGCCGATACAGCAGGTACTACCGTTTGATCTGAAATGGTCACAAGATCCCCACTTATCACATCTACTCCTGCACCAAGGTTTTCTGTAATCTCCGAATAATAATCCCAAGGTATTCTTTTAGGCTCATTAGAATTATTCAGGTACACGAAAACCACGCGATCATCGTTATATCTAAAATAAGCATAGGTGTTGTCACGAGTAAGAAAATGAAGCGTCCTTCCATTATGAATCACATTTGATGTTTTTCTCCATTGGAATAATTTCCTACAATACTCCTGCAAATCCCGTGACTCCTCTGTCATATTATTCAACCCTTGCGTAAAATCGGCACGAAGCCCTCCATGTCCCCACGGATCTTCCCTATTAACAGAGCGCATCATAAACTCATCTCCATAAAACACTTGTGGAATACCCCTTAGAGTGGCGACCATAGTAAGAGCCAATCGCATCCTCGACACATCCCCATTCAAAACATCGCCAATTCTGCCGACGTCATGATTACCGACAAATACGAGCATATCATTAACATCGTTATATACAAAATCGTGCGAAAGCACATCGTAAATGCGCGTCAAACCTTGGCCCCATCCTGGATTTTGCTCACAAAGGGCAGCGCGAAGTGCGTCGTGCAGAGGAAAATCCATAATCGAAGGCAGATGAGTATTAAAACCATCTTTATTTGCATTATCTGCCTGCCAATAAGCTAACTGAGGAATTGACGATGTCCAGCACTCTCCCACTATGTTAAAATCAGGATATTCACTTCTAATAGCTTGAGTCCACTTACTCATCGCCACTTTTTCGTTATAAGGGTAGGTGTCCACCCTAAAGCCATCCAGTCCAGCATATTCTATCCACCATACAGCCCACTGCGTAAAATAATTTAACACATAAGGATTATCTAAATTCATATCTGGCATACTAGGTACGAACCACCCACTCTCCTGAATATAAAGATCCTGCTTGGATGCATTCGTATCCATATTGGCCGAGAAACAAATATTGGTCCCGGTATAGGTTGGGAATTGATGAATCCAGTCACTGAAAGGCAGATCTTTCATCCACCAATGCTCCGTTCCACAGTGATTTGTCACCACATCCATTATAACCTTTAGACCTTTATCATGCGAGGCACTAACAAACTCCTTATACATTAAGTTAGTCCCGAAACGAGGATCTATATGATAATAATCTGTACAAGCATAGCCGTGATATGATTCTGTCTTTTGATTATCTTGAAGAAGTGGTGTAGGCCAAATGGCGGTTGCACCTAGTTTCGAGATATAATCCAGATTATCAATTATACCACGCAAATCGCCGCCATGTCTTCCGAAATAATCTTTATAATCAGATTTCTCAAAAGTCCGAGAATCGTTGTCATTAGTCGGATCCCCATTTGCAAATCTATCTGGCATAATGAGATATATCATGTCGGCGGAAGTAAAACTTTGACGCTGCCGGCTACCTTCCTTTCTTGAAGATAACTCATAAGGATAACTAAACTTGCACTCACCTCCCTTACTGAAACAAATATCATAGATTCCGGATATTGCGTTCGGCTCTATCTTCACATCTACAAAAAGATAATCTGGGCTTTCTGCTTTATGAACTCCGCTAACTTTTACACCCTTTCCTCCACATATACTAACCTCATATTCACTTATATCCTTACCTTTTATCAGGAGTTGCAGTGGCGTTTCCATTCCTATCCACCAGCTGAGTGGCTCTACTCTTTCAATATGTTGCGGGCTATACTCTTCTATTATTTCGTAATCGTATGGTGCAGTTAATTCTACCTTTACTGTTACTTTATTATCTAGTAATATTCTGGCAAATTCAAACGTACTCGAATCAGCCTTAATAAGTTCAAATTTTCCACCTTCCTTTCCTGCGCACAAAGCTGGATTTCGATGCTTTATCTTTATCATCTCCTGATAAAAATCGGTATATGCATTTCGTTCCCAGTGTGGTATAGGATCCTTTTCGAAAAATTCGAACCTATGGTTCCATCCCATTTCCTGGCCAGTATATATGAGAGGTTGCGTGCGTGGCAGAGTAAAAGTGAGCACAGCCATAGCTTTAGCAGCATTACCCATGCGCTCGAACTCTGTTCCTGCCCATGAATTTTCATCATGATTAGAAGTGAATGCAAGCCTATAAGCATCTTCAGGATAATTTTTTAAATCCTTTTCTATATACTCGGCCAAATCTTTCCCCGACTTTTCGCCACGTGCCACTGAATTAAGCAAGTGGTGCAATTCCCATGCATAAGAAGCATTAAACCCGGATACTGTATGTAGCAGCGGATTCTCTCCTTCTGCAAGCATGTATATGTATGGGAATTCCTTTTTCAAAGAAGAAATGGTCCTTTGCCAAAATTCAAAAGGCACTTCACAAGCCATGTCACAGCGAAAGCCATCCACACCTTTCTTCATCCAAAACCTCATCTGGTCTTCCATAGCATCCCACACTGCCATATTCCCATAATTGAGCTCTGCAATATCGTACCAGTCATAATTAACTATGGTATTCCCTTTCTCATCACGCATGTACCAGTCTGCAGGCTTTTCCTTTATCCATTTTGCATCTGGAGAGGTATGATTCGCCACACAATCCATTATAACCCTGAATCCCATTTTATGAGCGGCACTAAGAAAGCGTTCGAAATCTTTCATATTGCCGAATTCAGGATTGATAGCCTTATAATCAGAAATAGCATAATATGAACCTAGTGTTCCTTTCCTTTCTTTTACACCTATAGGATGAATGGGCATAAGCCAAATTATATCCACACCTAACTCTTTTAGTCGAGGAAGTTCCTTTTGAGCCGCCTCGAAAGTACCCTCTGGCGTATATTGACGTATGTTCATCTCGTAAACCACAGAGCCAGACAAGTTTTGTAACTGATTCTCTTTAGGAGCAAAAGAAGAAAAGATAGACAATAGTAGAACTAGTAATATTTTCATGATTAATTGTTATTAGCTTTTCGGCTAATTTAACCAAAAGCAGTGAGAAGACCAAAGCCACAAGTTCGAAAAGACAAAGGCAATAGATGAATGGGATAAATTGTAAGATGAATACTTTTTTTAAAAAATTATTATATTCGTTTCAAAAATTAGTAGTGTATGAAAAAGATTGTTTTTGTTCTCCTTGTTCTAGGACTTATAGCATCATGCTCGCCTCAGAACACAACATCTCAAGAAGACCGCTCCGATTTAAGTTCTTCTGCAACCGCTAACTGCTATGTTCTCAAAGAAGCTGGCGAGTTCCATTTCGATGGTACCATAAAAGGCAATGGATCCTACACGGAAGGACTCACAAACGTCATAGGGCTTTCCACGGGGAATGCCACTTTACTTTGGGAATCATCTAAAGGAATGATTGCTAATGTCTCATTCGATGGAATTGATATTCATTTCACTTATGATGGCACGAAAGGCAATGCCCTGATAGGGGCCTTGGATAATGATGGCAATATTATATGGAGTTGGCACCTATGGGCTCCAAAAGAAGAGATTGGCCTACTGCAAAGTAAAAGCGGGTATACCGTCCAAAGCATGAATCTTGGCGCTCTTAGATCAGAGGTATCAGACGAATCCGATACTGATGTTTATGGCCTTCTATACCAATGGGGGCGAAAAGACCCATTCCCATCATCTCCTACGCTAACTGGGACCGTGTCCACAACAGGCTTCCCTATATTCGATTCTGAAGGGCAAATTATATCCATCGAACATAGTTCATGGACAAGTTGCGAAGATAATACCATCGAGTACGCAACAGCACACCCGACGGTATGCCTTTCAAATTATGCCCAATACTCAAGCACGAAAGATTGGCTTAAAGAAAGTGAATCCAACGACTCACTATGGGGCGAAGCAAAAACCATCTATGACCCATGCCCTATCGGATATAAAGTTCCTTCAGCTGATGTATTCAAAACCTTTACGACCAATGGGCAGTATAGCCAAGATGTAAGTACTTTCGATGTTGCCGACATCAATACCGATGGTTCTATCGATATTTCAGACTTTAAATATGGGTGGTATTTTAACATGAAAGATGGTTACTCCTTCTTTCCTGCTGCGGCTCGTTACGACGGATCCTATGCCATGTTAATGGGGTCAAAAGCTGGACTATGGGGATCATATTGGGCTAACTCTGTATCTCCTGAGGCGTACTACAAAGGAACAGCGGAAATAGCCCTTAGCTTCAGTTGTGAAAGTAGCCTTATCTGTGCATCCCCAACTGCATCTGCCAGCAAAGCCGATGCTTATTCCATCCGATGTGTCAAAGAATAGATGCGTTCCAAGATAAATACATGACACACCTAAAATACATTCAAAAAATTTTTTTGAATGTATTTTAGGTAAATTACGCATTTATGCACTCCAAAATTCGCTCATGACTTTAAAATTATAATTTTCTAGCCTCGAGCGCTTAAAAATTATTAGTCCTCCCCTTACGTACTAACATTTAGGGGTATATTGATTATTAAAATTACTTATTATTTTTGTTAAAATATTAAGTAACTTATGTCGCTATATAGTATCATATTTCCTTGAAAGTCTATTAAAGTTAGCGCCGTATAGCCTTTTAACGATAGCTTATTTAAATTTAATATTACATGAAAAAGTTTAGAACATTTTTGCTACTTTCTTCTTTCCTACTCTGTCTAGCAGGGTGCGAAGATAAAGTTAAGCCTGAGCCAGAGAAAGAACAATCATTAACTTTCGCAGAAGGCCAGATTTTTAGTTTCGAATTTGAGTCGGATGAAACCACAGAAGAGATTATCTTCTCTGCAAAGGATATTTGGATGACACAAAAAGAGACTGAAGCGGGCAATGATGACTCTTGGTATAATATCAGCCCAGAATACGGACAGGCTGGAGATGACATTTCCCTAGTTTTAACCATCAAGGAAAATAATAGTGATGACGCGGCAGATAGGGTTGGAGTATTTAAGCTCCTATGTGGGGATTCTGAACAGACCTTTGTCCTATTACAATATGCAAGGAACTCTCAAAATAGCGACTTTGTATATGTTAAAGACGAAAATTTCCGCAAATATTGCCTAGATAATTTCGACACCAATTCCGATGGAAAATTATCCAAAGAAGAAGCTCTTGCAGTGAAAGAGATTTCATGTGCTGAGATGAATATAACTTCTCTCGATGGAATACAATTTTTCAAATCGCTAGAAGTATTAAATTGTCGTTACAACTCTATTGAAGGCGAATTAAACCTTAGCGGACTTTCGAACCTTAAAGAATTAAATGCCGATCACAATCTATATTCAAAACTAGATGTCAGCGGATGCTCTGCCCTGGTTACTTTAGTCGCCAACGATAATTATTATTCTGATGCCCAAACCTTAGACTTTGTTTTCCCTTTAAAGGAAATAAACCTTAAAGGATGCACCGCACTCAAATATCTTAAACTTCAAGATAACGCAATAGTAATTTTGGATCTTGCAGATTGTGCCGAACTAGAAGAATTGGATGCGTCATATAATGCGCTCACATGGATCAATGTCTCTAACTGCAAGAAATTGCGATTAGCAAGCATTCGGACGAACCATCTTAACACTGCATTAGACTTTAGCCATTGCTCCGAACTCACATACCTTGGAGCATGGGAGGCCGAACTCACAGGTTTAAATGTAGCCGGATGCACAAAACTCGTGCAATTGATTGCATACAGAAATCCTGATTTAAAATCAATTTCTCTAAGTTCATGTTCATCTCTAACAGAACTAAACCTATATGAAACAGGAATAACCGAAATCGATCTAAGCAACAACCCTGAATTAGTTAAACTCAATTTAGGATACACAGGAGGATTAAGTTCTATCGACTTGTCAAATAATACTAAGGTGGTAGAGTTAAATCTTCAAGAGAATAAATTAACTACACTGGATGTGTCACCTTGTAAACAACTGCAAGTTTTAAAAGCTGAATATAACGAGCTTGAGTCTGTTAATTTAACAGGGTGTACAGATTTATCTAAGTTGTATTTATATAACAACAAACTTAAAAACATAGATTTAAGCACCAATACCAAACTTGGAAGTCTCGCAATCTATGAAAATGCCCTTACCAGTCTAGATGTAACACCTTGTGCATCATCTCTATATTTTCTCGACTGTAAAGAAAACGGAATAAGCGAATTAAAGCTCGGCGAGATGACATTACTCAATTCTCTTGATGCTTCACGCAATAGCCTTTCTGCCCTTGATCTCCGCTCATGTCCTGAACTTACAGAAGTATTTTTAGGAAATAACGCTCTCACAGATCTTAAAGTTCGAGGTCTCGACAAGATGACAGTGTGCGAGTTCCAAAACAATAAATTAACAAGGCTTGACCTTCGTGGATGTAAAGCTATAGACGAGTTACATATTCCGAATAACCAATTGGCCTATTTATCATTTTACGAGTGCACTGCGTTGCGATATGTAGACTGTCGTCAAAATAGCATGACCACTCTTGACTTTAGTAATAATGCCAATATGTCCTTCCTCTTCGCTGGAACCAACCCTCAACTAAAAGAAATTTATATACAGAAAGGGGCCAATTACAGTTCTCTCGATTATGATGAGACTACCATTATTTACGAAAAAGACCCTTCTGATTATGATAATGTAGGTGGTGGTGATAATTGGGGAGATGATGATGTTAATCCATGGAAATAGTTAAAGAATTTGATATGAAAAAGATATATAGTTTGGCCTTGCTATCAGTCATAGCTTTGGGCTGCCAAAACGAAGAAAAATTAGCATTCAATGGCACTAGAGAAATAGTTATCTCAAGTAAACTTACTAAAACATCCATTGAATATGAAGGCGACGTCTCCCACCTCGTATGGTCAGAAGGCGACAATGTCATGTATATAACAAATGACACTGAAGGTCTAAATGACTATGGCTTTCAAAGTGCTACAGTCAAGGACGATTGCTTTACTGCATCTATATCAGCTTCTGCGACAAAAGAAAACCAAATGCTCGTAGTTTATCCGAGCAAAACCTTGGCCTTAGGAGCAAGCGAGTTTACATTAAATATGGAAAATGAATTTAGCGTTTCTAGCAAAGAAGAATTCAATGGAAGATCTTTACCAATGGTCGCTTTGTTCAGTGTTCCAGAAAAAAACGAGATTAGCGCCTCTTATCGTCCGCTTGGATCTGTAATTAGAATAGCCATAGACAGCACTGGCCATGCAGGCGAAAGGCTCAAAGCTATCACTCTTACAACGGAGCAGGCCTGCATAGGAAGTTTCCATGTTTCGCCTTCCGAAAATAACGGATACTCATTCAAAGGCACTTCAAATACATTAAAGGTTAACATTACAGATAATCCTGAACTAAGGAATTTCAAATACATCTATATGGTAGTGGCAAAAGGAAATTATACTGGCGTAAAGATGGATGTTGAGACAGAATTGAGCACCTATTCCTTCACTGATGGCAAAATGGATTTAAGCGCACAAGATAGAGGTCTGTTTAGGATTAATCTGACTTTGCCAGATTATGTTGCGCCTAAAGAAAAGTGCTTTGTATTAGTAAAATCATCAGATGAACTATCAGCTGATGCTAAATACATTTTAGCTTCAAAGAAATCTGATACTGAATATTATGTAGCATATAAAAATTATAATGACTATTTGAAAGCCACTTCGGTTACCTTAGATGAAAACGGAAATATAAAGAAGACTGAGGATACAGAAAAATATGCCATTACCTTTGTTTCTAGCAACGAGCATGAAGGTAAGTTTGCACTTAAATTCGAAGCTCTCGGGAAAACATGCTATGTACAATCTCCTTCTAATGTGTCAGAAAATGTAGGATATATAGGATTATTCTGGTTTGAAAACGAAAAAAACTATGCTAGCCAAGAAAATAGTTGGTGGACCATTAGCGTAACAGATGGAAAAGCGACATTTAAAACTAAAGAGTTCATGCTTGGGGGTGAACCTACTGGACGTTTTGGGGAAATTACTTACTTCAAGAATAAAGGTTACTTCGGAGTAAGAGCGCCTGAAACAGACGCCGACGAATGTGCAGATGTGGCTCTGTTCAAACTCCAAGAAATCTAAAATCAAACTGATATATCGAAAGAAAAAGGGCTTAACTAAAAATTAGTTAAGCCCTTTTTCTTTCGATATATCATACCACTATAATCGTTGATTATAAACAAAAAAAGCGGATGCTGATTGCGCAACATCCGTCTTAGTAGCGGGGGAAGGACTCGAACCTCCGGCCTCCGGGTTATGAGCCCGACGAGCTACCAACTGCTCTACCCCGCGATGTGGAATGCAAAGATAAGAATTAATTTTATTTTTGCAAAATCAAATTAACAAAAACACAAAAAAGACTAAAGCAATCAGTCCAAAACGACGCCTCCCAGATAAAGTTTCATCTAGTACAAGTTCGGAAGGATCGGTTTCAACCACTTTTTTAAGCTCACTATCACTAAGAGACAAAAACTCTTTTGGTGTCCATTTTTGGGCTATCTGTCCTGCAGAGATAAAAGTCACTCCCATATTAGCACGATTAACAGACATAAGAGCTTTTCTATCCGCCAAGTAAGTAGATATCGAACAGTCTTCCTGCCTGGACATATCCCCCGACATTGCCACTACAGTGCGTAACCCAGCGTGTCTAGCCTGCCTTCTAATCTTATCTATCACTTGACAATTAGCCCTTGCTGGATTATAAATTGAAACCAGAGCCACCTTCCCATTCAAAAGAAGAGCATCCGAATATTCACCAGAATCATTCATAAGACTAATGTCACCTTCGGCTAATTCTTTTCCCGTGTGTAATTCTGTCAAATCCAAAAGTGGAAGCCTCATAAAAGAATAACCAGCAAAAGTCAAGATCATAACGCCTACTAGTCCACTTACAATTTTACGGTAAAGCGGGCGATGATGCTGGCGGACATAAGGTAAAAATGCTATCCCCCATAATATAAACAAGATAACATTCTTTAAAAAGCTCTGCAAATGAGTAAGATGCACCACTTCCCCAAAACACCCACAATCCATATCTGGATTGAAAAGCAAAAGCAGCAGAGTTAGAATCGTGAAAATGGATAACAAGGCCAATGTAATATTACGCATCACCCTCACCCAAATTCCACTTACAAGTGATACACCGACGAAGCATTCAAGCAGATTAAATGCTAAGGCTATCTCTGTTGAGAAAGTACGTAAAAATCCAAGATGCAAAAAAGAAAAATACGATTCCATCACCAAGGCGCTACCAATAGGATCCATTAATTTAAATAACCCTCCCACTAGAAAGACTGCGCCTAGGATAAAAGCACACAAACGTTTCGTGAAACTATAAAACCTCATCTACTAATTTTCTTATCTTAGAAAATATTATTTCCTTATCCAGCATTTTGCCATCTGCATCCGAGCATTCAAGTACCTGCAAAGAAGGATCTTCTTCTGCCTGGCGCAAATACATATCTCGAACTTTTTTTTGAAAATCTATGGATGCCTCATGAATATCCCTCTCCCCTGAAAGATAATTTCTATCAGAGCCGACCCTGTTTGATTCTAAATTTCTTTCTACAAAGCCAATAGGGACATCTAAAAATATGTTCAAATCTGGCCTTGGCTCCCCGAAAGCATCGAATTCAGTGTTCAATATCCACTTACGCAAACGCTCCGCGTCTTCCTTTGACGAACTTTTCGCACATTGATAAGCGATATTTGAGTAGACATATCTATCAAGAAGCACTGTCTTTCCTTCGGCAAGATAAGCTCTGATTTGAGGCACCGCACTATGCCTATCTTCTGCAAAGAGCAAAGCCACTAGTTGTGGATGCACTTTATCGTTAGACCCGAATTCACCACGTAAAAACCTAGATATCAAATCCCCATAAATATCAGAGTCATAACGTGGAAAATGCAGATATTCCAGTCGCCCTGTCTTTTTTGACAAATAATCTTTTAATTTATTTACTTGAGTGGACTTTCCAGCCCCATCAAGCCCTTCCAATACTATCAGCATACTTGCAAAAATAACAATTATGGAACACAAAAAAACAATTTTCTCTACTATATTTGCCCATAATTAGAAAATATAGAAACTTAAAATTTAAGTAAGCGTTAAAAAATAAGTTGGTAAAGATTTATAGTAGATTTTCGAGGATAGATTCGTTTTCAAAGAAGAAGTGTACCGGGGTACACGACAGATGGGGAAATGGATATAGACCGAAAAGGCACACAAAGATTATCAAGTTATTTTTTAAGGATTACTAAACTGTTTTGAAATGGTTCCCAAACTTAATTATAAGGATTTTTCTAGGCAGTTTCGACGTTGAAAGAAGGTGTGTAATAGAGATAGCCGATTAATAAGGAAAATGATGATGCAGGTTATTTTTGAAGGTTTTATAAAAAAACAGCTTTAGGTTATTTAAAAAGGTAAATCCGAAACTAAAATCATGTGCTATGGTAAAGATAATGGGCATAATTAATCTAACTCCAGATTCTTTTTTCGAAAAGAGTCGCTATAACTATTCCATTCTAGAAAGTTCCGCCGACATAGTGGATGTTGGAGCAGTTTCCACACGCCCTGGAGCCCAAGATGTCAGTGAAGAGGAAGAATGGAGAAGACTAAAACCATTCTTGGATAATTGGCATAGCGACAAGCAACTCTCAATAGACACAACAAGGTCAAATATAGTCCGTAAGGTCTACAAACGTATAGGGAACTTCATAGTAAATGATATATCAGCAGGAGAAGACGACCCACAGATGCTTACGGTCGTAGGAGAATTGGCCCTTCCATATATAGCCATGCACAAAAGGGGTAATCCACGCACAATGGATGCGCTTACCATAACAAGTAGGCCAATAATGCAAACTCTATGCGACTATTTTGAAGAATTCGAGAAAAAAGCAAGCGAAAAAGGAATAACGGACTGGATATTGGACCCAGGTCTAGGATTTGCAAAAACAGAGGCTCAAAACATAGAGATAATCCAGAATCTCGAAATATTAAAAAAATTCGGCCACCCCATACTCATAGGAGCAGCCGATAAAAGATTTACTAAGGGGAATACAGAATACTATCACAGATTGGCCTTAGAACACGGAGCTGACATTCTCCGCGTTCACGACGTGCAAGCGGCTAATCTCACGTATGCCCAATACCAAAGCGATTGCAAAAAAGACAAATAGCACCCAATAACAACCGCTTGGCATTATATTCATCCATGTTGCGTCCTCTGCAATTCCATCTATACGACTAATCACCAAAGAAGTAAAATTATTCGTAAAGTGCATAATGACAGAAAGCCATAGGCAATTGGTCTTATAATACACATAGCCAAATATTACTCCCAAAAGAAAAGCTGGAATAGCTTGCCATATATTCCCGTGAATAAGGGCGAAAAATAATGCAGAAACAATGATCGCTACACTAGGGCTTCCTCCATTTTTCACTATACCGCGAAGCACAAGGCCACGACATAGGAACTCTTCTAGAATCGGAGCCATCAAAGCTACGCATAAAAAATTTAAAAGGAAATTACCCCCCGTAGCCGTGTTCAAAGCCTCTTTCAAGTATTCTGGCATATCTGGAAGACAACCATTAATCGCCTCAGAAAGGAATGCAGCACTAAAAGTCAATAAGGCGACTAAAAGGATTAAATGCCAATCCCTCCCCTTTAAACCTACACTTATCTGACTCATTACAGTCGCTTGCGCAGGTCTACTTTTAAATATGACCAAAGCAATCACTGGAAGGAACATCACAGGATAAGAAAACAGCAAACTCTGCTGCTGATCTAAACCTGCACGAATAAGAGAAACCGACAGAGCGGAAGAAATCAACACTCCGACTAAAAAAGCCACTGCTACTCCTATAAGTCCTTTCCATGAAGGCGCCCAAATCGAATTATTCTGCATAAAGAGGCGAAGGATATACTCCGTTTTTAACCAATGCGGCTAATTTAGCGACGACTAATGGCCGATCTTCTTTAAAAGTCACCCCAAACCACCTGGCTGAAGTATTAAGCACGTCGCACTCCTGCCCATCGTGCTTTATAAGAAAATCGACTACAAAAGGAATATAGAATTCCTTCTTTAGGTCCATAATATTGTGTTCCAAAAATGAACGGAATATTTCTTCCGTTTTCTCAAAAAAATCTGGTGTAAAACACCACATATTCATAGAGCACAGATCCTTAGGCCTAACTTCAACTCTAAGTCCGGTTTCGGAATTATCAGCACGAAGCACGCCGTCATCATCAATCTTAACATTATGATGCTCCACCACATCGGAGAGTTTTCCAGTAGCATCATAGGTGCATATTCCGCGAGATACTCCTCCTGACTCTGAAAGAGTATTGTCAACTTCAAATCCTACCAATGCATATACCCCCTTTGAATTCTCATGTTCGTGACACCAAAGCGAAGCTATCTCAAAAGACTGTCTTCCATAAAAATCATCACCATTTATAACAACAAATGGCTCCTTGACTACGCCCTTCGCCATAAGAACCGCATGAGCCGTTCCCCATGGTTTCTGCCTTTCAGGGTTTAAGACGAAACCCTCTGGAATCTTGTTAAGCTCTTGAGTTACGAAATCAAATTCTAGAGGAGATCCATCCGCACACTTAACATGAGCATATTTCTTACGCACGCTCTCCTCCATCTGCTCTTTAAAATATTCTCTTACGATATAAACTACTTTGCCGAATCCAGCGTGAACAGCGTCATATATCGAATAATCTATTATGGTCTCACCAGATGGTCCCAAACCATCCATCTGCTTCAATCCACCATATCGGCTACCCATCCCGGCAGCAAGAACTAGAAGTGTTGGTTTCATTATACTTTGTTTTTAGAACTCGGCAAATTTAACTAAATTTGTGCAAATATGGGCGTTTTTAAAAATATTTGGGACAAAAGTCAAGATGGTAACAAAAAAGAGCAGCGTTCGCTGATAAGGGTTACCATTGTTTCAAGTATTGTAGCGCTTGTTTTCCTTTGCGCTAAAAAGGATAATCTCTTCCAATGGATCAGGGCAGGGATTACCATTGCAGAACAAAACAAAGAGATAAGAGCTAATGAACAAGAGCTCGAAAAAATGGAGAGATCTATCTACATGCTAAGTCATGATCGGGATAGCCTGGAAAGGTTTGCACGAGAAAGATTTCACTTCGCCCAGAAGGGTGATGACATTTATCTTATTAACGACAAATGAAATTCAAAAGCAGTTTATTATTCCCCCTATTCCTGCTAGGAAGCATAACTATAGGTATCGCTTCAGAAATGATGCGTGGGCCTATAATTTCATCACCTATACTCGGAGAACCTGTCGCGTCTCCAGATACTGTCGTTTACCCTAAGGATAATTACAAATCCAGAAGAGTTGGTTCTTTTGAGACCGTCACCATAGCCGACAGCCTTTTAGGAGGGCCTGATTCCCTTATTTTCAACGAACTTGACACTGCTAAACGACTTTCCGCAAAAGACACCATTGTAGCCCCAGACTCACTTAGAGAAATCGACCCTTTTAGGTTCAAGTACTATGTCGCCCTGCTAGATTCTCTAACGCATCGAGAAGTAAGCGATTCCCTAAGGGCAAGTGGAGATTCCCTTATGCTAGCCGAAGCATTTAAACTCGACTCGCTATATGCAGTAGACTCCGCTGTAAGGGCAAAAATAGCCTTTGAAAAGTGGTACAATTCTCTATCTAAAGAGGAACGAAAAAAATACGACTTTGAGCAGAAAGAACTAAGGAAAAAAGCTATTTCTGATAGTCTTCAATTTATAAAAGAAGAAGAGAAGGCTATAAAGGATAGTATAACGAAAAACACACCCCGTATCCTTGACACTTATGCGCTTGCAGACTCCATGCAGTATAAAAGGATTATTTCATGGACTGAAGATAGAGACTTTAACCAGCTCGATGTTTTTATCCCAGACACAAGTTATAACTACCACTTCTACGATTATGATTTCCTACGTAAAGATGTGAATGCTACATGGTTAGGTGTAGCAGGAAGCCCTATTCAATACTATAATTTCTTCAATAGAGCCGACGCTAAAACCACTGGATTTTGGGAATCATATAGTCCGTGGAGTTACACAGCCCAAACCTTCAGGCAATACAACACAAAAACCCCACACACAGAATTAGCCTACTTCGGCACATTGATGGCTGGAGACGCTAAAGAATCTGACAATATCCATTTTCTTACGACTCAGAATATTACTCCGGCATTTAATTTTAGTATCTTATACGAAAAATGGGGTGGCGGCGGCATGCTCACAAATGAAAAAACATCTAACGGCACATTAGGCATTGGAGTAAATTATCTAGGTAAGAAATACTTAATGAATGCTGGTCTTATAAAAAATACTATCTCTATGGGTGAAAATGGTGGTTTGACTGACTTATCTGAAATTAGAGATACAACCATCGATCCGCGCGAGGTTAAAGTGGCGATGAGTTCAGCTTCGTCAGCCACAAACAAATTAACCTTCTATGCCGACCAACAACTGCGCATTCCTTTCAACTTTATCAATAACCTACGTAAATCTAAAGATAGCACTTATGTAGCAAGCGAAGATATAACAACTGCATTCGTAGGGCACGCATTGGAATACAGCAAATATGGCAGACGCTTCGAAGAAAGCAAAACCGCGTCTGACTCTCTAGGAAGAGAAGTTTTTGACAACAAACTATATATTAGGCTACAACCATGGTCAAGTGAATCTTTTATTTCAAAACTTGACGTAGGAATAGGAGATGAATTTAATAAATATCACTATGTGACGGCGAGCGATACCAGCGCCATTCATGAAAATTCCATTTATACCTATGCCGGAGCTAGCGGAAAGATAGGCAATGGCTTCGAGTGGAGTGCTAAATCGCACTATACCATGATAGGGGCCAATGCGGGAGATTTTGATATAAATGCAGAATTTAAAACCAAATTCTACCCGTTTAGAAAAGCAAAAAAATCACCCATGGAGATAAAAGGAGAATTTATTTCTAGCCTTCTGCTTCCTGAGTTTTATCAACGCCATTTCTACTCCACGCTAAATGAACTACTAAGATGGGATTATGATCTAAAAAAAGTATCCACGAGCAAAGTACGTGGTAGTATCGACATCCCTCACTGGAGATTACACCTGGATGGAAGTTATGCTCTATTGAATAACTACACTTACTACGATACTAATGGCGTACTTCAGCAACATAATCAGAATATCTCGGTTCTTTCTGCCAATCTTCGACACGAAATAGTACTTTGGAACACATTGCATTTAGATACTAGAGTATTAGCCCAATATTCCTCTAATCAAGATGTTCTACCACTTCCTGGTGTCGCCCTTAATCTAAAATACTTCCTTCAATTTCCAGTAGAACCAGGAGTTATGGAGATGCAAATCGGGGTTAATGGCTGGGCTAACACTGAGTGGTACAGCCCGCAGTGGAATTATATTACTGGAGTATTTTCAAATCAGAATGAATGGAAATACACTAATGGTCCGTTCTTCGACGTGTTTGTCAATATGCAATGGAAAACTTGTTGCATATTTATAAAAGTTCAAAACATAGGAAATGGATGGCCAATGGACCATGCCGACTATTTCAGTGCCCATAGACATATCATAACAACCGGGCTTATGCCAAGTCTAAAATTTGGTATCTTCTGGCCATTTTACATATCTCCTGTAATTAACAGGCAGGCTAATAAATAATGAACGCAACACGCTTCATAGCATCCAAACTGGGCTTCAAAAGTCGGATGGCTATTATCTCCACCGCCATATCCGCCTTTGTGATCATACTATCAATAAGCATTTTATCAGGTTTCAAACACGAAATTTACAAGAGCATTTCTGACCAATGCGCAGAAATCAACCTATACGGCATAGAAGGGTTGACTTCTAATGAAAACATAATCAGCTTCCTAAAAAAGGATAAGCGTATTGCATCCATCGATGAAGCCATAATAGAACCGGCTATTATAAGGAAAGGTTCAGAGCACATAGGAGTTATTCTGCATAGCACCGATAAAACTGACTCAGGGATAATAATTCCACATTCGCTTTCCGAAAATCTAAATGCAGAAAAGGGAGATACCCTGCTATCCTATTTTATTTCAGATAAGGTAAAAATACGAAAATTCGAGATCTGCGAAGTTACCGAAGACCCCGCGCTACTAGAAAAAAACACGATAATAGCTTATATCTCTAGTAAAGATTTCATACGCCTAAAAGGCCATGAGGTTCAGTGCCTTGAAATAAGGCTCGCCCCACACCTAAAAAATCGCAAAAACATAGATAAAATAGCACCTGAATTGGCATATCACACAGGTCTTAAAGTAATTACCAGCACATCGCGCTTCCCGGCCATTTATGATTGGCTCGAAATACTAGATGCCAACGTATTACTCATATTGGCCCTGATGTGTTTAGTAGCGGCATTCAATATGGTCTCTGGCTTTTTAATATTAATTATGCGAAGCACCACCACTATCGGAGTATTAAAGACACTAGGTATGAATACTGCACAACTAGTGACTACATTCATGCGCCTAGCATCAAAGAATACCTTGAAGGGACTATTTATCGGGGATATAGCGGCTCTAATCCTTTGCCTCATACAAGCAAAGACACACATTATAAAACTCGATCCACAAAACTATTTCGTTAGCTTCGTTCCCATTCATATAGATCTAAGCGGTATACTTCTAACTAATATAATAGCCTGGATATGCGTTATGCTTTTCGTACTAATTCCAGCGCGACGAATATCTAGAATAGACCCTGCATCCAGCACTAAAGGCGAGACTCTCTAAACACTTCCAAAATAGAAGGATATGTATTTTTCAAAAAAGGCGGAAGGCTACTTTTCGCTACCCAAGCCGCTTTACTTATATCTTCTTCACGCTGCGGAACAAGATCCACTGGAGCATTGTATAGCATTTCGTACCACCATGTATGCTTTAAATGCCATATACCATCTCTAAAATAGCAATGATCCGTAATACATATTAGTGGGCCTAGTTCCAACTTATCGACTCCTGTTTCTTCCTCAACCTCCCTAACAGCAGTGACCCTAATATCTTCTCCAGACTCCTGATGCCCCTTAGGCAAATCCCACTTGTCATTTCTCTTAATTAAGAGATAGTCTCCGCGTCGATTTACCACAAGTCCCCCCGCAGCATTCACTTCTTTAAACTGTGAACAAAGATTTTTATACATAGCATCTATGTCAGATGTTGGTATATATATTTTGGATAAAGACTTAGTCACTTCAAACATAGATGCAAAAGTGGATATATCCATACACTTTCCAGGATGGAATACTACCGCATTTGAATCAGCAAGAGCCTCATTACCGAGCTCACAAATAATTATACATCTATTTTCAAAATATATCTTATGCATATTAGACAAACTTACATAAAAACTTTTAATTTCCACTCTTCCGCAAGACTCGACTTTACCAAAAACCTCATTAAAATTCTACAAGATGCAAATAAAAATCATACCTTTGCAAAAAAAAGAATATGACTACGCACTATTCAAGTAAACATGGTATCATAGGAAGGTCCAATATGGAACTATTTATGACATTTACAGATCCACGCAACATTACATCCATGATACCCAAAGACGAAAAAGCCCTTCAAGACGTAAGTATCGATGCCGACTTTGATAATTTGAGAATATCAGCCAAAGGTATTACAATAAGTATAAAAATCGCTGAAAGGCATCCCTACTCTAAAATTGTTCTAAATTCTGTAGATTCACCTATAAAATTCAGCGCCACGCTTAACTTCAAAGATGCTGGCGGTTTTCGTACAGAATTTTTCATAGAGCTCGACGCGGAAATGAATATCTTTATCAAAAAAATGATAGGAGACAAAATCGAAACTGGTCTAAACAAAGTAATAGATGCGTTGGTAAACCAAAGCGCTCATATATAAGAAGCTGTTTTAAAATGGGAGAAAAACTGCCAGTATCTATTAGACTAAACCCCTTTAAAACATCTAAACTCCCACTTGGCGAAAAAATTCCATGGAGTCCATGGGGGTATTGGCTTAATGAGAGGCCTTTGTTTACACTTGACCCATTATTTCATGCCGGTTGCTACTATGTACAAGATGCATCCGCCATGTATGTGGGACATGTTTTCCGTAAAATATTACAACAATTCAACTATAAGGGGGGAATAAAAGTATTAGACCTTTGCGCTTCCCCAGGAGGGAAAACCACCGATTTAGCCACATCTCTTAGAGAAAGTTATGGTGATGACTTTCTACTTGTAAGTAATGAAGTTTTAAAAGAGCGCGCACGCATACTATGTGACAATATAACGCTATGGGGCGATCCTAACATTTTTATATGTAGTGTTGATCCCTCCATTTTAGGAAAGCTTTCAGGATTTTTCGATATTATACTTGTAGACGCGCCTTGCAGCGGGGAGGGAATGTTTCGAAAGGACTCGAAGGCTATCGCACAATGGTCAGAACAAAATGTACAACTATGCAGTTCACGCCAAAAAAGAATACTGGCAGATATTTGGCCTGCACTCAAGCAAAATGGCATACTGATATATTCCACATGCACTTATCAGAAATGCGAGAACGATGACAACCTGATTTGGGCTGCTGAAACCATGGGCGGACATATATTGGCCCCAGAAAACGAATTTCACGATTATGGAATACAACTTACTGAATATGGCTATCTACTAAAGGCTGGTGTGGTTCGGGGTGAAGGACAATGGGTCGGGGCTCTGCAAAAGACTGTGGAAGAAAGCAGCATTAGAAAGCGACTCACTGATATTATAAAGCCTTTAAAATTTGGCATACCTCGAGGGGAATTCAAAGGAAAAAAATTCGTTCCGGATTCCGATTACGCCCTTAGTATAAAATATAGTGGCGAATATCCCCACATAGATGTTGATAGAAATCAAGCACTTGAGTATCTTCACCATGATACTCTCCACTTTCCCGACAGTGCACTTGGATATTGTACCATTAACTATCAAGGACATCCTCTGGGCTTCGTAAATAATATAGGTAGTCGATGCAATAATCTTCATGAGAAGTCGCGCAGAATCATAATGGATATAACAAAAAAGTAAATGACTTGAAACTTTTTCTATTATTCGGTCGTATTTATAATAATCGACTCTATAGATAGAATATAAAATATGAAACTTTCTCAATTTGACTTTAACCTTCCACCAGAGAAAATAGCCTCCGAGCCGGCTAAGTGGAGAGATGAATGTAAACTCATGGTACTCCACAAGGATACGGGAGAGATTGAGCACAAATTATTCAAGAACGTTATAGATTACTTCGGGAAAGGCGACTTATTCGTTTTGAATGATACTAAAGTATTTCCTGCCAGATTATATGGCAAAAAAGAAAAGACCGAAGCCGATATTATGGTTTTTCTGTTAAGAGAATTAAACCCTGAACAGAAGCTATGGGATGTCATAGTAGAGCCAGCGCGTAAAATCAGAATAGGCAACAAGTTATACTTCGGAGATGACGATTCACTTGTCGCTGAAGTTATAGATAACACCACTTCTCGAGGCAGAACCCTTCGTTTTCTTTACGATGGGCCATATGAAGAATTTAAAAAAGAGCTATTTGCATTAGGAGAACCACCTGTACCTGAATGGGTTAAAAAGAGACCCGACGAAAGTGATGTGGAAAATTACCAGACTATATTCGCGAAAAACGAAGGAGCAGTAAGCGCTCCTGCAGCAGGGTTGCACTTCTCGAGAGAATTATTCAACAGAATGATTCTTAAGGATATAAATAAAACATTCATTACAGTACACATGGGGATAGGCCACTTCCGTGAAGTAGATGTAGAAGACCTCTCAAAACACCGTATGGACTGTGAGAGAATGATTATCACCGAAGAAGCTGCAGATGCCATTAATAGTGCCAAGCGCGCCGGCCATAAAGTGGTGGCAGTAGGAGTGACAGTGGCAAGGGCCCTAGAGACCTATGTAACCACCACACATGAAGTTCGCCCTACCGACACATGGACTAACAAGTTTATCTTCCCTCCGTACGAATTTTCCATTCCTGACGCCTACATTTCTAACTTTCACCTTCCTAAATCCACTATGTTAATGTCAGTTGCCGCATTCGGAGGCTACAAAAACGTAATGAAAGCTTACGACGAGGCACTTAATGGTGATTATAAATTCGGCCCTTACGGAGATGCAATGTTAATATTATGAGCAAGTATACGATACGCCTAGATCTTCCGGGTGGTTGGGAAAAGGAAGAAAGTACTTACACCGAGGTTGATGGGACCGATGTGACTCACATCGAGTGTCATCTTCCCGATGACGTAGCAAAAAAAGATTTGGCAGTTGTAGATATTTATTCAGGACTAATGCCATCTGACACTACTGCGGCGGATGAAGCTTTAGCCAATTATGCCGATATTGTAGGATTTGATGATACAGACCCTGAAGACTTCGACCCCATAATAGAATGGCCTTTTGCCGGTAAAAAAGCCTATGGATTTGAAGCTCTATGCGAGGACGACTCCCCTATGAGGCTTATGTGCGTCGAAATCAAAAAAGGGATGTTGTGCATCATGAGCATCTGCGCGCAAAACGACGAAATGTTAATTGAAATTATAAAATTAGTAGAGAAAAATCTTAGATATAAAGCAGAAGAATAAAAACCACCATAACTATGAACACTTCACCCTCAACTTCCACGCTCGGAGCCATGACTCTGGGTCGCGTTTTCGGTTTTAAACCACACCTGGCGCACGAACTGATCGAAAAGACTGGTTCCATTGAAAGTCTTTTCAAATTAAGTGAATATCAAAGAAACTCACTTTTAGGGCCTTTTTCTCCATTTAAAGACAAGCTGAACGATGACGCTTTAGAAGAGAGTTTGAAAGAATTCACACGCATTGTAGAATGCGGAGCAAATTTCATCTCTATCGAAGATCAAGGATATCCGCAGCCTTTAAAAGATTGTTATGACGCGCCCATTGGCCTTTATTACAAAAGCATAACTGAAATACAAGACCTATTCAATAGGCCGATGATTTCGATTGTTGGCACCAGAGATATCTCTACTTACGGTCAACAGTGGTGCCAAAAGATAGTTCTCACACTATCAAAAGCTCCCATTAAGCCTACGATAGTAAGTGGTTTAGCATTAGGAGTAGATTCTATAGCTCACGAAGCCGCACTCCAATTCGGTCTTCCCACTATAGCCGTACTTCCCACTGGCATAGAAGCAGTTTACCCCAAAAGTCATTGGATGTTGGCTCGAAAATGTAGCCAAACACCTTTCTGCAGCCTTATAAGTGACTTTCCCATAGGATACCCTGTTACTGTGGCCAATTTTTTACGCCGTAACCGAATCATTGCTGGCCTTTCCAGCGCAACGATACTTATAGAATCTAAAAAGCACGGGGGCGGATTGATAACGGCACGACTAGCCACTGATTATAACAGAGATCTATACGCACTACCTGGAAGAATAGACGATATTAGAAGCCAAGGATGTAATAATCTGATTGAACAACACATAGCCGAGTCCATTGCTAATCTTGAAACACTATCTTCCCGACTTGGACTTGGACATACCCTACTCAGCCCTAATGGCTCCTTTAGAGAAAAAGTAGAACGATTCTATATGAATCTACCTCCTGAGATGCTCGAAGACATCTTGGGCATAGCAAAACATATCGAGAACAATAGAAATGCAGATATAGAAAACATTGCTTCAGCATGTGGACTCACCTATAGCCGCGCTCTAAGTCTATGTATAATGCTGCAAAAAGACAAACTTTTACAAATTGATTTGTTACAAAGATGCACTATTGTCGTCAAAAATATGTAAACTTGCATCCCGAAATTTGCCTCTTAATGCCAAACATTTATGAAATTCGTAGATACACACACTCACATAAGCGATGAAGCTTTTACAGGTGATGAAGAATCCATCATAGCAAAAGCCCAAAGTGCAGGGGTATTTAAAATGATACTTGCAGATATTGACTCCCATGAAAGAGCGAAGATGCTCTCTCTTTGCGATAGTCATCCACATATCCTATATCCCATGCTCGGAATATACCCAGGTTCAGTAAAAGAAAATTGGCAAGAAGAAATGGATATGTTAGTTAAAGAATGCAACAAAAGAGAGTTTGTTGCCATAGGAGAAATAGGACTCGACTACCATTTCAGCACAGAATTTAGTCACTTTCAAAAGGATGCATTTATAGCACAACTAGAACTTGCTGCGAAATTAAATAAACCCGTTAATATACATCTTAGGGATGCTACTGATGATTTTTTCAAAATAATGGACGCATGCAAAGGATTAGCACTCAGGGGAAATCTGCATGCATTCAGCGGAAGCGCCCAAACACTTACGAGGCTAAAAAAATACGGAGATTGGCGGGTAGGCATAGGAGGAGTACTGACATTCAAAAACGCTTCTATATCACGAGAAGTAGAAGATATTGATATCAAGGACATAGTTTTAGAAACCGATGCCCCATATCTTGCTCCTACTCCACTTCGTGGAACAAGAAATGAAAGTGCCAACATTCCCTTAATAGCAAAGAAATTATCTGAAATAAAAAATATTAGCTTAGATAATATTGCTAAGATAACCACTAAAAACGCCATGGAGCTTTTTCCATTAATTATAGAATAATTTTCAAATGAAATGTTTTTTTGTTATATTGCATCGATTTTTGATAAAGATTCAAAACATATAAAATTTATTAATTAAAACACAATCAAAAACAGTTATGAAAAAGATTTCAATGTTTTTGGCAGCAATGGCCCTTATGGTCTTCTCCGCTAATACTGTTTCCGCACAGGATACAGAAAAGTCTCAGGATAGTACTGAGCTAACAGCGGGAACAGCTGTCGATGAAAGTGGGGTTGATTCTCTCAAACCTAAAACTGAGATTCCTCTTCACCAGGCACTAAAGACCAAATTCATCGAGGGTGGTGCAGGGTTTATGGCCTTGATTATCATCTGTCTTATCCTTGGTCTAGCCCTTTCTATCGAAAGAATTCTCTATCTTTCTTTCTCTAAGGTTAATGCAAAAGCATTAGTTTCTCAAGTAGAGGCAGCCTTGAAGAAGGGTGGCATAGAAGCAGCTAAGGATGTATGTCGTAAGACTCGCGGTCCTGTTGCAAAAATTTTCTACGATGGACTTGATCGTTATGACCAGGGTATTGATGTCGTTGAAAAGAATGTAGTTTCTTCTGGTTCTATACAGATGAGTCTTCTTGAAAATGGACTTTCATGGATTTCACTTTTCATCGCGCTAGCTCCTTCTCTTGGATTCCTTGGTACCGTTATCGGTATGATCGAAGCATTCGATGCTATTCAGGCAGCAGGTGATATCTCTCCTAACGTCGTTGCAGGAGGTATGAAGGTCGCCTTGATTACCACAGTCGGTGGTTTGATCGTAGCCATGATTCTTCAGGTATTCTATAACTATATCCTCGCTAAAATTGATGGTATAACCATCGATATGGAAGAGGCATCTATCGATCTTATTGACGTTCTTACAGCGTACAAAGCTTAATTATAATGAAATCGAACTATAGTAAAATCATAAAGGGAATAATGATAGTGTTGCTACTTGTCAGCATCCTAATCACCGCCTTTGCTTGGTGGAAAGGATTCAATGACTTGTCAGTAAACATACTATTCTATTGGACCTATGCTATGGTTGCTGTTGCTATCTTCTCAATCGTCTTTATAGCTGGTTGGGTAGGTGTTAAGAACGACAAGAAATTTCTTGTAAAAGTTCTCTCCGTTGTGGGGGGCACAGCACTCGTATGCGCGGTCGTTTATTTCCTTTCGCCGGGTTCGCCTGCTATCGGAATTGCACAGCAACCATCACAGAGCACCCTTAAACTCACAGATACGATTCTTAATCTTACCTATCTAATCTCGGCAGTAGCTATACTGTCCATAATAGTGGGAACGATAGTCGAAGGAATCCGTAACAAAAGAGAAGCGAAGTAAATAATTATGGGTAAAAAGAAAACACCAGGTATCAACTCGAGTTCCACGGCAGATATAGCATTCCTTCTGTTGTGTTACTTCCTTATGACCACCACGATGGGTAGCCAGACTGGTCTTGCTCGTCGTCTGCCTCCGATGCCTAATCCGAACGAAAAGACAGAGGATCAGAAAGTCAATAGGCGTAACATCATCATAGTGAGAATCAGTTCTTCCGATAAGATTCTAGTAGGTACCGAGCAAATGGATGTTACCCTTCTTAAAGACAAAGTCAAGGAATTCCTTGCTAATCCGAATAACGACCCTAATATGCCAGACAAGGAGATGAAACTCATTGAAGGTTGGGGAAAGACAGTACCAGTATCTAAAGGTGTAATATCCCTTCAGAACGACCGTGGTACCAGTTACAAGGCATACATCGCTGTGCAGAACGAACTGGTTAAAGCTGTCAACGAATTGCGTGACGAATTTGCAATGGCTAATTTCGGAAAGACTTTCGCTCGTCTTAGCGAGGAGCAGCAAGATTGGGTAAAAAAGGCTGTACCTCAGATTATTTCAGAGGCAGAGCCTATGGATGTAAAAGGAACCAGATAAAATAGGAGATAGAAAATATGTCAAAATTTGGAGGTAGTAACAGCAAAAGAGATGTTCCAGGAATATCTTCCGGCTCTATGTCCGACATTGTCTTCATGCTCCTGTTCTTCTTTATGGTGACCACCCAGATGCGTGAAACGGAAAACAAAGTCCAAGTAACCATCCCGGAGGCTACAGAATCCGTAAAACTAGAGCGTAAAGATCTGGCTTGCTATATAAACATCGGAGAACCTATAAAGTCACTTCAGGCACAATATGGTACCGATGCTCGCATCCAGCTTAATGATTCATTCAAGACAAAAGACGACATTCGCGACTTTGTAGCTTCTGAACGAGAGGCATTAAGTGAAGCGGATCGTCCACAAATGACAGTCTGCATCAGAGCTGATCAAAATGTCAGAATGGGTATAATTGTCGATGTAAAGCAGGAACTTCGTCGTTGTTCTGCAACGAAAATAATGTACTCTGCTAGAAAGCCGGCAGAATAAACCGGTTCATTCAATACAAGCGGTCCCCCGTACTTATATGGAGGGCCGCTTTTAAAATAAAAGAAAATGTCTACAGAAATACTGCGCACAAAAGTTAAAGATCTGCTCCAGATGAAAGCAGGTCAAAAAGTATTGGCAAAAGGATGGGTTAGGACAAAGAGAGGTAATAAAGATATAGCATTTATCGCCTTGAATGATGGTTCTACCATAAAAAACATTCAAATAGTTGCAAATAAAGATGAAAATACTACCCCTATCATTTCAAGAATCAGCACTGGTGCATGCATAGCCGTAAATGGAGAATTGGTAGAATCAGTAGGTAGCGGACAATCTGTCGAAATCAAAGCGGATAGTATAGAAATATTGGGCGAATGTGACCCTATGAGATATCCTCTTCAAAAAAAGGACACCTCATTTGAATATCTTAGAAGCGTAGCGCATATGCGTCCAAGGACGAATACCTTTGGGGCTATTTTTCGACTTCGTAGCCAAATGGCATTTGCAATACACCAGTATTTCCACGACAAAGGATTTGTTTATTTCAATACACCTCTTATAACTGCATCGGATTGTGAAGGAGCTGGGCAAATGTTCCAGGTCACCACGCTTGACTTAAACAATGTACCTAAAAATAAAAAAGGTGAAGTAGACTTCACTAAAGACTTTTTCGGCAAACAAACCAGCCTTACAGTAAGCGGACAATTAGAGGGAGAACTCGGAGCTACAGCCCTTGGTGCCATATATACATTCGGGCCTACATTTAGGGCAGAGAACTCAAATACTCCACGTCACCTGGCAGAATTTTGGATGATAGAACCAGAAATGGCCTTCTACGACATTACGGATAATATGAATCTTGCAGAAGATTTCATAAAATCTGTAGTGAAATATGCTTTAGATAACTGTATGGATGACATACAATTTCTAAATGACAAATATGACGACACTCTAATAGATAGACTTAAAAGTGTAATAAACACGGACTTCGTAAGACTACCTTATACAGAAGGAATAGACATTCTGAAAGAAGCCATAGCTAATGGCCATCATTTTGAGTATCCTGTTGATTGGGGAACAGATCTTCAAAGCGAACATGAAAGATTTCTAGTAGAAGAGCACTTCGGCAAACCAGTGATTTTAACTGACTTTCCTAAAGACATAAAAGCCTTCTACATGAAACAAAATGAAGATGATAAGACCGTTCGCGCCATGGATATATTATTCCCTAAGATAGGCGAAATAATCGGTGGAAGTGAGCGTGAAGCCGATTTAACAAAACTTGAAAACAGGATTGACGAATTAAAGATGAGCCGTAAGAATTTGGAATGGTATATAGATACCCGCCGATTCGGAAGTTGTCCCCATAGTGGCTTCGGATTGGGCTTTGAGAGGCTTCTACTATTCATAACTGGAATGCAAAACATACGTGACGTAATCCCATTCCCACGCACACCTAAAAACGCAGAATATTAAACAAAATGCTTGTAATCGGAATCGCCGGAGGCTCAGGCAGCGGCAAAACAACAGTCGTAAGAGCCATAAAGAGTAAGTTGAAAAACGAAAAAGTAGTAGTTATTCCACAAGATGCTTACTACAAAGACTCGAGCGACCTCACCGATGAGGAAAAAAGGGTGCATAACTTTGACCATCCCGATGCTATCGATTGGGACTTACTTTGCTCTCAACTTCGTGATTTAAAGGCAGGGAAAAGCGTTGAACAGCCTGTTTATTCCTACATATCATGTTCCCGCAGTAAAACTGAAACAGTTAGAGTAGATCCAGCCGATGTCATAATTATAGAAGGGATTCTCATATTCTCATGTAAGGAATTAAGAGACCAGATGGATATTAAATTGTTCGTCGATGCCGACGACGATGATCGCCTAATGCGAGTAATGGCAAGAGACATTACGGAACGAGGCAAAGATGTAAGCTGGGTTATAGAACGATACTCTCGAACAGTCAAACCCATGTATTTACAATTTATTGAGCCTAGTAAACGATATGCCGACGTCATTATCCCTCAAGGAGGACACAACAAAGTCGCAATCGAAGTTATCACGGCCACGATTGAAAAATTCCTAAAGTGAAAAGTCCTTCATCAGATAAATTAGCAGGAATTCTTATCACCGTGAGTATACATCTTGCGGTGATAATTGTTTTGTTGCTAACTGTAGTTCACCCCCGTCTTACTAGGGAACAGACGGTGATGGAATTGGATTTTTCTAATCAAGAGAAAATAGAAGAACTAGAAAAGCAATTGGCAAAAAGTAAAGCCCTCAATGAAAAACTAGATAGAATGCTCGAAGAAGAAGGCATCTCTTCCAGCAGCAACTCTGAAATAAAGAATCTGCGCGTAGATTCCCATCTTAAAGATGATCGCGGAACAGATGCTGAGCAACTATACAAAGATGCAGAACGCATACAAAAAAACTACGAGCAGAATATGTCTAGAAAAGACGATGACTTCGTGGCCATACCATCAAAAAAAACTGCAATAGATAAATCGACTAACGCGCAAGACGAGACTTACACCGGTCCATCAGTTCTGTCATATAGTATGGAAGGAAGAAAAGGAAGTTACCTTCCTATACCGGCTTATAAATGCATCGGTAGCGGGGAAGTTACTGTAATACTAGCCATAGACCCTAATGGAAAGGTGCTTCAAGCCAAGATTCAAGATGACATATCTTCTTCAGATAAATGTCTTCGGGAATATGCTCTAAAAGCAGCGAGCCAAAGCCGCTTCTCTAAAAAAAGCGATGCTCCAGCTCGTCAGTTAGGCAATATAGTCTATAAGTTTATCGCGCAGTGAGTGCAGCTGCATAAGTATCGTCTATAGAAAGATATAAATGATAAAAGGCATTATCCCCTAGAGCAGAATATCTTCCTACAAGTGCACGTATTTGAGTCAATATATATGATTTTGACTCCTCCCACTCTTTTTTAGTCGGCGTTATTCCTTCCTTATCCCGTACAAAGGCTAAGAATTTTTTCTCAAGCTGAGCATTGTCCAGATAATTTAATAATCGATTATAATCGTCTATACTCGAAAGTTCAGTATGATGTTTATCAAAATAATCTGAAGCGAAACGCATAGCGCAAGCCTTTCTGTTACATTTTATATAAAAATCAGAAGCACGTGTAGTATCCAATGGAACGAAGACATCCGGAATTATACCTCCTTTCTCGATTTTCATACTATCCTTTTGAACCATCTCCGCCTCGCCGTACCTTTTATAAACTTCCAGTTGATAATCGTCAGTGTATGGTTTCTGTATACAACGGCCAGACGGCGTATGGAAACGTGCTACCGTAAGACGAATACCACTACCATCGGTAAAATTAATAGGTTCCTGAACAAGACCTTTTCCGAAAGAACGCCTACCGACTACGATTGCTCGATGATTATCCTGTAAGGCTCCCGCGAAGATCTCACTTGAAGACGCACTCCCTTCATTAATCAATAAACTGATGGGTAACTCTTGATAAGGGCCATGCCCGTCTGCCCTATAGTCTTCCCGAGGTCTCTTACGACCTTCCAAAAACACTATCAAGGAATCCTTCGGCAAAAACAGATTACTCATCAAAAGAGCCTGATCAAAATAACCTCCAGTATTATCTCTCAAATCCACAATAAGGTGTTTCATCCCCTGTGCACTAAGCGAAGAAAGAGCCTTTACAAATTCCTCATAAGTACTACGTGAAAACTTTGAAACTCTAACGTAACCATCCGTACTACTAGTCATAAATGCAGCATCAACAGAATAAAGTGGTATCTTCCCTCGAGTAATTTCGAATGGAATCAATTCACCATCTCTTTTCACTGTAACTTTAACTTTTGTCCCGGCAGGGCCTTTCATCCTACGCACCATGCTATCCTGTGGATAATGAACACCAGCTATATTCACATCATCCACCTTTAACAAACGATCTCCTGCGAGAACACCACACTTTTGTGCCGGGCCACCCGCTATAGACTCTATAACTATCGCCGTGTCGTTCGGCACGTTAAATTGTATGCCAATTCCGTCAAATCCAGCAGCCAGCGAATTATCGCTTTCTTCGCGCACTGCCGGTGGCATGTATGTAGAATGTGGATCAAGTTTAGAAAGTACAGCCTCCACGGCGGCATCTGTTAAAGCCTTGGTGTCAATGGTATCTACATAATTAGCGTCTACTTGTTCAAGAATTAGATTTAATTTACGCCAATCATCATACTTTACATCGTAAAGAGCCTTTCGCTCTCTAACTTTAAAATAAAACATCGTGGATAACACTCCGATAAGCACACTCAAAGCCACGACAGCCCAAATACTCCACTTATTATTATTCTTCATCTTCCTTTATAAAATGTACGCATTCTACTCCTGCCCTCTCCAGCAACTCTATTCCATCCCTAAGGCGGTATTCATCCATATAGACAACCCTTTTTATACCAGCTTGAATAATGAGTTTAGCACACTCCATGCAAGGAGATGCCGTTACATATAAAGTGGAACCCTGTGAACTATTCCCCGATTTAGCTACCTTTGTGATAGCATTTGCCTCCGCGTGAAGGACATAGGGCTTAGTAATACCACTATCATCCTCACAGATATTTTCAAATCCTGAAGGAGTGCCATTATATCCATCGGAAATAATCATTCTGTCCTTTACGATCAGTGCTCCTACCTGACGACGCTTGCAATACGAATTCTTAGCCCAAACCTGAGCCATCTCCAAATATCTTTCGTCAAATTTACTCATTACTTATTTTTCTGATACAAATACCTTTTTATATTTCTTTTAGGTGTACGCTCAAAGTCGTTCTCCAAAAATTCTATCTTTCGAATCTGCGCATACTGCGGAAGTTCTTTATTCACCTCTGGAAGCATGCTATGAAGTTTCCCTTCTATTTCTTCTTTTGAGATACCATACATTCTGGACGCGGCATAATCTGGATAAATTATGGCCGTCAATCCTCCATGATCCTCAACCACTAGTGAATCAACCACATAAGGAAAATTATTAATAATCCCTTCTAACTCTTCTGGATATATATTCTGCCCATTGGCAGAAAGAATCATACACTTACTTCTTCCCTTAAGATACAAATACCCTTTCTTTATTACGCCCATGTCACCGGTGCGAAACCAACCATCTGAAGTAAAAGCATCTTTGGTTGCCTGCTCATTTTTATAATATCCCAAAAAGACATTCTGTCCGCTAACTTGTACCTCTCCCGGAATCTTGGAAGGATCTGAGGAATCTATCCTTATTTTACAACCTGGAACGACCTTCCCTGATGATCCCACCTTAGCTTTATTCCATTTAACATATGTGATGATAGGCGCACATTCCGTCATGCCATATCCTACTGTAAAAGGGAAATGTAATTTATGAAAGAATTTCTCCACCTCTGGATTAACGGCAGCACCACCCAATATAACCTCTTCGAAGACTCCACCGAAAGCAGACCTAACTCTGTTCTTCATATATCTACGCACAATCCCACCGATAAGAGGTGCAGAGAAGAAAAATTTCAATTTTTCGGCTACAGGCTTAAGTTGAGTTTTATACACCTTTTCAATAATCAAGGGTACAGCAATTATAACTGAAGGATGCACCTGCGCAAAAGCATCCATAATCACTTTAGGACTCGGCGTCTTAGTGAGAAAAAAGACTTGCGCACCTATGGTCATCTCAAACAAAAACTCGAACATTAACCCGTACATATGGGCAAGCGGAAGCATAGAAACTACACGTGAACGGCTGTCCATCTGAGGTTCAGCCACATTGGCTGCAAAATTCATATTGCACGCAATAGCCCTATAAGGAATCATAACGCCTTTCGAAAACCCAGAAGTACCTGAAGTATAGTTTATTATAGCTAACTCGTCCGGCTTATCCTCATAATAACTAATCTGCTCTGGGCGAAGACCACATGGATACTTCTTTCTAAACCCCATAACCACATCCGTACGTATAGCATCTATATCATCCTTTACTGACATTAGGCACTGAAGGTCAGAAATATTTACCACCACCTCCAAATCAGGCAAATTCTCAGTCGCCAGATGAGACCATACCGTCTCATCGACAAAAAAGACCCTAGATTCGGAATGTCCTAAAAGATGTATTATGCTGTCAGGATGAAATTCATGTAAAATAGGCACAGGAACGGCGCCATATGTCATGGCAGCAAGAAAACATACGCCCCAATTGGCCTGATTGCGGCCGCAAATAGCAACACGATCTCCGACTTGAAGGCCACAGCGCCTAAAGACTACATGAATCATCTCTATTCTTTCGGCAACCATCGCGTAATTCATAGTCTCCCCTTTATAATTTGAAAGGGCTAACTTCCACCAGTTGGCCTTAAAACTGGCTTCCAGTTGTTTGTTAACTGATCTAACGTTCATATCAACAGGTTTAAGTACTATCCCACAAAAGTACATAATTTTTTGTACATTTGCATCCATGCGTACTCAAAACGAAATACCTCGGGAATTTTTCAATTTTCCCAGTCAAATAATACACTTTTTGGGCATACCTTTTTTCTTCATCGTATTCGTTCTGCTCTATAAACCAGAAGCGACTATATCTTTTTTGGGCGAAGGGAAAGGGACCATGGAGTTTAATCTGATTATAGTCAGTTGCATAATAATGCTTACACTGATTATCACTAGACTAGCTTTTTTCTTTTTAAAAAATGTACTGCATCTAAATCGATTACTCTACACTGGATGGTGCTGCATAGAAACTATAATTTTTTGCCTATTCTGCGCTCTGTTTCTTCATCTTATGCAAGGTCGCACCCAGACATTTTTCGATGTAGTATCAAGATGTATAGCTCAATTCGGATTCATCGTTTTATGGCCATATATACTAATCTCCGGGTATTGTACGATTAAGGGAAAGAACGAAGAGATCAACTCCCCTTCTACACCAGAAGATAGTAGAATACACTTTAAAGACGAAAGCCAAAAAGTAAAACTAATCGTCTCTGCTAATTCCATACTGTACATAGAGGCAAAGGAAAACTATGTTGAAATTGTATATACAGATGCTGATGTGGTGAAAAGATATACACTCCGATCTTCTATGAAAAGGCTTGAACCTATCCTTCACGCCCAGGGACTTCAGCGATGCCATCGTACATATTATATTAATCCTAAACATGTAAAAGTACTAAGTAAGGACCCACGAGGATATGTGTTTGCCGACCTTGATGTGCCATCACTTCCTTCTATCCCCGTCTCCAAAACTTACTACGATACTCTTTCATCTCTACTATAACTTCCTGCACACAAGATATCGGATACATTACCATTCTCCTAAACCGCTCTCATGGAAATGTCGAACACATTGATAAAAGCGGAATAGAATTTGATTGTTTACCACAAATTCTAAATCAATCCATTATGAGAAAAAATCTTTTTTGTACCATTTGTATGGCGATAATCGCCTCGATTTTCGCGCCACATTCTCAGGCGTGTTCAGGAATGGAGCTAAAGACAAAGAGTGGGGATGTGGTCATGGCTCGCACCATAGAGTGGAGTGGCTCCGACATGAACTCCTTTTATGTTGTAGTACCTAAGGGTAATACTCCTACTACTAAATTTGCCTATGTCGGGATAGCCGTTGAACTTCCTCAATACATCATGGAAGGAATTAATGAAAAAGGGCTATCAGCCGGATTATTTTATTTTCCAGATTATGGAAAATACGAAAGTGAAGACGATGGTAAAGGAAAAGTAAATGTATCAGACTTCGAACTGGTAGGCTACATTCTATCCTGCTGTGAAAACATCGATGATGTTAAAAGCACCCTTGACGGGTTACATATTCATGGTGTAGATCCACGCTCTTCCACTGTACATTGGCGTTTTATTGAAGAAAGTGGCAGACAGATAGTTTTAGAGATAATAGATGGAAAATATGTGTTCTACGAAAATACTCTTGGCGTACTTGCCAACTCTCCATCATTTGATTATCATCTGACTAATCTAAATAATTATGTGAACCTAACCCCAGGTAGAGCTACAGACAACTCCATACATAATCTCAAGATGACTTCATTCAGTGGTGGCACAGGTATGCTCGGACTCCCTGGAGATTATTCATCACCTTCAAGATTTGTAAGACTTGCATTCTTGCAAAATACAGCTCCTGTAAAAGACACGCCACTTCAAACTGTCGTACAGGCTTTTCATCTGCTGAACAACTTCGACATCCCGATTGGCATGCAATTCTCAAAAGGCCAAGAAGCCGTCGATATTCCGAGTGCCACACATGTTACAGTAGTAAGCGATCTTAAAGGTCGCAAACTCTACTATAGAACTATGCACAACTGCGAAATTAGATGTATAGATCTCGCCAAGATCAACTTCAAAAAAACAGGATATCTATATAAACCTCTTGATCAGGTCAAATCCGAGACAATACATCAAATCTTCTAGCTATTTTTTAAAGATTACTTAAATAGCTTATCGATCTCCTTTGCGCAAGATGGAATAGTAAACACTGCGACACGATCTCCCGCTTGGATATGGGTATCACCTACAGCGATAAATGCATCGTTCCCGCGCAAAACGCCTCCTACTACGGCATCTGAAGGAAAATCTATGTTCTTAAGAGTATCCTTAGTTATAGCGCTGCCTTCAGCTGCCGTATATTCCATAACCTCTGCATCTGTACCGCTCATATAACGAACAAATCTCGCTCTTTCACTTAGCGTAAGTTTATAAATCCGGCTTGCAGTAGTAAGCTTCTTATTTACAACTACATCCACGCCCATTTCTTCAGCTAATCGAACATATTCCATATTCTCCACTTCGGCAACAGTTCGTGGAACCCCGAATTTTTTAGCTGCCACACATGCCAATATATTCGCCTCATCATTACCCGTTACAGCCACAAAAGCATCACACGTGTTTAACCCTTGCTCATAAAGAAAATCAGTATTTCGTGCATCTCCATTAACAACTTCTACATTATCTGGTAATTCCTCCACAAGATCTATACATCTTTCCCTTTTGATTTCTATCAATTTGACAGATGAAATCTCCGAAGAAAGTAAAGAAGCCACTATAGAGCCTACTGAGCCACCCCCCATAATCATTATACGCTTTATCGCAATATCACTTAAGCCGAGGTAGTCATTAAGGCTTTTAACTTCATCATTTTTAATGATAATATAAACGAGATCACCATACTTAAACTTAGTATCAAACCGAGGTATGATAGTCTTTTCTTCACGAGATATTGCGATGACTCTAAATTCGGAGTTCTCCTTTTCCGTAAAATGTTTTGTGAAATCAACCAGCCTCATATCCAATATTGGGCTATCTTCTCCCAAACGGAATGCAGCTATATGCAATTTTCCCATCGCAAAATCCATAGTATCCGATGAAGTATTATAACGAAGCTGCGATACTATTTCATCAGCAGCTATTTTCTCCGGGCAAAATGTCATATCCAGCCCAAAAGAGCGCATCATCTGTCTACTAGATTTAGAAAGCAGATCCAGATGCTGTATTCTCGCTGCTACCTTTTTCGCTCCCATGCTCTTAGCAAAAAGAGATGCCACCATATTCACCTCCTGATCCACATATGGGACAACGGCAATAAATAGATCTGCCTTGCCGGCCTGCGCATCAGTAAGAGTCTTTATAGAAGTCGGGTCGCCTTCAACAGGCTCGATATCAGCAGCAGAAGACAGACTATCAAGCCTGCTTTTTTCACTATCTATTACAGTTACATCATTACCTTCACGAACCAGTAATTTTGTCAAATGTGAGCCGATTTCACCGGCGCCATCTATCACAACTTTCATCTTCTAAATAAATATTTTAATATCAACAGCCCTCCGTCCGGAGAAATCTTATATTTTCCCTTAAATTCTACAGTGGCAGATTTACGGACTTCCCTATGTGCCATAGCCACACTTTTTGCATATTCTTTCTTTCCCATTAGAAAATATGCCAATGCCATCATCCAATCCATCACACATCTACATACTATTCTTATCCCTGCTCTTAGCGGGCCTATAGTAAAAGGCAAGTTTTTCTTTAACATCCATAATGAATTCCGGAAATTTAGTCTCAATTTAAAAGGTGAATTAGCAGGCAAAGTCCCTCCTCCTATGTGATAAACAAGGCTTTGCGGGACGCACCACACTTGATATCCTAAACTTTGAGCTCTCCAGCACAAGTCAATTTCCTCCATGTGGGCAAAAAACCTTTCATCGAATCCCCCGAGACCATGCCATAACGACGCGCGTATCATCAAAGCGGCGCCACTTACCCAGAAAACGCGAGCAGGAGCATCATATTGGCCTTTGTCTACCTCAACCCGAGATAACACACGTCCCCGACAATATGGATAACCGAAAAAATCCAAATGACCACCGGCAGCCCCCGCGTACTCGAATCGCTGCGTTCTCTGCCAATCGTCATCCTTTCTATCGAGAGCATGAACTTTCGGAGCGCAGATTCCACATTCTGGATGCGTTTCCATCCATAAAGAAAGTGGCTCTAACCAATTATCCGTTACTTCGATGTCAGAATTCAACAAAAGATAATACTGCGCGTCTATCTGATTCAAGGCATAATTATACCCACCAGTAAAGCCCAAATTTTCTCCAATGCTTATTACCCTAACTTGTGGAAAAAGCGCTTTAACTACCTGAGTGGAATCATCGTTCGAACCATTGTCTGCAACATAAAGCGCATCGTCTTCACCCAAAGACGATAACACCTTTGGTACAAATCTTTTAAGATAATCTTTTGTATTCCAATTTAAAATAACGACTGCTATATGCATAATCCGACAAATATAATCAAAAAAGTCTTCTGTGTTGCTATAGTGACTTCAAAGGCACATTGTACTCGATGTCATTCACCTTTTTGAATTCTGCGCAATATTTTGAATAAAACAAGAGCACTTCTTCAAATTTTTTCTGACGGCGTAAGGACTTTATCATAGCTCGAAGCGCCTCCTCATTCGTACTATCAATCTCCATTATCATGTAAACCAGCTGTTCGACAGCACCATACTCCTTTAGTCTCATTTTAGTTTCTAACTCACTAAGCAGCAATGGCAAAACTATATTGTCGACTTGTTCCTTAAATTCATCAAAAAATGGATCATTTGTCGATCTTAGTATTCTACCACGCGAAAGTATATTCATAATGCGAGTCTCGTTAACCTTCTCGTTTTTTAGACAATCTGTAAATTCCCAATAATCACATTTACACTGATCACTTAATTCAAGAAAATACCTTCCATCGCGATATTCAATGACAGCGCCATTCATCATGCCTAAAGACTTTCGAAGATTGTTAATAGCGACACCTCTTGAATTCTTTACCTTATCTTCTTCTTTATCTGGCCATAATATGCTACTTAAATTTTTACTAGAAACGCCTCTTTCTCCTGCACGAATAAGAAGACATAAAATAGTGAGCTGCTGATTGGTAAATGCTGATGTGATATCTCGCGCATTTCTGTCATTTACTGTAAAATTACCAAAAACGCATATCTGATTCTGTGCATTTTCATACCTAAAAGTCCTTCCTAATTTATGAGAAATATCCATGTCGGATTTTTTTCTATGTTTTTTAATAAAATAGAAGACTATTCCACTTGCCCCCAAAATAAAACAAAGCAAAATAACAATTCGCTTGTAATCAGTCTTCGTTTCATCTATATTTAATTCAAATATAGGCGGATAAGTAAGATCATATACCCTAACTGTAGATCTAATATCATCATCAAAAACTTGAGTCCATGCAAAAAATCTATTCAACTCTCTATCAAGATAAATATTGGCATTAGTGCGCATTTTATCAGACACAATAGGTATCGGACTTTGCAATCGCTTATACGAGCCATCTAAAATATTAAAGCAATACAGATAAAGCTGTGACTGACTAATATACTCCGGATAGCACAAAGTGTAGAATTTACCATTATCTACGATAAGATTTCGCACCGGCACCATATCAGGTTCTTCGCTGCTAAGATCCCACATAAGCACACTTTTGCCTGTCTGCGTATCAATTCTATGTAAATCGTAAAAATATCTCCGTCCTACAACCTGTTCTCCACACTCATTACCCATTCCTCCATAAATATATACATACCTTCCATCTGTTCCAGCCGAAGTAAAATAACGTGGATATATAGGGTCTCCCTGTAGATTTGTAAAGATCTTCTTCCACTTCCCCAGAGCTTCATCGAAAGAATAAAATTCACCATTATATAATCTATTTCCAAACCCGCCTAAAATAGAAAACTCCCCATCTGATGGATTCAAAAAAGTAGCATGGTGGTGTACAGGCATAGCTAAACCATCGTGGCTACATATTTCCCATCGCTTTGTATCTAGATCCAATTTCGCTACCGTAGGACTTCCAGAAGGGACTTCGTCATTAAATAACTCATAACAAAAAAGATATCTCCCATCCGAAGATATATAATTATTACCAAGCTTCATCTGAACAGGACAAGGTTCATCGAAATGTATCGACTCCGTTTTCTGGCCTATGAAAGAGTAAATGGTCATATCATCTTGCGTGAAATAATAAAATTCCTTTCTTGTAGGATTATACGATACGCCTGCTATCTGGTCATAACCGAATTCGAAGATCTCTGACCACACGGCCGCTCTATTAATCAACCAATCAGGGTTTTTCACCTCACCGCATACTCTTCTTTTAGTATCATATACTTCGTTTCCGGAAAATTGATCCAGAGCAAAATCAAAAACTTTGTTAGCTCCAGATATGTTTAAATTTCTTAGAGAAAAAGATGGGACATCTATAATATAATCGCTTCGTCCGAATTCTATAATAGGGGTAATCTTAGAAGGAAACCCATCATATCGTTTCGTATAACGCTTCCCCGATGCAGACAAAGAGACCTCGCCTCCATCCAAGTCCATTACCAATTGCAATTTACTCCATCTAAAAACAGGAAGTTCATCTTTAGAAAGTACCATATGTATCAGACTATGCCTTCCTTCTTCATTTAAACGAATGACCACACTATCTTGCCGGCTATCATAAGAAAGATTCCATATCCGCTCTGAATCTCCATTATCTTTTATCCTAAAAACATAGCCAAAATCTTCCTGATATTTAGGCGAAAATTCAAAGCTCATCTGAAACCAACGAGAAAAAGATTCTGGCTTACTGGATCCGAATACATTATATGATGTCCTTTCATCTATCTTATAATCCATGCCGAAAAAGCCCAGACCTTGAGAATAAAGTCCTGAACATTTTAGAATCGCCACTATAAAAAAGGCAAGAAACAGCGTTATCTTCTTAACCATCATTTAACCCCTTTAGTGTTATGCAACAAATTTAAAAACTTTAAAATATAATTCCAAAGAAACTCTAATCATGTAGTATTAATGAATTATTTTTTTGTATTAACCATCGTTTAACCTTATATTTAACCTACATAAGTTTACTTTGTGTTCAATATTTGACTAAAGCAATAATTAACAGAATATTTTCTAATCACACATTGTTATGAGACACACAAAACTATTTAAAATGGCGAGCGCAGCGATAATGATCGCAGCAACGCTACTTACGAACTCTTGTAAAGAAAAAGAGAACATCGTAGAAACACCTAAAGGGACAGTTGCGGGCATAGTAACAGATGAGTTGGGTACACCTATAATAGATGTAGAAGTATCGGTTAAAGGTACCGAACTTAAAGCCATTACATCTGTTGATGGATCATACACCATCCAAAATGTTCCTATGGACAAGCAAACCATCACATTCATAAAGGACGGATATGCGACCACATCTTCTACTATAAACGTTAACTCATTTAAAGATGGAAAAGCTACCGTTAACGTCAAGATGCTTATCGCCGGATGCAAGATAACAGGAAAATGCTTGGACGCGCGCAATGGTAATGCCGGCATGAAAGGCGTAAATGTAAGTCTAAACGCCGGTGCGCAGACTACCACCACAGACGAAAACGGTATATACCTATTTGAAAACCTGACCATTGACGATTACACTCTTCTATTTACCATGGCTGATTGCGTAGATGTAGAGAAAAAGGTGTCAAAGGATCAATTCACTGGAGACTTTGTCGTAACCGTAGAAGACGTTAGAATGGGAGCAAAAGAACTTCTACCAGGCGCGACCGCAGAAGATCTAAAATCTGTAGATGTATGGCACTATAACGAATACCGCGGAGGAAAGAATGGTGACGATTATCCACACTTCGATTGGTCTACCGATTTCATGGGCACTCTTACAAGCTGGTATGGATGGTGGGAAGAGCAAAATGAAGGTACTACTATACAGATTCGCAACAGCGAAGCGGAAGGTCATTGGCAGAATCCTGCAGACCACGAGAACTTTGATTCTTATCTAGCTGGACGTAAATCCATTACAGAAGACAACTGCATTATGTCCATAAAGATGCGCACTCATGCATGTAGCGAAGATGCTCCTGCACATTGGGGTGTTATGGTAATAGACCTTAGCGCAGCTGAACCTCAAGCTGAACTTATTGGAGAAATCATAGAGTCATATAACGAAAGTTACTCTAACCCTGACTACAAATTCGACCTCAGCAAGTACATAGGAAAAGAAGTCGTTATCGCTATCGGTATTTATCGTTGGGAAACAGGTGATTATTGGAAACAGCTTGTGCTTCGCAGAATCGCATTTGCAAAGGAGCAGCCAAGTGAGTGGGGATATCTTCCTGGCGAAAATATTCCTGGACTAGACGAGCACTACAAAATGACCATGGAAATGGTACGCTCTACTATGCCTGTTACAGAATTCTCTGAATTCATAGGAATATCTCCAGATCCAAGAGCAGATATAGACGGACCAGAAATGTACCGCGATGCATACAAGAATTGGAGAAAAGCTGGCCATTTCGCAGCATGGTGGTCTTGCATGCCTGTAGAAAAGGACAATGAGCCTTTTGCAGGAGAGGGCTTTATAATCAAGACAAAAGGAGGAGACGCAGAAGTAAGCACCACAGCACCTCAGTCTTATTTCTATGCTAAATTTGCTATCGCACAAGGACATAATAAACTTGGTCTAAATGCTCGCAATTTCAGTTCATCTAATGCCACATTCTTTAAAATAACTGTAATCACAGAAGATGGTACAGTCAAAAACCTCACCCCTGAAACTACAGTTGGCCAGGCTGCCGACAACGGATGCTGGAAATTCATCCACGAAAATGGTAGCGCAGACACTCCTGAGGAGTATGCTCAGTTCGTGTATGATCTTTCTGAATTCAATGGAAAGAATGTAGTCGTAATGCTCGGCGTATTCAAAGGGGAACAGAATGACGATGAGAACAAACTCTGCATCCATAGCATAAATCTAAAATAATTACATTATTCAAGTACGATGGTCCGGGGGTAGGTTAACCCCCAGACCATTTTCTCATTTATTATAAACATGTCAACTCTTAGATTTTTTCTTGCGCTCTCCATTCTGCTACTATCAAGTTGCGCACCTCAAGCCAAACCTAGCCCAGATCCGACTCCAGAAATCAATGATAAAGAGATGGAACTGGCCCGAAAGAATTTGACCAGAGCCATGAGTATGGTAGCTGCTGCCAAAACTAATTATTTCACGGCATCGGATTATGCCATGTCCCGATACTATAATCCTTTTACCAAGAAAAAATCTGATGAAAAAGCTAGCGTATGGATGTATACAAGCGCTATAGAAGCAGTAAATGCTATTATGCATGGATTTGTAGCTCTAAAAGAAGCTGGAGATGATAGTTTCTATAATAACTACTTTCAAACATACAAACAGATTCTCGACGAGCTCGTCGAAAACCTTAAATGGTATGAAGGCACATTTACACTAACATCCTACACGCAGACAAAAGAATGGACAGTTTACGGGGTAAATAGGGCAAGTTCTCCTCATAAGGCAGAAGTAGAGGGGGTCATGAATGTTTACGATGACCAACAGTGGCTTACACGAGAACTTCTCGAATCATACAGACTTACTGAAGATACACAATACCTCGAAAAAGCAGAATATCTTGCAACTTATGTATTAGATGGATGGGATACTACAATTGAAGACAATGGGCAGGAGCATGGAGGCATAGTATGGGGACCGGGATATTACACGAAGCACTCGTGCAGTAACGGCCCATTCATAAGCCCACTCGTATGGCTTTACGAGATCTACAAAGACAGCAACGAAGAAATAACCTATCGCTACATAGGAGAAAAAAGAGCAAGACTTACCAAAACTATGAAAAAAAGCGATTACTATCTCATGTACGCTGAAAAGGTCTATGATTTTATGAAATCACACCTATATAACAAAACCTATGGAGTATACTGGGATATGCTCGGAGCCAAAGGATATGGAGGAGATAACATCGCATATGAATATATCGATGGAGTTAAATACAGAGGATATAACGCCATCGAATCTCCTACCGGAGAATTTTACTCGTACAACAGCGGAACCATGCTTTCAGGGGCCGCAGACTTATATAGGGTTACAGGAAAACAAGACTACCTAGAAGATATGAAGGCCCTATGCACCAGAGCATTTCAATATTTCGCACATAAATCTACATCTAAACCCGACCTTTATGAATACGACATTACTGGCTTTAATAACTGGTTCAATGGGGTGCTCATGCGTGGCTGGGTGGATGCATCAGCTTTCTATTCGAATGTAACTTTCAACATCAATACCTTTCAGGCCAACCTGGACTACGCATGGGATAATTACCTTAAAGATGCCATGCTACCATCAAGCTTACTATATGGATGGAATGTATTCAACTTCAAAAATGATGTAGAAGGAATGTTTACATTCTCTTTTGCCGCACAATATGCCGTATTGGCCAAATGGAATATAACCACAAAACAGAACTCATTATGAGAAAGGCTGTAACATTACTTTTTTCATTAGCTTGCGCTCTTTCGCTCAGTGCGCAAGACATAAACATAACAGGAGTGGTGCTTGACGATACATCCCTTCCGCTTTATGGCGCTAGCGTAAGAATCAAAGGCACTAATATGGGAGTCATAACCGACGAAAATGGAAATTACCAAATAAATGCTCCCAAAGACGGCACACTGGAATTTTCTTGCATGGGCTTTGCCACAAGATTAGAAACTATCGACTCTCGTAGCACAATTAACATCATGCTAAAAGCAGATAACACCTTTTTGGAAGACGCCGTAGTGGTAGGATATGGCACACAGAAAAAAGGATCCATAGTGGGTGCCATTTCTGGTGTAGGTGGAGACAATATGATTAAAACAAAAAACGAAAACCCACAAAACATGCTAACGGGACGAGTTTCTGGAGTGCGAATTTGGCAAAAATCAGCCGAACCAGGTACATATAACAACAATATGGATATCCGAGGGCTTGGTGAACCACTTGTAATCATAGATGGAGTTCCACGTTCTACTGCCGACTTTCAAAGGCTCAACGCTAACGATATAGAAAATGTATCAGTTCTAAAAGATGCATCGGCCGCCATTTATGGTGTACGAGGTGGCAATGGTGTTATCCTAGTAACCACTAAGAAAGGTAGCGAAGGTAAATCGAAGGTCCAGTATAACGGGTCCTTCACTTTTCAGCATCCTTCGACCATGCCTAAATTGGCCGGAGCGATAGATGCCATGACCCTCTATAACGAGATGGCCCTAAATAAATCGGACGGAAGCGGATCCATAACATTCACAAAAGGATTTATGGACCAATACCGTAATGGCACACGAAAGGCTGCCGACTGGAACTCCTTAGTGTTTACTGATATGGCGCCTCAAACACAGCATGATGTCTCTTTAAGCGGAGGAAATGAAAAATACCAGTACTACGCCAGCATGGGATATCTGTATCAAGAGGGATTCTTCCGTTCTGGTGATCTGAATTATTCTAAATTCAACATCCGATCTAACATCGACGCCACAATAACCGAAGGACTAAAATTCAACCTCAACATCAGTGGATTTGCCGATACTAGAAAAAGTCCTGACTCTGATGCCGTTACGCTCATCCGTAACCTATGGAAACAAGGCGTATTATTTCCAGCCTATGCAGATGATCAGCAGACAATGCTTAACTACGAAGGCCTAGACCTTATGCAGAATACTGTAGCCATGATGACTCGTGAAGTATCTGGTTACAAAGACTATAACGAAAAACAATTCCAGGGAGCTACATCTCTTGAATATGACTTCGGCACTTTAACAGATGTTCTAAAAGGACTATCCATTAAAGGGATGCTCAGTTACGACTATAAATTAGACGATAACGAGTTCTTCCGAAAAGCTTACAATCTTTATGCTAAAGACGAGTTGACCGGTGAATATGTTGCGAAGGAATTTTCCGACCACTCTAACAGACTTACCAGAGAATTCTACTCAAAGTGGCAAGCGCTCGCTCAAGTTATACTATCATACAACCGTACATTCGGCAAACACAACATAGGCGCGACATTCGGATATGAAGCACAAAAGAGAAAAGGAGATAACTACTACCTCATAGGAGAATTGGCATTCAGTTCCCCTTATCTTACTGCACTTAAAGACAAAACCCAATCCACCTTTGTAGATATAAACAGCAATATCGACTCCTTCTACGAAATAGCATATCAAGCATTTATAGGTCGATTAAATTATAACTTTGATAATCGCTATCTTATTGAAGGCCAATTCAGATATGATGGATCTTCGAAATTCGCACCTGGACATCAATGGGGCTTCTTCCCTTCTCTATCTGCAGGGTGGAGAATCTCTGAAGAACCATTCTTTAAAGATAGCGAAATACTGTCATCCATAAATCAACTCAAAATTAGAGCTAGTTATGGTTCTCTAGGAGATGACAGCGAATTAAATTACGAATGGCTTGCCGGATACATCTATCCTGCTACTGGAGTAGATGGAGAAAAAGGCTATTACTCAGGTTATGCACCTGCCTATATAATTGGAAACGAGCTTGTATATGGCGTAAGCACTTCCCCACTTCCTAACACTAACATTACATGGCTTAAATCAAAGACCTTCAATATCGGTGTGGATTTCGAGGCATGGAATGGACTTTTAGGTATAACACTCGATTACTTCGAAAGAAGTAGGGATGGGGTCTTCGGACAGAACACATCTTCGCTACCTACTGTAGTTGGGGCATCCGCACCAGTAGAGAATCTAAATAGTGACCGTAATTTAGGTCTTGAATTGGAGCTCTCACATAGAAACAAAGTCGGAGAATTCGAGTATTCACTTAAAGGAATCGCCTCCATTACCCGTAGACAGAATCTAAAAGCATATGGACAAGGTCCTTATGGTAACTCATACGACAGATGGCGTAACGATAACCTGACCAATCGATATCAGGGTGTACAATTCGGATATGAGGGCGTGGGCAGATACGAAAGTTGGGAAGATATATGGAATTATGATATTTATAAAGAAGGGAATTTGCTTCCGGGAGATTATAAATACCTGGATTGGAATGGAGATGGCGAGATTAGCAGTCTGGACGAGCATCCATTCGCTTTTGATCAGACTCCATGGATGAATTATTCATTGGCTTTGAATTGTCAATACAAAGGTTTAGATTTAAGCATGTTATTACAAGGATCAGCTCTCGGTTCCTATATGTACGACGAACCTTTATACTCAATCTGGGGATCAAACGGAGGCGGTGTACTAGAACAATTCACCGACAGATGGCACCCTCAAGGTGAATATTCAGATCCTTATGATCAATCACTGACATGGGTAAGTGGTCACTACGCCTTTACAGGACATTCGCCCGAAAAGAACTCATCATTTAATAGAGTTAGCACCTCATACCTTAGACTTAAGAGCATCGAGTTAGGCTATACCCTTCCTAAGAAGCACAAAGACGGATTCACCACCAGAATGTTTATAAATGCTTATAATCTATTCACTCTATGTGGTATAAAATATGTCGATCCAGAGCACCCAGATTCAGATTATGGACGGATGTATCCACTAAACAAGACCGTTAGTTTAGGATTGAACCTTTCTTTCTAAAAACACCGACATGAAAAAGATAATTATACTGATTATATCTGCGTTATCCATATGTGCATGCAATATGGATCTCACACCTAAGAATATCGTTACCGACGATGACCTTATGGGATCTAGCAAAGGTATGGCCATCTATATGACACGCTTATATTCCTACATGCCATTTGAGGATTTCAAATATATGGCGGCTTGGGGATTTAATTTCAATGGATGGCTTGGTACTCTGGGAATTGATGGTTGTGGCGAGGCGATGAACCGCGACGATGTGTTCCGCACATTTAGATCGGAAGAGAACCCGTTTTGGAGTAGCGCATTCACTCTTCTTCACGATGCCAATCACCTAATAGAAGAATTACCAGAGCATAAGGAGAACTTTACCGAGGTAGAATTCAACTTCTTTATGGGCCAAGGCTATTTTGTACGAGCATATGTATTCTACCAGATGGCACGAAGATTCGGTGGAATTCCTCTTGTAACCCAAACTATTGCCTACCCTAACGAATCCTCGAAGCTAGAAATTCCACGCTCAAGTGAAGAAGAAACATGGGATCAGATCTGTGAAGATTTCGACACTGCCATCTCTTTACTTCCGCAAACTGCCGTATTATCAGGACTTGCCAATAAGTATGTGGCACTAGCCTTCAAGGCAGAAGCCATGCTATATGCAGGAAGTGTGGCCAAATATAATGAAACTGTAACTGGCCGTCTTACTGGAATAGGGAACAAGGCAAAAACTAGAGTAATGGGATTCGATAGTAGTTCCTATAAGGAAGCCTATATCCGATATTTTAGCGAAGCATACAAGGCCGCAAGAGAAGTAATGAATAGTGGGAAATACTCTCTGTATAAGAAGAAATGGGTAGCTGGAGACAAAGAGGCCATGTACCAGAATATGGTAGATATGTTCAGCGACCTTACAAGCCCTGAGAACATATTCGTAAAGGAATATGAGTATCCATCTCTTACTCACGGACTTGACGCATATAGTTCACCATTCATCTTTAGAGATCCTCTATGCTCTGGAAGTTGTCCTTCACTAGACTTCGTCGAACTATTCGATGGCTTCGATAGATATCCAGACGGCACCATAAGGGTAACAGATGGCGATAATAATACCTCGGGACACTATCTAATGTTCGACTCCACGATGGATTTCTTTAAAAATGCAGAGCCACGACTTAGAGCCTATGTAATTCTGCCTGGTGATGTATTCCGTAACCAGACAATAGAGATTCGCGCAGGCATATATACAGGGTCCACACCAATATCTCCACTATGGAGCGACTACTCATATAGCAGAGCTACCGAGAATTTCTATCAGAATCTTCCTCAATACAAGAACGCACCTAAAACACTATATCTAAGCCCAAGAGCTCAATCTGGCCAGGAGATAGTGGAACTTTCCGATGGTACCAAGATGACAGCTGCCGGCGAAAACGGTCCATTCTACGATGTCAAAGATAATGAGGCCAACCTTTCTGGCTTCTATCTACGCAAATACCTTAATCCCGACCCTAATTACATTAGAGGAGAGGGAAAATCCGCACAGCCATTTATCCTGATGCGATATGCCGATGTGCTTTTAGCCGCTGCCGAATCTGCCATAGAACTATCTATAGATGGTGTTGCTTCTCCCCTCGAAGGAGATGACATGCTACAGATAGCCACACAAGCTATAAATGATATAAGAGAAAGAGCTGGTGCCAATTTGCTCGACTCCAAACTAACGCCAGACCAACAGGGTCGCGATCAAGTAAGAAGGGAAAGAAGAAAGGAATTGGCATTCGAACATAAAAGCAAATGGGATATACGTCGATGGAGAGTTCAACACGACGAAGGAAGGAATGGTTTCTGGGGAGAGCAGCGCGACGCTTCTCGATTCGGAAAAGGTTCCAGCTATCGTCTGCATGGACTTTATCCATTCTACAGCACGGAAACTGGAAAGTATTTCTTTGATGCTAATTTCCAAATGGCCCGAGAAATGGAACTCATGTACGATGCCATGGATTACTACTTCGAAATTCCATCGAACGAAGTATCCAAAAGTTCTGTCATAGATCAACAGCCTAATAGATAGATATTATGAACAAAATAATTATATTTGCCATCGCGGCATTATCGATAAGCTCTTGCGAATTATTCCGATTGGATAATTACGATGCGCCTAGCGAAACGCTTTACGGAAAAGTTATAGATGTTAAAACTGGAGATCCAGTGCTGACAGACCAAGGAGCCGAAGGAATACGTGTAAGACTTATAGAAACTAGTTGGGAAGGGAATGTTACCCCTCAAGATTTTTATTGCAAACCTGATGGAACCTTTCAAAACACTAAACTTTTCGAAGCAGATTATAATGTACGCGTAGATGGACCTTTTGTACCCCTTGTTATGGAGACAGAAGAAGGACATCCTATAAAAGACGAAAGCGTGAATATACACTTGAAAGGTAAAAAAGAAATAGTCTTTGAAGTTCAGCCATTCCTTAAAATTGAATTCGATTCCTCGCCTGTCGTAAGTGCTGGAAAAGTTCTGGCGTCGGTTAAAGTCACCAGAGCTACTAGCAGAGAAGAATTGGCTGAAGCATTCGAAGCAACTGGAAGCTGGAAACCTGCATATGGTAATGTAACTGATATCCAATTATTCGTAAGTTATTCTTCCTCTGTAGGATATAGAAACAGGGACAGCAGATGGTCCAGTGAGATAAAATATAGCGGAGCTGCATTTGACCCATTAGAGGGAAAATCCATATCCATAAAATCGAACGGAACCATACCTTCTGGAAGAAAAGTATTTATCCGTGCTGCAGCAAGAATCAACTGCGATACACCTTCGGGAAGTGGAACCAAAAGATGGAACTATTCCGAACCTATAGAAATCGATGTACCTTAGTAACTTTATCTCAATGAAAAAAATCACCATTCTTACTCTTTTGCTTTTAACCACATCTGCATTGGCGGCAGACAAAAGCCCTGTAGATTATGTCAGCACACTGGTAGGAACTATGTCCAAGCACTCTCTTTCAACAGGAAATACATACCCTGCTACTGCACGTCCTTGGGGGATGAACTTCTGGACTCCAATGACAGGGACTATGGGCGACGGATGGGCCTACACCTACGATGCAGACAAAATCCGAGGATTCAAACAAACACATCAACCAAGCCCGTGGATTAACGATTATGGCCAATTCGCGATTATGCCAGTTACCACTGGTGCAGTTTTCGATCAAGAGCAAAGAGCCAGTTGGTTTTCCCATAAAACCGAAAAAGCTACACCATATTATTACTCTGTATATTTAGCAGACCATGATGTTGTGGCTGAAATGACCACAACAAGCCGTGCCGCTGCATTTAGACTGACATACCCACAAAAGGACATGTCCTATCTAGTCGTAGATGCATTCGACAATGGGTCTTACATTAAAATACTCCCAGAAAAAAATCGTATAGTAGGATACACCACTAAGAATTCCGGTGGAGTTCCGAAAAATTTCAAGAATTGGTTTGTAATAGATTGTGATACACCTTTCGAATACATGCATACCATTTCAGATGGAGAACATGAAAACGATGCGCTTGAGTCAAATTCGTCACACAGCGGAGCAATAGTAGGATTCAAAACCTCAAAAGGACAGAAAGTAGCTTTAAGAGTAGCCTCATCATTTATAAGTCTAGAGCAAGCCGAATTGAATTTAAAAGAACTTGGAGATGGTACCTTTGACAGATTATGCAAAGAAAGCAAGGATGAATGGAACAGAATCCTTGGCCGCATAGAAATCAAAGATAACGACATTGACCACCTAAGAACTTTCTATTCTTGCCTTTATCGCTCAGTACTATTCCCTCGTAATCTCAGTGAAATCGATAAAAACGGAAAAGTTCGTCACTATAGCCCATATAATGGAGAGTTAAGAGACGGATATATGTTTACTGATACGGGGTTTTGGGATACATTCCGTTCTCTATTCCCTCTGCTTAATCTAGTATATCCAGAGATGAGCGCAAAAATGCAGGAAGGTTTGGTAAACGCCTACCTAGAAAGTGGGTTCCTTCCTGAATGGGCAAGCCCGGGACATAGAGGATGTATGGTAGGAAATAACTCGGCTTCAGTGGTAGCCGATGCATGGATAAAAGGCATTAGAGGCTATGATATCCAGATACTCTGGGAGGCAGTTTGTCATGGTACGAAAGCCGTACATCCCGAAGTAGAATCTACAGGAAGACTAGGATGGAAGGAATATAATAAACTTGGCTATGTACCATGCGATATTGGCATCAATGAAAGTGCTGCACGCACATTAGAATATGCCTACGATGATTGGTGCATCTATCGATTAGGTCAAGCACTAGGTAAACGCAACAGTGAAATAAAAGTTTTCAAAAACCGCGCAATGAACTATAAAAAGCTCTTTTTGAAAGATGCCGGACTTATGTGCGGACGAAAAGCCAATGGCGATTTTTCCCTTCCTCTTAATCCATACAAATGGGGCGGAGATTTCACGGAAGGGAACGCACTCCAATACACATGGTCTGTATTCCACGACCCTGCAGGTCTCTCTGATCTTATGGGTGGCGATGATGGATTTCTAAAGACAATGGATGAGATATTCGAGATGCCACCTATTTTCGATGATAGTTATTATGGATTTACCATTCACGAAATAAGGGAGATGCAAATAATGAACATGGGTAATTATGCCCATGGTAACCAACCTATCCAGCACATGCTTTATCTATACGATTGGGGCGGTCAGCCATGGAAAGCTCAAATGCGAATCCGCGAAGTGATGGAAAAATTCTACACGCCTAACCCTGACGGATATTGTGGAGATGAAGATAACGGACAGACTTCAGCCTGGTACGTATTCTCCGCACTTGGTTTCTATCCAGTCTGTCCTGGCACCACTCAATACGCCATAGGCACGCCTCTTTTCAAGCAGGCACACATTCATCTTTCAAATGGGAACACTATTTCCATAAATGCCCCGGAAAATGATGATACACACTTCTATGTACAAGGCATCGAAATGAATGGTAAAGCCTATTCGCCTGTATATTTCGAGCACTTCGACCTTCTTGATGGACCGGTTATAAATTTCGAAATGTCAGACAAACCTAATTACGACAGAGGCATATCACTTACCGATAGACCATATTCTCTTTCAAATAATAACTAATAATCATGAAATCGATACTCTCTCTTGCACTGGTTTTACTCTGCGCCACAGCAAACTACGAAAGCAAGCGCCCCGCTCCGCAAAATCGTCTATTCACCTCGCAGGCGGTAGAACAAACCATCGTAGAAGTCAGTTCACTGCTGAGCAGTAATCCCAAACTGGCATGGATGTTCGCAAACTGTTTTCCGAACACTTTGGACACCACCGTCCACTTTCGATACGACGAAAATGGACAGCCTGATACATTTGTCTATACAGGTGACATTCATGCCATGTGGCTTCGGGATTCGGGAGCTCAAGTCTGGCCTTATGTTAAGCTGTGTGCAGAAGATGAGCATTTGCGCGAGATGATAGCCGGTGTAATTAACCGTCAATTCTATTCTATATGCATAGACCCTTATGCCAATGCCTTCAATGACGGGCCAACGGGCGGACATTGGATGTCGGATAATACGGACATGAACCCTAATGATCACGAGCGTAAATGGGAAATTGACTCTCAATGTTATCCTATAAGACTTGCCTATGAGTATTGGAAAATTACTGGTGACACTTCCGTATTTGGCGACAAATGGATAGAAGGCATGACTAAGATTCTCGCTACATTAAAGGAGCAGCAACGTAAGGAAGGTCATGGTTCATATATATTTACGAGGGTAACAGATAGAGAATTCGATACCAAATGTTGTGGAGGGAAAGGACAGCCAGTGAAACCTTGTGGCCTGATAGCATCGGCGTTTCGTCCATCGGATGATGCCACCACCTTCGAATTTTTAATACCATCTAACTTTTTCGCTGTTACCTCTTTAAGGAAAGCAGCAGAGATTCTAGAAGTCGTAAATTCCCGCAAGGATTTGGCTTTGGAATGTCTAACTTTGGCTGACGAAGTAGAAAAAGCCATTAAAGAAAATGCGGTGGCTTTCCATCCAGAATTTGGAGAGATATATGCTTTTGAAGTAGACGGATTCGGAAATAAGTTCCTTATGGACGATGCTAATGTTCCAAGCCTTTTGGCCATGCCTTATCTAGGGGATATCGACGTTAACGATCCTATATACCAAAACACAAGACGCTTTGTATTAAGTGAATATAATCCTTACTTCTTTAAAGGAAACGCAGGAGAAGGGATAGGTGGTCCTCATGTTGGATATGATATGATATGGCCAATGAGCATTATGATGCGTGCCTTTACAACTAGCGACCCTCAGGAAATAAAGAGCTGTATCGATATGCTATTATCTACCGATGCAGGGACAGGTTTCATGCATGAATCCTTCCATAAGGATGACCCGACGAATTTTACCCGAGAGTGGTTCGCTTGGCAAAACACCTTATTCGGAGAATTGATCCTAAATCTTATAGAAAGAGGGTATACTGATATTCTATGTGGAAACGAAGAGAAAGAATCAGTGAGCACATCACCAGAAGGAATCTGCACTAAAGTCGTATTGAAAGATCAAGGAATAGATAGACTCTCATATATTTATCGCCCAGAAGGGTATGAAGATCAGACTCTTCCACTTGTGCTCGTGCTTCATGGTTATGGCGGTAGAGCACTCGATGATGGACTTCGTTTTATAGAGCTTGCTAAAGAAAAAGGATTTGCAGTATGCTATCCACAAGGAGCTGAAGACCCTACTGGGCATCGTAGTTGGAATGTAGGCTATCCTTTCCAGTTAGAATATAAAATTGATGATGTGAAATACATTACGCACCTGGTGAAATATCTATGTAAAGAATTCTCTCTTAGTGATAAAAATGTATTTCTCACTGGTATGTCCAATGGTGGAGAGATGTGCTATAAAATGGCTTCGGAAAACCCTCGTACCTTTTCTGCCATAGCCTCTATAGCGGGATTGACATTGGATGTAATGAAAGACACATATCCACACCCTATTCCATTTATGGAAGTACATGGGACAGACGACCAGATATCCCTATGGGATGGCGATTCTACTGGAGAAGGAGGCTGGGGTGCTTATCTGGCAGTTCCTACGGCTGTAAGCCGCATAGTCTGTGCCAATGACTGCAAACGCTACACTAAGGAGGTACTTTCATCGGAGCGTAAACGTGTTGTACTACACACTTATTCGGGAGGTAAACCAACTTACAAGGATGGGCCTGAGTGCGAAGTACTACTCTACGAAGTAGAAGGTGGAGATCATAGTTGGTCTAATCGATATATAGATACCTGCCTTAATGTCTGGAAGTTCTTCGAAAAGTACCTAAGATAGCAGATTCTTCTAATATGATTAAGATCCTATTTATATGCCATGGCAATATCTGCCGCAGCCCAATGGCCGAATTCATAATGAAAGCTTTGGTTAAAGCAAAAGGATTGGAAAACCACTTTTACATAGAATCTGCAGCTGTATCAGATGAAGAATGTGGCAATCCCATTTATCCTCCTGCAAGAAGGTGCCTTAATTCCCATGGCGTATGGTTCGATCCTAATAAAAAAGCTAGAAGCGTAAACAAGGAAGACTATACAAGATTTGACCGACTAATATGTATGGACTCCAGTAATTTAAAGCTACTAAAAAAAATTATCCCATTAGATCCGGAAAATAAAATTCACCTTTTGATGTCCTACACCTCACGTAGCGGGGATGTGGACGATCCATGGTATTCAGGGGATTTTGAACAAGCATTTCAAGATATACTGGAGGGTTGCAACGGATTAATGAATTCTATAATAGCCACCAAGTTACACGCATTTTCGTCGCATTTACCCTAAAAGGGTAGCCACAGAGATGGCAGCGCGAATACCATCCACAGCAGATGAAACTATACCTCCAGCATAGCCTGCTCCCTCACCACAAGGGAAGATTCCTCTCATGGACACATACTCAAGTGTCTGGGGATCACGTGGCAAGCGTATAGGAGAAGATGTACGACTCTCCACCCCTAAAAGCAAAGCTTCGTTAGTGTAATATCCACCGATCCTGACTTTAGGAAAAGCTTTTTGAAGTCTAGTAGAGACCATTGGCGGAAGAGCAAGATGCAAAGGCGCACTTACTACACCTGGAGAATATGAAGTACGTGGCAAGTTATCCGACAAATATCCCCGACAAAAATCGACCATTCGCTGCGCCGGCGCAGTGAATGGATTTGCATTATTAGTTAGACTCCTGGCACACGCGTACATATTACGCTCCACTTCCATCTGAAAATCCAACAGCCTAAATGCAGAATCACCAGGCACATCCTCAGGCTCTACCTGAACGACCACACCAGAATTGGCCCAAAAAGAATTTCTAAAGGAATTCGACATGCCGTTTAGAACCACTGTCCCAGGCTCAGTAGAAGATGGCACCAAAACCCCTCCAGGGCACATGCAAAAAGAAAATACTCCACGACCATCAACCTGCTGAACAAAAGAATACTCCGCACTTGGATAAGATTTTTTCCACTTTCCATGGTACTGAGCTCTATTAATAAGTTCTTGCGGGTGCTCAACTCTTACCCCAAGGGCAAATCCTTTTGCTTGAAGCATTCCGCCTGAAGCAGAAAGCATCTGGTAAATATCTTTACCGGAATGACCACTGGCCAGAATTACAGCTTTCGAACAATATTCGCTTCCGTCTGCACAGCGAACTAAGCGAAGCCCCCCATCTGAAGAAATGGAAACAACCTTGCTATTAAAGTGATACTCTCCTCCATGCTCAATTATGCACTTCCTTATTTTTTCAATAATGGCAGGCAATTTATCTGAGCCAATATGCGGATGAGCATCGATCAGGATATCTTCAGAAGCCCCGAAGCTCACAAACTGATATAAAACTTCCCTATTATCTCCCCTTTTTGAAGACCTGGTATAAAGTTTCCCATCAGAAAAAGTCCCAGCACCTCCCTCTCCATAACAATAATTAGAATCAGAAGATAAAATTCCCTCTCGAGACAAAAGCGCCACGTCTCTTTTACGAGAATGCACATCCTTACCCCTCTCAAGAATAATAGGTTTAAGACCCATCATCAATAGTCTTAACGCCGCAAATAATCCTGCCGGGCCAGCCCCCACCACAATAACCGCTTCCGCATTATGTACATCTTCATATCTAGGAAGTGTATAAGGGACAAAGTTATCAGAGCCTGTATATATCTCGCAACGATAACGAAACACGGCCTCTCCCCTAGCATCAATACTCCGTTTAACTATGGCATTAAGAGTATTATCTGCGAATTTTTTTCGAAGATAAGATTCTATATCCTCAAGAGTAAGTCGCTGAGAAAGTGGTGTGGAGAATTCGTAAATTCTCATATAGCTAAAAATCGGCAATTCTAGAAACCGGAGCTATGTCAAGAGGACATCTCTCCCCATTTAAGTAATGGAAATAACCAGCAATAGCTATCATGGCCGCGTTATCAGTAGTAAACTTAAACTCAGGCAAAAATACATTCCAACCACGACACTTACCCTCTTCAATCATTCTGGAACGCAATCCGCTATTAGCAGAAACTCCTCCACCTATTGCTATATCCTTAATCCCTGTCTGCTTAGCCGCCTTTACTAATTTATCCATCAATATGTCTATCAGCGTCTTTTGGAAAGAAGCACAAATATCCGCCTTATTTTTTTCCATAAATTCCGGATCGAGAGCCATCTGATCTCGCACAAAATATAAAAGAGATGTCTTTACTCCACTAAAACTATAATCTAGACCTGAGATATGAGGCTTAGCAAATGTAAATCGTAAAGGATTACCTTCCTTAGCAAGTCTATCTATTATAGGGCCTCCTGGATATCCTAGACCCATCATCTTCGAGCATTTGTCAAAGGCCTCCCCAACGGCATCGTCAATAGTGGCACCTAAAATTTCAAAATCCAGTGGCGAATTCACCTTAACTATCTGAGAATTACCACCCGACACTAGAAGACATAGGTATGGGAAAGAAGGCTCACGAACAGGGACGTCTTTTTGTCGAACAAAACCAGCCAAGACATGCCCCTGCAGGTGATTAACCATAACAAGCGGGATATCGAGGGCCAATGCCAACGCCTTTGCGAATGAAGTTCCTACCAATAAAGAGCCCAAAAGCCCCGGACCGCGGGTGAAAGCAATCGCAGTCAATTCCGAAGCCTTTACTCCGGCCCTTTTCAACGCCTCGCTAACTACCGGAACAATATTTTGTTCGTGCGCTCTCGATGCCAACTCTGGCACCACTCCACCATATGCACGATGGACTTCCTGGCTTGCAATTACATTCGACAGAAGTACTCTGTCTGAAATAACTGCCGCCGATGTATCATCACATGATGACTCTATTCCGAGAATAATATCTGCCATAGCAATTGGCAAAAATAGGAAATTTTTTGCTAAATTTGAGCGGATATGCGCAAGAAGAGAACCAGGATAGTCATCACCCGAATATTAGAGGCTGTAGCTCTACTTTTCGTTATCAGTCTTTTGCTTCTCCAAAACCCTGGAGTTCAGACTAGAATAACGGATAAGGCCATAAAATTTGCCGAAAAAAATATAGATGCCAATATCCACTTTTCTTCAATTAAATTCGCTCCATTCACCACTCTTATCATTAAAGATCTGGCCATTATTGATAGACATCCTCGTTGCGAGTTGGACACAGTAATGGCGGCAAAGCAGATATCTGCCACTTTCTCTTTAAAAGGTCTACTTTCAAAAAAAGATGTTCCAGTATTTGATAGAGTTAGAGTTAAAGACTTTACACTCAATCTAGTAATTTTTCCTGAAGACAAGAAGGGTATCAATAACAACATATCTTCCATATTTATGGCTCCACATTCCGATGGAAGCATAAATGCGATGCCCGATTTATTTCGCATAAAAAAAGCCGATATAGATAATTTCCACTACAGAATGGTGGACATAAAGCCTAGCGGATATACCTATCCTGGACATGGTATCAATTGGGTAGATCTTGAACTATGGGCAGATGCAAAAGGGCATGATATAAACTTCACTGGCGGCGGATGCAGTTTCGACGTGGATTGGGTAAGGATAAATGAAAAATGCGGATATTCCTGTATGGTAAGCGGGCATTGTACCATTAAGATGGGCGTTACCAACATAACCGACACCCATATTATAGATAAATGGTCCAATGTCTATCTAAAGCATTACTCCATGACATGCAAAAATACCATGGACTTCTCTGATTTTCTCAATAAAGTTAGGCTTGAAGGGGATGCGACAGCTGCTCCATTATCTTTAAAATCCATCAGTTACTTCTGTGGCATTTTTAAAGACAGCCCCTTGGATTTAGATATAGCCTCCCTTAAACTAAAAGGGCCTATCGCAAGTTGTAGATTTGAAGACATCGATTTCAAAGATAGGTATAGCAGTTTGAACGCACACCTAAGTGGCATTACATCAAATATTTTCAATGCGGAAAATTCTGCCTTTGAATTAAACTCACACGAGTTAGACTTTACCCCTCAGGGACTTGAAAAATTCATTTCCGGCGTAACCGGGCACAATTCAAACCTAACAAAAGATATTCCTGAGATAGAGGCTAATCTAACAGGGAAAATAGATGGGAGTCTTAACGATATAAATGCATCAGTACATCTAAACTCCACCATAGGTTCCATATCGCTTGAGGCTGGCATCAAAGACTTGATGGATAGCCTTAAAGCGCCTGTTTTCAAAGGGAACATGATTGCAAACCATGTAGACTTGGCACAAGCTGGACTAGGCGAAAATCTCGGAAAGACTTCTGCCCGTATAGAGGGCAACGGGATTCTCATGCCCGATAACCCCACTATAAACATTGATAATCTGGAAATAAGCGAATTAACTCTTTACAATTATCCTTATTCTAAGATAAATGGAAGCGGTTTCTTTAAGGACAACACATTCACCGGTAATGTAAAATGTAACGACCCTAATCTAAACTTCATTTTCGGAGGAAGTTTTTCTCTCTCTCCCCAAAGCCAGAATTCAATTTATAAATTCAATTTAATCCTAGGATATGCTGACCTCGTCGCCACGAATATAGATAAGCGGGCCATAACTTCGTCCATGTCCGCTATTCTAAACATTAATCTTAGACGAACTAATGGCGATGTCTTTTTAGGCGACGCCACAATATCCAACTTCACCTTTAACGACGAATCTGGCAAGCACAATATAGGAGATATCCTTTTCGCCTCTGTCCTCGATAAAGAAAGGCTTAGAATCAATCTGAGATCTGCCTTTGCCGATTTCTCGTATACTGGAGACCCATACCTCTCTACTATAACAGAGCCCGTACTAGCCATAGCATTAAGCCAGCCAGCGCCATCCCTTTTTTCTAAAAAGCCTCAATGGGATGGCAGAAATTTCGATGCATCTTTCTATATAAAAGACACTAAGCAAATCCTGCAATTTCTTCATCAAGACATATACATAGCCAGTGGCACACAAGGTTCCATGACCCTTAAAGACAAAGCATCCTTCGATGCCTCATTTACATCTCAAGGCATTAGATACGGGTCGTCTTATTTGAAGGATATTGAAGCTGAGAGTCATTCAAATAATGGGACCAGTTCATTTTTATCTAATATTAAAGAATTAGAACACAATAACGTTAGGCTGCAAAACGCCTTCATCAATGCAGAGATAAAGCAAGATAAGGCAAATGTAAACTTTAGCTTTACAGATCTTTTAAATAAGAAGATCTCAGCAGATATGAATATGTCGGCTCTCTTTAGCAGAAATCCATCTGGAAACCTACGCATTGATGCTAACACCCAAGACTCCAAACTCACCATTGATGATAAAGAATGGAATTTTTCAAAGTCTCACGTAATATATGAGCCTTCAGAACTGCATGTACATGATCTAACACTATCAAATGCCACCCAATACATCGCGATTGAAGGCGGAATAAGCAAACTGCAGAGCGAAGAACTAACACTAAAAGTTCACGACTTGGACTTATCCCTTGCTAATATTCTGCTAGACACCAATACCCAACTTTCAGGGCTCATAAACGGGCATATCAAGTTAAGCACTCCATCCAATTCAAATGCCGGTCTAGATATTAACCTTAGTTGTCCGAACCTGGGGTTAGGAAAAACACAAGCTGGTGCACTGCACTTCTATGCCTTCCTAGACGATGAAGATGACCTGCTGAAATTTTCTCTTACAAATGGAATGGAACATAATCCTAACGCCATCAAGGCTGAAGGGACATATAATTCGCTTTCAGACTACCTTAATGCACGATTATCTTTCAATTCATTCAATCCGCAAATCATACAACCGACCTTATCTGAAATATGCTCTACACTTGATGGCTCGATAGATGGTAAAATCACTGCAACAGGGCAGCTTAAATCCCTTACCATTAGAAGTAACGACTTAACACTAAACAAAGTAAAGGTAGGTCTTATACCTACTGGAGTAAATTATACACTCAATGGAAAACTCCGCTACGATGAAACTGGTTTGTTAATAGACAAACTAAACATAAGCGACCCTGAATCGGGAAAAGCAGAACTCAATGGTAATCTATCCGCTCTATCACTGCACATGGACAGATTTAGCGTACTTAACAAACAAAGTGGAAGTAGCGATTATTATGGGAAATTGGCACTAAATGGAGATATCCACCTAAACACAGATACAGCATCTAACCTGCTGATCGATGCCAACATCTCCAATGCCGGTAGTGGAAAAGTCAGTTTCTCAGTATCTTCTGGAACGGAAAATTCAAGTAGCCTGCTCGAATTTACAAAGCCAGAAGCGACAAACGATGAAGAAGAAATAAAGATTTCACGACCATTGACGACTCCTCAACAAGGAAGGATTGAGGCCAAATGCAGAATAAACATAAATCCAGGACTTGAAATCGCCGCGTCACTAGACAAAGAAGGCAATAACGCACTAAATATCGCGGGAGAAGGAGTGGTTACTGCTGATATTAATTCCACAACTAAAGACCTAGTTCTAGGAGGAAATTATAACATTACTGAAGGGAAATACCATTTCTCCGCACTTAGTTCTTTAATTAGCAAGGACTTCAATATAGAAGACGGCAGTTCGCTAACATTTGCCGGAAATGTAATGGATACCGAATTAAACATCAATGCCAAGCATTCGTTAAAGACCTCACTGGGGCCACTAATCTCAGACACCACATCCATTTCCACTAGAAGACTAGTGAACTGCGGTATAAAAATATCCGATAAATTACGCAGCCCATCGTTAAAATTCTCTATTGATATACCAGATCTTGATCCTACCACTAAAAACATGGTGGATAGTGAATTGAATACTGAAGACAAAGTATCACGACAATTCCTTTCCCTCATCGTACTTGGAGGCTTTCTTCCTGGAACACAGAGTGGTATCACAAACACGAACAATAGTAACTCTAACTTTCTGTTTAGTAACCTGACCTCCATAATGTCAGGGCAGTTGAATGCCGTACTGCAAAAGTTCGGAATACCTTTAGACTTAGGACTTAGTTACCAGCAGAATGAAGTAGGCAATGATGTGATGGACGTCGCGGTATCTACACAACTATTTGATAATATGGTCTCAGTAAATGGCTCATTAGGTAATCGCAAGTTCAGTTCTACAAGTGATGAAAATATGGTAGGCGATCTTGACATAAATATAAAACTCAACAAATCAGGACATTTTCGTCTCAACCTGTTCTCTCATTCGGCCGATGACTATACTAATTACCTTGACAACAGTCAAAGGAACGGAATAGGCATATCGTATCAAAAAGAATATGACGATCTACGCTCTTTCATAAAGAGTCTATTTAGAAAAAAAGAAGATAAGGAAAGTGAATTCGTTCCTAACAAGACACTTATAATTAAAAATGAATAAAGGCAAATTATACTTGATACCATCACCATTAAGCGAAGCAGATATAGAGAATGTAATCCCTAGTAATGTTCTCGAATTACTTCACCACATAAATAAATATGTAGTGGAAAATGAAAGAACAGCAAGACGATACCTATCTAAAGCAGGCTTAAAGGGGCATATCGATGAACTTGCTTTTGTAGAATTAAATGAGCACACAAAAGCCGAAGAGGTCGAGAAAATGGTAGGACTTTTCGAGGATGGTGAAGATGTGGGACTTATAAGCGAAGCTGGGCTGCCGGCAGTGGCAGACCCAGGGGCGGCGCTAGTGGCTCTTTGCCATCGGCACACCATAGAGGTGTGCCCACTGGTCGGACCTTCGTCGCTAATGCTCGCACTTATGGGCAGTGGGCTTAACGGGCAGTCGTTCGCCTTCAGGGGCTACCTTAGCGCGAAAACCGACCAGCGCCGCGCCGATATCCGCGATGCCGAAAAACTCTCAGGAGCCCTTAAACAAACCCAAATTTTTATCGAAACGCCCTATCGCTCCGACGCCCTATTTACAGACTTTCTCAACTGCCTCGCACCATCCACCATGCTATGCGTAGCTATCAATCTCACATCTTCTACCCAATCAATAAAAACACAACCTATATCCGAATGGAAAAAACGCCCTATTCAAATAGGTAAACAACCCACTGTTTTTCTAATTTTAAAATAATGAAAGGCACTCTCGAACTCACAGGGATGAAATTTCACGCTTTCCACGGCTGCTTAGATTTTGAAAGAATCCAAGGAGCCGAATACATAGTGGATTTTAGCACCGAAATAGAAGTGGACCAAGCTATAAAAAGCGATAAACTCGACAATACTCTAGATTACAGCAAGATATATGAACTAATTAAAAAAGAGATGTCCATACCATCTTCACTTATAGAAAATGTCGCAGGAAGGATCGTAATGGCCATTGCCGAATCATTCCCCAACATGGAACACTTCACTATCAAACTCTCTAAACTTTGTCCCCCAGTAAATGGGCCCACAGATAAAGCCAGCATAACCATATCACGATGAAAATAGCATTTCTCACTCTTGGCTGTAAACTTAACTACGCCGAGACTTCAACATACGAAAGAGACTTCAAAAAAGCCGGACTGGAAGTAATTCCACACCAAGAACGGGCCGACATCTATCTCATAAATACATGTTCCGTTACATCCACAGCTGACGCTAAATCCCGAAACCTCATACGAAAAATGCATAGACAAAACCCATCCGCCCGCATTGTTGTATGCGGATGTAGCGCTCAACTACGCAAAGAGGATATCTATGAAATAAAAGGAGTATGGAAGGTTTTCGGATGCAAGGAAAAATCGATCATAGTCTCCCAATGCCTGCAGGATCTTGGAATTATTCAAAAAGAAAGTACTCTAGACCATTCCAACACTATTTTCGGAGCATATAGTAGCGGAGAGCGCACTCGCAGTTTTCTAAAAGTTCAAGATGGATGTGACAATCACTGCCTCTACTGCACGGTTCCATTGGCCCGAGGAGAAAGTCGTAACATTTCCATCTGCGAATGTGTAAAAATGGCCGAGCAGATAGCCGAAAACGGAGTAAAAGAAATAGTCATCACCGGAGTTAATACAGGAGATTTCGGTCGCTCCACCTCAGAGAACTTCTTGGACCTGCTTAAAGCGCTAAACGAAGTAAAAGGCATAGAAAGATATCGCATCTCCAGCATAGAGCCTAACCTCCTGCATAACGAAATCATCGATTGGATATCAAGTGGAACCAAATTCCAGCCACACTTTCATATTCCCCTTCAAGCAGGCTGCGACATCCTTTTAAAAAACATGGGAAGACATTATGACACAGCCTTTTTCAAAGACAAAATTTCATATCTAAGGAACAAATTGGGCGATGGAGTGTTTATAGGCATTGACATAATGGTGGGACTACCCGGTGAAACAGAGGAACTATTCCACCAAAGCTACGATTTCATATCGGAAATAAAGCCCTCATTTCTTCACATATTCCCCTACTCCCAAAGGCCTGGAACTCCGGCAGCCGAGATGAATGGACAAGTAAGTGAGGAAACAAAAAAAGAAAGAGTAGCCATTTTAGAAGGCCTTTGCACAAAGTTGCATGCTGATTTTGTAGAATCACAAAAAGGTCACAAAGCACTTGTGCTTTTCGAATCTAAGGAAAAGGACGGAAACATGAGCGGATATTCCGAGAATTACATAAGAGTATCTAGGCCCTATGACCCGACACTGGTTGGAAAAATCGTTGAAGTAACATTATGAAAACAAAATTAACATTTTTAGGTACAGGCACTTCGCAAGGCGTCCCAGTAATAGGGTGTGACTGTAAAGTTTGCAAAAGTCTAGACCCACACGACAAAAGATTTCGCTCTTCTGTTTTAGTTCAATATGGAGATCTCACTATTCTAGTGGATTGCGGCCCAGATTTTAGGATGCAGATGCTAAGAGAAGATGTCAAACATCTAGACGCCGTTCTGCTTACACATAATCATAAAGACCACACAGGAGGAATGGACGACCTACGATCTTTCAATTTGTTGGAACACAAACCGATAAATATCTACTGTGAGGAATATGTAGAAAATGCACTTCGCCACGAATACGATTATGCATTTGCCGAGCCTCACTACCCAGGTGTTCCAGAATGGTGCATAAAAAGAATAAATGGACACACTCCCTTCCTCGTGGAACCTAATGACACACTTCCTAAGCTAGTATGGGAAAGTGGAATAGGCTACCATAAAGAAAAATCAGATGTCACCAGCCCTACACGAAAACCTGTGGAAGTGATACCTATCCAAGGCTACCACGACATGGCCAAAACATTCTCTGTGCTAGGCTTTAGATTCGGAGATATCGCCTACATTACCGACATGAAGCAAATAAACGAAAGCGAATTTACGAAACTCAAGGGGCTTCGCGCAGTGACTTTGAATTGTGTAGGATTCAAACCACATCACTCCCATTTCAACTTGGAACAGGCTATCGAATTGGCCCGAAAGATAGGAGCCCAAAATACGTACCTTACACATCTATCTCATGCATTGGGGACCCATGAAGAACTGAAAAAGCTGCTTCCTCCCGGTATATATCCAGCATATGATGGATTAACTTTAGAATAATAGATATGAAGACAAAAAATATATTAGCAGCATTGACTATCACCATGAGCGCTTGCACAACTAACCCGCTCCTTAGAGAATCAACTCTTGAATATGGAGCACCTGAATTTGACAAAATAAAGGCCGAACACTACATGCCCGCATTCCGTAAAGGCATCGAAGATGCAAAGAAGGAAATAGATGCCATTGCGCACAATTCCGAGCCTGCAACCTTTGAAAATACCATACTTGCACTTGAAGAAAGTGGCAAAACGCTAAAAAAAGTGTCCAACATCTTCTTCAATGTAATGGAAGCCGATACCAACGAAGAGTTTCAGAAAATCGCAGAAGAGGTAAGCCCTCTTTTAAACGAGTATTCCATGTATGTTTCGCTGAATGAGCCCTTATTCGAAAGGGTAAAAAGCATCTATATGCTTGGCGAACATCTAAATTTAGCTCAAGATCAAAAGCGGCTCTTGGAAAAAACCTATAAGTCTTTCGTTCGTCAAGGGGCACTTTTGAATAAAGACGACAAAGCACTGTTCAGTGGCTATCAAGAAAAACTCTCCATGGCCCAACTCCGCTTTTCAAAAAATGTCCTTGCAGCGACCAACGCCTTCAAATTAAACCTTCGCGATAAAGCTGAGCTTGAAGGCCTTCCTGAATTTCTAATAGAACAAGCAGCCCAAACAGCAGCTCAAAATGGCCAAGAAGGATGGACCTTCGACCTTTCATATCCTATGTATGGGCCATTTATGAAATATAGCAGCCGGGAAGATCTTCGCAAAACTATCTACGAAGCCTATTCAAAGCGCGCAGTTGGCGGAGAATTCGACAACACAAGTAATGTCCTAGAGATAACAGACTTAAGGATAAAGATAGCACAGAGCCTAGGATATCTAACCTATGCCGATTATGTTCTGGAAGAAAGAATGATTAAAAGTTCGGAAGAGGTCAATCAGTTCTTAAATGAACTTCTAAAGCCATCCCTACCGGCAGCAAAAAATGAAGTCAAACACATAACGGACTTCGCTCACCTTAATGGTTATAAGGAAAAAGAAATGCAGGCTTGGGACTTTTCTTACTGGAGTGAGAAATATAAAAATGAAAAATACACATTCGATGAGAATGAACTAAAGCCATATTTCAATCTAGACAGCTGTATCAATGCTGTGTTCAACCTTGCGGGAAGACTATATGGGCTTCAATTCGAAAGCCGCCCTGACCTTCCGGCTTACCATAAGGATGTACGCGTTTACGATGTAAAAGACAAAAATGGGGAACACAAAGCGCTATTCTATGCCGACTTCTTCCCTCGTGCATCGAAAAGAAGTGGCGCGTGGATGACCGAATTTCAAGGACTTGGCCCGGATTATAGGCCATTTGTAAGTATGGTTACTAATTTCACCAAGCCCACAGAATCTGCCCCGTCACTTATAACTCATGACGAATTGTGCACGCTTCTGCACGAATTCGGACACTCCCTTCACGCAATGCTAGGAGAAGGTCGCTACGAAAGTCTTGGGACTACGAATGTATCCACAGACTTCGTGGAATTACCTTCCCAGATTATGGAGAATTGGGCCTTCGAACCAGAATTTTTACAAAGTTTTGCAAAACACTATAAGACCGGCGAAGTTATTCCTACTGAATTAATAGATAAGATAGTAGAGACTAAAAACTACAACGCGGCCTATTATCAAGTCCGTCAATTGAATTTCGGCATTCTAGATATGGCGTGGAATGATATGGAGACTATGACAAATAAAGATGTCCTGACATTTGAATCGGACGCTCTAAAAAAAGTGACATTATTCCCTCCAGTTGCTGGTACATGCATCTCCACCTCATTCTCGCACATATTCACCGGGCAATATGCTGCCGGTTACTACTCTTATAAATGGAGTGAAGTACTAGAAGCCGATGCATTCTCCCTTTTCAAAGAAAAGGGTATTTTCAATCCAGAAGTATCAGAAAGTTTTAGAGCCAATATACTTAGTCGAGGTAACACCGAAGATCCTGCTACGATGTTTAGGAATTTCCGTGGACACGATCCTCAAGTAAACGCATTATTAAAAAAACTCGGCATTACATCTCAGAGTCGATAATATCTCTGGCTATTTCTACATCTGCTTCAGATAATCCAGATGAAGGATCAGCCATAAAATCAAATAATTCCGCTTCAGTCCAATCAGGATGTTCCCTAAACCACTTCAAAAGAATGTCTCGGGAACGTCCTTTGCGGGCACGGCATACATCGCACTTTCCGCAATCCTGTACTTCGACTTGACCAAAATACCTTATCAATCTGGCACTTCGACACTGATCATCCTCAGTACAATACTGTTCCATTTCAGAAGCCCTTAACTGCGCAGATTCTTTTAATCTATTATAATAAAGTGGCTTAAGATCTATATCCCCAGGACGCAATCTGGAATGCCTTAAAAAAATCAAAGTACTGTTATCGGCAGGTATATACTTCAATACGTGTTCTAAAGACATTTCATACATAAGCACTCTCAGTTGAGCTATACTACAGCCCAGATGACGGCTTAATGAATTTTCATCCACTGGAACAGGATAGGAAAAAATGCCTGTGTATTGTCTCATCAACAATTCCAGTAATAGTGTCATCTCCCGTTTAGGAAGATCTATTCCATAAAGAAGCTGCCTATCAGGAATTATCTTCACTCTTGTGGGTATATCAGTATCTTCACTATAAGTTATATGCCCTATCCTGTCCAAATACATAATGGCATAATAAGTCTTAGAACGAGATAGGGAAAAATGTTTACAAAATTCCACTAAGTCTAATTTAAGTTCCCTCCCAGCGCCATGTTCATACGGGATATCATAAAAAATGTGAATCTTTTGATAAATATCTTCTATAAAATCTAACGGAGGATAGGACAAATCCACCATCTGATGAAGTCTAGAAATATCCTTATCATTATATAAAAGCACCGCGTATGCCAATTTTCCATCTCTGCCAGCCCTTCCGGCCTCCTGAAAATAAGCCTCTGGAGAATCAGGTATGTCCATATGCACTACAAAACGCACATCCGGCTTATCGATTCCCATGCCGAAGGCATTTGTGCATATCATCACCCTCGTTTTTCCACTCTTCCATTCACTTTGACGCTCACTTCGGCTCAATGACTGTAAGCCAGCATGATAAAAATCAGCACTGATTCCAGCGGCCTTCAATGCTAACGCTATCTCTTCGCATTTGGAGCGATTTCTCATATACACAATTCCCGTTCCCGGCACCCCGTTACAAATTGAAAGCAATTGGCCCATCTTATCTGTGCACCTGCGAACGATATAGGTGAGATTGGCCCTATTGAAATCCCCTTTAAAGACAATACGCTCCTTAAATGCCAATTTGTCCATTATATCTTCGCATACCTGCGGAGTTGCAGTAGCGGTAAGAGCCAATACTGGAGCATTTATCCGTTCCCGAATCCGGCCTATCATAAGGTAATCCGGACGGAAATCGTACCCCCATTGGGAGATACAATGCGCTTCATCCACAACGATAGTCGTAATAGGAAGAACATCTAAATATGAGGCAAATAGCGATGTAGACAAACGTTCAGGCGACACATACAAGAATTTGACTTCTGGGTCATATGCAGCATTATTTAGTGCCAGATCGACCTCTTTTCGATTCATCCCCGAATGAATAAAAAGAGCCTTTATGCCCCTATCTTCCAGATTCTGCACTTGGTCCTTCATAAGAGCGACTAACGGACTTACTACCAAGGCCAATCCATCCTTTAACATCTGAGGCACTTGAAAACAGATAGATTTACCTCCACCAGTGGGCAAAAGCGCGAGGGTATCTTTTCCCTCAAGTACAGAGTGAATTATCTGTTCTTGAAGAGGTCGGAACGAATCATATCCCCAATAGTATTTCAACACCTCGACGGGCATAGTTCTTGTATCGAAAATAACCATAAATAGTCAGTTGTGTATCTGTCAAAAATGTTTATCTTTGCATCGCATTTTCAGGTATAACAAAAATACAAATTATACTTTATAATATGGCAAATATTGATCTTTCAAAGTACGGTATCACAGGTGTGACCGAAATCCTCTACAATCCTACTTATGAGGTTTTGTACAACGAAGAGACCAAACCAGGTCTTGTAGGCTATGAAAAAGGGCAGGTAACTGAACTTGGAGCCATTAATGTTATGACTGGTGTTTACACAGGTCGTAGTCCTAAGGATAAATACATCGTTATGGACAAGAACTCTAAGGACACTGTTTGGTGGACTTCAGAGGAGTATAAGAACGATAACCACCCTCTTAGCGAGGAGAATTGGGCTATCCTTAAAAAACTTGCACAAAAACAGCTTTCAGGCAAGCGTCTTTTTGTAGTCGATGGTTTCTGTGGCACTCATAAGGACACCCGCATGAAAGTTCGTTTCATTATGGAGGTTGCTTGGCAGGCTCATTTTGTTACTAATATGTTCATCCGTCCTCAGAATCAGGCAGAATTTGATCAGGAGCCTGATTTCGTAGTTTACTGTGCTGCTAAGGCAAAGGTTGAGAATTACAAGGAGATGGGTCTTAACTCTGAAACCGCTGTTGCATTTAATGTAACAAGCAAAGAGCAGGTTATCCTCAATACTTGGTATGGTGGTGAGATGAAGAAAGGTATGTTCTCTATGCAGAACTATTTCCTTCCACTTAAGGGTATCGCGTCTATGCACTGCTCTGCTAATACTGACCTAAATGGTGAGAACACTGCTATTTTCTTCGGTCTTTCAGGAACAGGTAAGACCACACTTTCAACTGATCCTAAGCGTCTTCTTATAGGTGACGATGAACATGGTTGGGATGACGAAGGCGTATTCAACCTCGAAGGTGGTTGCTATGCTAAGGTTATCAACTTGGATAAGGAATCTGAGCCAGATATCTACAATGCTATTCGCCGTGATGCTCTTCTTGAGAATGTGACTGTTGATAAGGATGGTAAGATTGATTTTGCAGATAAGAGCGTAACCGAGAATACTCGTGTTTCTTATCCTATCTATCATATTAAGAACATCGTTCGTCCTTATTCTCAGGGTCCTGCTGCAAAGAGAGTTATCTTCCTTTCAGCTGATGCGTTCGGAGTTCTTCCTCCAGTTTCAATCCTTACCCCAGAGCAGACAAAATACTACTTCCTTTCAGGATTTACCGCTAAGCTTGCTGGAACAGAGCGTGGAATTACCGAACCTACTCCTACATTCTCTGCATGCTTCGGACAGGCATTCCTCGAACTTCATCCTACAAAATACGCTGAAGAGCTTGTAAAGAAGATGGAGAAGAGTGGTGCTAAAGCATATCTCGTTAATACCGGTTGGAACGGAACAGGCAAGCGTATCTCTATCCGTGATACAAGAGGCATCATCGACGCTATTCTTAATGGAGAAATCGAGAAAGCACCTACCAAGGTTATTCCTCACTTCAACTTCGAGGTTCCTACTGAACTTCCAGGTGTTGACAGCCACATTCTTGATCCACGCGATACTTATGCTGATGCATCTGTATGGGAAGAAAAAGCTAAAGATCTTGCAAGTCGCTTTGTAAAGAACTTCAAGAAATACGAGAACAACGAAGCTGGTAAGGCTCTCGTAGCTGCCGGCCCAGTAGTCGAGTAATCCTTACACATACTAATAAAAAACCTCGAGGTCATAAAGACTTCGAGGTTTTTTGTAGTCCCTACAGGAATCGAACCTGTATTTAAGGTTTAGGAAACCTTCGTTCTATCCGTTGAACTAAGAGACCATTAAAGAGCGACTGACTACTCAGCGCTCTTCTCAATAATTTGGCGTCCTCTGTAGTAACCGCATTCAGGACATACACGATGATAAATGACGGTAGCGCCACAATTCGGACAAGTAGCAAGAGTAGGTACAGGCGCGAAATCGTGCGTACGTCTCTTAGCTGTTCTCTGTTTAGAGAATTTGTGTTTTGGATGTGCCATTTTCTTATTCTTTTAAATTATTATTTACTAATATACTTTGTAGTCTCTTCGTTACACTCACCATCAGGATGAACTCTTCGAAGAGGAAGTGAAGTTACGACATAATCATAAATATCCTGGCTCAAATCAAGTTCATTACCCTGCGGCATGTAATTTTCCTCGAATTCCGTATCCACTGGTATAGCCACAGATTCCAAGCATAGATCACAAGGCACTTTAATCTCGCCCACTATATGGCAAGAAACATCTACGCTAGTGCCCTTATTCTTAACTGAATAATCCACTTGAATATGGGCATCCAATATCTCGGCATTCTCGAATTTATCAAAGAACTGCTTGTCAGCAAGGGCGCTGAAAGCTTTCGCACCAGCACCTATACTACTTAAGTCTACTACAAAGGGTTGCAAATTTAATAAATTTTTTTCTATTATCAATCTATGTTATCGCTATTTCTCTTTCTAGCCAAAGGATCCAAGAGAACCTTGCGTATACGCATATAATGCGGTGTAACCTCAACAAGTTCATCCTCTTGTATATACTCAAGCGCCTCTTCAAGAGAAAACTTTATGGCCGGCGGCAGAATTATTTTCTCATCAGAGCCTGCTGCACGCACATTAGTAAGCTTTTTCGTCTTACATATATTTACATTCAAATCTCTCTCTCTAGTATGCTCTCCCACTACTTGGCCTGCGTATATTTCTTCTCCGGGTTCCACGAAGAAATGTCCCCTATCCAATAGCTTGTTCATAGCGTATGCACTAGCCACGCCCGTCTCCAAAGACACAAGAGAGCCATTGCTTCTGCGTTCTATATCACCTTTGTATGGCTGATAATCCTTAAAACGATGAGCCACGACCGCCTCACCTTGCGATGCAGTCAGTAAGTTACTCCTCAATCCCATAAGTCCACGCGTAGGTATTTCGAATTCAAGCAGGGTTCTATCTCCCCTAGGCTCCATATGAATCAAAGCACCTTTACGCCTTGTCGCTATCTCAATGGCCGCTCCCACAAACTGCTCTGGCACTTCTATAGAAAGTTCCTCAATAGGCTCGCATCTTTGTCCCCCGATAGTTTTGTCCAATACCTTAGGCTGTCCCACCTGAAGTTCAAAACCTTCACGACGCATAGTCTCTATCAAGACTGAAAGATGCAGAACTCCACGCCCATAAACCACAAAAGAATCTGCGGAAAGACCCGGCTTAACTCTTAAAGCAAGATTTTTCTCCAGTTCCTTTTCCAGTCTATCCTTTATATGTCTGGAAGTTACGAATTTACCATCTTTCCCAAAAAACGGAGAATTATTTATCGTAAACAACATGCTCATTGTCGGTTCATCAACAGCAATAGGCGGAAGAGCTTCCGGATTTTCATAATCGGCAATAGTATCACCTATTTCAAATCCTTCTATGCCCACAACTGCACAAATATCCCCACAATGCACTTCATCTACAGTTGCCTTCCCAAGTCCCTCAAAAACCATGAGTTGTTTAATTTTCTGCTTCTGTATAACATCGTATCTTTTACACAGACTTACTTGCTGTCCGGCCTTAAGAGATCCTCTTGTGATTTTTCCTATAGCAATCCTTCCCACATAAGGGCTATACTCTAAAGATGAGATCAACATTTGAGGAGTGCCCTCAACTATCGCCGGAGCTGGTATTTCTTCCAAAATAACATCCAAAAGAGGTGTAATATCTTTTGTAGGCTTATCTGGATCAAGAGACATCCAGCCCTGCTTCGCAGAACCATACACTGTCTTAAAATCAAGCTGTTCTTCGTTAGCATTAAGATTGAACATCAAATCAAAGACCTCATCTTGCACCTCGTATGGACGGCAATTAGGCTTATCTACCTTATTAATTACCACGATAGGCTTTTTCCCAAGTTGTAAAGCTTTCTGAAGCACGAACCTGGTCTGAGGCATACAACCCTCGAACGCATCCACTAGAAGCAGCACGCCATCTGCCATGTTCAAAACTCGCTCTACCTCACCACCAAAATCACTATGTCCAGGAGTATCTATAATATTAATTTTTACTCCTTTATAGGTTACAGACACATTTTTCGCTAATATTGTAATGCCTCTTTCCCTTTCTAGATCATTATTATCCAGGATTAATTGACCTAAATTCTCAGGCTGACGCACCAAATTAGCCTGATAAATCATTCTATCCACAAGTGTCGTCTTACCATGGTCAACATGTGCGATTATGGCAATATTTCTAATTTCTGTCATACACTATCTCAAAAAGGGGAAGTTATTAACTAATAATAACTTCCGCTCATAAAGTGCGCGAGATGAGACTCGAACTCACATGTCGCAATTGACACTAGCTCCTGAAACTAGCGCGTCTACCATTTCGCCACCCGCGCAAGGGAGTGCAAATATAGCAAAATTTTCAGAAAATATATGACACCGAAAGCATAAACTGGTCAGGTCTCATGAAATACACTTCTCCCTTTGAACGAATTCTGGCACAAGTCTCGCACCCATATTCTTTATAGGTTTCATATCCTCCCCATACACCCCATCCAAGGTCTATGTTAAAATGTTTGCTAAGCATCCATGAATGACCCGCCCATAGCATAGCACCCACACGATCGCCTTCCCTTAAATATTCATCCCTATCACTGAATTCCTGGTACTTTGCCCCACTGGAGAACCACCATCCTGAATAAACATACCATAGCCAATATTTTACTCCGACAGAAATAGTCCGCTGCCTTTGAGTATTAGAGTATGGATTATATCTCATCATGGATCCTATTGTCCAATGCCTCGACACTGACACTGAGGCATCCATATTCAGCGTTCCACCTTCAACGTAATCCATAAAATTTGTGGAAACGCTCACCTTTGTCTGGGAAAAAGCTAGCCCTACACTCACGCGCAAGGCCAGCGCCATTATGACTAATAATTTAAGATCTAATGATTTCATTTTACAGATATTTATTAAATGCTTCATTTATAACACTTTTACATTCCGGATATAACACTAATAGTCTTGATCTCAATTCATCCCGCTGAGTAACATCAGATGTGAGTGCAGCGAATATTTTAAATCTATTCATGCCCCTTTTATCCATATAAAGAAATATCTCAGGATGGAACCAATATCTATCTCCAAATGTTGTAGACCAATCCTCATACCGCTCCCTATATAAGATATTCTCTATATAATATGCCCACATCTCGCCGATCTCACAATATCCAGCACCCTCTTCTGTTCCTGTTCCATATGTTACTCCTCCTGAAGACAAGTACGAACGGAGTATCATCATCGAATATTTATCCCAATACTTATTGCCCACTTGCATATAGTGACTTGCATGAGCCAGTTCATGTTGAACCAAGTGATAAAGAGAAGCGTAGTCACTATAATTTTTTGTCCCCAATATGATATCAGGCAAAAACAGCTTTACTATTGGGGTATATACGCCTATAATTTCTTGAATCATATCTATGTCTAGTATAGCACCTTGATGAAGCATCAGAGTGGCGCTCGATTGCATAGGAGAGAAAGCCCATATCGTTAGATTAGATGGCGGAGTTTTTATTTTCACTCCATTGGCCGAACAGCTTTCATAGTAATCGTATGCTGCATTGTTTATGACGCACCTCTTAAAAAGTTTTTGCTCTGATTTTTCTGTAATACATATACTATACCCTTGTGGAGAATGTTTTCCCAACGTTGATATGGAGCCCTTAACAAATATAGCATTGATTCCCTGGGTGAATCCTTTTCTGTTGGTAAAAACTAGTCGATACCGAGGATTAGATTTGAAGCTTTTTCTCATACTATAATACCCTTCCTCATCAGCATAACACCTGTCGAATTTCACAAATACATTACACGAGACCTGCACTCCGGATACTCCAATAGGTTCAGTGTCATAGTCTTTATCCACAATTGTTATTCTACCTGAAGGTATTTTTGCCTCCGTTTTACCCTTCACTTCTGGGCATAGAAGATTTTCATTTCCAGTCAATCGGTACGACTGCTCCTCCACTGCATCCCAATCTACCCAATCTAAACCAGCCTTTGTAACATTTTCCGCCTCTGCCAAATAACATTTATGCAATAATTCACATTTTACTCCAGATGGAGCTTCAAAATCTGGTGGCACCACAGCATACTGCCATGTTATATTCCCATCTGGAATCTCCGGATCATGGTAATAATCCCCTTCTTCGACAATTTGATAATCTAACGGATGGTCTAACATTTTCACGCCAAGCGTTTCCAATAAACGTAAGTCTTCATCGTTTCGTGGCAAAAGCCTTACATAATAATCCGTGGCCTCCAAATGAATAACATCAGCTTTAGTAGGATAAAGTGAAACAAAGGCCTTAGTCATATTAGCAAGAGAATATGGATCCTCAAGTTTCTTTCCTAAAACTATCATTTCATGTGAGATACCATGACCATCATCATAACCATATCTACCATTCCATTTATCGGAAAGGTTTCCGTTGCAAGAAGAAACAGCTACTGCTACTCCCGCGATAAGAATTTTCAAAGCTTTCATAGATAAGTCGTTTTTGCAAATATATACAAAAAAAGCCGTGTAAAAACGAGTTTACACGGCTAATTCATAATTTATTAATTAGAAGAATTTTATCTCTTTGTTTTCTATAGCTGAGACAAGCGAATTTCCTAGCCGACTAACTCCAAAGCGAAAAAGATTCTTATTCATCCACTCCACTCCAAGTATACTCTCACCTATCTCGTAATATTGTAGAGCCTCATCCGCAGTGGACACTCCACCCGCTGCTTTGAAGCCAACCTTTCGGCCAGTTTTCTCATAATATTCCTTAATTGCGTAACACATAACTCTTGCAGCCTCAGGTGTAGCATTCACACTCACTTTTCCGGTAGAAGTCTTAATAAAATCTGCTCCAGCTTCCATAGCGAGCATAGATGCATCGTGGATCAGTTCATCTGTTTTCAAGATACCAGTTTCAAGTATAACTTTTAAAAGCACATCCTTTGAAGCGCATATCTCTTTAATTCGAGCTATCTCTTTATATGCTTTTTCTTTATTCCCTGCCAAAAAAGCATTTAGAGCTAATACTATATCCACTTCATCAGCTCCGTCTTCAATTGCCATCTTAACCTCTAATTCTTTTACCTGAAGAAAACTCTGAGAGGAAGGGAAACACCCAGCCACAGTGGTAACATGGAGTTCAGGGCTTGTGCGATAATCTCTTACTATATGTGCAAAATTAGGATATACGCAAATAGAAGCAGGAAGTGGGTATGATGGGTAAAGTCGGTGAAATTCACTCACCTTATCCACAAGATTCTTTACACTATTTTCCGTATCTTCAGGACGCAATGTGGTTAAGTCCATGAAAGCAAAACATTTTTTTAAAATTTCTGTCTTATTCATAATATTCATTAGTTACTCAAGCTGTGCAAGTAAGAGAACATGTTAATTTTCAACAACTGTCCGACTTTCAAAACTTGAATTAGTTATTATTTCAGGATTAGTAAATGTGTCTACATTTGAAAGCGTATCTGAAATGTGCCACTTCATCATCGTGTCACGACTCATAAGCGAGTCTAAGCTAAATTCCTTAGGGATATAAGGAGAAAATTCGGGCTTACGGTTATTATAATAATCCTCAACTTTTTGCAAGTACTTCGCTTTTTTATCTAACTTTAGCCCTGATGTTTTTAGTATTTTCGAATAATCATCCGGTTTTGATATATAGTATTTTACAGAAGCATCGTAGTCTTTAGTCGTGTATCCATACTTTTCAAAAATAGGTTCGTAGAACATAGTGGTATCTGCTTTTCTTCTTTCCGAATAGTGCGAAGCGATCCATTGATCCGCGAGGAACATATCTGCATATATGTCGGCCATCTTCGAGGCTGGAATCACCCTTCCGCCTTTCGAGCAGGCCGACAGCATACATGCAACACATGCATATAGAAAAATTCTACCTGGCTTCATCTATACTATCTAAGTTGCGCACCAAATTCGCTTTGAAATGACTTCAAGATAGACAACATGGCTTTCTCCACATCCTGATCTGTAAGAGTTCTCTCAGCATCCTGTAGCGTAAAACTCAAAGCATATTGTTTTTTACCCTGAGGAATCTTATCGCCACGATAGACATCGAATAAGGATACGTTTTTCAGGATTTTTTTAGCCGATTTGAAAGCTGCAGTCCTTAATTGAGCATAGGTCACATGTTCGTCTAGTAGCAATGCCAAGTCTCTTCTAACTTCAGGGAATCGCGGCATCTCTTTAAATCCTACCTTATTTCTCTTTATCAATTCAAACAGTGTCTGCCAATTAATTTCAGCCACATACACCGGTTGCTTAACTCCGAATTTTTTTAAGAGCGGTGCGCCAACTTGCCCCATAGTGAGCAACAACTTCGCACTACCTGGCAGTTTCAAGCACATTCCTTCAGAATATATATCACTAGGGGCAGGCTCGCTCCATAATTGGTAAATATCTGCGCCAAAGCGTCTTAATAGTAACTCTATATACCCTTTAAGTTTAAAATAATCCGTTCGTACACCACCTCCACGCCAATTCTTCTCAGAGGTTCCTGTAATAGCTAGACAAAAATTCTGATGTTCCTCATATCCCTCTAATGTTTCGCCATTTTTTTCCGGTAGTCTTTGATAGACTGAGCCATATTCAAAAATCTTCATATATGGCATTTGACGGTTGACATTGTAAGCCACAACCTCCAGTGCATTAAAGACCAGTGATTGACGTAAAACATTAAGATCTTGGCTCAAAGGGTTAAGTATTTTCACGCAATGATCTGACGGATAAGTAGTAAGTCCTGTGTAGTAATCTCCTTTAGTAAGAGAATTGTTCATAGTCTCAACAAAACCATTAGCCGCTAAAAAATTAGAAATTATGCTTCGTACTGCTTCTGGCTCTGGTGAAGGAGTAGCATTAACAGACATCCTCATCTGTGATGGTAATTCTATATTATCATATCCATAGATACGAAGTATTTCTTCTACCACATCACATTCTCTATAAACATCCACCATATAGCTCGGAGCTAAAACGACTGCCTTTCTTCCGCTACGTTCCTCAAATTTATATCCAAGAGACTCCAATATATTATCTATTTTATCATCTCCTATTTCCTTCCCTATAAATGAACATATGCGTCCATAATCTAATTCTATCCTTTTACGACTTATAGGTGAAGGATAACTTTCTAAAATAGGTCCAACAACTCTTCCTCCAGCCAATTCTACTACCAAATCGGCTGCACGCTTCAGTGCATACTCACATGCGGCTGGATCCACTCCCCTTTCAAATCTAAATGATGCATCTGTGGAAAGTTGTTGCTTCTTACTCGTCTTTCGAATGCTTCCAGGGTCAAAATAGGCACTCTCTATAAACAGATTAACTGTCTTTTCACTTATTCCACTATCACTTCCTCCAAATACACCAGCAATGCACATCGGACCATCAGAATTGGCAATGACCATATCTTCTGAAGACAATGCTCTCTCTACACCATCAAGCGTGTATATTTTTTCACCCGCTAAAGCACGGCGCACAATCACCCTTCCTCCCTTAATCTTATCAGCGTCAAAAGTATGCAGTGGCTGTCCGATCTCAAATAGCACATAATTGGAAATATCCACTACATTATCAATCGGGCGACACCCTATGGCAGTAAGTCGTTCCTGCATCCACTTAGGAGATGGTCCTACCTTTATCCCCTCTATCGTTACTCCCATATAACGAGGAGCGCCTGAGATATCCTCTACATCTATATCTACTGGAGCTGGCGCATCGGCATCTGCATTTCCGGTTGCCATACCGACATCTGGTAATACAAGTTCACATGGAATACCACGTAGCCTCATATAAGCAAAAACATCCCGAGCTACTCCGAAATGAGAAGCGGCATCGACACGATTGGCAGTAATTTCGTACTCTATAACAGCCTGAGTTTTAATATGCAAATAATCTTTTGCAGGTGTCCCCACCACTGCAGCCTCTGGCAAGACCATAATCCCATCGTGGCTTTCTCCTATGCCTAATTCATCCTCTGCGCATATCATTCCTAGACTTTCAACCCCACGAATCTTAGATTTCTTAATTTTAAAATCGCCTGGAAGAACTGCCCCTACACGAGCGAAAAGAACCTTTTGTCCTGCAGCTACATTAGGTGCACCACATACAACTTGGACTGGTGATTCTCCACCATCATCCACAGTCGTTATATGCAGGTGATCTGAATCGGGATGTGGAACACATGTCAAAACCTTTGCCACCACCACATTCTTTAAACCACCTTCGATAGTTTCTTTTTCTTCTACCGCATCCACCTCTATTCCTATGGATGTCATTATTTCTGCTATCTGAGTAGCTGTCAAGTCACATTTAATATACTCCTTAAGCCAATTATAATCGAGTTTCATATCTATTGTATTTTATTTCAAATTATCTTCTTCAAAAAGCGTCTTGACAAACTCTTGCTTATCAAACTCCTTTATATCATCTATCCCCTCTCCAATTCCAAGGTATTTAATCGGAATTCCAAACTGATCTACTAGTCCAACCGCCACGCCTCCACGTGCTGTACCATCCATCTTAGTCAACATTAAAGAAGTTATGGATGTAGCCCTTGCGAATTCTTTAGCCTGCTGAAAAGCGTTCTGTCCTGTGCTTGCATCCAAAACAAGCATAACTTCAGATGGAGCTCCAGGCAGAGCCTTGGAGATAGAATTTCTAATTTTAGTAAGCTCGTTCATAAGATCCACCCTATTATGCAATCGACCTGCAGTATCAATAAGGACCACATCAGCATTCTTGGCAATAGCAGAGCGTACCGTATCATAAGCAACAGCTGCGGGATCAGAGCCCATCTGTTGCTTCACAATATCAACACCTGACCGCTCTGCCCAAATCGTGAGTTGATCTACTGCAGCTGCACGAAAAGTATCTGCGGCTCCTAGTATGACCTTTTTCCCTGCTTTTTTAAATTTATATGCCAATTTCCCTATACTTGTAGTCTTTCCGACACCATTTACACCTACCACCATTATGACATAAGGTTTTATATCAGAAATAAGGGGAGATGGCAAATCCATCAAAGATGCTATCTGGTCACGTAGCATTTGAAAAAGCTCATCTTTAGTCATGAATTTATCATGCGACACCCTTTCTTCAAGTTCATCTATAACTTTCAAGGTGGTGTCAACGCCCATATCCGACTCTATAAGAGCCTCCTCTATGGCATCCAAAGTGTTATCATCCACCCTAGACTTACCAATAATAGCTCTACTTAATTTTTGAAAAAAACTAACTGACATATCTCACAAATATAGTGAAAAATCTGCATTATAAATACGCAAAGAAGAGAGTGTGCAACACTCTCTTCTTCAATTATAGATTTTATAAAAAGGAAATTACTTCTTTGCGAACATTTCCTTAGCCTGAGCTTCCTCCATCAAAGACTCTGTGAAAACATAAGCCCCTGTCTTAGGAGACTTCTCCATGCGAATGCACTTAACCATGCTCTTAGCACCGGCCTTAGCTGCGAATGTTGCGACGGCTTTCTTTGCCATATTCTAAATCCTCCAGAAATTATTTGATTTCACGATGTACAGTCACTCTCTTAAGGAATGGATTATACTTTCTTCTCTCAAGACGTTCTGTAGTATTTTTCTTATTTTTTGTGGTTACATAACGAGAAATCCCCGGTACTCCACTTGCCTTTTGTTCTGTGCACTCAAGGATGACTTGCACCCTGTTGCCTTTTGCTTTTTTTCCCATAATCTCAAAAATTAAACAAGGTTAACATATCCTTTTTTCTGAGCATCACGGATAGTGGCATCCAAGCCATTTTTCTCAATGATTCTCATACCTTTACAAGAAACTTTCAAAGTTATAAATCGATTCTCCTCTTCACTCCAAAAACGTTTGTTCTTGAGATTAACGGAGAAGTCGCGCTTGGTACGCAATTTAGAATGTGCGACATTATTGCCTTTCATTCTCTTTCTGCCAGTTATTTGACAAACCTTTGCCATAATTATTGTTTTTTATTTATTAATAATCTTTTACCACCTTCAAGAAACGATTCCACCTTACATTTTGTGGAAATCCTTTAGAAGGATCTGTCGAGAGCCATATTAGCACCGGCCTTCCCACGATATGGTCCTCCGGTACAAAACCCCAATACCTTGAATCCAAAGAATTGTGTCTGTTATCGCCCATCATAAAGTAGTAATCCTGTTTAAAAGTATACTCTCCTGCAGCTAAAGCATCTTTCACTGACGAATGCTCATAAACACTGATAATTCTTTCATATAGCGGAAGATTATCGGAATTCAATTCCACTTTAGCCCCTTTTTTAGGAATCCAAAGAGGGCCAAATTCATCCCTGCTCCAAGAGTAATTCTTTGAAAAAGGAAAAATTTCACGATAGTCACTCTGTATCTCTTCCATCCTAGAAGAGAACTGAACACCTGGATAAACTGTTTGCTTCTCTCCGTTTACCCAAACCATCCCCTTCTTTACCTGTATGGTATCACCAGCAACCGCCACACATCTTTTTACATAGTGGTCAACCTTATCCTCAGGTCTTGCTATCACTGGCCCCAATGTAGAAACCACCTTCTTTTTTCCATAGAACCTACATAGAGCATAATAATCCTCTGAAGGCGCTTTTCTAAGGACGGTGTCACCATTAGGGAATCCGAATACCACTATATCACCTCTTTCAACGCTTCTCAAACCTTTTAATCGGCGATACTTATTTTGTATAAGTTTAGAATAAGATTCTTTACCGAACAAGACATTATGCGTAAAAGGAACCGTAAGCGGTGTTTGAGGCAACTTAGGTCCGTATGTCAACTTGCTGACAAAAAGATGGTCCCCCGTGTATAGAGTGTTCTCCATTGAAGAAGTAGGAATCTTAAAAGCCTGAAACCAGAAAGTATTTATTACGGTAACTACTATTACGGCAAAAATAATGGCATCAAGCCAATCATTCCACGCCGAATGCTTTTCACCCTCTTTATACTTCTTTTTCCAAAAGTTCCAATGTACCTTTTTAGTGATAAATATATCAAATATCACCACTAAGCCCAAAAGGAACCAGTAATTTTCAAGCCAAATCACCCATAACACATAAAGCAAAGCCCAAAAACTGAACTTTGTCCATCTATTATGCAGCAATTCCTTCAACTTCACGGTAGCGACTATTTAACTGATTTGACGATTGCTTCGAAAGCCTGTGGATTGTTCATGGCTAGGTCTGCAAGAACTTTACGGTTAAGCCCAATATTGTTCTTAGCGAGAGAACCCATAAACTGAGAATATGTCATGCCATACTGACGAGCAGCTGCATTTATTCTCTGAATCCAAAGAGCGCGGAAATTACGCTTCTTTGCTCTACGATCACGGTAAGCATAGGTAAGTCCCTTTTCATAAGTGTTTTTTGCTACCGTCCAAACGTTCCTTCTTGCGAGGAAATTACCGCGTGTTCTCTTAAGAATCTTCTTGCGGCGAGCCCTTGAGGCTACTGAATTGACTGATCTTGGCATAATTTAATACTTTTAGAGAACCAACATTTCTTTCACCCTCTTGATATCCGCAGATTCGATAATTGCGAAATGATCAAGATTTCTCTTTTGCTTTTTGGTCTTCTTTGTGAGGATGTGGCTGTGGTAAGCATGCTTCCTCTTGATTTTACCCGACCCGGTAAGCGTAAAGCGCTTTTTGGCACCGGGGTTCGTTTTAAGCTTTGCCATTGTGTTAAAATGTTTAATTAATAATAATTTATAAATAATATCCGCAAAAGCGGTCTACTTTTTCTTTAATGGGGCTATCATCATCGTCATCCTCTTTCCTTCCAATACCGGCATATTTTCAGCCCTACCATAATCTTCAAGCTCTACTGCAAAACGTAGTAATTGTTTTTCACCTTGGTCTGCAAACATAATCGAACGTCCGCGGAAAAAGATGGTTGCTTTAACCTTTGAACCTTCCTGAAGGAACTCCTGAGCATGTTTAAGCTTGAATTGAAAATCATGCTCATCCGTATTAGGACCAAATCGTATCTCTTTTACCACTATCTTAGCCGAATTAGATTTCATCTCCTTCGCCTTTTTCTTTTGCTGGTAAATGTACTTTTCGTAATCCATGATCCTGCACACAGGAGGATCTGCCTTCGCACTAATTTCCACTAGGTCTAATTCGAGGTCATCTGCTAGTCTAATAGCCTTTGATAAAGGATAAACACCTGGTTCAGGAATATTATCTCCTACCAAACGAACTTGAGGGGCTGTTATAGCCTCATTAATACGAAGTTCGAACTCGTCTTTTTGTTGACGGGCATCCGGCTTACGTCCATTCTGAGGACGTGGCACGGCAGGCTTTGGTCTGTAAGGTCCTGGCATTAAGCTAATTCTTCAGCTACTGCTGATTTTATATATTCAACAAATTGTTCTGCACTCATAGAGCCCTGATCTGCACCTTCCCTTCTTACGGAAACTGTACCTTCAGATGCTTCTTTTTCACCCACTATCGCAAGCACCGGAACTCTTAAAGCGGCTATATCTCTAATTCGCTTCCCTAGAGTTTCGTTACGAGAATCAATGGAAGCGCGAATTTCGGAATTTTTCAACAAATTACAAACTTTTTCTGCATAATCGGCAAATTTCTCACTAACAGGAAGAATCTTCACCTGATCTGGGGCAAGCCAAATAGGAAGATGCCCAGCAGTATGCTCAAGAACAACAGCTGTAAATCTCTCAATAGAGCCAAATGGTGCGCGGTGTATCATAACCGGTCTCTGCTTTTGTCCATCAGCATCAACATAATCAAGATCAAAACGTTCTGGAAGATTGTAATCTACTTGGATAGTTCCTAATTGCCAGCGACGGCCTATCGCATCCTTAACCATAAAGTCAAGCTTTGGCCCATAGAAAGCTGCTTCGCCATATTCCACTACGGTCTTCAAGCCTTTCTTACGCGCGGCCTCTATAATGGCGCCTTCAGCCTTGGCCCAATTCTCATCACTTCCTATATATTTAGTCTTGTTATTAGGATCACGCAAAGATATCTGAGCCATATATTCATTCATCTTCAAGGTCTTGAAGACATAAAGTATCAAATCAATAACCTTTTCAAATTCTTCTTGTAACTGATCCGGACGACAGAAAAGGTGTGCGTCATCTTGAGTAAACCCACGCACTCTTGTTAGACCATGGAGCTCACCACTTTGCTCGTAACGATATACAGTACCAAATTCTGCAAATCTAAGAGGTAAATCCTTATAAGATCGTGGAGAGCTACGATATATCTCACAATGATGAGGACAGTTCATAGGCTTTAACATATACTCCTCACCCTCTTGAGGAGTGTGTATCGGCTGAAAAGAATCCTTCCCGTATTTAGCATAATGGCCAGATGTCACATAAAGTTCCTTAGCACCAATATGCGGTGTGACTACTGGAAGATATCCTAGTTCCTGTTGTTTTTTACGAAGGAACTGCTCCAAAGTGTAACGCATCTGCGCACCACGGGGAAGCCACATCGGAAGGCCCAAGCCTACACGGGTAGAAAAAGTGAATAATTCCATCTCTTTTCCTATCTTACGATGATCGCGTTTCTTAGCTTCCTCGACAAGCTTCAGATAATCTTCAAGCATACTCTTTTTAGGGAAAGACACACCATAAATACGAGTAAGTTGCTGACGATTCTGATCGCCCTTCCAATAAGCCCCGGCGATAGAAGTAAGTTTAACAGCTTTTATATCATCTACATGCTTAATATGAGGCCCACGGCACAAATCTGTGAAGTTACCATTCTTATAAAAAGTGATGGTACCATCCTGCAAACCCTCTATTAATTCACACTTGTATGGGTCCCCTTTTTCTTGAAAATATTTCAAGGCATCGGCCTTAGATACATCTATTTTTTCAAATGTCTCTTTAGTCTTTGCCAACTCCAACATCTTATCCTCTATCTTTTTCAAATCAGCATCGCTAATTTGCTGCCCGCCAAAGTCTACATCGTAGTAGAATCCCGTCTCTACAGCGGGTCCCACGCCAAACTTGATGCCTGGATACAACGCTTCTAGAGCCTCTGCCATAAGGTGTGCGGACGAATGCCAAAATATTTTTTTAGCTTCATCATCGTCCCATGGACGAATAGTTCCATCTGTAAATGCTATAGTTACCATATCTAATGTTTATAAAGCCTACAAATATAATCAAAAAATTTCTATCTTTGCACACATATGGAAACTATAAATAGCAAAATCATCCGCTCGGAATCTAGTAAAGCGGCCCTTCTCTTTGGTTTAATATCAGGAGGCTATATTCTAATCTCTTGTCTTATTGCAAATACCAGTATAGGAGGCATTATAAGTTCTATTCTACAAATAGGCAAAATCGTAGGGTGTATTTTACTAATGAAATACTGCATGACTAAATTGAAGTCATCATACGAAGGCGTTGAAAAAAGAGAACTCGTCAAATACGGGACATTGATTGCCTTATTCTCTGCCATAATAACCGCCGTTGTGTCCTACTGTGCATACGAGTATATATTCCCCGATATTATCACCACCGCCATGGATAGTTTATACGCTTCCTTACAATCGAATTTAGATTCAAACTCCCTTGCCCTGATGCAGAGTATGGAGCAAAATATGCCTAGTATCCAAATGGTCGGGCAACTGGTTTATTGCTTCCTATATGGCTGGATTTTATCGCTTATATTGGCCCCAAGGATAGCTCCAAACAACATATTTGAAAACTAACATGGATATATCCGTAATAGTTCCATTACTTAACGAGAGAGAAAGCCTAAAAGAACTTTGCACAAGAATAAACAAAATTCTAAGGGATAATGCTCTAAGCTATGAAGTAATCTTAGTTGATGATGGTTCCACAGATGGATCGTGGGAGGAGATCAAGGATTTAGCCCACTCGAATTCGGCCATACATGGGATCCGATTCAGACGGAATTACGGGAAATCCGCCGCATTATATTGCGGATTCAACAGAGCAAAAGGTGATGTGGTCGTAACTATGGATGCCGATCTTCAAGACTTTCCAGAAGAGATTCCACAAATGTATAAAATGATAAAAGAAGAAGATTGGGACATAGTATCCGGCTGGAAAAAGCACCGTCAGGATAATGCCTTAACAAAAAATCTACCTTCTAAAATATACAATGCCGCTGCTCGTCGTATAACCGGTATCCGTCTTCATGACATGAATTGTGGTTTAAAAGCTTACAAAAACGAAGTCGTAAAAGACATCGAAGTTTATGGAGAAATGCACCGCTACATTCCATACTTAGCAAAGAATGCCGGATACACGCGTATAACTGAAAAACCCACCATGCATGCCAAACGAAAATATGGGAAAAGTAAATTCGGCATGAATCGCTTCGTAAATGGCTTTTTAGACTTATTGAGCCTATGGTTTCTCAGCACCTTCGGGAAGGAGCCTATGCACTTTTTCGGCTATAGTGGTATCCTGACATTTCTCGTAGGTTTCGTAATGGCTATATGGATCATAGCAGATAAGTTAATCGCACAAAGTCATAACCTACCATTTAGAGCTGTCACCGAACAGCCTCTCTTCTTCTTAGCATTAGTAGCTATAATCGTAGGTGTTCTATTTTTCCTCGCAGGATTCTTAGGCGAACTAATCGCACGCAATTCCCCTGAAAGAAACCACTATAACATAAAATCAGAGTTTTAATCTTAGAAGCTGGTTTTGAAATGATTTCCCCCGTTTATTGTGAGGATTTTTCAAGGTAGTTTCCTATTTGTACTCGCTTTTCAGCGGTTCAACATGTAGATTTATATATGTCGATTCGCCGAACTTTTCTCTTAGTCGCTTCTCTATAAGCATGGATTTGTCATGTACTTCTCTTAAAGTCAATGTTCCCTCCATTCTTAGATGCATTTCGATAGATATGCGACTTCCTATTCTACGAGTTCTAAGATGATGTATATCACTTGTTCCTGGCTCTTCATACACAATCTTGCAAATCTCGGCTTCAACTTCAGCAGACAAGCTTTTTTCCATGAGTTGGCCAAAAGCATCTGAAAGAATCTTAAACGATTGGACTAAAATCAATAAACTTACTATCACAGCCGCAATAGGGTCGAGTACAGCCCATTTCTGGCCAAGTAGTACCGCCCCACCAATACCAAGTGCTGTGCCCACAGAAGAAAGCGCGTCGCTACGATGATGCCAAGCATTGGCCTCCACCGCTGGAGATTCCACCTCCTTTGCCACTTTCATGGTACGTCTAAATAGCCATTCCTTAGATGCAATACTTACCAACGCTGCCACCAGTGCTATAACTCCTGGACTTTCAAGATCATCTCCACGAACAAAGCCAATCACCTTTACAACAGCCTTTTCCCCCATCAGAACAGCTACAACTAATAGAGAAAGACCAATTATGCAGCTTGCCAATGTCTCATATTTTCCATGCCCATAATCATGTCCTTGATCCTCTGGTTTTGAAGAAATCTTCACAAATATCAAAACCACTAAATCAGTAACAAAATCACTAAACGAATGCACGGCATCCGCCACCATTGCAGAACTATGGCCAATAAACCCAGCTACAAACTTAAAAACCAGTAAAATAAAATTAACAAAACTTCCAAGTATCGTTATATGATAGACTTTCTGTTCTCTTTCCATTATATTGTAGATTTAAGTTCCATATGTAAGAGTAGTTTCAACTTAGTTTGTTGTAATCATGAAAAATATACTAGTCAAGATTTATCCTTAATTTCCGAGAACGGCTTTCCTTTGGAATGAAGAGGGAACTAGACATACAAAACAAATGAGAAAAGGAATATAAAAAAAAGATGCCACTTATTTCATAAAGGTTTTTAAATAGTGTTTGATATTGATTCGAGCTGCCACTTGCTTATAAATAGGCATAAGATTTTTTCTAGAAACTGGGATTTTCATAACTTCATCTGCAAGCCAAGGATACATCTCCAAAAGAGGAAGCTTGAAATAATACGCATTCCATGCTGCGAAATATAATATCCTTCCATACACTTCTTGAACTGGGCTTTCCTTTAAATTATCCTTGTAGTGAGTATATAAATCCAATAAATTAATGGAAGCGTCCAATCGCTTTCTAGGACGTCTTTGTCTAGAAATTGACGCTGGATTCGTACGTCTGTAATGATAAAGCGCCTTGTCCAATTTAAACATCGAATGCGTATAAAAGATTAATTGCGTAGCCATGTAGGTATCTTCAAGCATACCTTTAGGCGGGAAAAAGACCTTATTATCAGTATAAACGCTATGCTTAAAACACTTTATCACCAAATACCCGTATGTTTTCCCTGTATATAAGGCTTTTATAAAAGCCATCTTTCCTCCATGGCGTGCCCAATCCTTATCTCCTCTTACCACTGTCTTATTTTTCTTCTCCTTAAAAAGCTGATAAAAAATAAGATCCGCATCAGTCTTTGCAGCACAATCAGCTAACTCCTGAGCAGCGTTTAATTCCAGCCAATCATCAGAATCCACGAATAGAATATAGTCTCCAGATGCCCGTTCAAGTCCAGTTTTTCTCGCTGCTGGAAGGCCCATATTAGATTGTTCTATAATCTGTACCTTTGATAAAAGATGATTATACTCCACTTCAAGTAGATTCTTCAATATCTGCATAGACTTATCTGGAGTGCCATCATTTACGAAAATCAATTCTATGGAAGTATATGTCTGTTCAAATAGGGAACGAGCACACTTTTCTATATATTGTTCAACCCCATATATTGGAACAATTATAGATATAATAGGATTAGAGTTCATACTTGGATTTTTTCGAGAACCGCTCTCCGAAAGCCTCTTGTATAGCACTTCTCATAGATAAATAATGCTTTTCTCCTAGATGTACATCATTGATACATAGAAGTTGTCTACTGGGATGTAAAATATAATTTGACACTTTCTTCGGTGTGCTTAGTGCAACAGATATATGCTTATTAGATAGTCTCTGGTCTATAATATATCCTTTATAATAAAGATAATCTAGATATATATATTGAGTATAGTTCTCTGCCGTCCTAGTGGCAGTTATAGATTTTTCAATTTCCTGTTGTGCTCGAACAAACAATTCCTCACTTAACGATTTACGCATAGGAGAACATATGTGCTGTGGCCTTATAAATCTATTAGTATGCTTTAGTCCAAGCAAATTTCTAACTAACTGATCCGAATTTTTACATATCTGCTTATACATATTGGCCCCAACAAAAACATGTGAGGAAAAATGTATAATAGACTTGTCATCTCTAAAAAAATCATCTTCCTTACTAGGTAACATGGGGAACATATCATCATTAAAATATAAGAATCTCTCGTCTAAGCCACTTATCCGATGTAAATACATTTCTATGGTATTACTGTTAAAAGTAGGCAAAAACCGTTGAGGAATAAAGTCAGAATGAAGCACCACCTTCACTTTTTCCCTATTAATCCACTGTGGCACTTGAGATTCACAAGCCACCACCAAATATACTTTTCGAACAAAAGGCATGTTCTGTTCAATACCTCTAAATAGATATGGCAACATACCCCAATCGCGAAATCTTTTAGTCAAAATAGGGACTCTAGTGTGCTCTGCATAACTCTGCAACCAACATTCATCATTCCCATTTACATATGTAATAACGATATCCATACGGGCGAAGTTACAAATTTTTGCAAATTGAAAAAAATAAGTCGCGTTAGATTAGTATGATATTTTCGAGGATTGATTCCCTAATATGATGCTGGTTATTATTTAAAAAGTTACTTCTTGCTCTTGGAAATGCAATAATGTAAGATTTATGCTTGTTTATTCAAATTTTTACCTATATTTGCAGTGTATTAGTATATTAAAACACTACTTTTATGATACAGATTAAAAACATCGAATTCAGCTACGGCGCGAATCGCGTACTGGATCACATCTCATTAGATCTTTCAGAAGGTCATATCTATGGTCTTCTTGGAGAAAATGGGGTCGGCAAAACCACTCTTCTAACTTTACTTTGCGGTTTAAAAACACCGCAGACGGGACTTATTACCATCGATGGACATATTCCATTTCAACGTGAACCATCCCTTCTTTCAAATATTTTCTATCTAAGTGATGATTCTGCTGCTTTAAATATGACAGCACAGAGCTATGCCCTTACTTATGGGAAATTTTGGAATGGATTCGACTATGATAAATTCGCAGAAATACTTAACAATTTCGAAGTCAGCCCATCATGGAAAATGGACAAAATGTCATGTGGCCAATTAAAGAAAGTATATATCAGCTTTGCACTATCCACAAATGCCAAATACCTTCTAATGGATGAGCCTACTAATGGCTTAGACATCCCTTCCAAAGCTCAATTTAGAAAATCCATTGCCAAATACACATCCGATAAGGATTGCATTGTAATATCCACCCATCAGGCAAGGGATCTTGAAAATATAATCGATCCTATCATTATTCTTGACAAACAAGATGTATTGCTAAATGCATCAACCGAAGAGATATCGCAGAAACTCTTCTTTTATTATGGAGACGACTCTCGCCCTAATGCACTCTACCGGGAAATGCTTCCAGGAAGCAATATCCAAGTAGAACTAAATACAAGCGAAGAAGAAAGCAAAGTAAATATTGAAGCCCTGTTCAACACTGTACACCTTCACAAAGACCTTATAAAAACCCTTTTCAGTAAATAAAATCATGAAAACATCATCTGATATATTCAACTTCGACAGATTCTCAAAATTGTTTGTTTCTGATCTCAAGAGTTGTACTTCAAACTTCGGTTTGAGCTTTATTACACTTAGTGCTATAATTCCATTAGCAACTTACATAATATGCATACTATTCAACCTCACTTTTAATGATGGGACATGGCAAGCACCAGGCATAATATTCCGAACATTCCTATTTGTCTTTATAATGGTTTGCATTTTCATATTCATGCCTGTAAAGTGTTATGGAAGACTCACAGAGAAAAATTACGGTTCATTTTATCTGCTGATTCCAGCCTCTACTTTAGAGAAATTTCTCAGCATGATTATACTCTGTGCCGTTGTATCTCCGTTGGTTGCCTGTTCTATTTTTTTCTTAGTTGACAGCATTCTATGCCTAGTAGATTCCACTTGTGGAGAAAGTGTATTATACTTAATATCTCATGCTGCAGAAGGAATTATGGATTTTATCTATAATCTTGATCTTGAGGAAAACTCACATCTTCTAAAATTCGCTCACATTGTTAGTTCCCCATGGCTGTATCTTGACGATATATTTGGCGCCAGTCTACCTTTTTTATTAGGAGCACTAATATTTAAGCGCAACAAGACGGCCAAAACTATCCTTTCACTTATCGGCATATCGATTATTCTCAGCATATTATCTGCTCCTTTAACAAATAATTTATTCGAGACCTCCTTTGAAAATGTGGATATATTCGAGACAGACATTTTCTCTAACATGCCATTAATAGACACCATTAGTGACACCATTATGAACCTATTGATATTAACTGCTATTTACTTTAAACTTAAATCTTTAAAGCATTAACTTTATGGAATTCGACAATAACAAGCCCATTTTCCTTCAAATTTGCGATGCCCTCTATGGCAAAATCCTCAGTGGTGAGGTCAAGGCCGATGATAGAATTCCATCCGTTCGAGATTATGGAGCGGAAATAGGGGTCAACCCGAATACCATCATGCGAGCATATGAGAAACTCACAAACGAAGGAGTCATATTCAACAAACGCGGTATAGGCTATTTCATAAGCCATGATGCCACAGACATAGTTTTGTCACAAGAGCGTAAGTATTTTCTAGAAAAAGAAGTACCTTTGATAAAGAGAAAACTCGAATTACTCGGTTTATCTCCAGATGTTTTTAAAGAATAATAAATTAACGCACTTGCTATGTATGCCTTATATAGTCTTATCTATGCTTTTCTTATCGTAAGTATCTTCTATGCCTTACTAAAAGAAAGAAGAGACCCTTCAGAAACCATGGCATGGATGCTTATAATAATACTGCTCCCTGCCATTGGCATATTGGCATACATTCTCTTCGGCAGGAGTTGGCGGAAAAGCCACGAATTTAGTTATAAAGGCTGCACAGTACCGCAAAACTTAAAAGAAATATGTCAGCAGCAACTTCATGAGATTTCTAAACCGGAATATTCTGAGTTGCTGCTAAAAAACTACGTAACCTTACTTTTAAACAACGGGGATGCTGCACTAACCATAAACAATAGGCTCAAAATTCTTAATAATGGAAATGAATTTTTTCCTGCTTTTTTTAAGGATCTTGAGAGCGCAAAAAGTTTTATACATATCGAAGTATTCGGACTGGAAAGTGGTAATCTATTTGAGAATTTGCTCGAAATACTTACGAAAAAAGTAAAAGAAGGCGTAGAAGTTCGGGTGATTTATGATTGTGTAGGCAGCCGTGCTCTTAACCGTCGCGATGCGAAAAGAATGCAAAAAGCAGGTATCAAAGCATACTGCTATATGCCTGTTTGGCTTCCACACTTTGCTAATAAATTCAACTATAGAAATCACCGAAAAATCTTCGTAATAGATGGAACTATAGGCTATACCGGAGGCATGAATATAGCCGATAGATATTTACTGGGGACGAAAAAAGGAATATGGCGCGACACCCAAATTAGAGTACAGGGTGGCGCAGTTACCATGCTCAATACTGTCTTTATCAACGATTGGTCTTTCGTTTCCAATGGTGAGCTTCTTCATGATTCGAAATACCTTCCATCGATTGATATTTCGAATGTGCTTCCAATACAAATTGCCACTTCGGGGCCTGATTCTCCTTATGCGACTATAATGCAAGCCTATTTCGCTGCTATAGGCAAGGCCAAGCGTTACATTTACATATCAACTCCTTATCTACTTCCTAATCAGCCTATAGTAACCGCTTTAAAGGTCGCTGCCCTTAGTGGAGTCGATGTAAGAATACTTATCCCCGTAAGAGGCGATAATATTATGGTAGCCTGGGCAGGTTATTCCAATATCGATACTCTTATAGATGCTGGTGTTAAAATCTATATGTATAAAAAAGGATTTAACCATTCTAAATTTTTCGTTATGGACGATGAATTTTGTTCTATCGGTTCGGCCAATCTCGACTATCGTAGTTTTGACATCGATTTTGAAGTACAAGCTATCATCTATGATAAACCTTCAGCAGAAAAACTAAAGAATTTCTTTATGGAAGATATCCGAGAAAGCGAACTTATCACTCAAGAGAATTGGGGAAAAAGGCCACGACTCAGCAAGATCATGGAGCCAATAGCTAGATTATTCGGACGTTTGTTCTAAGATTTATCACTCATTAGATGAAAATGTTTTCATCTAATTTACACAAATTACGGAGAATCAATGAATTATGAGAATTCTACCAACCACTTTTGGCAATTATACCAATCAATTAATTATAAGAATTCTACCAACCAGTTTAGGCAATTATACCGAAAAAAAGAAGAGCCGACCTAAAACTGACCAACTCTTCTTCTCGTGGGAGCGGAGGGATTCGAACCCCCGACCCTCTGCTTGTAAGGCAGACGCTCTGAACCAACTGAGCTACGCTCCCAAACTTTCCTCATCGCTTGGGAACACAAAGGTACAACTATTTTTTGAATTTCAAAATTTTTTGAAGAAATTATTTTAAATATTTTTTAACTTTGCACTGACATAGGTCGTTAGGGGATGTTTTGGTTTTGACAGCATCGTAGACGACAGTAAGCACGTCGAGAGTCGAAAGCCCTCTCGTTAATATCAGTTTTCAAAAATTTAGTAGGCAACTACAATTATTCATACGCTTGCTAATCTCAGAGAGATTGAGCATTAATCAGGGCCGCCAAGGCTGCGGAACTGACGTATATCCCGCCGGGATTTAAGCCGATTATTCTCGGTATATGGGGTATCATTAAAATCGGATGCTCGGATGGACTCCTTTAAAATCCGCTAAGACCTAAAGGATAAGGTGAAGCCTCGCCCGTCTTCCGGCAGGGCAAACCCGAAAAACAAAGGAAGAATAAACGTGTAGAAAGCTGCTGGGTATAATGTTTGGACGAGGGTTCGAGTCCCTCCATCTCCACAATATAATCAAGTTTAGACTATTTATTGGATAGTTCTTCCAACTTCTTTCCGAGAGGGCTCAAGTATTTTTTTATTAGATCGTGATTTTTCTCAAGGTGTCTTTCAGGCAAAGTTTCAAACTCTATAGATTCTGCCGGCAGGACACGATTATATCCATATGATTCAAGTGCAGCGCAGGCATCGGAATATCCTCTTTTAAACAAATCTGGGATATTAGATATATCATAAACGCTGCATCCGTCCGTATTAAGTTCTATGTATTCATCTGCCAATTTCGAATCAGCCATTATATTGGACATAAACATCATGCTATAAGCCCTAGTGGCCGTGTAAATCAAATTATCCTTATATACTTCAGGTTCCATTCTGCGCACGCTGAAAGCTATTACTTTCTCACACATGTTTCGTATAGCAGGTATTGGCAAATTCTGAAATACTCCCCCGTCGATGTAATGCACGCCGTTTATTACCATTGGCCTAAAAATTATCGGTATAGAGCAGGAGGCGACAAGCCTAGGGGCAATTTTCCCTTTTGAAAACACTTTAGGACAACCATGGTCCATATCAGAAGCCACGATATAAACAGGGATTGGCAAATCCTCAATATTATCATATGGCATCTCCCTAGAAATTAATTCTAAAAGAGGTGTAGAATCAAACAATCCACCTTTAGGCTTTGAAGGTACGACAATATCTCTAAAAAAATTCAGTTTCAAAAACATGTCTATCATCTGCTGTGGTGAAAAACCTGCAGAATAAAAAGCCGCTACCATAGAGCCTGCACTCGTGCCAGCCACGACATCTGGTTTTATTCCGTATTCATTTAACGCCTGGATGGCGCCACAATGAGCAGCGGCCTTAGCGCCACCTCCACTAAAAGCTATACCTAATTTATATTTATTTGAAGCCATACGAGCGTAAAGTTACTAATCTTTTCTCATCAAAAAAAAGAGCCCGGCTCCTCGCCGAACTCTTTTCCCTTAAATAATTTTAACATTACAACCTTATTTTGTCCAACCTGCCGTCCAATCATTGTCTGCAGATACGGCGCCAGCGCCATCTACTGTTCCAATAAAACGAGAGGTGAAGACTAAATTCTGATTGATCTTATTCCCCTTTGAAGTAAACATTTCTTCTGTATATGCATTAGTAGCAGTATCATCACTTTTAACGGTTCCGCTGATAATAACATTGCTAAATCCTGAAACTCCATCCACAAAAGACTTTATAGTAGGTTCTGTTTCCAAAGTTATAGGGCTGGGTTTTCCACTGACAAGAGTATTTGAGAAGTTTGCATAAGTACCGGCACGCAAACGTATACCTCTCTTATGTTCAGTACCTTTATTTCCTATAAGTGTAACATGATCAAGAGTAGGATTAGATATAGGAGCCGCGTCAATAGCTTTTCCATTATTATCACACTCGAAAAGGCAATCACATTCTTCAAGACTCTGGTAAGCGACTAAATATTCTCCCTTTCCATTCCATCCTTCAGTCCAGTCGAAGCTGTCATCGGCACAATTAACTACCACACAATGATCTATATTAACACTTCCGCCGAAAAACTCTATCCCGTCATCTGATCCATCGACACATTGGATATAAGAAAGAGATGTTCCATTACCGACGCCATAAAGTGAAAGACCATTTGCCTCATGCTCAGAATCAAGAGCATAACCTGAATATTCTATGCGCACATACTTCATCACGCCTGAGTTATCATCTTCGGCATCTCCGCCATATAAAGCATTGCCAATCTCGGAAGTATTCCCGGCACCTGCGTTGCTATGAGCCTTTCCACAGATATGAACGCCACCCCAGGCTCCAGATTGTTTTTTCTCTGCAGTCAATACTATGGGTTCACCTTTTGTTCCAACTGCATTAATCTTTGCTCCCTGCTCAATGAGAATGTAATTGATTTCTCCATTATCTTCTGCGATAACTGTTACTCCCTCATTAATGGTAAGTGTAGCTGGGGACTTGACCTGAAGACTTCCCAAAAGTTTGTATGTCTTACCTGATTCAAGAGTCAAATCCGATGTTACATACCCCTTAAGTTCAAGACTATCCGAACCGCCCTGATTGTTTTCATTTTCTTTTTGGCAAGCTGCCAATGTCACGATGCCAGCAAACACTGTTGCTACCGACTGTAAACTAAAACATTTCATACTACTGTTTGTTAAAAAGTTATGTATTGTTTTTTACAATTTATCGCTAAAAATCATACGATATGCCCATACTGATACCGCGACCCAATTTCCACCCTTCTACTTCCATTGTCCGACCTGCATTAGGGATCTCCTGAATGAAGCGAACAAACGAATTCAACATATTCTTCAATCCCAAGCTAAAATTCAAATGACAGTTCAACTTAAAATTGGCATTAAAATCAAGACTATGAAAAGGCATTTGCTTCTCATCCCCTAATCCCAATATCCCCACCGCATGAATTCTAGGCCCTTGTACGCTATATAGTAATGCCAATGCTATTGACTGACCTTCTCTAATAGTCGGTGCATAGCAAATATCAATATTAACTAAATATGGCGAAGCTCCTTGTAGAGAACGTGTTAGATTAGTATATACCCCACTCTCTGGCAATTTTACATTAGTAAAAATGTACGATACATTCCCATTTACGGACAAATCTTTTATTATTTCTTTGCGAAATTCTGCTTCCACACCTGCGGCGATACCCTCATCGGCATTCTGAAAAGTCTGCTCTATAGCACCTCCCGAGAGTCTCTGTGTGCGTTCTATAGGATTATCTAAATACTTAAAATATGTTGTTACCGAAAGCATTTCATTCGATTTACTTCCAAACAGTTCATATCTAAGGTCAATATTTAAGTTATAACCATTAGTGAGTTCTTCATTTCCTCGAATCTGCGTACCTCCAAAACTTTCTTGATATAAAAATGGAGCCATCTCCACAAAGGATGGACGAGTAATGGTTCTCGACAAAGCAAGACGAATAGCCGAACTCTCATTGATTTTATATTTCGCATTAAACGCAGGGAAAAGATCAATCGCATCTATACTCCTGCTTCGATTCTCAACATCATCGTTGTAATTAACGCTTTGTTTTGATAATTCCGTTCTAAATCCCACATTCGTAGTCCAATTATCCCCGAAACTTAAATCTGAACTTACAAAAGCTGCTCCTACAAGATTAGATGCATTATAGCTATCGCGTTTGTGTAGCTTTCGATCTATCCCGATAAGACCTGACTCTATATTGGCATCATTAATATAAGAATTCATGTCTTCTATATTAGCTATGTCATCAGTTAACTTTTTTAGATTGTAATAAAATCGGGTGGTGTTAAAATTGCGGACTTTATCTTTTATACTTATACCAAACTGCAGTTTATTTATCTCATCAAAAACACGGCTCACTCTAATATCCCCAACTATTTCATACTCTTCCAATTCTCCAAAATACCTTTGGGTCTCTTGTTGATTTAGATTGAAGAATTTCAAAGCGCCATCAGCACCTTTACTAAACATAACCTGCCTTCTATCAGGCTCATCACTTGATGTCGCACAAAAAGACGATCCCCAATCCAAAAGCCACTTTTCCCCCGCCAACTCATGCTTACCTGTTAATTGACAATCTTGAAGTGTATAAAAATGTGACACAGAATTACTCCCCACAAGATCATAGGACTCTAGATGATCAAATATGCTTCGACGCTGATAATCGGAAGTAGCATTCCTCGCATAAAAAACTGTCAATCCTACACTTTGATGTGGACGATAAATATATTCCGCATCCAAAAGCACTGCTGTATTTAACTTTGAAATATAACTATCATAACTACTCTCAGTACATAACATACCCTCTGAACTAGCTTCATAAGTTCTGTGAAATGCATCTACTAAGGCCTCATTCCATGAATTAATACTAGCACTGGCCAATAGGTTTAACTCGCGTTCACCCATATTCCACTTCTTTCCGAAGCCCACTGAGCCTTTTAAATCAGGCAAAGAAATACCATTATTTACCTGGAAATTCGTATCGAACAGTTGGTTATGCTTGGCATATTCCTTAAAAGACGAATATGAGGACTCTCCGACTTCTTTTTTCATCTTAGGAGATATAAAAAGAGAACGTCTGTTCATCTGCTTAAAATGATTAAAAATGGTCCCAAAGTAGCCCCCAGTAGAAAAAGACGCAATAAGGAAATCGTCATCTCTACCCTTACTCGTACTAATGTCTATATGTGCCCCTGAATAATCGGCAAAATTACTAGCATCATACACTTTACTAACTGTTATACTGCGTATGGTTGAAGCTGGAAATATGTCTAATGGGATCAATTTATTGTCAGGATTAGGAGATGCTATTGGCAAGCCATTCAATGTGGTAGTGCTGTACCTATCTCCAAGTCCGCGCACTATCATTTGTCCTGCATCCGCGATAGATATTCCAGGCATTTTAGCTACACTTTCCTGCGCATCGGCCAAGCCTTTTAGGACCATTTCACGCGAGCCAATATTTTCTATGGCGCGAGAAGATAATCTACGTTCATTTTGAAGAGCCGAGATAGTTTCAAATTTTTTACGGGCTGTTACTGTAGCATTCTCTAGCAACTCGTCATCCAAATGAATCATTACATTCACTTTGCCATCTTTTACTGACACATCATTCTCCTCATTGTAATAAACAAAGGGTCGCCCATTCTTCATAGTTAAATGAAAAGATAACGATGTGTACCCTATATATATAACTTCCAAATCATAGTCCAGGTTTTCTTCTATAGGCATCTCGGCTTGCCCACCTTCATTTGTAATCGTACCCTTCGACTCGCCCTTTACCATCACTGCAGCGCCCGGAAGTACTTCTAAACTTTGAGCATCTCTTACTATAAATGTAACATTTACATCATTTTTCGCTACAACCACAAACTCGTTAACAATAATAATCGGCAACATAAAAGCCGCAACCATTAAAAATTTTGCCTTTCTCATATCGCCGGCAAATATAAACTTGAGAAATTAAGACTTTCTTAAATTCTTATTACTTTATTGTTAACATACGAAAGATATTTACAAGTTTAGACTTCTAAAAAACGAGACAGATAGTTTTGTAATACTATTTTTTCGTAAATTAGCACCCACAAAACTATATTAAGTAACGTAAAAAATAAGTTGCGTCAGATTAGTATGAGATTTTCGAAGATATAGATCAAAAAGATTTACTAAGATGATGCAGTTTATTTTTTGAAGGTAACTAAAATAAAAATCGGATAAACTACATAAAAACACAAGGATCATGTATTCTGACAAACAACTTAGACAAATAGCAGAAGAATTTGCTATCAACAAAGACATTATAAGCATAAGCCCACTTGGATCGGGGCTCATAAATGACACTTTTAAAGTAAAGACAGGGGATAAGAACTATGTTTTACAGCATATTAACAAAGCCATCTTCCCTAATGTCGATCTCCTTCAACAAAACATAGAAAATGTAACCGAACATATACGGAATAAACTTATCGAGGCTGGAGAAGATAACATAGATAACAAAGTACTTAGTTTTGTTAAATCTTCAAAAGTATCTACCGATGGACGACAACTTTCGTATATTGAAGATGAAAATGGAGAATTTTGGAGGCTATCCCATTATATTGAAGATAGCGTAACCTATAATCTTGTAAACACCACATACTCAAAAGATGCAGGAGAAGCATTCGGTCACTTTGAAGCCATGCTCGTGGATCTTAAAAAACCTATAGGTGAAGTTATCCCTAATTTTCATAATCTAATATTTAGACTTTCTCAACTTGATGATGCTATAAAAAATGACCCAGTAGGCCGACTTAAAGAAGTCCAAGATTTAGTGGATCTTGTTAACAAGCATGCAGATGAAATGACAGTCGCAGAGCGTCTTTATCAAAAAGGCCAGCTACCTAAACGAATATGTCATTGTGACACTAAGGTTAACAATGTACTATTCGACAAAAATGGGCATGTCCTGTGTGTAATAGATCTAGATACCGTCATGCCCTCATTTATTTTCTCAGATTTTGGAGACTTCCTGCGTACTGCAGCAAATACTGTAGCCGAAGATGATCCCCATTTTGAAAAAATCGATTTTAGAATGGACATTTTTAAAGCGTTTACCGAAGGATATCTAAAATCGGCTCGTTCATTTCTACTTCCAATAGAAATAGAACATCTCCCCTATGCCGCCCGCTTATTCGCTTTTATGCAAAGCGTTCGTTTTTTAGCTGACTACATAAACGGAGATGTCTATTATAAAACCACTTACCCTGAGCATAATAAAGTCAGGGCTCGTAATCAGATGACTCTTTTCCTTAAAGCAAGCGAAAAGGAGAAGGAAATGAGACAATTCATTTCCTTCTAATTCTCCTCAATCCTTGAGTTTTAACCGCAGCACGATATTTACGTGAGGTTGAACTGGCAGAAAGGTTACTTTTATCCTCTGCTGCAGGTATTACACCTGTCCATGTACCAGAGAAAAGATTATACTGTGAATCCACAAGTTCAAAAGATACTGTGGTTTTGTCGCCGTCCTTGGCCAATTTTACCCAACCATCGATTGCAGCTGCAAATCCATAAATATAGCCATCCGCATCCAATGTTGACAGATCCCAGTACCAAGTGCCTGATTGGTCCACAGCGCTTGATTCGCCAGGTACTACACCTACCGTACTATTGTCAGAGCTGAAATTATACTGTTTTTCAGGGAGTGGAAGTTCCGTTTTAGATGTCATTTCTGTAAGCAATTCGATATCTATGGCATCTGCGCCCTCATTTTCAAGAGAAAGAACCCAATTGGCCAGTCCAACTCCATAATAATCGCCATAATAAACCAGGCCGACAGATGTAGTTTCTGTAGGAAGTGTTAAAGTATAATCTCCCGTCAAAGTCGTATTAGTTTCTTCCGCCGGAGAGTTATCTGTAAAATCAAATTCTCCTGCATACGTTCCCTTTACTAACTTTCCATTATCAGCTACCAAATTAAGTTCAATCTTATAACCGAAATCCCCATATTCGCTTACAGTTACCTCTCCAGATGCAATAGGGCTCTCTTCGAGAGTATTGCCGTCAGCATCAACCATTGCCGCTGAAGACCCCCAAATTTCACCCATTAAGGCAAAACCCATTTCTACTGTTCCTGCAGCATAGCTATCAGCTACTATATATACGCCAGGAGTAAGATAAATCATCGAACCTGCCTCAGTATAGAATGACAAGTCTACCCATGCTCCTCCAGTCGTCGGAAAGCCATCATCATCAAGAACCTGTGATGTAAGCGAAACTGTATAATTATCAACACCAGAATTATAGGCATCACCATAGTAAATGCCCAAAGCATAAGTAAAATTAACATCAATATCACTTGAAAGTTCCTTAACACCTTCTACAGGTTCAGAACCGGCATTAGGGTCACCGAAAACAAGAGCGCCTTCATAAATACAACTAACAGTAGTACCGTCTTTAAGAGTAAATAAAGCAGTTAACGACTTACCTTTTTCCGATGATTTAACTTCCAAATAGCCATCGACAAAGTCAACACTTTTCTGCTTGCCATCTTCGTTAATCTGCATGCGGGTATAATAGTTATTTAAAGTACCAGCAGCATTAGTTTCTGCAATTACATATTTTCCGTCGGGAAGCACAGCTGTTTCAAAAGAATCAGAACCCTCTGAAGCATATATGTCGAAATAGATTATATGACCACCATTCGCAGCAGCATCATCACCTTCAGCATCCTTTATGAATTCCATGTCACCGAGACCAAGGAAATAGTTATACACGCCCTCAGTTTTACGATCGCCATAATAGAGGACCTTAGTGGTTCTATCCATCTCGAGCTGCAAATCAGCATCAGGAATTTCGACTTTACCATCAGGTGTATCAGGTCCAGAAGGGGTAGGTTTATCCTTGTCACATGCGACAAAAGACAAAGATGCTATAAGCATAGCATAAAAGAAAGATTTTTTCATAAATAACACTATTAACTAAAATAATTACAATAAAAGTAAATATTCTTTATGATCTTAATGTCATAAAGAAAACAGAAACATAACAAAGATAAAGAAAATAAGATAATAAAAAAAAGATGCCCGGGTGAAACAAATCACTCGGGCATCCGAAAAGCGGCAGCGGCCTACTCTCCCACCTGGTGGG
>CAKUSP010000001.1 GCA_934680015.1 uncultured Bacteroidales bacterium | reverse complement strand
TTCTTTCTTGTCTGCTTCATGGTGCAAAGTTATTGTTTTTAACTTAAGCACCTGTACTAAAATCCGGGAGTATTATACCATAGACAAGGGTATGCCAATAGAACAAGTCCAGTGCATTCTCGGACACGTCAAAATCGACACCACCCTCCACTATGCGAAAGTGAATCAATTCAATGTGAAAATGTCCCATCGGAAGTACATTGGATAACTATCAAGTCCATAAAATTCACTACCTTTGTCCTGGAGCTACACACATGGTTTCCGACAAAAGTAGCCGATATGGATCGAGAAGTACAATTCCTCCTGTACAATATGCCTGAAGATAGCGGCAAAGTGCAGGTCGTCATAAAAGATGAAACGATATGGTGCACCCAAAAAGCTATGGCGCAGCTGTTTGGGGTCGGCGTTCCTGCCGTCAGCAAACATCTGAAGAACATATTTGAAGAGGGCGAACTTGACAAGGAAGTGGTTGTTTCCAAAATGGAAATAACCACTCCTCACGGAGCTATGGATGATAAATTCCAGACTCATACTGTGGAATTTTATCATCTGGATGCAATTATTGCTATTGGCTATCGTATAAATTCCGCCAAGGCCACTAAATTCCGGCAGTGGGCAACTAAGATTCTAAACGAATATATCCGCAAAGGCTTTGCATTGGATGATGAACGCTTGAAGCAAGGCACCGCATTGTTCGGGAAAGACTACTTCCGAGAATTGCTCGAAAGAGTACGTTCCATCCGGGCAAGCGAACGCCGTATCTGGCAGCAGATTACTGACATATATGCCGAGTGCAGCATAGACTACGACCGAAATTCGCAGACGACAAGGGATTTCTATGCGATGGTTCAGAACCGCTTCCACTACGCCATCACAGGGCAGACAGCTGCGGAAATCGTCTATACAAAAGCCGACCACACGAAAGAGCACATGGGACTGACAACTTGGAAGAACTCCCCGGACGGCCGCATACTGAAATCAGACGTAACCATCGCTAAGAACTATCTCCAAGAAAAGGAAATCCGCCAATTGGAACGCGCCGTGACCGGGTACTTTGACTATATCGAAGACCTCATAGAGCGCGAAAACACTTTTAATATGGAGCAGTTCGCCGCCAGTGTCAATGAATTCCTGACATTCCGCCGCTATCAAATTCTTCCCGACAAGGGCAAAATATCTGCGGCACAGGCAAAGAAAAAGGCGGAAGATGAATATGCCGTGTTCGACCCTACGCAACAGATTGACTCAGACTTCGATAAGGAAGTCAGAAGAATATTGGATAAGGAATAAAATATCAATCTGAAGACTATGAAGATTAAAGATATCGCGACTTTTGTATCAAAATCAATCACTCCTAAACCAGGTGTAACATATAATTTGTATAGCCTTCCTTCATTTGATGAGGGAAAGACTCCTGAAATTTTGAATGGAGCTGACATTCAAAGCAATAAATATGTTGTTCCGAACAAATGTATTTTGTTCAATAAACTAAATGTCCGTTTCAAAAGGGTTTGGAAAATAGATAATCAGAATGAGAATAAAATATCTTCAACAGAATTCCTGCCTCTTGTTGTAGATGAAAATGTGGTAGATTTTCAATATTGCTATTATTTGTTGATTTCGGATAGAATCACAAATTATCTGTGCGGTCAAAATACCAATACATCAGGAAGTCACAAACGAATCGATCCTAACAATTTCTTGAATATAGAAATAACTCTGCCTAAAATGCCAATCCAAAAGTAGATAGGAAAAACACTTTCGGCATTAGACCACAAAATTGAACTCAACAAGCAGATAAATGATAATTTACGTGCAAGCCGAGCGCAGATCCAAACGAAGTTTGAACTCTGCCGAGGCGCAGCCGTAAAAGCCGACGCTAGTCGGAATTTAGAATTAAGCAGAGCGCATGGTCTAGACAAATCCTATCGGCATAATTTCGGTTAAACCGACTAAAAAAGCATCCCGTTTCTTGCCGATAACGGCAAGAAACATTATCTTTGTATCGGCTTTTGTTATTTTTTTATACCGATAAGCATGGATTACATCTCTACCAAAGAATATGCGGCGGTACATGGCGTCGCAGAACGTACAATAAGAAACTATTGTATTCAAGGTAAAATTGCCGGAGCACAGCTTGTCGGCAAGACATGGAATGTACCTGCCGACGCACCTCTTCCGCAGCGCAAGAATGCAAGAATCAGAATATCTCCACTATTGAAGACATTGCGCGAGCAAAAAGAGTCAGGAACAAAAGGCGGAATATATCACCGCACGCAGATTGACCTGACCTATAATTCAAACCACATCGAAGGCAGCCAGCTGACCAAAGAGCAGACCCGCTACATATTCGAGACCAACACGATAGGAATCACGGACAACGCAGTTAAGGTGGACGACATCATCGAAACCACCAATCATTTCCGCTGCATTGACTTTATAATTGACCATGCGAAGGAGCCATTGACGGAAAGCATGATAAAACAACTTTACGGGTTGCTGAAAAGCGGGACATCCGATGCATCGAAAACATGGTTTGCGGTCGGCGAGTACAAACGGCTGCCGAACGAGGTCGGCGGGATGGAAACGACTTCGCCTCAAAAGGTTGGGCTTGAATTGCGTGCACTGCTGAAAGAGTACAGAGACAAAAAGCCGATACACTTTGAGGACATACTCGATTTTCATCAGCGTTTTGAATCGATACACCCCTTTCAGGACGGCAACGGCAGAGTCGGGCGTCTGATAATGTTCAAGGAATGCCTGAACCACGACATCGTTCCGTTCATCATCACGGACGAGTTGAAGATGTTCTATTACCGAGGTCTACACGAATGGAAAACACTCCCCGGCTACCTGACAGACACCTGCCTGACAGCACAGGACTATTACAAGAAACTTATTGATTATTTCAGAATCAGATATTGACAACCGATGCTTGACCGTTCATTAAGAGGGTCAGAAGTTCGTCTCGCTGCTTGGTGAGAGCTGCAATCTCAATTGTATTTGTTTTTAACTTTTCAAACAGAGGATTTTCCTTCTTGCAAAATCCAGATACAACATCCTCTGTTGCTATGCATAATGTTGAATGCTCAATGTCAGACGCTATTATTGATTTAAATACAGACCTACTTACTTTAGCTTTTAAACAATCTATCAGTTGAGTAGTTAGAAAATACAGGTATTCATATTCTCTATTTTTTGATTGAAGAGCGTAACACGACTGGTTCATCGCCATAGGTGTTCCCACAACAACAAGTTTTCCTATAGAACCACGAGCGATTATTATTACAACACCTTCTTCAAAAATCGATGAAGCGAATGCTCTAATCCTTCTTGTGTCATATGGTGCTGCTATCGAACGCATATATCATCTCTTCAAGACCAATCCGCAGCTTTTCATCTTTGTAAAGCGCTGTGGCTTCCTTAACCAAAGCCATCGCAAAGTCTTGATAAATACGCCAATCCTTCTTCTCGTTGGCCTCTGCAAGCGTAGATTTGGACATCACCTTGATGCCGGATCTGCAGAGGTTAAGTGTAGTCTCAATATCCCTCAAACCAGAGCGGTCGGTGAACTGAGCAAAGCTCATCACCATGAACTGGTCTCGGCAATTGAACTTAATAGCGTGACGGCAGCCTTGAATGAGAACTGGGGCTGGTATCATCTCATGTCCGTAATGAAGGTCAAACTGGGAATGATGGCAGAATATATGCGCGAATGGTCTTACATAGCCGACGGACCTGTCTATGACGACCAGATGGAACGGGCCATCAGACTGATTGAAGTGATTCTCGACTCGGGAGGAGAATCGGAATACAGACGTGATGAAGGAGATGAACCTTGCCTTGATTCGGAACATTTCTCCCGCTACGTCAATTTCCGGAACAGAGAGCGCTTCACTGGTACGGATTGCTACGGTCACAATTTCTGGTGCGATGCCCAGCATCTTCGATTCATCAAGGCATGAAACATCCTGTGGGAGATGTTCCGCACATAGTTGCTAGATTGGGATGATTAGTTCACATTTAGTCAAATTTGGGAACCGCCAATAAAATTCTGCCAAGTTTTGGCTGCACAACAAACTTTCTTTGCAACAGATCAATCGTCTCTGATATTTTTCCAATTTTTCTTCCATAATTTACAAATTAATCAAATGCGGCTCAAGCAGCATGCCGTAATGCTCGTCCATCATGGCAGCATTGGAAAAGACGGTTCCGCTGCTTTTCTCCAGGCCATTGGCCTTATGGATATGGCCGAAAAGATGTATCCGGGGACGGACTGCCGTCACACGCGAGAGCAGTTCATTGGAGCCGTAATGGATGCTTCCGTCCCGGTCGAGGATTCCGTATGGCGGGGCATGGGTAATCAGCACATCCACGCCGTCAGGAATCATTTCATAGAACTCCTTCTGGCGTCCGGAACTACAGTCCTCCATAAACATGGGGACCCCATAGAATGTCACACTGTCAATCTCCACCGAACTGTTGCACAGATAATGGCAATTGGAGTCAAGTCCGTCAATGACGGCACCATACAGGCATGCGTCGTGGTTCCCCGCCACGAAAATCTTTTGGGCATAGGGAAGGGCGCTGAACCACCTCATAAAGTCCAGTGCCTCCGAGGATGAGCCGTTCATGGTAATGTCTCCCGAGTGGACAATCACGTCCGCCTCAGGAAGCCGGCCAAGACTGCGATGCGACCCATGGGTATCCGAGAGATGAAGAATGTTCATGTCAATGCAGGTTTATCTTGCAACAAAAGTACGCCCAGACTCCGCTAAAAAGGATTCTAGAAGTCCAGGTTCACTTTATATATAGGATTTTCCAGTTCATCTTGTTTGACTAGGAACATGGTCATATAGATAGGCAGGTATTCGACATTGCCCTTCACATGCAGGTTGTCATTGCACAGAACTATCGCCCTCCGTATTCCATAATTCGGGGTGCTCAGGACTTTGGACAACGCATTATGACGTTCGTAATCCTTGCCCGACTTGACTTCCAAGGGAATGATTTCATCTTCCGTCTCCAATATAAAATCAATTTCTCCCTGCTTCTTGCTGTTGAAGTAGTACAAATCCCATCCATGAGCGTGAAGTTCTTGCGCGACAGCATTTTCAAATACGCTACCATAGTTCACGTTCACCTTCCCCTGCAGAATCTTCAGCTGGATTCCTCCCGATGAATATTGGCAAGAAAGCAGCCCTACATCGTTCTGGAAAAGCTTGAAAAGGTTCCGCTGCTCACTCAGTTTCAACGGAGAGACTGGTTCTTCGACATTGTATGAAGGAAGTGCCATGTCCGCGTCTTTGAGCCAGATGAAATCATTTTCATGTCTGCCGAAAGTCATATTCTCATTGAGACGTTTGAGGATGAACCGTTTGTTCTTGGCATTCAACTCGGAAGGGATGAGATCAAACACCTCATCGATATACAGTTTCTTTCTGACATCCTTGTCGTAACGGGCTATGTCTTTCTTATAAAGATTGATAATATCCCTCTGTTCTTTCACCACGTTCTGAATATTGTTGGAATCCATATAAGTCTGGACCGCAGCAGGCATACCTCCAACTATGATGTACAACTGAAATAGTTGTATCATCTTTTCATGTATATAGGCATCCACCGGCGTTTTCTCCGACCAAGACTTCTTGACAGCTTCCAACACATTCTCCGGTACCCCCACGGCACGGACAAATTCCTCAAAATCCATGGGATAGACCTGCATCTCTGACATATAACCAACAGGCACTGAACGGATGTCTTTCAATTCAACACCCAGCAGGGAACCACTCAACGCATAAATATAGCTTCCTTCGTCCACCAATGCTTTGACCCAGGTCATCACATCCGGGCATTCTTGCACTTCATCAAAAAAAATCAATGTTTTGCTTCGCGCCAAAGGCACTCGCGAATATGCCGAAATTCTGAGCAGCAGTTCTTTGACATCTCCTGCCCCATTGATTATGTCCATCGTCTCCGGCTGAAGCAAGAAATTGAACTCTATGAGATTCAAGCCGTGCAGTTTAGCATATTTTCGGATAGAATAGGTCTTACCTACCTGTCTGGCACCGGTAAGAAACAACGCTTTCTTCGAGTTGGAGAAATGCGCATCTATATCATTGTCAATCTTTCTGTTAAGCATATATTGCACAATTTACGCAATGTGTTTTACCGCAGTTTTTGCAACTTTTCCAAGGCAAATCTATGCTATTTTTGCAACTTTTCCAAGTATTTCATCTTTTATTCAGGAGTAATTTCAGTACAAGTCAGAAAGCCACTGCCGTCAAAATAGGCAAATCAGTCCGCACTGTCCAGCGACAGATACGCCGCGCCATCGGAAGCGAACAAGTCCGGGAACTCGGAAAAGGAAGCTATCAGAAGAAGTAAGCCCAAGCAAACAGATAAGAAGCAAAACTCTTATCTGTTTGTTCGATAGCGTCATATTTTGAGAATTTAGGCATTACACTATAAAATAAAATTGAGATTTTCGGCATTTGTTGCAAAATTAATTTGGGGACACCAGAAATTAATACTACATTTACCACGAAAAACGAAAACAAAATGAGTGAAAGAATATTCAAGCGCAAGCTTTATGACACGATGCAGAAATGGAAAGCCGAGAGAAACGGCTCCACCGCCCTGCTCATCAAGGGCGCACGACGTGTCGGGAAATCCACTCTCGCAGAAGAGTTCGCAAGACAGGAATATGAAAGCTACATCCTCATCGACTTCGTCGAGTGCAAGCCCGAAGTCAAAGACCTGTTCAGCGACATATCGGATCTGAACAGACTCTTCTTCCATCTGCAGTTCCTCTATGATGTCCAGCTTAAAGAAAGAAAATCCGCCATCATCTTCGACGAAGTGCAAAACTGCCCGCTCGCAAGACAGGCCATCAAGAAACTCGTCAAAGACGGCCGGTACGACTACATCGAGACCGGAAGCCTCCTGAGCATAAAGAAAAACACCAAAGGCATAAGGATTCCAAGCGAAGAGACAAGACTCACGCTCTACCCGATGGACTTCGAGGAGTTCTACTGGGCAAGAGGAAACGAGATCACGATTCCTATGCTCCGGGAAGCGTGGAACGGCAAGACACCTTTAGGAGACGCCGTCAATCGTAAGATAATGGATGACCTAAGGCTGTATATGCTCGTCGGAGGAATGCCGCAAGCCGTGGACACCTATCTCGAAACGAACAATCTGAGTATGGTCGATGCCGTGAAAAGAGAAATCATCGAACTCTATGCCGACGACTTCCGAAAGATTGACACCTCCGGCAAAGCCACCAGCCTGTTCTACGCGATTCCGGCGCAGCTCACCGGCAATGCCGCCAGATACCAAGTCAGCAGCGTCGTGGAAGACGGCAAGGTCGATCGGCTCAGCGAAACACTTCAAGATATGGAAGACTCAATGGTCGTCCTCATCTCCCGCCACGCCAATGACCCTTCTGTAGGGCTTTCACTGCACAGGGACATCGAGCAGTTTAAGATGTACGTGGCTGACACGGGACTGATGATAACTATGGCATTCTGGGACAAGTCCGTGACCGAAAACGAGATATATCAGAAACTCCTTACGGACAAACTACCGGTGAATCTCGGCTACGTCTATGAAAACCTCGTGGCCCAGATGCTCAAAGCAAGCGGCAACGAACTGTTCTACCACACCTGGCCCACCGAAAACCGCAAACACAACTACGGAATAGATTTCCTCCTCACACGCGGCACGAAATTATGCCCAATCGAAGTGAAGAGCTCTGGCTACAACACCCACAAATCCCTGGATGCGTTCTGCGAGAAGTTCTCTTCAAGAATCGGAAACCGCTACCTGCTCTACACGAAAGACCTGCGGAAAGACGGACAGACTACCTGCATACCGGTCTATATGACTGAACTGATTTAAGACTGAGAAAAGAATATATAAAGAAAAAAACCGGACTCATCACCAGCACTTATGTCTGGGAGAGGAGCTACCGGGACTGCGATGCAAATGTATGAAAAAAAATGAATTACAGCAAATTATCTAACTATTTTACGAAAATTGTCATATACTAAGATATGATTTTATTAATCATGGTGAGAGTATCATAATGCCGATGCTCAAAAGATTAAAAAAATGTAATGATATTATCAAAATGGGAACTAATGGGGAGATTAACCTTCTTAATCGTCCTGAACACAAACAATTGGCAAAAATACTTAATACAGAATAAAGCAAGCAGCATTACTGGCCCACGTATACTATAACGATATCCGTATAAGCTTTAACTCAAACTTATACGGATCAATCGCCATCTGATATACTTCGATTTTGAGTCCAGATGTTCGTATTTCGTCAATGATTATCTGGCGGTGTTCGGATTTGATGTTTACGCCAAGATACACGCTACGAAAACATTCCGAGCCAATATGAGGATATGCGCGTACTTCCTTACAATCAATAATCTCGTCTCCTTTAGGCTTGAATGCTAGCTTCATATTAGCAAAATGTGGAGATGGCTCTATGATTGCGAACCTGACCTCCTGCTCGTGTTCCCACGCTTTTGCTTTTGTCCCTAATTGGTACATGAAATAATCTTCTCCAGACCTAAAATAGTCTGGTTTATTCACAATATCACGATACTTCACCTCAATGCTTCCTAAAGTCATCATTCCAAGAGCTCCGCTGAGGTATTTCTTTAGCAGAGAAGCATCAAGTCCAATGCAAACACCAGAATGCTTTGTATAATAGCTCCACATAAGGATGTTGTCTGGCCGTTTGGAAAGGCAGCTAATCCAGGCACGCTCACGATTATTTACAAGTCGATTCTCAGCCATATCCGACTGAAATTCCTTTGGTGGCCAATCATATGGCATATCCGGAGGATTTGAGCAATCTATCAACGATGGGTGACAATCAAAAGGATCGTTGAACTTTGTCGCATTGGTAAACTGCAACTCCTTGAACCGCAGCATTGACAACGCCCCGTTCACATCCAAATACTTATATAGAATTCCGAAATTCATAATGAAGGAACAAGAATTAACCAAATGTACGAAAATCCATCAAAAACAAGCCATTTTTGCCAAAATTTTTACAACGCACTTAACCATTCTCAACATCTGTATACATAACAACAATAATACATTACAAAATCCCTCACAAATTACTACCTTTGTGAGTATTAAGTCATAACGAACAATATGGAACTGAAAGACCTTATAGGAGAGGCGACAGCCTATGACAAGAAAGAAAGGCTTGAAGTCAGCAGACCTAAGAGCTGGCTCAAGAGCGTCTCTGCATTCGCGAACGGCAATGGCGGAACATTGGTATTCGGCATCAGCGATGATGAACGGATAGTCGGACTTGTCGATGCCGAAAGCGACTCCGAGGTTATCAGCGAGTGCGTCAAGACCAAACTTGACCCGGTCCCGGATATTCATCTGGAATTCAAAGAACTTGATGACAAAAAACTAATCCTGCTGCACGTCAAAGCAGGAAGCGAAACACCATATTACTACATCGGCGACAAACAGCGTCTGGCATACATTCGCATCGGCAATGAGTCCGTTGTCGCAGACCGTCTTCAGTTGAAGGCTTTGGTGCTGAAAGGCTCAGGACGGACTTATGATGCGCTCCCGTCGCCGTACAAGTTCACGGATATGGCATTCACCCAGCTGCGTTCCGCCTGCTACAAGAGACTTCACCGCTCATTCGATGACAGCGAGTTCACATCGTGGGGAATAATCGACGAAAACGGAGCATTGACCAATGCAGGAGCGCTGCTGGCCGACGACTCCCCTATTCGCCAATCTCGAATCTTCTGCACCCGCTGGAATGGTCTCACGATGACCAGCGGACTCGGCGAGGCTCTTGACGATGCCGAACTGGAAGGCAGCGTCATCGGCCAGCTGCAAGATGCCGTTGCATTCATCCGCAACAATTCACACAAGCGCTGGTGGAAGGAGTCCGACCACCGGGAGGAACTTCCTGACTATCCGGAAAGAGCCGTGACGGAGGTTATCTGCAACGCAATCATTCACCGCGACTACCAAGAGCTCGGCAGCGAGATCCACATTGACATCTACGACGACCGAATGGAAGTATATTCACCGGGCGGAATGATTGATGGCCGCCTGATTCAGCAGTTGAATCCGCTTTCCGTCCCTTCCAAACGTCGCAATCCCCTTCTCGCCGATTTCTTCAGCCGTCTCAATCTTATGGAGCGCAGAGGCAGCGGGATGAAGAAAATCCTCGGTGAATATGTCCGATTTGAGTCCTTGAAGGAATACCACGCCCCAGAGTTCACTTCCAATGCCAGCGAGTTCCACGTGACCCTCTGGAATCTCAACTACGGCACCGATGTCGTAAAAGATGCCGCAAATGACACCGCCGATGTCACAAAAGAGTTCGTAAAAGGGTTCGTAAAAGAACCACCACAGTTCACAAAAGAGTTCGTAAAAGCCCAAAGACGCATATATAAGTTGATTTCAACGAACCCCCAAATCAACATCACGGCTATCGCGGAGAATTTAGGCGTATCTACCAGACAAGTCCAGAAGTACTTGAGAAGGCTCACTGAATTACAGTTAATCGCCCGTGAAGGCGGACGCAAAAACGGCATCTGGAAAATTCTCGACAAGGACTACGACGACTTCTTTGAACGGATATAACACAGAATCTTATTTACAGAACAACTCCGAAATATCGGTAATACACTGAATTTCAAAGACATCTTATTTGCAAAGTAAATCCGTGAACACCATTAATCTTCCACAATCCCCAAAATGGAATTCTTTGCTCTTATAGCTATTATTATCCTTGTTGTTTTACTTCACCGCCTCCTGCCCTCAAAAGGCAAAGTCGGAGAAAAGCGAGTGGCATCCATACTGAAAAAACTGCCCGAAGACAGCTACAAAGTCATAAATGACCTTCTGCTAACAAGCAACGGCTACAGCACACAGATAGACCACATCGTAATATCCATATATGGCATCTTCGTCATCGAGACCAAATTCTATCAAGGATGGATTTACGGAGGCGAGAACAGCGAATACTGGACACAGAACATCTACGGCAACAAATACCAGTTCCGCAACCCCATCCACCAGAATCAGGGACACATCCGAGCATTAAGATTCCTCCTGAAAGACTACGGGAATATCTCCTACATCTCAATCGTCGCATTTTCAAGACAGGCAAGCCTCGGCATCGATGCTCACACTCCGGTAATCTACTGGGATCAGATTCCCCGAATAATCAATCAGTTCGAAACCAGAGTCCTCTCCGAAAGCCAGATACAGAGCATCTATAACATCCTGCTCGCAAACAACAACGGAGACAAAGCCGCCAAGAAGCAGCACATCTCTAACGTCCGCCATAACGAAATCAAGCGGGACATTGCAGTCGCCAACGGCTATTGTCCGCAATGCGGAGGCGCACTGACACTACGTCAAGGCAAATACGGCAAATTCTACGGCTGTTCAAATTACCCTCGCTGCAGATACACCACCCCATACAGATAAAAACGCCCCCAGAAAGCCACCTAACATTCCCGCTATCGCTCCAATGCCGAAAGACTTCCGAAAAAATCATTCTCCATTTTTTACTTTCGCCATTCTGCCGGGTATATGTAGTGAGACGTCTCAGAAAACAACATTTAAAGACATTGGAATTATGAGAACAGGATTACTTACGGCAGCGATGGCTGCAATGCTTATGCTCACAGCCTCCGCATCTGTGGAAGCTCGCGGTCCACATCGTCACAGCAGCGGTTACGGCAGACATCACAGATGCTATGCGGCGGCTGTTGTGCCGACATACAGGACAGTACAGGTGCAGCGGACTACCACCGTGAACAAGACCTCCCGTCCGGAGCGCAAGCTGATGGCTGTGGCATATATCCAGAAGAATGGCTATCTTTCGGTCAGCAAATACTGCGGATTCACCGGACTGGACAGCAAGTTCGCTGAGGCGGAGCTGGATTCCTTCACTCTGGACAGACAAGATCCGCTTGCAAGGACAATGAAAGGGAACAAAGTCGTTTACACATTGACGGATGAATGAGAAGAACATAGTCAGACTGCTGGGATGCAATCCCCAGATGGGCTTCCGCCTGCTCCTGAAAGAGTACAAAGAGCCTATCTACTGGCACATCCGTCGAATCACCGTGAACAGCGAGGACGCGCAGGACGCCACCCAGGAGACATTCATCAGGGTATTCCGCTCTTTCAGCCAGTACGACCGCAGCCGCTCATTCACGGCCTGGCTCTACCGGATCGCGACCAACGAGGCTCTTAGAATCATCGAAAAGCGCCACCCCGCGGTCAATATCGAGGACAATGCAGAGGCTATGTCAATGCTTGCGGACGAATACATTGACCTCAGCGACATAGAGGCCGTCAATCTCCAGAAAGCCATACATTCGCTTCCAAGGAAGCAGCAGCTCACATTCAACCTCCGGTACTATGACGAACTGAGCTTCGACGAGATTGCAGAGATAACAGACTCCACTCCGGACAGCGCGAAGGCCAACTGGCACAATGCAAAAGTCAAGATTTACAATTATCTGAAAGAATATTATGGATAAAGAAATGAATATGATGGGCGTCGGCAAGCGTATGCCGTACAAAGTCCCGAACGGAACGCTTGACGATATCGAGCGCAATGTCCTGAAAGCAACAGGATGCGAAAGGAAACAGCCTCACAGACTCCGTACAGTCAGCATTGCCCTTGCCGCGGCAGCATCGTTGACCTTGATAGCAACATTCGCGTGGCACCGCCAGCCATCCCCGACGGATTCTCTGGCGGAAGTGCAGCAAGCGTTCGCAAACCTTGACAATGCAGACCAGGCATTTCTCAGCGAGATTTACAATGAAGACACATTTATGAACATAAATTATTAGAAGACAGATGAAAACAATATTCAGAACAATAATCGCGGCATCATTCGCAATTCTTATGTCAATGACATTGGCCGCACAGCCTAACGGAAAGAAGATCAGCCGCGAGGAACTTGCGATGAAACAAGCCGAACACATTTCCACGGAACTGGCGTTCGATGAGGCTACGAGCAAAAAATTCGAGGAGACATACTGCAGTTTCCAGCGAGAACTTTGGGCACTGGGGCCAAGCCTCGGCAAGCCGCAGTCGGATAAACCAGGCGAGGAGGAGATGAAGCAGCGTTTCGAGCGCAGCCAGAAGATTCTGGACCTCCGCAAAAAATACTACGATATCTACAGCACGTTTCTCTCACAGAAGCAGATATCCCGGGTGTATGAAATCGAACGCGATATGATGCGCAGGCTCTCGCAGCCGAAGCCGCATGGATCAAGGAGACAGCAATCATCAAAAACAAGAAGCAATGCGCAGAGATAGAGTATATTATGGCATCATCGCCATTTCGATAGCATTGGCAGGTTGTTCCTCAAAAGAGGGACAGCCTGTTAGCGGTGACGAAGACGGCAAAGATACGGAGACACTGCCCCTCAAAGAGAGGGTCGAGTCAATGATGGTGAAAGTTGAGGGAGGAACTTTCATTATGGGACAGACGACTTCCGGTCTGGACAACGGAGCATTGACAAAAGCGGAGTCAGATGCTCAGGACAACAATGACCCGCGTCCGGACGAACTTCCGCTTCATAAGGTAACATTGTCCGATTTCGAGATATCTAAATACGAAGTCACACAAGGACTTTGGAAAGAAGTGATGGGAACATTGGAGTCTTGCTGGTCGGCTTCGGAATATGGCGAGGATGACGACAGGGCAATGGACGGCGTGGACTGGGATGATGCGTGCAGGTTCATTGACAGGCTCAATGAACTGACCGGAGGAGACTGGAGGCTTCCGACCGAGGCGGAATGGGAGTTCGCGGCAAGGGGTGGAGTAAAGAGCAAGGACTATCGCTACAGCGGAAGCAATGACGTGAATGAAGCCGGCTGGTTCAAGGAAAACGGCTTGAGCCACGTTAACAAGGTGGGTCTTAAAGCAGCCAACGAACTTGGCATATACGATATGTCGGGCAATGCCTTCGAGTGGTGCTACGACTGGTATGGGCCATATTCTGACGTGGAGCAGGTCAATCCAAAAGGTCCTTCTGACGCAAACAAGGAATACGTATATGCCGGAAAGAATGTCTCCACGCACGTTTTGCGCGGCGGGCATTGGCAGAGCAGCTCCTTCGGGCTTCGCGTGTCGTTCCGGACCAAGATCCCGACATCGAACTACAAGCCAAAGGCAGGATTCCGCATAGCGCGAGGCATTCCGTATTCGGAAATGAACAACTATGCTCCAGGAGTTGGAACAGACGCCCCTCTTGACGACTTCGGAAAATACGTCAGCGGCACATTGCCGTACAGGATGAAGAGCATAGCGAGTGCTGAAGCCGTAAAGCCGATTCTGGTGATGTATCTGCATGGTGGTTCTTCCAAGGGAAACGACAACGAGACGCAGATGAAGGAAGCCGCCGTCAGCGTTATCGCCGGGTATCTGGCGGACAATTCCATTCCGAGCATATTCATTGTCCCTCAATGTCCTTCCTCCGGGAGTTGGGGCGCGAAGATGAACGAGCCTCTCGCGAAGCTTATCGGTGAGTACGAAGCGGCCTGTGACGGGATATATGTCCTCGGCGGCTCGATGGGAGGCACCGGCACCTGGTCGCTGGCCAACGCCTATCCGGAGAAGTTCAGCGGGATAATGCCCGTCGCAGGGAAGCCAGGAACTGCCGATGCGGCAAATTTCAAGTCAATGCGCGTCTGCACGGTGATGAGTGAGTCGGACGAGGTGATGAAGACCGCATACGAGGATGTCAAGGCATTCTGCGAGAGCATCAATGCCGCCGGAGGCAATGCTTCGTGCACCATAGTGCCGGCATCCGAACAATGGTCGCATCAGACCACCTGCGAGCAGTCCTATACGGCAGAACGTCTCCGCTGGCTGTTCGGAAAGTAGTTCATTTACCGATAACTACCACGAACGCCCGGCAAGATCTTCGTCATCTCCGCGTCCGCTACGATGCCTAAAGACTTGCCTATATGGGCAGAGCGGAACTATTTTCTTGCAAAGATAATTCCCCGTTTTGAGGATGGGGAAAGGCATTCATAACTTTGTAAATCAATCAAAAAATATAAAGTCATGAATGCTTATGAACGGCTATGGACCATTTTAACGGACAAATTACAAGGAATATTAGAACGGCAACCCTGCACCATAATAAATAGGCGGCTCGCTGAGGACACGAATATCCTTATCCTCGAAGAGTTTTGCCTGTTTTTGTAGTTTCTCCAGATACTCAGTGCGAAGAGACAAATTGTCAAGTTCTTCTCTTCGTGCCTTGCTAATCTCCAGAAACTTATCCTCCATATCTATCCCCAAGAACCTGCGTCCGTTAGAGTCAAGTCCAGTCTCGACGCCAATTACATAGTCCACCAGATTATTAATCAGATGATTCTCCATAAGATCGAACAATCCAGTCTTTCTCATAAAGACCTTATACTGAGATGTCGGATAGTTTCTCGCCACGAAATTGTAGCAGAATGCTCCTTCTTCATCCATTGCGAAAATATCCATCTCGCGTTTAGCCAGAAGTATAGGGATGCACTTTAGAGTCTCCGGGTAACGTTCGATTATATTCTCAAAATCAGCCTCGATATTTCGTGACCCGATCAATGAGTTAAGAATGTTTAGTTCAATCCTGAGCGCATCAACATTTGCAAACACCTTGGGAAAATCAATGTAATATTTATAATCGGCAATGGAGTTGCGGAACCCACCAAGCCAAGCGTTAAAATCCCTCAACCGAATCTGTTCCTCATCGTCAAACCCTTCCTTTGAATATGAAGTAAAATTAGAATAATAGCTACAAAGTTGGAAAACTAAAATACCCCTAAATCGCCACTACAGCGGTCTAGGGGCTCGTTTTTCCTAAATCCAAGTGTCAAAGATGAGAATATACTATAATCTTTTAATATTTATAGTATGCAATCATGCGAGTCTGATTTTTTGTAGATTCAATTATTTCCAAAATGGGAACAACTGCCGCTGATGACAAGCTATACGAGACATCGTTCTATTCTCTCGCGACATCATAGGCCAGACAGCAGCGGAAATTGTCTCATCCAAACGCAGCAACCCTCTTCTCGCCAATTTTTGCTGAAACTGAAGCTTCCGATTTCCGCTGATGCAAAGCTACTGCTTACAATCATGGCATTGACCACAGGCCTCCGTCCATTCTCTACTGGGGAAATTGAAAACATTGATACTCAATTTTTCTGGTGCTACATATCTAACAATCGCTCCTTTTAGGACTAATTTTACCACCTTTGCCGTATTTACCACCTTATTTGGTGGTATCTCGCATAAATATCTGCTTTATCTTAAATGAAAGAGCCGTGTTTCATGGGGCAACATTCTATTTCTTCTAAGATATACTTTGCCCATGGATTTTTCCTTTAAGAAGCAATTCTGGCAAAGATTTTTCTCAAACATGCAATAGAGTTTTGACGCTTTGAGTTTTTTCATTTAATTTACATAGAATTTACCTAATGCAGCTGCGTCTGCATAAGAATAATCTGAAATATACAAAAGTAAAATATAACCAACATGTATTGTAAAAATTTTTCAATAGGCGTGAGGGGCAATGATACCCGTCCTTATGTTTCGCCGGATGTAGAGGTAATCGGAATTGAACTGCAGGGTTGCGTAATGGTTGGCAGCGAAGTCTGCACGGAGAGCTTAACTAATGAGGATTTCGAATGGTAAAAGGCTTGGCTATGAAAAGATTAGGTAAAATCATCTTGGCGTCTATTGCCGCAGTTATGGCGCTTTATGGCTGCGCAAAAGAAAATCTTGCTGAAAAGACACCTTCTTCGGACGGAGAAGGATTCCATCTCACATTCACAGCAGAAAAAGCTGATGATGACGTCCTTACCCGGGCAGCCATAAACGAGGAGAACAATACTATCATCAACTGGAGCGAAGACGATGCCATCAGTGTCTTTGACGGGGCTGGTATCAACTGTAAGTTTACTCTCAAGGAAGGCGCAGAAAGTCCGACGGGTAAGTTCGATGGTAAGGTCACAAAACTTGCGGACTCGTACACCGTGCTGTATCCATATCAGGAGGCGGCGAAGATAGATGCCGCCACGGGCGAAATCAAAGGCGTGTCCCTCAAAGGAGAACAGACTGCGGTGAAGGGATCTTTCGACTCGAAGGCAGCTCTTATGGCTGCTAAAAGTTCCGACGGAAGCACTATCTCTTTCAGAAACGTTGTCGGATATGTTAAGATTATTTGCGGGTTCGATTGCAGCTGTTTAATTTTCAGTGATAACAGGAATGTTTCCGAAATTGCCGGGAGCATGGATATTGCGCTGAATGGAGGCTCCAGCGTGCCTTCAGCCACTGTAACGACGGACGGACGCAGAGAGGTGTCCCTTACGGGAAACATCGAAGCCGGGGCTGAGTACTACATTGCTCTGCTTCCGGGCACATTGGACAAGGGATTCTCCCTTATATTCAATGGCGCTGACGGGAAGCAGTATAACAGATCAACCACCAAGTCATTGACTATCAAACATGGAGTTGTCACCAATCTCGGAACTTCTGGAAAGGATAATGTTGAACTTGTGACTCCGTACATCACGTTCCTTGCGGACGAGAAGCAGACTTTCACGTTCAATAAAGGGACAAACGCAAATATAAATGTAGATTTGTTCGAGTATTCCGTAAATGGTGGCGCATGGAGCAAATTTACGCTTACAGAGGACGGGGCATCCAATGACATTACCTTCGGGGGCGAATATGGCATTCTGAGACTTCGCGGCAAGAGTCCGAATGGAACATCCGATGGAAAGAATTCTCTCAGTTCATATAATGTGCAGTTTGCCAATCCGGAGGTCAAAGTAAGGTGCAATGGAGATATACGCACGCTCATAGACTATGAAGATTATGGGATGGTAAGCACCAAGGATGCCAGATTCTCGTGGCTTTTCAAAAATGCTGCAGCACTTGTAAGTGCACCGGAGCTGCCAATGACTGAGCTTACTACAAAATGTTATTATGGTATGTTCAGTGGTAGTTCAATAGAGAACGCCCCTGAACTTCCTGCAACTATGCTGCCGGATGATTGTTATAGCTATATGTTCGATACGTGTGAGCAATTGACATATTCGCCTGATTTGAAAGCGACAACTGTCGGGCAAAATGCGTATAAATGTATGTTCCAGAGCTGTAAGGCTCTCAAAAAGGCGCCTGAGATTCTTGCAAGAGAATTCACAGGTAGTCAAAACTGCTATCAGATGTTTGCTTGGTGCAGCGCCCTTGAAGAAGGCCCGTCGGCGCTCTATGTAGAGACGTTGTACCCTGAGTGCTATCGTCTTATGTTTTCGGGGTGTTCATCTTTAAAGAAAGCTCCTGTCATCAAGGCTGTCAAAATCGATAGTGGAAATAGTCACTGTCATTCTATGTTCTCCAGATGTACATCTCTTGAGACGGTTCAGGATGTATTGTTTGCCGAAGGAACTGCTTTATTCCCGAATATATGTTATAAAATGTTCTCTGGCTGTACCAGTTTGAAAAAGGCGCCGGCATTACCATCCATGAATTTAAACACGGAATGCTATAATAGGATGTTTGCAGGGTGCACAAGTCTGACAGAAGTACCGGAAAGTCTTCCTGCGACGACATTGTATGAAAGCTGCTACGAGAATATGTTCTATGGCTGTACGAATCTGCAGAAAGCTCCAAAACTCCAAGCAGAGACGCTGGCGAACAGCTGTTATTATTATATGTTCTATGGCTGCAGTTCGTTGACGGAAGTTTGGCTGAATGCGGTAAAAAATATTGACAAAGGCTTGCCGTGCACATTTAATGGTTGCCCTTCAACAGGCGTAACCGTCCATATCAGAAAAGACCGCGATTACAAAGATATCGTGTCTTTATTAGAAAAACCCCAATGGAACTACGTGGACATAGAGACCGGAGAACTGATTACTGAGTTCTAATGGTAAAAAAACGAATAGCAGCGGCACAGTCCCCGCTGCTATTTTGGGATATAACTAAAACTTTTGGGGATGTTATATTTCCAAAATAATTTTGGATAATACGCATGGAAGAAGTTCAAAGCCAATAGGTTCAAAATGGATTTCCTCTTTTAAACGGCTCAGCGCAACATGCAATATATGATCGTGATCAAAAGCAAGAGCTGGAAAGGCCGCCATCTCTCGCCCCGACCATCATACCGTCCGACTCCTGCCGCGCCTGTCGGTTTGCCTGCTCACTCTACAGAAGACAGAAAGAACGATGATCACGCATTGCCCTTTCCGACTTCCTGCGAGTCGAACTGTGGGATGATCGCACACTCAAAGAATCTGCAAGAGTGCAGCAGACATTGGTACTGAAAGACTACAATACTACCATTTTTTAAACAGGTACAGTGTTGTTCTTAGTTAATACAAGCAACCTGACGAATGTAAGTAACAAAACGGCAATTATTTTCTTTGTCACCCATATGTATAGTTGGTCGTAGTATTGCTATACTGTACCTATAGTAGGTCCATAAATGTATACATATCTTTCCCTTTCCCCTAATAATTCTCTAATAGTTCTAATAGTTCTCACGCAATAATACTCTCTTAATTTACTATCACCCATCTTTTGTATTCTTTCATAAGTACATACAACTTTATCTCCTTTCTTTTCTTCACTTATCTTTTTGTAATAAACAGTAACTGTTTCTCCTATTTCAAAAGCAGGTGCTTTTAGTTTAACATAAGTTTTACTCTGTCCCTCATCAAAAGTAGCTGTTATAATTTTATAATCATCTACAAGAGTAACATCATTTTTCTTTTTTCTTATTTCACTAAATAAGAAATTATCATATAAATGATTAGCCATAAATTGTTTATTAAAAGAACTAACTAATGCTTCATTTTGTTGCACATTTAAGTCTTTATTCATAGTAGCACTATATTCTTCTAATCTACTCTTCACTATAGCAGAAACATAAGGCATTAAAGAATTTGGCAAATAATTAAATCCATATGTTGTTGCATACAATAATAAGTAACTTCCTAATCTATGCAAGTCTTTATTATTAGAAGTAAGTAATTTATACCAAGCATCTTTAATATTTTCAATTTGGGTTCTATTAACACCATAGTCTTTACTAAACCCAATCCTTTGACCTATCACAGAATTATTATAAACATAAACTTTTATGTTATTTAATAAAGCATTTGTTCTAAATTCTTCTGGGTATTTCTCTTGCATTTCTGCTAATACATTAGGAACCTCCTGCAATAATTCTATATAATCATATGAAAATGATGGAGTACCTCTTAAAAGGAATAGATAGTAATCATTTATATATTGATCTATAAATTTAGCTAACTCATCTGTACTTGTATATGTAATATTTGTTCCTGATAATAAATCAAGAGCATTTTGTAGTACTGCTTTAATCTTTACATGTTTTAATAATTGGTTATTTCCCATTACTAAACCACATTTAGTAGCTGCATAAACAAAAGGAATAGGCTGCTCCATAACCTCATTAATTAAATCATCTATACTGTTTGGATTTTGTTCTAACAAAGAGTCTATATTAATCATGTTAGTGACAATATTACCTTTTTCATCTGCACTATTTAAACTATCTTTAAGTTTTAAGAGAGTAGCTATAGTTTGTCCTAATGTAGGTCCAGCTTCATTAGATTGGGCATCTCCTCTTGCTGCTAATGTGTAACTATTTAATGTTCCACCATAGCTCTGAATTACCTCATTTAATACATGTACTGTCTTTGCTAGAGATTTATTACTATCTATTTCTAAATAACCCGGTGTTTCTACCATTTTACTTAATATAATAATATCTTCTAGTTTTACACTATTAATAGCACGATATAAACCCTTTCTTTCATTATCACTGATTTTAAGTTTCTTATATTCACTATTTTTTTCTAGTGTAGACATTGCCTTAACATACTTCAAAACTACTTTAAGTGGTATACCTGCTCTTAGTAAGAAGTTAGTTACATTTCCTGTATTAGAATTGTGACCTAAAGAATATAAGGTAGGATTAGATGCATTATCTACTGAAGCACCAATACCTTCTGCTATATTGCTACTAATTAGAGTACCTTCCTTATCATATATATCATCAATTTTACTAATTGTATATCCTAAGAATGTAAAAGGTTTTTTTGTTCTAGTAGTGGTTAATTCTCCTATATTATGTCCTGCTGCAGCTACAGCATTAATACCAATCATTTTATCTCCTAAATTAAATTGTTCAAAGGTAAATAGTTGAGTATTTAAAGATACCAAACTTTGATTTCTAGAAAGTGCCTGCTCTTTGAGTTTTCTCAGCTCAGATGAAGACATATTATTTATCTCATCATAAAATTTTGCAACTATCTTTTTTATTTCTGTAGTATCTATAATATCTTCTTGCTTAATATTGTAGTATTCTAATATCTGAGGTATACTCATATTATCCATAATATCAGCAATTGTAGCTTCTCTTACATAGTCTGAAAAGTTACCAACTCTTAAGTTTAAATCTGCAGTATCTTTATTTGTTAAAAACTCAAAAATTAAATCTTTTAGCAAAGTATTTCTTTGTGCTTGAGTAGTTTCTTTATACATTTTTGTATAATCAATACTTCCATCTTCATTAATATAATCTTCTAAATTAACTGTATCTGCTACTAGTATTGTAGTTTCATCCCCGTTTCTTGTTTCTTTTATTTCGGGGAAAAGCAAGAAAACTTTATTAATGTCGAAATCTGAGCCTACTATCTTAGTAATCTCAGCTGGTAGCATTATAGAAGAACCCATTGTTGCTGGTAGGAAACCTTTAATATAGATAGGTTGCATAGAGTATGCTGCTTCTGAAGGTATTCTATAACCAATAACCTTTCTTAATTCTTCTGGTAGTTTGTTTATATCTACTTTGCCATCTTTAAAGTACTTTCTAAATAGTTTCTTTGCATATACTGGCATGTAGCATTCATAATATGCTACAGATAATCCTTCAATGCTGTTTATATAATCTTCCCAATCTTTTTCTGTTTTATCTTTATTGTTTTTTAACCATTGTTTTTTAGTTGGTAATAGTTTACCATCTTTATCTTTAAATCTAATACTTAAATCATCAGTCTTGCCTATTGCAGAAATCTGAACACAAGCAGCTCCAGCCATTTGTTGTCTAGTTACTTTCTTTGAAACAACAGAACTAAGAAGCTTCTCTATCCTATTTTTATTAGCAGGCTCTGTAAGAGGTACATTAAATTCTCCATCTTCATTTAGGGATACTGCATATCTATCATCATCTGTATATTGGTCACTTCCTGCCATTTGAGATAGTAAGAAAGTAGATAGAGATATATTATCTCTACATATTTTTTGTACTTCCTCAAAGCCTTTAATGTATCCAGCAGTTAACATAAATTGTACAAGATTAACAAATGATTCCTTTCCTATTTTTATTTCTTTCCCATTATGTTTATAGGTGAAACTAAATGAATTTGGGATATTTGCAGTAGTAATCTTTTTAGCTTGAGAACCAATAATACTTAATGCATCTCTAGCATGTTCTGGTGTTTCAGTAATTAATCCCCAATCTTCTCTGTTATGTTCTTTTATAACATTAGGAATTTTAGATACATCTTCTAGATAATCAAGTATTTGCTCTTCACTCCAGTTTTCTTCTATTGCTTTGTTGAGGTCAATAGGGGCAATGTTACCAATCTTTATACCACTTGAAAATTGGGCTAATTCTACATTTTCTTTTTCACAGAATCTGTTTAAAGCCTTTAAGAAAGGAGAATTACCTAACTCACCAGCAATTTCTTGATATATAGCCATCATTACAGCTTCAGAGTTTTTAATAATCATTGGTACTTTTAGTGTACCATAGTTTTCTCCTTCACTGTTTGTTACACCACTTTCAACATCAATATTAGTAAATACATAAGGTTTAAGAACAGTAACCATTGTTTGAATATCTCTAAAAGTAAACCTACCTGTCTTAATATGCATATAAGTTTCTTGCATTGTATCATTCCACAATCCTAAGCCAAGTAGAGTATCTTTTAAGGAAGTTAAAGTTACAAAACCTTGTCCATCAGTAACATTTACATTTGAATTCCAGTTAGACATCATGAAGTCATACTCTAGTTTATTCATTCTGCCTTCTTCTACTGCCTTTTTAAATATTGCACCAACTTCAGTTAGTATCTTAGATTTATATTGAATATCTGAAAGACTTATAAATCTCCTTTTTTTCCTATTAAAGTTTCTACTTTCAAGTTGTGCTCTTCTTTCCATAGCTGGAGTATAAAGTCTTTTTGTTGCCGATATAACACCTTTACATCTCTTAAAGAAGTCTGTAATAGATTTGAAATAAGCAGGGTCAACCATTAGTAGTTGCATCATTTGGGAGTTCCAAAAAGCATAGTTATAATAGAAGTGTTTTAAATCCTTTATTTTTTCTTCTTTTGCATCTTTTGCATATTTAGAAATAAAAGTATCAAATTCTCTATTTATACCTTCTGTAAGTGCCTTTTCTATTATCTCTCTTCTTTCTGTCTCACTACCTGCTTTTACTATAGCATCAAAGGTTTCAGAGTTATTTAGGAACTCAAAATAGCAGAATTGTTTACCTCTCTTACCATCAAAGTTAGCAATAGGAGCCATATCATTCTTTTCTCTTGCAAGAACTAAATTAATTCTCTCCCATTCTTGCATACATAAATCCACTAAACCTTTTAGTGACTCAATTAGACCCATACTTGGGACTTTATAGAATTCATAGCTAGAACTATCAGACAGTATAAACATCGGCATCCATATTTCACCTTTTTTATTATCAACATTACTGTATTCTGCATAACAAGCTGCAAAATATTCTGCAGCATTCATTTCTTCTATTTCTTTTTTATCTTTAGATAATAGAACTTTCCTTTGTAATGTTTTTTTAAAGTTAGGATCAGTGTCTAATAATCTTAAGAATTCATTTTTATAGCCATTTTTATCTTTAAATTGTTTGTATTTACCAAAATTTTCTTGTAAATAATTCTCAAATTGTTTAGAACTAAGTGTATGAATAGCATTAAGAAGTCTACCCCAGAAAGAAGGTTTAGTATAAGCATATCTTGATTTACCATTTTCTGTAAATGAAGCCATAGTTACATTCTCTGGTATTACTCCTATTATTTGTGCTAACTCTGCCCATCTTCTCCTATTATCATTTTTATGTTGGAATTTAATATCTGTAAATATGTTAGTACCTTGAGGTAATAAAGTGCTTTTTCCTTCTTTATCAAGGTTTTTATTGTAAAGAGAATCCAATATTTTACCTATACTACTTGTAATGGTAACAAAAGCCTGTAATGTATTTTTTTCTCTTTCTCCTTCTTCTGAATTTTCTGCTATATAATCAATACTAGCTAGTAATTCTTCTTTTGTGGTATTTACACCTATCATTCTTAGAAGTTCTACTATACCTAAAATATTATCTTTATATATTTGTATTCTCTGTTCATCAGAAAGATATGAAACTATTACTTTTTCATTTATACTATTAAATAAAGCTTCTGCTCTTTTTATATTCTGCAAATTAAATGTTTGATTACTATTATATACAGGATATTTACTATAAGCAGTACCAGTAGAATAAACTCTTGCCCATTCTTTTACTAGGTATTCTTCAGCATTTGATTTATTTACTCTCTTTGTTTTATTTTCAGTTTGTATCCAATAATTAAGATATTCAGAATAAAGGTCTGTGTATAAAGCTGCATCTATATTTGCTACATGAGATAAATCTCTACTTCCTCTTTCCTCCGCAATATCATCTTGTATCATCTTATAGAGTTCTTTAGCCCAGCCATATTTTATACCTAATTTCTGTATAGCAGGTAAAAATTCTTCTGGTGAGTTCAGTTTACTAACTACTTCTAATAAAACAGTATGTACTCTATCTGCATCTTCATATTGCTCAAAACCTAAATCATCTTTAACTTTTTTACCATTAAGGTCAACTTTATGAAGATTACTGAGGACTCTTCTTGAAGTAGCAGAAAGTGTTGTTCTTGGGTCCACCTCTCTTACTTTCACTGAAAAACCTTGCTTTATATCTTGTTTTTCTTCTTCATTAACTTCTTCTGCTTCTACTGTTTCTGTTTCTGTATCATTATCTTCTGTATCATTATCTTCTTCTTTTTCTGTTTTTTCAGAAGTTTCATGATTCATAATATAATCATAGTCTTCATCAGTAAATTCACCTATTTTAGCATCTTCTTGACTTACAATATCTATTTTTACATCTTCTCTCTTATATAAAAGATTAGCAGCTTCAGCAAATAGTTGTTCAAAATTATCATATATCTTTTTAAACTCTCCTTCTATATATTGCCACTCTTCTTCTGTATAGCTATCTTTACGCAAAGATTGGTCTGGGCGCAAAAATACATCTTTAAACTCTCTTAATAAAACATCTGTGTATTTAGTAAGAAGATATTTCTTTGTCTTTTTATATTTTTTACCTTTACTTTCTGCATCTGCTTTTAAATCTTCTATATAGTAATCTAGTACTTCTTCTATTTTTAGAACTATAAGATTTACTCTATTAAGTTTAGCAGCAGCAGAACCAAAAACACTATTTAAATTTTTACTTGTAACTCTTGCTTTTTCTTTAATTTTATCTATTCTTTTTTGTTCTTCAACAGTAGGCTTTGGATCAAATGCAGTGCCTATACCTTCTCTTCCTAGAAGAGGAGTGGTTGGTTTTTTATCTTCTTTAGTTTGCACTGGTTGTTTTTTAAGATTATTTTTATCCCATTGTTCTGCAGCTTGTTTAGTGGCTTCAAATCTTTCTGTTTCTTTTACTTCTTCTGGGTATCTTGCTGCTGCTTCGCAGATTGCAAGTGCTTTGGAGCAGGCATTATACAGGCTCCTGTCTTGTTTCCCCACTTCAGAGTTAAGCCAAGTTTTGTAAATATTTCTTCTGGACTCATTGTCCAAGTATCTACTGTTTTGAGCGTTGGTTTCTTTGTACTCATATTTATCTTTTAATTTATTTTCTAATACTATATTTTTAGATTATCTGCTCATTACTATGCCACTTGTTCAGCCTTTATAAATCCTTATTCCTATGATGACACTTAGCACTACTATAAACAAAACATGCACGACCAATCCCACAACCCTATTCATCTCAAAATTTTCGATCGCCGAAAAATTCAATACCTCCGGCCAACTCCTGACATACGGCCATTAACATCATGAATATGCTGCATTTTTCGAAATAACCTCAAGTAATTTAACGAATGATTGTTTATCTGCATGATTTTAGTACAATACTACCATTTTTTAAACAGGTACAGTGTTGTTCTTAGTTAATGCCAAGCAACCTGACGAATGTAGAGTTTGCTTGGTACTGTATGGTTGATTCCTTGGTGACGACGGTGATAGTTATAATCGTCAATGAATCTCTTGATTCCAAAGAACAGGTCCGTTCCGTTTTCCTCTGGCTGGATGTAAATGTACTCATATTTTATAGTTTTCCAAAATCTTTCAATCCAGATGTTGTCCTTGGCGCGGCCACGGCCGTCCATGCTAACCTTCATTTCAGGGTGCTGAGAGCAGGCGTCAGTCCATTCCTTGCTTGTGAATTGGCAGCCCTGATCAGAGTTGATTATCTCCGGAGTTCCGTGCCTTGTAATGGCACTTTTGAGTACATCTACGCAGTTTGACGTATCGAGTGAGTTGTGTAGGCTCCAGCCTACAATGAAGCGACTGTAGACAGCTTGTATACCCATCAGGCGCATAAGTCGGCGCACCTTGCGAAGGCCGACAATGAAGTTGTTCTCAAGAAGAAAGTCGGTCATACCCACTACGCCCTTGGCTGGGTGCTCAATGTGCTCCTTGTCAATCTTCTTCATGATCTGCAGATTCTTTTCACTCTCTCCTTTAGGCTTGTAGTAATGAGCCGTACGGCTCAGTCCAAGGATTCTGCACTGCTTCTGGATGCTAACCTTGCTTTCCGGGGAAATCAGTCGTCTGCGGGTATCTCTATCCCCAATTGCCTGGATACCCGCTTGGCAAAATCCAATTGCATCTCCAAGTCACCGATCTTGCGAAGATAACGGTCTTCCTGCTTCTCAAAAGCTGCATCATCCATCTTTGGAATTTCGAATGCATTGGAAGAGTTCTTGAGAAACTCCTTCTTCCAACGACTGATCATCACTGGCGATAACTCATACCTTGCCGCGAGTTCATTGAGTGTCTCGCGCTCTTTGATGGCCTCTATGGCCACTTTTGCCTTAAACTTGGCGTCGTACTTCTTTCTTGTCTGCTTCATGGTGCAAAGTTATTGTTTTTAACTTAAGCACCTGTACTAAAATCCGGGAGTATTATATCTTTATTATCAGCCCATCGTTATGACAATTCTTCATCTTTTGCGAGTTAAATATCTTAATCTGCTCTTTGAGGTAATTTAAATTCCAGCAGTTCATCATCTGTGCATGTTGACGGCAAAAGATTGGGCACATACTCGTCAGTGTTGTATACATACCATCCGTAACGAGTTTTTAGCATCCTGAGTTTGCTCCTTCGAATATTATTCACACCATTGTCAAATACCTTTTTCGTTTCTCCGGATAGCATCTTCGAGATATTATCCAGTATTGTCATCCAGCTTAAAAATTCATTTTTATCTTTCAATAGTCTTTCTCGACGCTTTTCCATCGGATAAGCCCAGTTTTTTTCTCGAAGGGAATTAAGCCAATCATCGTATTCCTTCTCTATAAGTGAAACAGGAATATGCACATGGGTTTCGGATTCGTAAGATTCACCATCTTTTATTTTGAAATATAAAGCCTTTAAAAGCTTTTCTCTATACGTGTAATCTTTTTCTGCCACATAATATGCTTCGTACCCAGCAAATAGACCATTATAAAGTGAATCTCCACATACAATGGTATAACCATCTCTTACATCCTTGTAATATGTATCGAACTGTAAATTTTCTTTTCTAAGCATTTGCGTAATGTTTTCATCCACATTCCGCAGCAGCCTTCTAAACACTTCATGACATCTAGCTTTATTTAAGTAATACTCTATATTTTGCTGTTCATAAAGTTCGTACGCAATTGTAGTATCATATTCAAGCATATTTTGAATCTGCAGGTCAAATAGTTGAAATCTTGCGTATTCACTTAATTGGCATTCGGAAATGGGCATGAATTCGGATAACGTCCAGAAAAGGATCGAATCGCATAAGTCTGTGTTTCCTTTATTATTTTCTCCAGATGCCATGTATATATAAGGAATAGCGCGACTGCGTCTTTCTGTCTTATATATTCCAAAATCTTCATTGGACTCATATTCAAAGTGTTCCTGTGTCCAAGTGCAAATCTGCTCGTCAGTGGGGCGTCCAAATAGGTATCCCGAGCATGTGCGGTCAGAGGTAGCTGTATCCGCAGCATCCGTGCGCTTTTGCGAGAATTGGCATCCAGTCATTATTATTAATGCCAATGCGCCTATCAGTATTTTTTTTAGTATTATTTCCATTCTTGATAAAAATTATAAGCTTATTTTATAAGGATTACTTACTTGAACTGCTCCGGGAGTTCAAATCTCAGGACTTCATAGTCTTCACATGTCGATGGTAAAATACTGTTAAATAATTCTTCACTTCCGAATCCGTATCCCAAATAGCGGTTCTTCAGCATCCTGAGTTTCCCTTTTCGAATAGTATTTGTCGCATTATCAAATGCTTCTTTAGCTTCTCCTGACATTATCTCCGAAGTCTGCTCCCTAACATCCATCCAGTTTAGAAACTCTCTTTTATCTTCCAATAGACATTCCCTACGTTCTTCCAGTGGATAGGCCCAGTCATTTTCTTTAAGCGAATTAATCCAATCATCGTATTCTTTCTCTATAAGCGATAGAGGAAACTGTTTAAGAATCTTGAATTCGTAATATTTTCCATCTATAATCTTGAAATAAACCGATTCTAACGCTTCTTCCCGAAGCTGATAATCGTCATATCGCGCCTGCAATTCGCTCATAATTGACACGGAACCAGCATTAAAACTCGGATCACCGCACACAGTATTGTAGCACTTTACCATAGCATTGTTATAAACTTCAAATCGGGCCTCTTCCTTTTTAAGCATTTGTGCTACATTATTGTTCACACTTCGTAGCAGCCTTCGATATAATTCCCTTATTTTTGCTTTTTTAAAGGCCAATTGCATCCCAAACCAATCATTCATTTCGACTTGGGTTTCTGGATCATAATCAAGCAGATTCTGAATCTGGATATCAAGTAGATAAAACCTTACATACTCACTTAATTGGTATTCAGAGTTTGGCATATATTCGGAGAGTTTCCAGAAAATAATAGAGTCCCTAAGCTCAAGATTTTTATTCTCGATGAACGCTAACTCCATGTCTTCAATAGTGCGCATGCGCTTTTTTGTTTTATATATTCCAGGCTTCAAGCTAAATCCCCATTGAGCCCTCAAACTGTCACATTTGTGCGACCATGTGCGAATCTGCTTATCGGTTGGGCGTCCAAATAGGTATCCCGAGCATGTGCGGTCAGAGGTAGCTGTATCCGCTACATCCGTGCGCTTTTGCGAGAATTGGCATCCAGTCATTATTATTAATGCCAATGCACTTGTCATGCTTTTTTCAAATAGTCTTATCATTCTTTATTATTTTTGCTCTGTTGACTTGTCGTTGTGTGTGCAAAACAACTATTTTTACACACCATTCTGCTTTTTTGACGACTTTGTGTGCGAAAATGGCCTATTTACTCACCAGTTGACGATTGGTCGTTATTGTTTTTAGGTCTTTTCCAAATCTGGTATATCACAATAATCATAGCGACTATGGTTAACGTGGCTAATGGACCTGGAGTGACATATCCCGACTCACTTCTTGCTAAGAAGATTAATGCATACAAAAAGTTAAATCCTAGGAAAACAAATAGGGTTAATAAGATTTTTTTAGTTGTTTTCATACTGTTAATTTGTTTTTAATCGTTATTTCGAGTGCAAAATTAGAATATATAAAAACGCTATCCAACTAAAATTCAGTCATATATATCAAGTGGTTGCTTTAGTGTATCAGTTGTCTCTCTAACTTATATTTCATACATAATTCAGTACATTTCATACATTTCAATGCCGTCATCGATACCGATTAAGATAAAATGTTATATTTGCATAGATGGAACGACATATCATAATATCAAAGGATGCGGAACTGGTTAGAATCCCGCAGAGTTCTTTAGTATATGTGTCGGCAGAAGGGAATTATTCTTATATCGTTACGCGTGATGGGAAAAAGCATCTTGTGACATTTCAACTTGGCCAGATCGAAGATGCCATAAACAGACAGATCGATAATGAAGAGTTGCTGTTTTTAAGAATAGGCAGAAGCCTTATAATTAACACAGAATACATCTACCTGATAGACACTTCGAAACAGCTACTTATTTTATCAGACTTTCATGGTTTTCAACAGGAATTAACTGCGTCAAAAGAAGCGTTGACAAAACTCAAGGCCATAATAGAATCGACTAAAAATGATTAGAATAGATAAAGACATAAAAGATGACGAGATAAAAATTCTCGGAAGCGCCCATAATAAAAAAGGTGCACATAAACAGGACTCCGAAGGGATAAATGGGAATGATAGCAGTAAAGGGCACGATACGCATTGGCCAGTATGGCTTCTGCTAGGTGGAGTTGCGGTATTGGCAGTAATTCTAATGCTCTTTTTATCTCAACGTCCAGATACCACGAAAGCGGAAATCCTATCTGAACAGGTAAGTCCAGCTCATGCACAAAATGATGCGGAAAGTACGGCGATCATAGATAATCGAGAAGGGAGGCTAGCATATATCGAGCGTAAGATCGTATCAGTAAATGACATGCCATTAAATGTTTTCATTCCACATAATGCTCATGCCAAGCTGGTTATAGGTATGCCTGATTTAACGGATCCTTCTATTCTATTTGCCTGTCAAGCAGCTGATATAAGGGCAGATAATGGAAAAATCAACGGAGCATTCGTACTTAAAGGCGAGCCTATAGCATGGGGTCTTTCAAAAAAAGGGTATTGTGCCATAATCGGGCAGACTATGACGATTGGCATGGCAGAGAATTCACCGCTTTTTGAAAAGGCTACAGAGGAGGACGGATATTTTTTCCGCCAATACGCTTTAGTTAAGAATGGACAGATGATAGAGAATAATCCCAAAGGCAAAGCTATCCGTAAAGCCTTATGCATAAGAGATAAAGAGATTTTTATGGTGACTACGGAAGTGAAAGAATCTCTTCACGATTTCGCGCAAGCTCTTGCTGATATGGGCGTGGATAATGCCATTTACCTTAATGGCGGATTCACCTTAGACTGCTATCGAGATAAAAACGGAAAACTACGCATATCCAGAAATTTCTCTCCGGAACTTCCACATACCGAATACGAAAACTATCTGGTATGGGAGAAATGATCCGTTACTTAAAGAAATTAAAAGCAAAGCTTTCCCAAAAAGCCTGTTTTAAAATGTAATTTCTATCAGCTGTGTGGCTTAGTAACATTCAAAAAATAACCTGCATCATCTTAGTAAATCTTTTTGGTCCATATTCCTTTTCTCATCAGTTATGTGCCACCGGCACACTCCTTCTTCGAAAAGAAATCTATCCACGAAAATCTCATTCTAATCTGACGCAACTTATTTTTTTCACATTACTTAAAATAAAATTATCAAATTATGGTTAACAAATCGCCGGAACTTGAATGAAAATTCTACCGATCTGTAGGCACCATCGTAACCGCATTCCACCCCTCTACCGCCTTAACCGCACATCCCTGACAAAGAGCAGCGTCTTGCGCATCCAAGCTGAATTCTGTATTTCGAAGATGGCAAGCATTGGCCAATACCGAAACCCCAAATATTGGCCGTATCAATGCTTCAAACCAAGTACAAGCAGCAATATAGCGACCATATTGGCGATTAAGATGATATCCGTCCCGAGTAAGATCATAGACCTTGTTATTCTCCGGGACCTCTCCCCTATTATTCAGTCTAGTTCCACGAGCAATCTGTATAGCATCACCACTTGGAATTACTATTGGCAAATTAAATTCCGAAGAAGCGCGTCTAACGCAATCAACTATCCCTGAATACATTGTCTGTTGATTCCTATTATAAAGAGGAAATTTGCCATGGTCGGAATTAACGGCATAAGCCCAAGTCTCATGCCATACGATGCTCGCCTTAGGATTTCGGACCTCTCGGCGAATTATCTCAAGCAAAGTGGGTATCCATTTTTCATAGGAATCATATATGCCAGAAAGCCCAGAAGTCTCCTGAATCGTGACAATATCCCATTTTTCGTCATGCAAAGCATCCCGGAGCGACACCTTTTCTTTTGCTTTCACCCATTGGTTCTGGGTCGATTTAGAATACACATAATCCCTGGTATTATTCTTATACTCAAGACAATGCTGTTCTAAAGAACAACCGCCTATATAAAGACGCGCTATAATGACATTATGGATTCCCGCAGCTTCGAGCAAATCCGGAAGATATTCCGTCCCATCATCCGAAAAACTATTACCGACCGCTAAAATCCTTAAAGTATCCACAGGCGAAGGAAGAGAATAATTGACAAATCTTTCCCTTGCGTAAATAGAACTTGTAGCAAACATCATAAATGTTAAAATGCCTAAAATGCGCTTCATAGATATCTTTTTATAAAACCTTTATCACAAAGATAATATTTTTTCGTCTAACACCCCTCTATTCTTAATTAAGGCCAACCAAGCCTATTTAAAGATAAACTTGATTGACACTTTAGAATCTATCCCTTTCATTCAAAGTGGATAAGTCATGCAACTGTTAAATCATTTAGTGCTAACACTCTCTTCTAAATTATTTAGATAATTCAAGTAATCCTCAAACAATTTAATGGTTTTAGACTCCCCGACCCTAAAATCCGACGATGGGTCTGAAAACACGCCTGGATACTGATAGCAAAGCACTTTCTCGAAATTATCAAGTAAATTCAAGTCCTTAATTATCCCCTCGATGTCACGCGGATAAAGAGAATTATCCTCATTGAAAAGAAAAACCTCCTGGTCGAACCAGAAATGAGCTCCTGCCCTATCGCACAAGCCTTGAAGAATATCCGCAGCCTCTTTTCCACTAATATCCCCTTCCGGCATTCTTGCAAAGCCAAACGGGCATAGGATATCCAAATGCTCTAATAGTCTCTCATAAGTAGGCTCAGCTCCCTTTATCCCGAACGAATTAGTAGCAAGCATAATAGGCTTGGCAGGGGCCAATCGTCGGCAAAAAAACTTGAATTCCTTCATGAAATCCACTATCTCGTCTCTTCGCATCTGCCGTTTTTCCTCTGTCCACTCCCAATTGTCCAGACTTCCGCCCGACTCTTCTGACACATAAAACCCATAAAAGGAAGGATGATGGCCATATCGTTCCCATAACTCCTTAGCTACATTTTTATGCCAATCCAAAGACTCTCTCGAAAAATCGAACCATGCAAACAATCCTACTCCAGGCATCACCTTCATGCCAAGTTTATCAGCCTCACTAAAAATAACTTCTAAGGGATCTACTGACTTTATATCCATCCTCCCTGGATATAATTTAGAGGGATAATAAGCTTTTCCTCTATAGTTTTCCACCGTAGTAGAATGCTTCCCGACATACTCCTCATTACGGAAAACTTCCTGAATAATAATCATATCCATGCCAAGTTTGTGCATGGAACGAACTATTTCAGCCCATTGGGATTCGGACAGATTTCTAATATCCTTGTTCCAATGCTTTCCTTCTACTTCACTCCAATGGCAAATTCCTGTCCATGCTCCTGTAATCCTATGAATACTACGGCTTTCGGACGGCACGACACTTACCCTTTCAGCCTTTTCCCAAGCCTTGCCATTAGATAAAACCCTTAATGTCACTGTTTTATCACCAGATATAGTACTAGAAGGAATTACTTGTTTATAAGACCATACATCATCAGGACCAACAGTCACACAATCTCTATATAATAAACCATCCTCAGCATGTACCTCAACATCATAAGTAGCACTTTTATTACTTTGATTAGAAATACCATAACGCAGATCTAAATCCACCTTATCACTTACCAATCCTGGCGGTATAATAGTCAAATCGATCTCACTCGAACCTGACGAACACCCACATAACAAAGCCACTGCGCCCAAAAGGCTACTTATACATCTCGACATATTCCTTATACTCATTAAATCCTCCAGTTCCAGGCTTAAAAGTCGCCCAACTAAAGTTAGTTATAAAATCTGTAAAATTACCAGCCATTTCAAGTTGAAGTTTCAATTCTTCCCAATTCTTAGCCTGATAGGGAATCTCCGGCGATGAGCAAGACATAAAGGATTCCACGTCCACACCGAACTTAACCCCTGTATTGTCACATGCCTTTTTTATATGACTAAAATAATTAGGCAAATCCACTTGCACACTTGTTATTGTAGACGGCCCTCTACCAGCACAATCCTGCAGATATAAAACATCCACATCAGGTGTATTCTTAAATAACCCCTCGAACCACTTTCCACATAAATCAGCAGGCATTCCTCGCCACAAAGCTGGAGCTATACACACAAGCTTGGCATTTTTCGACTTGGCATACTTTGCCACTGAATTCAGGTAAGTGCCAAGCATATCCCTTGCCTTATCCGCATGCCATCCTACAGGCCATGTGCCATCATGAAACTCTTCAGTGATATACCAGCCCGCAAAACAAGGAGAAGATCCAAAATTTGCGCTTATTTCATCTGCCACAAGTGAATTTTTAGTCAACAAGGCATCATAAATCTTCTGATCCTGAGTATTAGTCTTACTATAATCTCCACCGAAAAGGCCGAAAATAAGTTTAAATCCCGTTTTTTCAGCGGCACTCACCATCTCATCTATAATAGCATATTTAGTCTGAACAAAATCTAATGCAGTATTAGAATACCATGAAACATTGTTTTCTTCCCCAAAACCTATGCTGTATTGTATGATCCAAGTATCTATCCCAACCTCAAGACATGATTTGAAAGCCTGTTCCCAGTCATAATTCTGATAAATTTTATTAAGTTGTATAAAAATACTTGAAAAACGACTTCCCACCTTGTATTGTGGCATATAAGAAGTCAATTGTTCAAGATTATCTATCAAAAACTCACATCCATCAATCGACACGCCAGCTTCATTTACTATTTCAATTCTGTATCCTATGCAACGAGACGGATCCAACTTACCTTCACCATAGTAATTTTTGAACCACGAGTATGGGAGAACAAGACGCGTCCACTCTTCTTTCTTTAATATTTCACTATCCGAATACTCGAAAGTCTGTCTTATAGTCTGATTATCAGGAAACATCTTATCGTCCTGAAGCAAAACGAAACGGAAAACCCCTTTATTAGTCCTATGTCCTTTTATCCACATGGATAGGCCAAGCGGTTCAAATCCAAGATCTGGTCTAAAATCACCCCATCGATGTTGAAAATAAACCATTTCCGCTTGATTTCCAGTATGGATGCCAGAAAATGAATAGCTTATCGCAAAAGAGCCGTCTCCTTCTATCTTGCTTCCAGTAACCACATTACGCCTAATTTTGGCCAATGGAGAATTGGCATCTGGCCCCATCGTATAATACCACGTGTTTTTTTCATCAAAAGTATTAATCGGTTTCGACGAATGCACGCATGAAAGCAATTCAGCAACTTCTTTTTCTTTTCGCTCCTGCTCTGCGGTAGAATTATCTTCAACCGCAGGTTTAGTGCAGGAACAAAAAGCCAAAATTAAAAATGTCCCAAATGACATTCTAGACATATTACTTAGTATAAGTCATTTTATAGCACATCACTGCACTACGAGAATTATCCTCAACAGGATCACCGCCCTTAGCCGCAGCAGAAACATAGATATAGGCAGCATCGCTATCACATACAACCGCCATACCAGCATTCTGTTCATAATTAGTACCTCCCCAGTCTCCTGAATTATACAATCTGAAATCAAAAATGTAATTATCATCATCTGGAGTCATAGACCATTTGTCCAGGTCATTTATATCAAATATTGCTAGACGCGAACCACTCCATCTCGTGTAATCACATTGATATGCAAGAGCGAGCCAATTCTCCCCATTAATTGTAAAAGGTTGATAATTCAAGATACGTGGTCCATAATTAACTTGAGAGATCGAATAGACATCCATTTCTGGGGTAAGCATGTCGAATCCAGCGTATGAAGACTCCTCTGCTCCAGTATATTTAGTATAGCCAAAATAAAGATTAGCATCAGAGGCAACTGATGTTCTCTTTACCATACACTTGCTCCAATCCTCTTTAACACCAGCATAGCGGGTAATTATAGGTTCGCTAGAAGGCACACCATCATTAAATTCCCAGCAATAATAGCTATTACTATCTGGAGCTGTGGCATAAACATAAGCCTTACCGCTCTTCAAATCACCGCATATACTTGCCCTTTCTCCAAGATATGCAGGGACGACAATGCCTTTTTCATCATCTGGAACATACCAAATCACAGGTTCGCTCCACTTTTCTTCTGCTGCATCATAGATATAAAGAATAAAGCCAGCGCCGTACATATTATAACGAGTAGCTACAAGCCTTCCAGCAGCATCTACATGAACCTGCGCCATAATACTGTTAGGCGTGTCTATTTCCTTGACGACTTCACCAGTCATCCTATCCAGAACCTTAATCTTATCACCTAGATTCTGAATAGCATCAAGTACATATACATATTTCTGATCTGCAGCAAGATTCAGCCAATGCGTATATAAACATTTGAGCTCATTATTGTCCTTTTTCCAAAGTTCCTCGACCTTTATACGAGGATAGACGAACTCTATCTTTATGGTATTGGTCTGCTTAGAACCATCAGCGAGGACCACTGTAATTTCATAAGGTTCAGTAAAATCTATTACTGAAGGCACAGCCGGATCGGCATAACAATCGTTGTCAAAACTTGCATAAGCTTCAAGAGCAGTAATATCCACAGGCTGCTCATATGAAGACGGAATCTGTACGATTATTTCTTCACCAGGAGTATAAGGGCCTTTTTTCGTGGCGCTGTATTCGCCAGGTTGCTCAGGAATCTTTACAACAAAATTCAAAAGGCCATTTCCTTTAGGAAGTTCCTTCTCAGTTTGAGTGCAGGAAAACAGTGCAAATGCTGTCATAAGTCCTGCCAATAGTTTAATGTTTTTCATTTTATGTGAATTTAAAAAGTTAATAATAATTATTTCCATTCTTCAAATTGTTCAAGCGACTCATTTCTCTGAATTTCCACTAATGGAATAGGAAAACGATTATACTTATCATTATATTTAATAATCTTATTATCAGCACTAAAAATAGTATACTGACGTTTTCCGTCCTTTACCGAAGGTTTAACGCCTTTACGCCTATAGTTATTCAATTTCTGCTTGGCAATACCCCACCTTCTTAAATCCCAGAAACGATGTCCCTCAAAAGCGAATTCCACAGCACATTCACGTTGAAGGAGTGCCATAAATTCGGATTTGGACGATGCAGACAAAGGATTGTCAAACTTTGCTCGAGTTCTAACTCTATTAAGAAAGACCATAGCTTCGTCTACGCGGTTAAGTTGAGCCAATGCCTCTGCTCTAATTAGCAATACTTCAGCATATCGCATATAATAATAAGTCAAATCGCTTTCAGAAAAACCGACAGTTTGAGATGGATCAAACAACTTACGCATATAATAACCAGTAGATGTAGAACCACCTGCAGCGGATACTCCGTCCAAGGCACCTTCTGACATATCCAAAACGCGTCCCTTCCATGTAGCACCATCATAAAGAATAGAAGCATAGAAACGATACTCCCGGCCTTCGTATGGAGATGATGCCATAATAGGATCATTCCAGTCAAAATCACGGCCATCTGCCATCTGATACATTCCTACAAGGTCTTCAGTAGGGCTTGCTTGCGCATAACCGCCATCTCCAGGGGGACAAAAAAATTTGTCAAAAGTATATGAAATAGACGGATACGAAAATCCAAATTCAGCTATGCTCTCTACACTTGTTCCTTTAGCTCTTGTATATTGAAACAACTTAGCATAATCGGGTTCAAGATCATATATACCCAGTTCTTCAATCTGTTCTGTTGCGTTCAATGCGCTCTCATAATCTCTGGCGTAAAGCATGGCACGAGCCTTAAGTCCCAATGCAGCGCCTTTTGTTAATTTACCTGCTTGATCGCTTACAGGAAGGTATTTTGCTGCAAAATCCAAATCCTCAGCAATAAAATCCCAGCACTGTTGCGGAGTGCACCTGTCGTGATTCTTGCTTCCCATTTCTGGAAGTTCTCTCCATAACACAAGACTTGCCCCATATCGCTTGGCCATTTCAAAATAAACATGCGCTCTAAACCATCTCACCTGAGCTTCAAGATAATTCCTATAATCTTGAGAAAGACCCGTGCCATACCTGTTCATTGAGTCTATAAAACGGCACACAGAAAGTGCCCAACTATGTCCCCAAGCCCAATTGTTGAAAATGTTGTTATCTGGACTGACCGTCACTGTGCCATATAAGAAATAGTTCTCCTCTGCCATAGGGGAATTATTTCGCATAATATCCGAACAACAGTCATCACTCACGGCAGTATTATAATAATTGTACCCCAAAAGTGGGTAAAAATCATTCACATACATCTGAGCATTGGCTTCACTGGACCAAGCGACTTTTTCAGAATAAGACCCTGTAAGCTCTGGTTCCATAGAACAGGCACAAACTGCAAATACTGATATAATTAAATAAGTCAATTTTTTCATGATAAAGTTAGAATTTCAAATTCACACCAAACTCATATGTTTTCTGCTGAGGATAATATCCTTGATTAACATCCGGCATCTCTGGATCCAAATATGGAAGGTGAGATAGAGTAAATAGGTTCCCTCCTGCAAAATAAAGACGAAGCGTCTCAACGCCCAATTTTCTAAGTATCCTTTCTGGAATAGTATATCCAAGCTGGAGTGATTTAAGCCTGCAATACGAGCCGTCCACTATCCACCACGACGACATCTTTCCGCCATTTGCACGCTCCTCTATACGCAGACGTGGATACTTGGCATTAAGGTTATCTGGAGTCCATGAATTCTCCACAAGATATCGTGGAGTATTTCCGTCAAAAGCAAATGGTTTTGTATAGAAAGTGTTATCATATATACCATCCTTATCGGAATAACACCCACATAGTGGGATATCACATAGAGCAGCCCCTTGGAAAAAAATATCTAAATCAAACCCCTTGTAGAAAAAATTCATATTCAAGCCAAATATCATCTCGGGCGTACTACTTCTTCCTATTACCGTTCTGTCCTGTCCCCATGTAATCCGACCATCCTTATTTATATCTTTTAGTTTGATTTCTCCAGGTAAAGTAGGCCCGTAAACAGCACTATTTTTTATTTCTTCCTCGCTTTGAAACAATCCTAAAGCCTGAAAACCATAATACTGACCCATAGGATGTCCGACTTCTTTCATATATGATGGAATATTAGGGTCTTCCGTCATTTTCAAAATTTTATTTCTGGCCCATGAAAGATTTCCACGAATATTATAATGAAAATCAGATACATGGTTTTCATGAGTCAATACCAACTCAAAGCCCCTGTTATCGTGAGAGCCATAGTTGATATATGTCGGAAAATACGAACCCATCGATGGTGGAAATAACCCAGACTGAGCCTCAAGTTTATTCTTGGCTATCATATAGAAAGCATCGAATTCTACAGAAAGAAGCCCTTTCCAAAGCCTTGCATCTACTCCCATATTAAATGTATCGTTAGTCTGCCAACGCAAATGAGTATTAGCAGGGGAAGACGGCGAGATGCCATAGGAAGGCTTGTTGCCTATCATCACAGAAGGATCAGCACCTTTAACCATAGTTGAAAGATATGAATAGGAATAGCCAAGTGAGCGATCACTTCCGAGCCTTCCAGCAGAAAGCCTGATTTTCAAATTATCCACCACGTCCCTTGCCGACTCGAAAAACTCTTCTTCCGAAATCCTCCAGCCTAAAGAAACACCAGGAAAAATTCCCCACCTATACTCTGCTGGTAGATACGGAGTAGCATCAACTCTCAATGTAGTTTCGAACAGATACTTCTGTGCATAGTTATAATTTATCTTAGATACCACTCCTGCTCTCTTATCCATACTATGTCCACCATTTATAAGAGACTCTATAACAGTCTCACCAAAAGTTATGTCCATAATATCAGTAATCTCATAGCCACGCATACCGGCAGATAGACTCTCACTTCCATTCTGACTAAATTCATATAATAGTAGTACATCGAGATTATGATTATTAAAACTACCAGTATATTTCAATGTCGGGCGCAACATCCACGAATAACTTGACACCTTCCATTCATTTACCTGAGATTCCCCATTTGAAAGATGTCTTGCCCATGATTGGGTCCAAGTCCTTGTAGTCTGATTCCATACATTTAGCTTATATGCCAATTGCTCTATTTTCTTAGTTTGAAAACTCTTATCATACGAAGCGTCAAGACTAAGACTCATCCCTTTCAAAAAAGGTAAATCATATTTTATCGTAGCATTTGTTTGAACCTGAGATACATCCGTAGTTGAAGTACCTGATAAATCTCTCGCAGCCACAGGATTTTGGTTTCCATTACCAGCCATATTCATACTTCCCACAGGAAGAGAATCATGTTCAAGTGGAAGATACGGATACATCAACATTGCTTGCTGAAAAACAGAAGCATAACTATTACCTACCCCTGTACTAAGTCCAGGAGATTGTGCCGTAGACATTCGCGAGGCCATACCGACGGACAGAGAAAAGTCATCTGTCACATCCGCTTCGAAATTAATTCTCGTATTATATCTGTCATACGATGTACGTTCTACTATACCCTGTTGATTATATGCACCTAACGAAGCAAAGTATTTAAAAGTATCTGTTCCACCAGATAAAGAAATACTATTATTATAAATAGGAGCCCCTTTTCTAAATATCATAGAGAACCAGTCAGTATTACCATATACCCCTAAAGGATCACCATTGGTAATACGGTTTATCTCATCCTCTGTAAACCTGCGATTCTCAGGCGCTACTCCATCCATTTCCTGTGCTTTATTATACCAATATGCATAACCAGGGCCATCCAAGAACTCAGGGAAAGTTGTATTCTTACTTAAAGACACCGAACTATTAAAGTTAACCGTCGGTTTCTGTTTAGAACCTTTTTTTGTAGTAATCAGCATGACACCAGCCGATGCCCTGACACCATAGGCTGCTGCACTTGTAGCATCTTTAAGAATACTTATCGATTCTATTTCATCGGGATTAATGTCAGGAAAAGAACGGATAACACCATCCACCACAACCAACATGCTTCCGTCACCTGCGCCTATTCCTCTAACATAAAGACTTGCACCATCCGAACCTGGCTGACCACTTTTCTGTTTCGATACCAGTCCAGGCAATTTTCCCGCAAGAAGTGTAGACAAACTACCGACCGGTGACTTTTTTAACTCAGAACTGTTAACTTGGGCTACCGAACCAGTCATATTAATCTTTTTTTGAGTACCATAGCCCACCACAACCACATCGTCCAGGTATTGAGTATCGTCCTGAAGTACGAGTTCTAGCGCGGTATTGCCTTGAGTTTCCAAAACAATGCTTGCATAACCCATACAACTGATTTCTATAGTAGCATCATTGCTTGGGACTTCCAATTTCCACTTTCCATCCAAATCCGTTATTACGCCAGTAGATGTACCAGATATAAAAACCGCTGCACCTACTATAGGAAGTCCATCCTTATCGATGACACGACCTCCCATCAAGACCATCCCTTTTTTACTCTTTTTTTTCTGCGATGGACCCTGTTCCATCTTAAGGGCAATTCTTTCAGCAGAAATCTCTCGCCAACTTATCCCTGTACCATCAAATAGACTATCAAGAACATCTTTAAGATTTCCCTCAATCCGTCCTTTTTTTTCAAAACTAAAATCGGCGATTTTCTTATCATAGGAAAAAACCACACCACTATGGGATGTAATTTCGTCCAAGACCGTCTCCAAATTCTTCCCTGCAACATCTATGGAAAGACTCTGGACTTGAGCTGTAGCAAGCTGAATAAATGCCCCCAAGCCACATAAAAAAGCCATAAACTTTTTCATAAATCGGTTATCAGTTACTTTTACTTATTTTAAAATGACATAAATATTCCTACCATTGCGTTCATAATCCACCCTCGCTATATACTGCATCATCTCTAACATATCATCAAGTGTATCATTTTCTGATATTGCAAGCCTGAAATATACATCCTTGAATTTAGATGGATCATAAATAAACCTAACATCGAAACGGCTCTCCATCATGGATACGAAATCATCGAAAGCACAACTATCATATACTTTGTAGTAATAACGCCATTTAGTATAATCAGATGTTTGGACTGACGACATTACCACATTTCCCTTACTGTCCACCAGTGCACGATTACCAGGCACTAGTTCAGCCATCAGACTTCCTGACTTTCTGCAAAGTCCCACCTTACCACGTTCAAGAACGACTTCAGTCTCGCCCTCCATTGATATGACATTGAATGAAGTACCTAGAACCTTCACATCGACTTGAGGCGTATGAACAATAAAGCTATTCTTATCACTACGAGACACGTCAAAATACGCTTGTCCGTCAAGGCTTACTTTTCTGTTTTTCTTGTCAAACGAGCGTGAATACGAAATAGAACTCCCTTTTTTCAAAAATGCCTTAGTCCCATCCGGAAGAGAATAAAAACTGACAGGCTCGGTATAATTGGCCAAAACCACATCGCCCCTCCCAGAAGGAAAATAACGGACAAAAGAACTAATTATTACAAACAACGCAAAACAAGCGGAAACACTCCATGCAAAAATTGACTGTCTGCGATAACGATTACTTATTCTGCGCACTTTAATTCGTTCATGGACCATGTCCACAGCACTATCAAGAGCATGAGAACTCTTTAATTCCTCACAAACTCTTAAGGCAGAAAGCTCCTTCAATCTAAAATATTCTGAGCGATTATCATCACTTTCCTTTACCCAAGAAGCGATCTGCTCAGATTTCGAAGAATCACGCCCCTCGATGTAATCAATAATGTCTGAAATATTCATACTTATAAAAAAACGCACGAGAAATAAGAATTACTTCACGTGTATCAAAAAAAATTAGAAACTTTAAAAAATAAACGGCTATAGACTTATCCTTTTTCAATAATAAATTTTTCTAGAAAAAAAGAGTGCACGAGAGGCACCCAACTGATAACAAAGATGAAAATAACCAGAAAAAGCCATAAGAGAAGAGGCGAATCATTTAGAAAACGACTTCTAACTACGGCAATTGGCTTATAAAAATAAACAATAAAACAAAGTCTAAAGGTGAAGTCTTACTCCTCAAATACTTCAATGACTGATATAAATGGTTTTCTACTGTACGAAGGGGTAATCCCAAAAGCTCTGAAATATCTTTTGATGGCATATCATTAAGATAAGAAAGTCTGAAAACCTTCTTTCTTATTTCTGGCAATTCATCCGACAAATCAAGTATTTTTTCAAACAAGTCCTTACGCCCCAGTTTTTCGAATACTTCGTCGCCATGGGTCATCAAATAATCTATCTCGATATCTGTTAAAGAATCCAGGCTACGCACAACAGATGAAGACTTCTTACGACGAAGTCTATCTATCGACTTAGTTTTCGCTACCCTTAAAAGCCATGCGTTAAGATGCGACTCGTCGTTAAAATTTAAAGAATGCCTTTTCTCCCACAAAATGGCAAATACATCTTGCGAGATATCTTCTGCATCTACCCGAGAATGCAGTAACGATATATACCCGACTACACGAGGATAGTATTCTCTTATAAGAGTATCAAACGTATTTTCATCAACTATAAACACAACTGCAAAAATAGTCCTTAATGGAAAAATAAAAAAACGCCGTTCGTAAAATCGCTTTTAAAAACGCATTTTAGGCAAAATATAACCTATATATCATCATGGCATACAACATTTTTAATGTGTGATTTTCCGTGTTAATTCACTATTAACCAAAAGATTTGTCATATTACCATATCACATAATTCATTAAATTAAGTATATGTTATTCATTGATTTAAGTCACGATTAATATAGCATACCGAACATCCATAAAGGAATGCGGTTATGATATCCGATTTCAGTGTCATCCACCGCCAGATAACTATCGGCCACATCTTTGATTTGTTCAGATGATTTCTTGCGTCCCACAACTTCAAACAAATATTTTCCATCTACAAGAAAATCTCCCTTTGCCGGATAAGTTACAGAGTGGTCGACTATCAATTGACTCAAAAAGAAAGTTTCCAGTACATTATAGAGATTCGACATATTCGGTGTCTGTGGGACTTGTTCTGCTAGGATCATAAACATTTTCTTAGTCTTCCTGATTGTGGATTGCTCCCCCCTTCTATTATTGGATAATCATTTTCCATGACATGGTTGACTATCTGCTGCAACCTGATTTCAAATCCGGAATATACGCTCTTGTAAAATGGATAGTAACCATGATGTAGATAGTCATCAAATAAAGGCAGTACCTTCATCCCTTTTGAGAGGATGTATTCGGCGATCTGTCGGTGATTGCTCAAAAGAAATTCAAGAGTAATCGGTTCTATATCAACAATTCCCTCGTAGAGTAGATATTCCCGGAATGACATCCCGTGAAGGGTATATGGTAACTTCCATAGACCATAACTTTTTTTATGGCGCAAAGTTATAAAATTGTGTTTGTAAACACTATTATTTAATAAAATTTAATGTTTGTAAACATTAAATCAAGTGGCATCACATTTCGTTAAAGTTCTTTGATGTTATATAAATGCCTCTCAAATAATCAACATCACCGATTTTGAAAAACGGGAAATTAATCCGCGGAGGATTGTGCCACTTAATCATCGTCCACATACCGAGGGAGCTCAACAAGTGTCGGGGCATAACCAAGTGCAGGTATTATCTTCTCCATAAGATCGGAAATAGAAACTTTCACTGTGGATGTGTTGATACAAGGATGAATGCCAATAGAATCATGTTCTACCAAAAGATCCTTGTCAATAAGCAGACTCACCCTGCGTTCACGATCATTCATAAGGCCCAGAACAGAGACAGAGCCCGGAGTTAGTCCAAGTAAGTCTTTCATGTGTCTTTCGTTCGCAAAGGAAAGCCTTGACGAGCCAATCTGCGACGAAATATCTTTAGTCTTGAATTTCTTATCAGCCGGCATCATTAAAAGGTAAAATGAAGTTTCCTGTCGATTACATAAAAACAAGTTCTTACAGATATGAGTACCAAGAGTCTCCCCCACGGCATCACATGTCTGCATATCAAAAGCCATCGGATGATCTGCACGCATATATTCTATATGCAAATCATCCAAAAAGTCATAACTTCTAACTTCATTTTCAACTCGACCCACACAATATGCAGGGCGTCCACTTTCAACCAGTATATCCATTTAGAATTCCAAAAAGTTTTTAATCCCAGCTGCAAAAAATAGTCTATATTACCTGTCTTCTGGCTAATAAACTGATTAATGACGCTGATTCAAGGAATATATGAGACGATGATGAAGATTTACGTCAAGTTATTTCATCGAAAATCACATAAAATGAGATAATTTGTATTATAATCTGTCAATCGCGTCAAGAAGAAAATCCTGCACATTAATGTACGATATACCATACTCATCAGTCCAAGGAAGAATGTCATCCTTGACAACAACCAACTTCTGAAAAGAGTCACCAATCCTCAACAGAGAATTAAGTTCCTGATCTTTTTTCACTTGGGTGGCAACAGTAAACGCCGACTGGATATAATACCGCTTATCGGCTTTATTAAGCACAAAATCTACCTCCAACTGAGTACGTCTGCTTCTTCCCGTGTCATCTTTCCAATTATATTCGACGACTCCAACATCAACAGAGAAACCTCTTGAAGACAATTCATTATACAGAATATTTTCCATAATATGAGTTTCTTCCTGCTGTCTGAAGTTTAATCTAGCGTTTCTCAATCCTACATCCGAGAAATAATATTTTAATGGCGTGCCTATATAAGCGCGACCTTTGATATCATACCTTTTGGCTTTTTCCAATATAAATGCGTCAATAAAATAATTAAGGTATGAAGATATTGTGTCGCTCTTGATTTTAATATGCTTATCACTTTGAAATGTGTTCGATAGCCTTGTCGAATTTGTCAATGAACCTGTAGACGAAGCCACAACATCCAAAAGATCCTCGAGAATGCTCATTTGTCCCTTTATCTTATTTCTTTCAACGACATCCTTAAGATATGTCAGTTCGAACAAATCCTTCAAATACTTGGCCTTATCCTCGTGAGATTGAAGATACATGACATACGGCATTCCTCCATAAGCGGCATACTCTCTCCATGCATATCTCTTGTCCGAAGGGAACGCATCGTAAAATTCACGAAACAACAACGGGTGAACCCGAATTTCATCGCCCCTATCTCTAAACTCTGTAACAATGTCCGACGACAGCATTTTTGAATTACTCCCACTCACATATATGTCAATATTTGGCTGTTTGTTAAGTCCGATCAATACATCGACAAAACTTATAGTGGCATCTTCCGTGTCCGGAAGATAAGGATTATGTATTGTAGTGACTTTTTGAATCTCATCTAATAGAACAAAGTATTGTACACTATCATTCTTCGTCAGGTTTCTTACATACTTACCTAACTCCAAAGGATTCCTTAACATCGCGTTGATGTCATCATCCAGCGCTATGAATATTACTTGTTCATCGTTAACTCCAATAGATGCAAGATGCTTTCGGAACAACACATTCATCAAATAAGATTTGCCACAGCGCCTGATGCCCGTGATTATTTTAATCTTTCCATTTCCTCTCTTGCTCTCTAGCAACGAAATGTACCTGTCTCTTTTTATCTCCATACTCTATTGGTAACAAATGCGTATTTACGCAATTTTAACCTTTATGATGCAAATATAATACGTTCTTACTTGTCAAACAAATTTTCGTGTGACATTCCCTGTGAAGTCCACACAAACAAGAGCGTTTGAAAAAAATTCTTCAGTTGATTGGAGGGCCTGAAAAACACCTTTGAAAGCAATGTGCCTTACAAGGCTTTCTATTGAGGGTGATAAGTAAAGGTGAACGATTTATATAAGCACCTTTGGAACTTACCCCTTTTAGCGGTGCGTAGAAAAAGGATACCTTCCAAAGGTGAATTTCAGGTTGAGAGGCTTTTGATATCTTTCATTCATAATTTTCTCGAAGAGCCATAGTTTGTCCCTCAAAATGCCCTTTTCTCGGACAAAACGATGATAGAAGCAAAAATTAGTAAAGACATCTTCTACATTGTTTAAGTAAGCGTTAAAAAAGTTGGTAAAGATTTATAGTTGATTTTCGAGGACAGATATGGTTTCAAAGAGGAAGTGTACCGGTGTACACGACTGATGAGAAAATAATTATAGATCGAAAAGACACTCAAAAATTATCAAGTTATTTTTAAGTAATAAGGGTCGAAATAGACAATCTTGTGTAAATTTTACACTAAATATTTGGATATTTAATTCCAAGTGTATATCTTTGCAGTGTAAAAATTACACAAGAGAAAAATCAAATCACCATGCAAGAGCAAATGTTTTCTTACAAATATCCGCACCCCGCAGTTGCAACCGATTGTGTTATATTTGGATATGATGGCTTAAAGTTAAAAGTGCTACTCATTGAAAGAGGTGAAGAACCATTCAAAGGGAAATGGGCATTTCCAGGCGGATTTCTAAAAATGGATGAAACCGCTGAACAGGGAGCGCTTCGAGAACTTAAAGAAGAGACTTCCCTATCGCCTTATTACATAGAACAATTTCACTGCTTCAGCGCTCCAGACAGAGATCCACGTGAGCGTGTGATTTCGATTGCCTTCTTGGCGCTCGTAAAAATAGCTGAAGTTAAAGGAGGCGATGATGCCGCTAAAGCAGAATGGTTCGCTATGGATGAAATTCCACAATTGGCATTCGACCACGACCATATCCTTCGTAAGGCATTGGCAGAATTGCGAGAACGCATTCATTTTCAACCGATAGGATTCGAATTACTTCCAGAAAAGTTCACTCTGAAAGAACTTCAGATGCTGTACGAGTCCATTTTAGGAATTCATTTTGATCGTCGAAATTTCGCTAAAAAGATGATACATCTTGACATCCTTTCACAATTGGATGAAACAGCCTGGCCCACTCCTAAACGCGAGGCTCACCTTTTCAGTTTTAATAGGGAAAAATATGACGAACTAAAGCAGAAAGGATTTAGACTGGAATTTTAAAGCTAATTTTTTTCGGACATTGAACGAAGAACAGTTTAACTATTTTCTCTTAAGTAGCTGTCTATGGAAAGCACACCGCGCAGTTTTAATTTCAACTAAAATGTCGCATGCCCTATTAAGCAGGTTATGCTTGATGAATGTTATATTTCAAATTACTAAAGGGCTTAATCATCGAGGATCTCATACTAATTATATACATTAATAAATCAAATCAATATGTTAGGAGCAATAATAGGCGACATAGTAGGTAGCCGATGGGAATTCAACCATACCCACAATTACGATTTTGAATTATTTTCAGATAAAAACGACTTTACAGACGACACTATATGCACTATAGCCATAGCAGATTCGATACTGAATCATAAAGATTTCGCTACCTCTCTTCGCGAGTGGTGCCGACGTTATCCGCATCCTATGGGCGGATATGGAGGAAGATTTGCCCAATGGATAAACAACGACACCCCCAGACCTTATGGTTCATTTGGAAATGGTTCAGCGATGAGAGTAAGTGCCATAGGATGGGCTTTTGACGATGAAGAAAGCGTGCTTGCTTATGCCAAGGCGTCCGCTGAATGCACACACAACCATCCAGAAGGCATCAAAGGCGCTCAAACGGTGGCATTGGCCATACATTTGGCATTAAAAATGCGAAAAATCTACGCGGGAAGGACAATTACGCACCGAGCCATCAAGGAGATGATACTCGACCCATGCGTGGCGTTTTCAGAATACGACCTGAATATCAATTACAAAGATGTCGAAGGGCGTTTTGACGAAACATGCCAAGGCACGGTGCCAGTAGCTCTTTACATCATCGGCAGAGCAAATAGTTTTATAGACGCGATTCGTCGCGCAGTTTCTTTAGGGGCAGACGCAGACACACTCGGAGCCATAGTGGGCTCTATTGCGGAAGTGATTTGGCCAATTCCTAACTCTGTGCGAAAGAAAGCATTAGAGTATCTGCCAATCGAAATGCGAAAGTTAGTCATGGCTTTTAGAAGAAATGTGCGCAAACACACTCCTCGTCTTATTCCACAAACAGAGAACATTTCATTACATGCAGGCATAATTTCTACCCCCATGACATTTTAGAGTGAGAGTAAGAAAGAATAGTGCTATTAGATGAAATGTTACATATTTGTGTAGAAATACGAATAAAATTTTGATTATCAAATATTAATCGGGCGCATCGGATTTTAGGATATTCCAAGGTTGATATGACCACCGAAAACTGGACAATTTATGTGAAAAGACTCACATTAACATCTGAGATGATAACTTCCGCTGACAGATACTTTCCCTGCATAGCCTCGGTCGGTGGTCTTATCATTGGAGTCGAGAACAGGGATGCCAACACCAATGTCAAATTCCATCAAAAAACACGCTTGAGCGCATCATCTCCAGCCTTGAAAAGCAGTCAAAAGGCGTTATACGCAACTTCGCCTGCTAGAACCCTCGGTTGGACTCACCTCCCGTTTTCATATCTCAAAGAAAAAACTGTTATTTCTCTAACTTAATGCTAGTTATCATAATATCGTCCATTTTCGACTCAAAGCGTCAAAAACTTTTGAAAGTTTGCGGAATTGAAGTTAACCTTGTCACGGTTGAATGTATACGACTGAGTCCTTTTCAAAAAGGAAATTGAAAATACGATTGAACACATTATATTTGCGTTCCGAAACATTTGAATTATATGATTAAGGGACTATCCTTTCATGGTGAAAGGATCGAGAGACAGAAAACAATAATGCCATTTTGTCCGATAAAACGACTTCTCCTCGGACAAAACAACGATATTGAACCTTTTATCCGAGAAAAGGCCATATTATAGGACAAACTAAGTAAATTGGACTATTCATCCGACAGAACGACTTCTCCATGGACAAAATGAGAAAGAGTATTTTATTATTACAAATAAACCTATACAAAGATAACAACCAAGCCAATCATGATTATCACAATAGCAAGACAATGTGGGTGCGGTGCGCTTGAAGTAGGAGAAATTCTTTCAAAGCACTATGGCATACCTCTTTACACAAGAAAATCATTACTACAGGCAGCACGCGAAAAGGGCATGCTCTCCAGTATGGAAGACTTTTTTGAGGAACGACCTGTCGATGAACTGATGTCATCGATTACTCTTTCCGTAGAATTGGAAGATATCCAGGATAAATTCTGCAAAGCATTTAAAAGCATAGTAGGAGAAGACGATTGCGTTCTCATAGGAAGGTGCGGCAACTTCATTTTTAAAGACAGAGATGACCTTGTTTCTGTTTTTCTGCATGGAAAAGCAGAATTAAGAATCGCGCATATAATGGCCTTAGAGGGGCTATCTCGTTCCGATGCTGAAGAATTCGTACATAACACCGATGACCAGAGAGTTGCCTACCATAAGTTTTACACCGGGCTTAGATGGGGAAATGCTCCAGATTATGACATCTGCCTCGACGTCTGTCGATTAGGAGCCTCGAAGACTGCGAAACTAATACAGACTTACGCAGAAGCATTAGAATTAAAGCATTCTCTACCTAATTACTGATTATCTTAAAAATAATTTTAGTCTATATTCATTTTCTCATCAGTCGTGTACCCCGCCCGGTACACTTTCTCTTCAAAAAAACATGAAATACATCATACAGTTTTTAATCATAGTATTATTCGCATTTTTAGGTGAGCTACTGCATTGGATAATTCCACTTCCGATTCCTGCAAGCATATACGGAATTGTCTTATTATTCATAGCGCTCGAATCCAAATTACTAAAAGTTAGCCAAATACGTGAAGTAAGTTCATTTCTAATCACAGCCATGCCAATAATGTTCATCCCTGCGGCTGTAGGACTTATGGAGTCATGGGGTGCAGTAAAATCCTCGATTGGAGTCTATGCACTCATTACCATCGTAAGTACTTTTGTCGTAATGGGAGTTTCTGGCGCCATTACCCAATTAGTTATACGTAAAGAAAAAAAGCACTCTGGCGAAACGGAATCATAGACTATGTCACAGCTGTTAGAATCATCAGTATTTTTCGGAGTTTTCATAAGCCTCTCCTCCTATATGTTTGGCATTTGGCTAAAGAAAAAGACCAGATGCTCACTTGCGAACCCTCTGTTAGTGTCCATTATTTTAGTGATTGCCGTTCTTTCACTTTTCAAAATTAGTTATCAAAGTTATACAAAGGGAGCAGAGATCATCAACTATCTGCTTACACCTGCCACAATCTGTCTTGCAGTACCATTGTATCAACAAGTTGAACTTCTTAAGAAAAATTGGAAAGCAGTCATTGCCGGCATAAGCGCAGGTGTACTATCCAGCCTTATCTGTGTCTTGCTACTGGCCCTATTGTTTCATCTGAGCCATGCGGAATATGTAACTTTTCTGCCCAAATCAATCACTACCGCCATTGGCCTAGGAGTGAGTGAAGAACTTGGCGGTTATGTTCCAGTTACTGTTGTATCCATAATCATTACTGGAGTCTTGGGCAATATATTCGCTGAAAAGTTCCTTAGCATTCTTCACATTAACGAGCCTATCGCAAAGGGTATAGCGATAGGCTCGTCATCTCATGCAGTAGGCACAGCAAAAGCTATGGAAATGGGAGCAGTAGAAGGAGCGATGAGCAGTCTTTCAATAGTAGTAAGTGGTATTCTTACTGTCATCGGAGCTTCCATATTCGCCCCATTTATCACCTGCTAACTACTTCTGCTCCACCCATATCAGCTTTGAGGTGTCGTATCCCCTTCGCTTGGCCTCATCCAATACAGCATTTAATGTAGTCTTAGGCAAATTAGGCGTGCGTGATAAAATCCAAAGATACTTATCCGACGAACTTCCCACTAAAGCGACGCTGTAGTCGTCCGAGAGCATAAGTACCCTATAGTCAGAATAAAAGAAAAGGAAGAACGAAACTTTAAGCAGTGCGGGATTCCTATCCGGGTCTGGTTGCTTTGCCTTACCCTTTGTCTGCTTGAATTTGCCTTCCTTCCACCCAGAATTAATCACATCGACCTTGCCATCGCTTCGCAAGCGATACTCGGCCATAACCCTACTCATCCCACGCTCAAAAGAATGATCGAAACGCGCGATCTCATACCAGTTTCCAAGATAGCGTGAAAGATCTAAAGAACCAACGGGAGTGTTATCCACTTCACCTGCACGCACACACAGAGGGAACAATGTCATAAGGGACATTAGAACCAAAATTTTAGAAATGCGTTCCATTGTCTTAGTGTTTTTATGAGTTATAAATATTTCAGTATCAATATCTCACAAAAACGATGCCGTAAAATACAGCTCCAACACTATCGCAACTGCATAATGATAAGACACAAAGAGACCACTATCATCCCCACACTTCTATACCATCTTTTAGATGTTCTTCCAGTTCCTTTTCATCGACGCTATATATCCGAGGAAGTCTTGAATGTGGGAATCGATTAAAATACACATCGAACGAAATATACCATTTTCGCTCACGAAGCGAATAACATTCTGGCAAGCCAGCATCTATTTCTTTCTGCATAGTGGCAGAGCACACTGTCACTCCTTTTTCCCCATCATAAAATGTGGAAACGCATACAAAATGAGTTCTAACTACATTATTTTCTACATGAATGGAATTAAGCGAAACCTTATGACTAACCTCTATATTACGCCCATAAAGACTATTAATACGCCCCATAATACGCCGAAACTGCACACCATGGGACGATGTGTCTTTAATATGATTAAAGGCTATATAGTAATGGATCATCTCATGAATGATCACATCCTGCCATTGACTTTCCGTCAAGTCAAAAGCAGAACTTAGCCTGATCGAAAAATCACGATTTCTAGCATCTCTAAAAGGATGCCGATCGACTTTATAACATAACTTTCCAAGATAGGAAGAAGCCCTTGAAAGCACTATGGGGATACGCAGAAGCGAGCCATCAAAGCACAAATGGTTAAAATAATCGAATTGGCAAGCAGCGTAATCCGATGTGATTTTCATCTCTGCTCTAAAATTTTCTCGATTTTAGGAAGTAGCAAACGATCCGCAGGAAGCCACTGAACGCTATATAGTTGGCCCGAATCCAGCCAGCAAGCTGCTTCATGCTCTAAAAGATGAGGCGCAGCCCCTGCCAATGTACACATAAAACAATCCATCGACAGGTGAAACGACGGGTAGTCCCACTCTATAGTATCCACAAGCTCCCCTACATGCACCTGCGTGTCCAATTCCTCAAGGATCTCTCTTTTTAGGGCCAATCGGGCACTCTCCCCTTCTTCTATCTTTCCACCAGGGAACTCCCACCAATCTTTAAACTCGCCATATCCTCTTTGGGTTGCGAACACTTTTCCCTCACTTACTATAATAGCAGCTACAACTCTTATCGTCTTCATGCCCAATCTTATAACTATCTAGGCTCTACAGAAAAACTCAATGCGAAATTTTCATTAGCATAACTGCCAGTAAAGGTGTAATCATAACCATCTTTAGTCTTTCTGTATATGTTAGAGCTTTCACTCTTTTTATACCCTTCCGCATCGAATTTAGCATAGTAAGATGTGGCTACTGATTCATCGCAACTATAGTCAAAGAAGGTAACTGTGAGAAGTCCTCCGCCTAAGTCTTTGTATAGGTAATTTTCCACCTCGCCATCGAATACTGGGAATCCCTCAAGGAAAGAATGCTCCTTCACTAATTCAGCCCAAGTCATCTTAGTTAGACCACCTTTTTCATCGTCTTTTTTGTTCTCCTTACCGCATCCGCAAGTAAGCATTAGAGCAGCGACACAAGCGCACAAATAAAAAAACTTTCTCATATTTTTTAATTTTTTTAGAAGTGCAAATATAATAATTTTCTATATTTGCAGCCCGGATTTACATTAACGAGAATGAATACGAAATACATCTTTGTAACCGGCGGAGTGGCTTCGTCACTTGGAAAAGGCATAATCGCTGCATCACTTGCTAAATTACTTCAATCGAGAGGGCTTAGGGTCACCATCCAAAAATTCGACCCTTACATAAACATAGACCCTGGCACCCTAAATCCCTACGAACATGGAGAGTGCTATGTAACTGAAGATGGAGCAGAAACAGACCTTGACTTAGGCCACTATGAAAGGTTCCTGGGTGTTAATACATCAAAGGCCAACAATGTCACCACCGGCAAGATCTACAACACTGTCATTACGAAAGAACGCGAAGGGGCTTACCTTGGCAAAACTGTACAGATAGTCCCGCACATAACGGATGAAATCAAAAGAAGAATGATGCTTCTTGGTCGCACCGGCCAATACGATGTCATCATTACCGAAATAGGCGGAACTGTAGGCGATATGGAATCTCAACCATTTGTCGAAGCCGTAAGACAGTTACAATGGGAACTTCCAGAAGAAGATTGTGTCTCCATTCACCTTACTCTAGTTCCATACCTGAATGCTGCTAAAGAGCTAAAGACCAAGCCCACACAGCACTCTGTCCAGATGCTTCAACAGTCTGGCGTGCAGCCGGATATTATCGTTTGCCGAACCGAACACCCTCTCACCCCGGAAATTAGAAGAAAGGTGGCTCTATTTTGCAATGTCAAGCCAGGACATGTAGTTCAGTCCATAGATGCCTGGTCTATCTACCAAGTACCTCTAAATATGCATGAAGAAGGGCTGGATGATATGGTTCTTAATCATTTGCATATATCAGCGCCAGATCCGGATCTCACGAAATGGAATGCTTTTTTAAAAAGGCTTAGACATCCACAGCATGAAGTGAATATAGCCCTCGTAGGTAAATATACCGAACTTCAAGACGCCTACAAATCCATCCAAGAATCATTTATTCATGCAGGTGCAGCCGTTGAATGTAAAGTAAAAGTTCACACAATTCAAAGTGAGCACATAAGCGATGAGAACTCCGAAAAACTGCTTAAAAACATGGACGGACTACTTGTCGCCCCAGGCTTTGGAGAAAGAGGATTGGAAGGGAAAATTGCCGCCATTAAATATGCCAGGGAAAATGGAATTCCTTTCTTGGGAATATGCCTTGGTATGCAAATGGCTGTAGTAGAATACGCTAGAGATGTGCTGGGATACCAGGATGCAGCTTCTACCGAAGTGCGGCCAGACACTACACACCCAGTGATAAATCTAATGGAAGACCAGAAATCCACGACCATAAAAGGAGGAACCATGCGGCTTGGCGCATACGACTGCAAGCTGAAAATGGGGTCATTGGCCTATAAAATATATGGAAGCGATATGATTTCTGAAAGGCACCGCCATCGTTACGAATTTAATTCGGATTACCTCAGCGAATTCGAAAAAGCAGGTCTAATCGCCAGTGGACACAATCCACAGACTGGACTCGTGGAAATAGTCGAACTACCCACCCACCCTTTCTTTATCGGAGTCCAATTCCACCCTGAGTATAAAAGTACTCCTGAAAAGCCTTCTCCTATCTTCACTGCATTAGTAAAGGCCGCCATACAGCGTCACGAAGCATCTAAACCCACGGCCGTTTAAAGCTGTTTCATGGTCCTTTTCAGTCATTTCAGAAAGATTTTCTAAAATGGTGCAGGGTACTTATGGTATAATGACATTGAGGGCGTATTAATTTGTGACAATGCTATAATTCGTGCATCTTCACGATATTATCCAGCCATTGAGGTAGTTTTTCTATATGCTTAGAGCGTTCCGCCATATATTCTGGAGCGAAATAATAGATGCCTAAGTCTCTACACTTTTCTTTTATCGATAATGGCAAAGGAAGATAACTTACTAGCAATGCCTTAGAATTATTACCAGCGTAAGTACGACGGACGCTGTCCATTTTGAACACATCCGATGATAAGACCTCTCCAGACTTGCATTCTATCAGCAATAGACGCTGCTTATCATTAACTAGCAGATCCACCTCATTTTTAACAGCATTGCCACTTTGCTCATTAAAGATGACATCGTGCCAAATCGCTCCTTTCTTATCCTGTTCTCTATGCCAATCTGCCACTACATCTGCCACTACCACTTCCCACCATCGCCCTAGAAACATTAACTCACAGCATCTTCGGCATGCAGAATCAAAAAAGACCTCAAACCCGCGATAAATGCTCAAAGTGCCACTCTGCGTTTCGATTTCGCAACCATTAGGTAGTCGCCCCTTAAAATAATAATTTCCACACTTAGGAAGATCGAGTCGTCGGAACCACGATTTAGCCATCCGATATATGTCATAGTATCTTTCAATGAATTTCTTAACATAATAAGCTGCGTTCACATCAAGACTTTTTAGCGCCGCCACATCTTCAAACTCTCGTACGCTACCGCCATAAAGCCGCAAATAATCCTCATTACTTATAGAACTTTTAAGCGGTTTACGGACATAATCTATAGTGTCAATCCAGTACCCATCCTGCGTAATATAAATAGCCCTGCACCCATGTTCTCGCGCTACCTTACCAGCAGATAGAGCCATAATCTTCGTACCTTCCGATAGGTTAAAAATAAACTCATCTCCCTTATTTTCGGCCAATATAATTTCGCATAACCGCGAAATACTTTCAACATCATAAGGTTCTACCAAGTATTCCCTGACTTCCAACTTGTCTTTTATCAGTGAAACTAATGGAGCACAAAGTGGCTGGCTTTCTTTCGTTACCAGAAGATGTATTTCCTGTGGCCGGAACTCTTTTATACCTAAATAAATAGTATCAAAATCCCGTCCGACGGTGATTATTTGCTGTTTTTTCATTAAATATTTCTCTAAATGACTCCATAAAGATAAAAAGATTTTCTTACCTTTGCGCGCGGTTAGTAGTGCACTTTTATCTTAAAAATATGAGAAAAACTTTTAAATTCTTGACTTGGGCAGCATCGATCTGCCTGATGCTCGTTTCCTGTAACGAGAAAACTGTTAACCCCGAAAAACCAGACACACCCTCGGATCAAGGTCCTACCATCAAAGATGTGCTTGCCGCAGAAGTAGGTTCAAACTTTGAAATCAAAGGAGCCTTAATAGTCGGAGCTAACACAAATGGAGTGCTTTTGGAACAAGACGGCGAACACATTTATGCCTTTTATGGTGAGCCTCATGGACTTAAAGCTGGTGATATAGTGACCGTAAGTGGATCTACAGCTACTAGAAACGGACTTCTTCAGTTCGGCTCTGGATGCTCTCTTGAAAAGACTGGTGAAAAGGAAGTTACATATCCTCAAAGTCGTACTCTTTCTGTAGAAGATATAGATAGCTACATGAAAGACCCTAAAATAGAATATGTAAGTTATACTGGTACTATTCTTCTTTCAGGCAACTATACAAATGTAGAACTTGAAAAGACTTCTTATACTGGAAGCCTCGACTACATGAGCGATGAGTTCAAAAAAGCCTATGCCGGACACAATGTAACCATAACCGGATGGGCATTCGGAGCGTATAAATCTTATCTTTACACCATTCCCGTCAATGTGGAAGACCACGGAGTATATGAAGAAGATGTGCCTCAAGGAGCAATATACTACAACACATTCGATAAAGATCTTGCCACTCAGACATATGGCGATGGAGGCTCATGGCCCTACCTTGACCAGTTCGATGGTTGGAAAAATGAAAAAGGAAGTGGTGCTTCAAGTGTAACTTATTCATTCAAAAGCATGTCAGCACGCACAAACCAGTCATCTAAAGGATATCTTTCTGAATATGACGGCTCAGGAAAAAACAACATATTCTTCAGCACAGCGCCTAACTACTTCACTATAGAGAACATAGCTGTTAATTCACGAAATCTTAAGCTACAATTCGGAGCACAGCGCTACTCTCAAGGTGGCACCAACACTTTCATACGTCCAGATTTCGAGGTTAGACTCTCAGCGGATGGTCAGACTTGGTCACAAGCTCTCGACTACGATTTCTCAGGAGTGGAAGATGTAGCTGGAAACTGGAGACTAGCCACTGCAAACTTTACTTTGCCAGAAGGCACCAACAATCTCTACATCAAGTTTGTCGCTAAAATAAGCAGTGTAAATAGACTTGACGATGTACTTCTTACCGAAGGCGAAGGTGGTGAATTGATAGAGTTCGGAAAGGAAGAAGAAGTCAAATTCAGCACTATCGAAGAAGTTTTGAACTCTCCTCTACAGGAAACCTATAAAATACAAGGCACAGTCATAGGTACACACTATAAAGGCTTCCTTGTAAAGGACGACACAGGGATTATCCTCACATTCAAGAAAAAGCATGGCCTATCAAAGGGAGATGTCATTACTCTTGAAGGTGTTACCACCACATATGGTGGAATGAAACAGTTCGGGGAAAGCTCAGTCGTAACAAAAACTGGAACCACCACAGTTACAGACCCTGAGCCAGTAGAGTTCAAGGCTGCTGATTTCGATACATATGTTCAGGATCCTTGTATCAAATTCATCACATACACAGGAGATATGACAGCAAGCCGCGACCAATACTATCAATGGCACCATAACATAGCCGTTGAAGGAACTGATGTTATGGGATATATTGCATATCCTAACAATGACCTAGGCGTTAAAGACTTCGAAAACAAGAAAATCACCGTTACAGGTTATGCTATAGGAGTAACAGGGACAGATGTCAAATACCTGAACACTATGGTATTTACTATAAAAGAAGCCGAATAATATTTACTTCCAGATTTTTGAAAGTCCACCTTCTGCCGTCTCCTTATAAAGGGACGGCAGATCTTTTCCTGTCTGTTTCATCACACTAACTACCTGATCAAAGGACACACGATGAAGTCCATCCGTATAGGAAGCATAAATATTGGCATCAAGAGCACGGGCTGCAGCATAGGCATTACGCTCTATGCAAGGAATTTGAACAAGGCCGCATACAGGGTCGCATGTCATTCCAAGATGATGTTCAAGGCCCATTTCAGCAGCATATTCTATCTGAGCAGGGGTTCCACCCATTAACTGATTAGCAGCTGCAGCAGTCATAGCACACGCTACGCCTACTTCCCCTTGACATCCTACCTCAGCACCAGAGATGGAAGCATTGGTCTTTACAACATTTCCCACAAGAGCAGCCGTAGCAAGAGAGCGTATAATACGATTATCACTGAAATCATACACCTTTTTAAGATGATACAGCACACTCGGCAAGACTCCACATGAACCGCATGTGGGAGCAGTAACTATTGTGCCACCAGAAGCATTCTCTTCACTCACTGCCAATGCATACGCGAATATAAGACCTCTGGTGCGAAGCACATCTTTATAACCTTCGGCCCTAATAAAATACGAGGCTGCTTTACGACGTAGATGCAGTGGGCCTGGCAAGACGCCTTCTCGATCAAGTCCCCTTTCGATGGAGGCCTGCATACTCTCCCATACATCTGCAAGATAATTATTTATATCACCATCTTCTATCTCTTCAACATACTCCCAATAAGCTTTTCCATTTCTATTACACCACTCTAGAAGTTCAGTCATAGTGTTCAATGGATAGATATCTGGAGTTTCAACAGATGGGAGTTGTTCACAACGTATCGCTCCGCCACCTATGCTATAAAAAGTCCATTCGTCACGAAGAGTTCCATCGTCTTCAACTGTGGCTATACTCATAGCATTAGGATGAGCAGGAAGAAATATTTTAGGTAGCCACTCGATTTCCACAGGGCCCACTGGAGAAAGCACATCGTTAATGGCCACATCAGTTAGGTGCCCTTTCCCCGTTGCAGCCAGAGATCCATATAACTTCACATGAAATCTATGCGCATCGCTATGATGTGCCAAATAAATTTTGGATGCCTGATGGGGACCCATAGTATGACTACTTGACGGCCCCTTCCCTATTCTATATATTTCTCTAATGGATTTCATCCCTTTATTCTTAATTAACTAGAATCTGATTGAATCGTAAATGAACAGACTACATCAAATTTCTCTCGAAGGCTTATTAACTACTTCAATTTTCTATGTGCGTAGTTTTCAATGCATTCTGGAAGCACAATAGAATACTTAGGATCATCCAGAAGAGGTGAAGTCAATAGCATATCTGCCGTCGTGCGATTCATAGCGAAAGCTATATTATACAAGGCTGCCAGACGCGAAAGCGCTGACACATCATTCTGATGTCCCTGCACGATAAGATTATCACAGAAAAATATAAGCATTCCTATCTTCTGTTCAGCGATTAGAGAGCCTATCTGCTGATCGCCTCCTAGTGGACCTGAAAGAAGTTTTGTCACCTTCCCTCTAAAAGGATACTCTGGCTTTCCATCTACATCGACCACCAACTCTTCAATAAGTCGTCCTGTAGTACCGGTCGCAAATAGATTATGCTTTTTCAAAGTATCAGCATTGAACTTCACCCAAGATAGAAGTTCTTCTTTTCTTCCATCATGCGCCACCAGCGCTATATTTAATTCCTTCATATTATTATATTTTATAAAACTACTCGATTACAGATGAAAGCATTAATTCAGGCGCCTGAACATCTTGCGGATCCGTAGAACTCTTCCCAGCTGCCTGTTCACTTAAATAGACAGCAGCGAATTGGCCTGGGGTAATACTGCGCTGAGGCTCATCAAAAATCACATAAAGAGCTGATTTACGTCTAAGTAAGGTAGCATTTTGTAAAGGTTGTCTATACCTAATACGTACGCGAGCTCTTTCTACCTGCCCTTCAGAAAGTTCAAAACAAGGGCGTATATAATGCAAATCCTCCAAAGACAAGCGCATCACGCTCCGATAAAGTCCCTTATGATGTTCACCCTCACCGACATAAACTTTATTAGCCTGTACATCAGTTCCTATCACGAATAAAGCTTCAGCATGACCACCAACTCTAAGTCCTTTTCGCTGACCTAAGGTAAAAAACTGTGCGCCATCATGTGTTCCAGCGACAACACCCCATGGATTAGCCTTATTCCTGGTTTTCTTTATATGTTTATGACCACTTCTATAGGTTTCCGTCTCGAAAACTATACTTTCATAAGTAATAGGACGACTCAATAACTCAAGACTTTCATCCGAGATAAGATCTGGATGAGCATTGGCCAAAAGCATCTTCACCTCCGCCAGTTCACTGCACTGCTCTTGAAAGAGGTAGTTGTCTTCATAGAAATTATCGAAAACTTCTATGATATCACCTTGTACACTTTTCAGTTTCTGTTGCAAAAAGACAGGCAAATCCACTTTTCCCACGAAGCAAATGCCTTGTGAGTCCTTCTTCTTAGCAGATGGCAAATCCGCCTCAAGGGCTATCTGTCGAACCTGGTCTTTACACAAATCCCCTATAGGGAAAAGCGCCGCAGCCAATTGTGTCTGGGATAATTGGCATAAAAAATAACTCTGATCTTTTTCAGGATCCACTCCCTCCAAAAGGCTGAAAGTACCATCCTGATTCTCGCGTTTACGGCAGTAGTGACCAGTCGCCACATGTGTAGCCCCAAGCTTTTTCGCCGCTTGAAAAAAGGCATCGAACTTAATTTCACGGTTACATAGTACATCCGGATTAGGGGTACGCCCAGCTTCATATTCACTAAACATATAATCCACGACACGCTGCCGATACTGAGCGCTAAGATCCACAAAATAAAATGGTATGCCAATCTTCCTTGCCACCATTTCTGCCACGAACTTGTCTTCCTCCCATTCGCAGTCGCCGTGCAGAGTGCCTTCTGTGTCATGCCAATTCTGCATAAACATAGCGAACACATCGTAACCCTGCCTTTTTAATAGCAAAGCCGCCACACTTGAATCTACTCCTCCTGATAATCCCACACAAATTTTCATGATATAAATACCTTCTTATATGCCAATCGTTCCAACTCCAACGATGCCCCTATTCTATAAAAAACAGTGAATGCTCTAACAAGACAGTAAAACCCATCTGCTGTTTGAGCCTCTATCCCTTGATGCCTTATCAGGCCAAGACATGCAGTCGCCATGCTGTCCATAAGATCGTAAAGTTTCTTCCGTTGATCTTGAGGATAATTTACAATTTCATTTAGAATATGTTCATCCATATCGTCCCATTTACGTGATCCATAATAAAAAGTGTATGGTTTATCGCCATATTCTTTCCAATCCTTATCCCACGCATAAGCAACGCCCATACCTAAAAACCCTGCCCACGAAAGGGCTGCCTGCGGATATTCATTAAAATTAGTCACGGCATCTGAGACATAATCTCTAATGTAGTCATCCCATTTAGCTTCTATATCCGGACTTTCCATAAGTCCATCTTTAAGATAACCATAACTTTGACAGACCTTTATAAGTCCGCTCTGCAGAGTGGCTTCAAAACTATCATATAAATTCGTATCTGGCATATTCTTATTTCTTTCGAATCTACGCAAAATTAATAAAAATCCTTAGAAGCTGTTTTGAAATGGTTATCGAATTTAGTTATGAGAATTTTTCGAGACAGTTTCGACTTTGAAAGAAGGAGTATACTGGAGGTACCCGACTGATGACAAAGATGAAACATTTCAAAACAGCTTCTTATTGTTTGGCTTTATCCCTTTGGCAATACTTAATGGCGGATTACGAGAACATGTACTGGTTAGGCTTATCGGAGAACTTCTTGCCGCCTACAATCCTTTAACGGGCAATCTATGGGTACTTGTATTGATAACTACCTTACTTTCACCATCCTTATTGAAAGTTTTAAAACGTGTTTAGAAGTATTGGGCCAATATCTCTAAAAGACTCCATGCCTTGACATCGAAAACAAGAAGAATTTTTTAGAAATTTTTCTTTAAAAATTTGCAAAACCGAATTTTTAGCGTATCTTTGCATCCGCTTTCCGGTAGAAAGCAACCAGTATTGGTGCGGTAGTTCAGCTGGTTAGAATGCCGGCCTGTCACGCCGGAGGTCGAGGGTTCGAGTCCCTTCCGCACCGCTCCAAAATGGGGCTGACTAAAAAGTTTTAGTCAAGCCCCTTTTTCTTTCCTTTGTAATTAAGTAACCATTAAAAAGGCAGATTGTCAGGATCATCATCGGGCGTATACCTAGACGATTGATGCTGCGATACTTCATCATCTTCTTCAAGGTCATTCATGTTCACCTTATTAAGTGATTCGACCTTGGATTTCAAACCTCTTGTATACCCATAGCAAGACGTAACAATCTGTTTCGTTTCTTCGATAAGATCATCGATTTTGTCTAAACTAGATTCAGGGTTTTTTACAATTTCCTCTATCTCTTTTAACCTTGCAACTTTTTGGATGTACTCTTGATTAGTCATAACTATTCTATTTATTTATTTTAATATCATTGATCGTGCAGTCCCATAATCCATCACTAAACCGGACAGAAAAATCGTCACCCTTATTTTTAGCATTGACATTCTTTAAAATTGAACCATTCTTGTCTACAGCTAAAACATACCCCTGTCGCAATATACCACGCGGATCAGCAGAATTTATTCCAGCATTGAGCATTGCTATTTGAGTGTCCCACATATTCAAAGTGGTATTGAAGGCAAATTGTATCGTTGAAACTGTCCTATCAACATCATTCTCAGCAATATTAATTTTATTATAGGACGCATTCACAATGGCTAATAATAACTCACGAATGATTCCTTCATTTAACTCAATTTTCTTCCCTACACAGTGATAAATATCATTTAACATTAAAGAGACTTTACTGTTATTTCGTCCTATCTGTTGAGTTGTATTTGAAACGATGCTATTTACATAAGCATCAATGTTAGTTGTCATATTTTCGACTCTAAGAGCCAACTTGCCAGAAATGGAACTAAAGAGAGAGTCTATTTCTGTTGACATCACGTTAACACGATCAGATAGGTAATATTTCACATTACCAAAAATGTCACTAATACTAGATTCTTCACGAATTAACCTTTCTTTCAGCGCATTTTGAAGGCTAGTTAAAGCATTGGCCATTTCTGTCTCAACATTCAAAGCCCAATCTATTAACCTGTCGGCCAAAGCAGTCGGAGTCTTAAAATAGCTATGAGCCACCATGTCTGCAACATGATAATCCCTTTCATGGCCAATCGCTGTTAAGACTGGTATAGGGAATTCCGCTATTGACTTACACAATCCGTAGTCATCAAAACAAAACATATCAGATTCCGCTCCACCACCTCTCAAGATCAGGACCACATTAAAATTTCCTGCGTGCTTGATTTCATTTAACTTACGAATTATCATAGAAGGCGCATTGTCACCTTGCATTAATGAATGAAATAGCGTACAGCGGAATTTGAATTTCTTAGGATTCGAATCAATATGTTTCATAAAGTCGCCATATCCAGCTGCATCTTGAGAAGATATAACTGCAATAGACGATGGTAAATAAGGAAGTTCAAGCCCTTTCTGTTTGTCAATCAGACAAGCATCAGTAAGTTTCTTAATGGTTTCCTTTTTCTCCAGTTCCCTTTGTCCTATGGAATAACTCGGATCAATATCTATAATATTTAAAGCAAGTCCATATTGAGCGTGATAGTCCACAGTAACTTTTACAACGATAGCAATACCTGTCACAAGTTCTTTCCCTGTAATACGTGTAAAATCATCGATAATTGAAGCTTTCGATTTCCAGATTCTAGCACTTGCCTTTGCCGCAATCACTCCATCTGGAGTCTTTTCAAGGACATTCAAATAATGATGTCCATTCACCTCACGATGAGATTCGATTTCTACTCGAACCCAAGATTCGAGGAAACCGATGCGATTTTTTATCTGGTTTTGAAGAGCAGATAACTCAATGTATTTATTATTTTCCACAGCCATAGGAATTTGCAACACAAAACAAAAATAAAATAAATCCTACATTGTGCCAAATAAATAGTCTGCATATTTGAGGATCTCGTAAAAACTTCGGGCATAATGTAACCCTACTCTCTCAAAAACATGCGTCAGCCTTTACAATATCAATCTCTTTTTTTCCATAGTCTTCTCTAGTTAAATAACAAACCTGTATATATTCAATAGAATCTCCTGGGGGAGATATATGAGAAAAGATGGTCATAAAACTCTTAATATCACCATAGATGTCAACCACAGAATCATTGATGGCACCATATAGCACGTTTTCGCGAAGTATTACTACGTCTTATTAACACTTTATAGTAGTAAATCCAGTGAAAACTCATATAATAACACGCCTGTTCTTTCCCAAACTTTCGCTATCTTTGCACCTTTGAAAGCAAAAAATGCTGCTTTCAAACAAAAAGTTCATTGACCTCAAATGGTAAGTTACGAGGAGAGAAACTTTTGTTACTCCGTTGTTACTCGGAGGTCGAAAATGGTCGTCAAGGACCACTTATTTAATTGAGAGATAAAGAATTATGGCAGACAGCAACTTTATAGACTACGTGAAGATCTTTTGCCACTCCGGGCATGGAGGAGCAGGCTCAATGCATTTATATAGAGCTAAATACGTTCCCAAAGGAGGTCCCGATGGTGGAGATGGAGGGAACGGAGGAAGTATAATTCTAAAAGCAGACCCACAATTCTGGACACTCATTCATCTTAAATATCGTAAGCACATCATAGCGGAAGATGGTGGAAGTGGAAGTGGCGGACTAAGACATGGGAAAAATGGAGCTAACATCATACTTCCAGTTCCAGTAGGAACCGTAGTCAAAAACGCTGAAACAGGAGAGGTTCTTTTCGAATTGGTCACCCCAGGAGAAGAGCGCGTCTTATGCCCAGGAGGTCGAGGTGGTCTTGGCAATAACAACTTTAAAACACCGACACTGCAAACACCACGATTTGCCCAACCAGGAGAAGACGGCGTAGAAGGATGGTATATTCTTGAGCTAAAACTACTTGCCGATGTGGGCCTAGTAGGTTTTCCAAATGCTGGTAAATCCACCTTACTATCTGCGATAACTGCGGCTAAACCTAAAATAGCCTCCTATGCGTTCACCACTCTAGAACCGAATTTGGGTATAGTTAAGTACTACAACGACAAATCCTTTGTGATGGCAGACATCCCTGGTATCATAGAAGGTGCGCACGAAGGAAGAGGCATTGGCATAAGATTCCTAAGACATATAGAGCGCAATTCAGTTCTGCTATTTATGATTTCTGCTGAAGAAGATAGTATACAGAACTGTTATGACACCCTTTTAGGGGAATTGAACATGTATAACCCCGAATTACTTGATAAAAAAAGAGTTCTTGCCATAACGAAGTGCGACCTTATTGATAAAGAAATAGAATCCGAACTAGAGCCCGGGCTTCCAAAAGATCTTCCTCACATATTTATATCCGCCATATCAGGATATGGATTAAAGGAATTGAAGGATCTGTTATGGAAAGCACTGCACGAGGAGGACTAAGTAATCTTTGAAAAATAATGAATGTATGGAGTCATTGCTTGAAAAATTGGAATTGGCAGATCAAAATGCTACACTATGGATTAATTCACTTAACTCCCCCATTTCTGATAAAATATGGCTTTGTTTTAGTGATAGACTAATATGGCTTCCGCTATATATTTTAATACTTGGCTTACTGATAAGGAAACTAGGTTGGAAAAAGGGGCTTATTAGCGTTATAATGATAGCCTTATGTATTCTATGCATAGACCAATTATGCAACATTATAAAACTGCACGCGCATAGACTTAGACCATGTAACGACCAGAACATTGTCGAAAGAGGGCTTCATATGCTCACTGGAGCTAGTACAAGGCATCCCTATGGCTTTTTCTCTGCTCACGCTGCCAACGCCATGGGATTTGCCGTTGCTTCATCCATTTTACTCGATAGAAAAGCATGGAAAATCATACTTCCACTATGGGCAATACTTGTAGGATTGAGTAGAGTGTTTGTGGGAAAACACTTCCTCGGTGACATATTAGTGGGACTAATAGTGGGCACACTTATAGGTGCTATCTTCGCCAGACTATTTATTCTGCTATTTAACTCCCGTGCTACCAAATCCTCCGACTCCTCGCTCTGATTCCGAAAGACTCTCAACAGACTCCCATTCAATGGATTCATGACGTGCAAGAACTATCTGCGCTATTCTCTCTGAAGGCTCTATCGTAAAGGGTGTTGCAGAAAGATTGACAAGGATAACTTTCAATTCTCCTCTATAATCAGCATCTATCGTTCCTGGGCTATTAAGCACGGTTACCCCATGTTTTGCTGCAAGTCCGCTACGAGGACGTACTTGAATCTCATAACCTGCAGGAATTTCCACAAACAAACCAGTAGGAACAATTACACGCTCTAGTGAGCCTAAAATAATAGGACTTTCTATATCAGCCCTTACATCCATTCCAGCAGAGAGGGCTGTAGAATACTTCGGAAGCGGATTCCCGCCTTTATTCATAACCTTAACTTTCATAACTATTTAGGAGCTTTTTTATACAAGAATACAGCTATAATCGCAAATATTACATTAGGAAGCCACAATGCTATAGTAGCAGACATAGTACCAGCATATACGAACATCTGACTGAATCGCATAAATAATATATAAGTAAATGCCAATCCTATTCCTAGTCCCAGATTCCAGCCTATACCGCCTCGCTTTTTCTTAGATGACAAAGCAACGCCCATGATGGTCAATATAAAGGCTGAAAATGGAAGTGCATAACGATTATTCTTTTCTATTTCAGCATACATGACATTAGAATCGCCACGCATCTTCTGCGTATCAATAAGAGAATTAAGATCTTTTATTGAAAGCGTCTGGACCGTCTTTTCATTAAAATAGAAATCTGATAACTTCAAGGCTATAACTGTATCGAGTTTTTCTCCACTCTCCACTTTATCTTCAAGCCCATCAGTATAATTACGCAAAGTATAACGTCTTAGACGCCAGCCATCCATCGTGCTGTCCCATTGCGCCGATTCGGCAGACAATTTACTGACGAGTTTATTATCCTTTATACTTTCAAGGGTGAACTTGTATGCTGTCTTATTCCACTGACTAAACGATTCCACATAGACGAATTCCCCAGGCGCTATCTGATAATGTATATTTCGCGTCTTTGTAGAACTTCGCTTTTTCACATAAGTCTGCTCGAAATCTAATCTCGTAGCATTAGCGTGAGGAATGACATATAGATTAAGCATAAGCGAAACTCCAGTAATTATGGCAGCGGCAGCCATATATGGCATAAGCATACGCCTATAACTAATGCCACTAGATAAAATCGCAATAATCTCAGAATTAGCAGCTTGTCTAGATGTATAGAACACTACCGTAATAAACACGAACAATGGGCTGAACATGTTTATAAAATAGGGAATGAAATTCAGATAATAATTAACAATTATCTCCTTTAAAGGTGCTTCATTTTTCACAAAATCATCTATCTTCTCAGATATGTCGAAGATTATGACGATCCCGATGATTAAAATCAGCGCGATGAAAAAAGTGAGTATAAAACTCTTGAATATATACCAATCAAGTTTTTTAGGCCGCAGTTCCATTATAATCTTGAAGTAATCTTAGGCATTACCGATTCTTTCCATGTCACGAAATCCCCAGCCTCGATATGAATACGAGCCTGCCTAACTACATCTAAATAAAATGCTAAATTATGTTCACTAGCTATCATACCTGCAAACAACTCACCAGCAATAAAAAGATGACGCAAATAGGCCTTAGAATATGTATGATCTACAAATGAAGTTCCGCAAGGATCAAGTTCGGAAAAATCACTCTCCCACTTAGCATTACGCATATTCATAATACCATTCCATGTAAAAAGCATCCCATTACGTCCATTTCGTGTGGGCATCACACAATCGAACATATCCACACCACGCGAAATCCCCTCAAGAAGATTAGCCGGAGTTCCCACTCCCATAAGATAGCGCGCCTTATCCTGAGGTATTATAGGGTTCAACAGTTCCAAAACCTCATACATCTTCTCGGTCGGCTCTCCTACTGCCAATCCACCTATAGCAATACCGCTTTGTGCAAACTGCAGAGCATGTTCAGCAGCTTCTTTACGCAAATCAGGATAAACACATCCCTGTATAATAGGGAAAAAGGTCTGATCGTAGCCATAAAGTGGCTGCGTTTCATGGAAATGCTTCGAATAACGCTCCAGCCATCCTTTCGTTAAATCAAGCGATTTTCGCGCATATTCATGCGTGGCATCTCCAGGGCAACATTCGTCAAGCGCCATCATAATATCAGCGCCGATAATACGCTGAGTTTCAACATTATTCTCAGGAGTAAATTCATGTCTTGAGCCATCTATATGAGACTGAAAAGTGCAACCTTTTTCTGTCAACTTCCTTATAGATGTAAGGGAAAAGACCTGAAAACCACCACTATCTGTAAGTATAGGTCTATCCCAACTTTCAAACTTATGTAATCCACCTGCAGCTCTCAATATATCTAGGCCAGGACGTAGATAAAGATGATATGTGTTGCCAAGTATTATTTCGGCCTTTATATCGTTTTTCAAATCGCGATGATATACGCCCTTAACAGACCCCACAGTACCCACAGGCATGAAAATAGGAGTATGAATAATACCATGATCGGTAGTAATAATCCCTGTTCGTGCCGCAGAAGCGCTGTCTTTATGCTCTATTTGAAATTTCATATACCAAAGATAACAATAATCCGGCAAATTCTCGTATTTTTGCACTCTGTGAATTATGAAATACACGCCATGACACACAATGCAGCACATAAAATAAACTAAAAATTAAACATAATGAGTAAAAATTCATCCATCAGTTTAAAACTAATCATTCTCAACTTCCTAGAATTCGCAGTTTGGGGAGCATACCTTACCTCATTAGGACGATACCTGGGAGAAATCGGCATGGGATCTCAAATAAAATGGTTTTTTGCCATGCAAGGCATTGTATCTATTTTTATGCCAGCTCTTATGGGCATTATAGCCGACCGAAAAATGCAAGCGCAAAAAGTTCTTTCGATGTGCCATGGACTTGCAGGAGTAGCAATGATTGGCGCTGGAGTGTATTGTATGAACGCTGGTGCAGCCATAACTTTTTCACCATTATTCATACTATACAGCATAAGTGTGGCATTCTTTATGCCTACTATTGCACTGGTTAACTCAGTTGCGTATAATGCACTGGAGAAAGCAGGAAAGGATCCAGTTAAAGACTTTCCTCCGATACGAGTATTTGGAACCGTAGGTTTCATAATTAGTATGTTGGCTACTAACTTCGTTAAAGTAGATGGAATAGCCATGCAAGACTCTTACACGCAACTGATTTCCTCCGGCATCATAAGCCTTGTTCTCTGTGCGTATGCTCTTACTATGCCGGCATGTCCGACTAAAAAAGGAGAAGGAGCAAGTCTTGCTGATAGCCTTGGACTAAAGGCATTTACTCTTTTTAAAGACAAGCAATTTGCAGTATTCTTCATTTTTTCCATGCTCCTGGGAGCTTCACTTCAAATCACCAACGGCTATGCTAATACATTCCTAGGCTCTTTCGGAAATAATCCACAATACGCAGACACCTTCGCTGTAAAAAACTCTAATGCACTGATTTCAATCTCACAACTTTCCGAGACTCTCTGCATCCTTCTTATTCCGTTCTTCATGAAGCGTTTTGGCATCAAAAAAGTGATGCTTATTGCCATGTTCGCTTGGGTATTCCGCTTCGGATTCTTCGGACTAGGGACTCCTGACATGCCAGGCGTACTTCTGTTTATTCTCAGCTGCATAGTCTATGGTGTAGCCTTCGACTTTTTCAACATTTCAGGATCTCTTTATGTCAATGAAAACGCCCCTAAAGATATCCGTTCTTCAGCGCAAGGCCTTTTCATGCTCATGACAAATGGACTTGGAGCCACAATAGGGACACTTGCAGCTGGAGCTGTGGTCGATGCATGTGTATTCAAAGCAGCATCCCCATCATGGAGTAAAGCGTGGTACATATTTGCTACTTATGCATTAGTAGTAGGTATACTCTTTAGCATATTCTTTAAAGATCCTAAAAAATCACGTTAAAAAAAATAACTTATATATTTCCATACGCGGCCTCGATGAGATAATTGTCGAGGCCCTTATTGTAATCTATAGCAGGGATATTTGCCAAATCATACTGTCTATAGAAATGATAATAGCCCATACGCCCATCGGAATACAGTTTCATGTTAGGATCAGGATAAATCTGATAACCACTACGAGTACACTTCATTTCCACTCCAGATGAGAAGAATTGGCTGAATTTGAATTCGAAAAACTCCTTATGATTGGCTAAAATAGGCATAACATTTTGAATCATAGCGTTAGGTTTGAATTCATCACCACTTTGATACCACTGGTTTTCAGTAGGTGAAGCCGGCACCTTTATATAGTATACGGTAGAGTTATATGAAGAATGCACCAGCAAAAAATTCGGCATATGTTCATTCCATGTCGAAGAAAGTTTCTTTGTAGAGTATTCACAAAACGGAACATAAGAAAAGCCTATCTTATATGGTGAAGAGGGATAGACGAAGTCAAATTGGCAGCCAATAGAGACGAAAAGGACCAGATCAAAACGATAATAGCCGACATAAGACCTACGACTATACGGATTTGTCACCATCCCCTTTACCACCATAGAACCACAAGCCGGGAAAATATCTTCATTCATAGGTGTAAAATTCAGCCTATTCCCTTTTATCGAAGCCGCTTTACAATAATCAGTAACACTGCCTTGCGCAAAGGCTTGATCTAGCGAAGTATCAATATCTGAGGTCGTTTGCCGAATGGACCATTGGCATAAAGAAGAAGCTGGCGGTACCCTAAAAGAGCCTTCTGCATCAAAAGGAACCGCAGAAGAATAACTACGAAGATCGCCTGGCGCTACTTGATAATTATAGATTTCACCTAAAAAGCCCTGTGAAGGAAAAGCTTTTATACACTCCATCTTCCCGTTTGCTACAATATCAGCGTTGGGGAGTTTAACGGAAATCTCATATTGATTTTCAGGCAAATCACCAAGCCCAAACGCTCTTGTCCTATAAAGATTTCCTGTCTTATCGAACAGCTCATATAAGCCCTCACTTCCACTATAATCACTTACATACCCCACCATCCCTGATGGTATGGTAGCAGAAAAAGACGGGAGTCCATAGATATCTGAGAACAACTTATATCTGCCTGCCTGAGTATCTGACTCGCCGTAATACCCTACTATTTCCGAAGGAATCTTAAAATAATAGAGTGGTAGGATAGTCCCATCTTCATAAAAAAGCGAAGCCACATATTCAGTATCATAAAACTTTCCATCAGAAGTAACATTATGGCATCCCGCCTCAGAAACAAAACCATCATTAACTCCTAACTCTGGATAATAAGCAGCCACCAAAGGGAAAGATGCTTCCGACTTATAACATTTGATCTTAACTTCTGCCGATTCTCCACTTCCCTCTCTTATAATATGCAAAGTTCTAGAGTTTGAAGAATATATAAATGTGGTTAAAGATTTCGAGTCATAAAATCTCTGAAACCTCGGTACATCATCTTTATCTATATTCCATGATACTCCACCTGGCAAATTTATAACCACCGGATATTCCATCTTCTCTAATGTTATATAACCATACTCGCCACAACATTTAGGAATTCTGTCCTCATAGGCATCAAAAGCGTCACTTTTATAGGAAAGTTGCACTCTTGTGGAACTTTCGTGCCTGCCATCCCATGAAGAAACTCTTAATAGCGCCTCTGGATATAAATCCCCATCGTATATTCCTCGCACATAGACTTTACCTCCTGAGATTTTACATTCCATATCATCCCCTTCCATTTCTGCGTAAAAAACAGCATTTTCCGGATACACTTCAAGGGGAACTTGAGTCCAGCCATCTTCCTGAAATACAACATTTTTAGCATATTCAAACTCTAGTTTCCTGCTATCATTAATGTTACTAAGGCCTACTTTCCAACTACTTTTCAAAATACCATCATCCGATACGCATAACCCCACTTGTATATTTGTATTTCGTCGCACATTGAAATCTGTAATATTATCCATTCCTAAATAAAGCCTTATATTCATATCAGCACTTGCACCATTTGTAGTCCAATTGCCTGACAACTCTATATAAGTACAATACAAAGCCTTACCAGGTATGGAAGATGGTTCTTTTCGCCAAGGATCTTCATTACCTTCAAGTAAAACGCCTTGACAATTTTCCAACACATAAAAATCTATACCTCCGCCTTGGTTCAGTATATTTAGATCCTGTTTAGAAGCACTATCTCCCATCTGAGTCGAAGTAGCCTTACTAGACTGCAAAAAAGGATTTACACTTGACGCCTCTTGGCAAATTCTTGCAGATGTGATGTTGATAGAACTATTTTCAAGCATATCTTCTAAGTAAAGTGTATACTTCGAAACTAACCTATCCATTTCGAATCGGTAATTAGCAATGCCAGAGTCTACCTTTATCTTTCTTCCTCCACTCATACACATAGGAAGAGCCCCTTCCGATTTATATACAAATTGACACGCCAATTCTGATAAATCAGCCTCTTTGTATGGAGGATCCACTTTCCCAACATTAGCAAGAAGATAAATAGTGTATTCTCGTCCTCTATCTATTTGAAGACTAATAGTATTCCCTTTAGAATACCCATCAAAGAACAATACGCCTTCACTATACACATAGGCATTAAGATCAAGGAACTTGTCTTCCTCGACGGGCATAGAACTTTTAAAGGTATTGCCTGTGGCACTTATTATGACTTCCACTTTTTCATTGCTTTCAAACTCCCTAACACAAGAAATAACAAACAAGCTTAATAAGACCATCCCCACGGTTGTTGTTTTCATAGTTCAATTATCTCCCAATTCCGAACTTCCAGTTCAAACTTATTATCAATATATTCTATACGCACATGGACATCTTCCAATGAAGGAATTCCCCAATCCACTCCCATGTTCTTTAATTCATCTCCCAGTCTATAAACATATACTGGCGACAAGTCATTATCACTACCCATCAGTTCCAGCATCAAACTGTCATCAATTTGCCTAGGTATATCTATAGTAAAATACAATCCGCCTTCTTTCATATCCATGGTAGGCAGTACCTCCGCACAGAATAAGCCTGGAATTGGGGATAGTGATTTCACATCCACTCCAGTTACATTTCCACGAACTCGCACTTTACAGTCCAGGCCAATCACCTCTACATGCAAACGGGCAAATTGTTTTTCTAGCGATACTTTTAGTTCCTTAACTTCTGAGCCGCATGCCACACTCGAATGGTATGCATATAGCTGTGGCATCTGAGCTCCCAACTCAATGATTCCATCCCATTCCGTAGACACACCACTTAAAATGCGAGCTTCATATTCTTCATTCTTTTCCACTTCGAATGCGGCAACGGCAATTCCAGAAGAGCCTTTCGTAATATGCATTGTCCTATGGTCTTCTCCATCCGATAATTCCGCATACATCCTTTTCTCATCCCCTCCGGAAATCTCTATATAAAGTAGCCCAGGACAATCACTCCGATCACTCTTTATACTGCACCCTGACAAGCCAAAGCACAAGGCAAACAACAAGAAGACTATTCTAATGCACATAACTTAAAGCAATTATATTATTTGCTCCGAAATAGGAACAACACTCCAATCATTTATACTTACGCTAAACGATACATCATCACTCGTAACCGGAGTGTCAGGCGTATCGGCTCCTGGTCTTTTAATCACAATCTCCGAAATCTCGTATGAATGATTGCCCTCCATGGATGGCAAAGCTATAGGATAATAAAAGACCTTGTCACCAAGTTGCGCTTCGATTATTAATTTAGTAGCCTTGGCTTTAGCATCATTAGGCATAGTATAGAAGTAATGTTGTGTGGAATAAGACGACTTATTGGATATTTCTTCCGACAAAGAATCTGAGAGAAGCGCGGTGAGTTCATTACTTTTTCCTGCAATATTATACCATTTCGAAGGGGATGATTTAGCATCTATGCTTGCATTTCCGGCGGCATCAGACAGATACATTTTCTTTATAGTCAGTTTCAATGCGCCGAGCGAGCTCGATTCGAAATCTCTAGATATCTTCTTAACAACTACCCTTGAAACTAGTCGGTCCACAGCTATATCAACAGCCTTAGACTGCGGAAGTGTCAATGTTTTAGACCCTGTCATCACTAAGGCATTCACAGCATTTGCCGACAAATCAACCATATACGACTCAAGTGCCGTTTTACTGGAAATCGATGATAAATCTGGGCCATTTACTATGGCATAAATCATTCTTTCCCCTGCTGTACAAGTCAATGACAATGAAGACGCTGCTGCCCTTTGATAAGCATCTAGAAAATCTCCTCGGAACACGAATACTTGTAAGCTTTTTATAACCTTTTCATTAGCGCCTATAATGTCAACGCCTCCTGTGGCTTTTACCGCAAGCTCACTATTCGCTCTAACCGTCAATTCACAGACCTCATCCACATGCAAATTGTATTCAGTTTCAGATAATTTTTTGTTACAAGCCGTTAAAGCGGCTATACCCATAAGGGCCGAAATTAAAATTTTTGTTTTCATAGTTATTAAATAATTACATTTCATATTGAAGCGGTTCCTGGCTATCTACAAATACTACACGATTAGCTACCACTTCCACTACCGTTTTCTCCACATCCTCAGCATTAGTGTATTTCTGTGTACGAATTCTTCCACACACATACAATTTACTACCTTTCTCAATCTTACTTAGATCTGGCATAAGATCACTTGCCCATGCCACCACTTGATGCCAAGTAGTTTCTATCACAGCCGTTCCAGATTTCTCTTTATAAGCACGTGACGTAGCCAATGTAAAACGGTAAACTTTTCTGCCCGAGACATCTTGAACTCGAACATTTCCTACGACTCCCCGTAGTTCAACACGATTCAAATTTTCCATTTTGAAGTTTATAGTTTATTAATCCAGGTCGTCTCGCTGCGCGCCGCAAAACTTCCGTTGCAAAAGTCCTATTAAAAACAATAACATTCACAACATCTGTGACGAAAAACAATAAAAAAATACGAACTTTTAGTTCCTATACATTCTTTTCATTAGTGAAAAATATTTCGCACATACAGTAATTTTCGTTTTACAGAAAGAAACAGTCCCTACTCTATCTATTTATCTAATATATAATTATCTTGCATCCAGTATTAGAAATTGTTTTGAGATGGATTTCGTATTTAATTATGAAGATTTTTCGAGATGGTTTCGACTTTGAAAGAAGGAGTGCACTGGAGGTACTCGACTGATTATAAAGATGAAAATGACGGAAAGGGCCATAAGAGAAAAGACGAATCATTTCAAAACAATATCTTATTTCATGCAGGAAACTAGCATCACATACAATCATAACACTATGAAATATAATCTAAAACAACAGGAAGAATATCACTGTCTAAACTGTAATTCTCCTATATATGGAAGGATTGACAAAAAATACTGCAGCCAGGAATGCAAAGACTTTTATAACAACAATATAAGAGCAACTAAAATCAAACTTAGAAATATGACCCTTAAAATTTTAGAGCAAAACCATAGCATTCTAAAACACTTATTAGATAAAAATATAAAAAGCGTCCGGCTCACTGAGCTAGACGCCTTAGGATTTAACTCTGATTATTGTACCTTCACAACATGGGAAAAGAACATGCGACTTTTCCACTGTTATGACATACGTTACAATATGACAAAATCCAGAATATTGAATATAGAGTATGTAGCCTAACTATTTCTTATTAGGAACCGATGCAGCTGGTTTTTCAGGAACTACTATAGTAACAAAATTTGAAAGTTGTTTTTCAAATTCTTCCGATGTAATCATATGACAAGAGCCATTAATTTGAGCCCCCATCTCCACTTGCAATTTATTTACATTAATATTTCCTTCTATAGTTGCATTAGATTTTACTGTTAGAAGATCCTTAACATAGATATCTCCCTTCATAGTGCCGAGAAAATCCACATTAGTGCAAGCCAAACCGCCCTCTATCACTGCTTGTGGGCCTACCACAATCTTTCCTTTTGAGAAAATCTTTCCATTTACTTTCCCATCTACACGGATATCATTTTCCGAAGAAATTTCACCTTTAATGACTGTACGAGCGGAGATACGACTTATATCGTTTACACTAACTTCTGGTTCTACAGCCTTTTTCACTTTTGCTAGTTCCATATTCATAAAACGTGTATTTAAATTAATTAAACTAAACCTTTCCCATGACAGTTTTTATACTTAAGACCACTACCACAAGGGCATGGATCATTCCTGCCTATTTTCTTATCTGCTATAACAGGTGCTTTAGACTTCTGTTCGCCATTAGTAACCAAATCGTTACGATGAGCCTGTAAGCGAGATTGTTCTTGACGCGGTGCGACAGCATTTCTCGGTTGATTCTCTTTTATAGGGATAAATGCTCTCAACAAGAAAGAAAGAACGTCTTGATTGAGCGACTCAAGCATCTGCGCAAATAGATTATAACTCTCTAACTTATATACGACCTTAGGATCTTTTTGCTCATGAACAGCATTTTGAACGCTTTGTTTAAGATCATCCATCTCCCGTAGATGCTCTTTCCAGTGCTCGTCTATCTGATAGAGAATTATATTTTTACTCAAAGTCTTAGCTACCTCACGGCCTTCAGATTTATATGCTTTTTCTAGATTTACAGATAATGTAATAACCTTGCGTCCATCTGACACAGGTATAGCGATGTTTTTATACATATTGCCCTGTTTTTCATATACCTGCTTTATAATAGGGCTAAGTTTATCTACTAGGGCATCCATTCTTCTATGATAACATTCCTGCATATGGTGACATAAAGCAGACACTATATCATCTTTTTTAGCCTTATCATAAAAGGCCTCATCGAATCCCGGATCTATTGAAAATTTGGCCATCACCATTTCACAGAAATCGTTATATGGCATACCTCCGCACGAATCCACCAGCAAAGATGCAGAGTCTATCATCATATTCTGCAGGTCAATCTCTATCTTATCACCATTGATGGCGTTTCTACGCCTTGCATAGACAGCCTCACGCTGATAATTCATCACATCATCATACTCGATAAGGTTCTTTCTTATTCCGAAGTTATTCTCTTCAACCTTCTTCTGGGCAGTTTCTATAGCCTTTGAAAGCATCTTACCCTCAAGAGCTTCATTCTCTCCCATGCCCATTTTATCTACCACTGAAGCGATTCTCTCTGCTCCGAAGATACGCATTAGTTTATCTTCAAGAGAAATATAGAAGATAGATGAACCAGGATCGCCCTGACGTCCGGCACGACCTCTCAACTGACGATCGACACGACGCGAGTCATGACGCTCCGTTCCAATTATAGCAAGTCCACCAGCCTTCTTAACCTCGTCAGATAGCTTAATATCAGTACCACGACCTGCCATATTCGTCGCAATAGTAACAGTAGAACGCATTCCGGCCTGTGCTACTATCTCAGCTTCTCGAGCATGCTCTTTAGCATTCAACACATTATGCTTGATACCTCGCATTTTAAGCATTCGACTTAAAAGTTCTGAAGTCTCCACATCCGTTGTACCCACCAAAACTGGACGACCTGCTGCAGAAAGTTCTGCTATCTTATCTATAACAGCTGCATATTTTGCCTTCTTCGTTTTATATACTACATCAGGAAGGTCCTCTCTTATTACTGGCTTATTGGTAGGAATTACCATAACATCCAGTTTATATATACTCCAAAATTCTCCGGCTTCCGTCTCTGCTGTACCAGTCATACCTGCCAGCTTATGATACATACGGAAGTAATTTTGTAAAGTTATAGTAGCAAATGTCTGTGTGGCCGCTTCAACTTTAACATTTTCCTTAGCCTCTACTGCCTGGTGCAGACCATCGCTCCAGCGACGACCTTCCATAATACGTCCTGTACTTTCATCGACGATCTTCACTTTCTTAGCTCCATTAGGCTCAGTCATAACGACATAGTCCACGTCTTTTTCAAACATAGCATAAGCCTTCAAAAGCTGATTGACAGTATGTACACGCTCACTCTTAAGAGAGAAGTCCTCCATCAACGCATCCTTTTTAGCCTGCTTTTCTGCAGGGCTAAGATCTGAGTGTTCGATTTCGGCCGTCTTAGCACCGACATCAGGTAGAACAAAAAAGTCGTCATTGCCTACACTCTGCGCCAACAATTCCTGCCCTTTATCCGTAAGATTGATCGAATGCTGTATTTCACTGATTACAAAATAGAGAGGATCTGTAATTACAGGCATCTCCTTTTCGTTATCCTGTATATAGTAATTCTCCGTTTTCTGCATTACCACCTTAACGCCAGGCTCACTAAGGTATTTAATAAGAGGCTGATATTTAGGAAGTCCCTTATATGCACGGAAAAGTAACTTTCCGCCCTCAGCTTCATCCCCTTCCGCCATTTTTTTCTTAGCCTCGTTTAAGATTTGATTTACAAGAGCGCGCTGCGCCTGGTAGAGCTTTTCAACATAAGGACGAAACTCGACATACTGTTCATCATCTTGAGCTTTTGCTACTGGTCCCGATATAATAAGAGGCGTTCTGGCATCATCGATAAGCACAGAGTCAACCTCATCGACTATCGCATAATGATGCTTTCTCTGGACTAGATCGGCTTCATTTGTCGCCATATTATCACGCAGATAATCGAAGCCAAATTCGTTATTGGTACCAAAGGTAATATCACAGTCATACGCCTTCTTTCTCTCGTTAGAATTAGGCTGATGCTTATCTATACAGTCCACACTTAAACCATGGAACATATAAATAGGGCCCATCCACTCAGAGTCACGTTTTGAAAGATAATCGTTCACCGTCACCATGTGCACGCCCTTTCCTGCAAGTGCATTAAGGAATACAGGAAGAGTAGCTACCAATGTCTTTCCCTCACCTGTAGCCATCTCGGCTATTTTTCCCTGATGAAGCGCTATACCACCCACTATCTGGACATCATAGTGAACCATACTCCACTTTATGTCATTTCCTCCAGCCATCCAGTGATTTCGGTATACGGCTTTATCGCCTTCAATACTGACGAAATCCTTATCTATGCTTAATGCCCTATCAAAATCAGAGGCTGTGACGGTTATAGTTTCATTCTCGGTAAAACGACGCGCTGTACTCTTGACTATAGCAAAGGCTTCTGGAAGTATCTCATTAAGAGCTTTTTCTATAGCCTCGTCCTCTTCTTTTACCAGCTTGTCGCTTTCATCGGCCAATTTCACCTTCTCTGATACGGGCAAATCCTCGTCAAGCTTTCCCTTTATCTCCGCTATTCTATTTTCGAAAGGGGCCTCAACCTCGACCATGTACTGTCTAAGCTTAGCAGAATGCTCTCTTAGCTGGTCATCGGAAAGTTTATCAATACTTTCATATGCCGCGAGCACCTTATCTAAAATGGGTTTTACTGCTTTATAATCACGCTCGGCCTTAGAGCCGAAAATAGACTTTATTACATTTGCTAATGCCATACTCTTCAATTCTATTTAAAATCCTTCAAATATAATGAATCTTGGGAACTTCACCAAAAAACAATAACTTTGCACCCTATGCAAACGATAGACCACAGACGTATCGCGAAAAACACCATGCTACTCTACTTTAGAATGGGGTTAATAGCACTCGTCGGGTTATGGACCTCTCGCATAGTTCTTAATTGTCTGGGGGTAATAGATTTCGGACTCTACAACGTTCTAGGTGGTATAGTAGTGGCATTTTCTTTCATGAGTGGAGCTCTAAACGCCTCATGCAATCGTTATTTTTCCGTAGAATTAGGAAAGGAAGACTACATTGCTCTTAAAGAAGTCTTTAAGGCTAATATATTGATATTCGGATTATTTTCTCTTATAATTCTCATTCTTTGTGAAAGTCTTGGGCTATGGTTACTTGAAACTAAACTGGTAATCCCCCAGCATAGAGTCACGGCATCACGTTGGGTTTACCAATTCAGCGTGATTACATTCATTTTTTCCTTGGTAACCATACCTTATAAATCGCTCATAACGGCCAAGGAAAAGTTTAAGGTATATGCATATAGCTCTATAATAGAGGCTTTTTTAAAGCTATTTATCGTATTCTTACTCGATAAGGCCCCTTTCGATACTCTCGTATTCTATTCCCTTTTGATCACACTTATTTCCTTAGGAACTAATCTATTCTACATTCTCTATTGTAAAAAGTTCTACACTGAATGCCAATATGATAAACATCCATCTCGCGAAACTTGCATGGAAATACTCCGATTCAATGGTTGGGGCATAATAGGATCGCTCGCTACCGTAACCAGAAACCAAGGCGTTAATATACTGCTGAACATGTTTTACGGGCCAGCCGTAAATGCCGCAAGAGGATTGGCCAATCAAATCTACACCACTATCTATCAGTTTGTTCAAAATTACGCATTGGCATTTGCCCCACAGATTGTAAAATCCTATTCCGCCGGGCAGAAAAGTGAGTGCAACAATCTCATGCTTCACTGCTCCACTTTAGCCTTCCTGATGCTATCGGCCGTAGCTTTTCCTTTAATTTTCGAGATGCCGGAAGTAATGCGCTTATGGCTTGTCAATGTGCCCGAACACGCAATCGCATTTGCACGAATAATGATGGCAACAGCCCTAGTAGATTCGCTGTATCCTCCTTTATTTCATGGCATACAGGCTACTGGCCAAGTCAAATGGCTAAACATCTTATGCGGAGGATGCCAGATACTCGTGGTTTTGCTCGCTTACCTCCTTATGAAATGGGGAAAGATAAGTTCAGAGATGGTATTCGTATTGATATTTTGCGGAGCTATTATCTCACAGATCATAAGACTTATGCTTGCTCATAAATATCTTTTTCTTTCAGTCAAGAATTATCTTACGAAAGTAATTTTCCCCGTATTTTCAGCTACTTTACTTTACACAGCCTCACTCCTTACACTTTCACACTTACTCGATAGCGGAATAATTCGAACACTGATTAGCTTTACTATAAGTATACTTATTTCGGCCGTATTTACATTGATTTTAAAAAAAACACGCCATGACAGCGCTTAGAGAACATCAACTCCGCCTTTTAGAGTTACTTAAAGAGTTTGACTCCATATGTTCAAAGTGCGGAATCACATGGTGGATAGATTCTGGTACCCTACTTGGAGCTGCTCGTCACAAAGGATTCATTCCATGGGATGATGACATTGATATATGCATACTCGCTAAGGACCTTCCCAAAATAAAGCAACTTTTATCAGCCAACTGCCCCTATCCTTTTGGTTTTGACAGCAATCCTCACGGAAAGACAAGACTTTCCCCACGCTTTATTGATAAAAGCCAATTCATTACCAGAGTTGATCCTTTGACTGGTTTACCTAAAAAAGAAAACATCTGGATAGATACGTTCGTACTTCGTCCGGGGAATCTTGCAATAAAAAAGGTAATCGATCCCATTTACGGACGTTGCATTCGCAGAATCTATGGTGGCATTCATGATGGCAAATGGAAAAAAGCATTGGCCTATTTGATATACCCATTGGCATGGATAGCCACAAAGACAGCATCACTGCTAGGAAGGCTTTTTCATGCACACAATCTTCTACACGATTTCGGGGTTCCATTCTATAGTGTAAGACGAAGCGAAGATATATTTCCGCTGGGCAGAATAGAATTCGAAGGCCAATTCTTCCCTGCACCCGCTCAAACGGATAAATATCTTAGACGAATCTATGGTGATTATATGAAAATGCCTGATAAAAAGGCCTCACACGACATTCAATTCTAATTTATGGCTAAATTCTTCAAGTACCTGCTCTGCTATATAATCTACCCTTTTTCCTTTCTATTTGTAAGAAAAAGAGGCAGGATGTCTTTCGGATGCCCGCGCAACCGCTTTGATGGAAATCCTAAATACCTTTTTATCGAATATAGCCGTAAAGGATATGATGTCTGCTGGTTAAGTGCGGATAAAAAAGTAGTTAAACAGATAAGACAAGCCTCTCTCAAGGCGGAATACACATTCAGCATTAAAGGTCTGTTATGGGCGCTTAGTTCTCAATGGTGGCTGGTAGGGGCATATACTTCAGATATACTTTTCTGTTTAAGCGGAGGAGCTAAAGTATTCAATTTATGGCATGGAGTCGGTATAAAGCTATGTGAATTCAATATTAAAACCGGGCCTCTTGCCAATAGATACTATAAAAAAACATTACGGGAGAGGTTTTATCATCCTGAGGTATTTCGAAGACCTGATTTAATGCTAACGGCATCGCCTTTTCAAACCGACATGTTCAGCCCTGCCTTTAGAATTGAACCTGCACAATGCGTAGAACAAGGCTATCCGCGAAACCTTATTCTCACATGCCCCGAAAGAGAAAGAATCGATTTTATAAAAAAGTACGAGGCATCATCACTAATCAAAGACATAGAAGTTATCAAAGGCTTCAACAAAGTCTATGTCTACATGCCGACATGGCGCGATGATGGAAGTTCAGCCCTACGGAGCATTGATTTCGGTGCCATTAATGATATACTTTACGCTAAAAACGAGGCTTTGATAATCAAAGATCATTTTAACAATCACGATGATCGCACTTATCGCGAAGGTAACATCTTTCACTATAACCCAGCCACAGATATTTACCCTTTGCTTCCCTATACCCATGTATTAATAACAGATTATTCTTCCATACTTTACGACTACATCCTCATGGAGGATAAATCGGTTATCCTATACCTTTTCGACTATTCATCCTATAAGGGGGAACGGGATTTCTATTACCCATTCGATGACAATACTATAGGGCAAAAAGTATATACTATGGAGCAATTGGAAAAAGTCATACATGATGGTCCCGAATCTCTAGACCCCTTAAAAAGAAAAGCCCTCATAGAAAAATTCTGGGGGAAAAACCCTTCATACCATGATTTCAGTAATTATCTGCACTTACAATAGAGAACGATACATATACGAAGTTCTTCAATCGCTATCTGTAACATCTCTTAAAGACTTCGAGGTGATTCTTGTTGATAACAATTCCACAGATTCCACCCAGGAAAAAGTATACGATTTCAAAGAAAAGCACCCAGATTTTCCACTAAAAGTATTTACAGAAAGCACTCAAGGTCTATCCTGGGCAAGAAATCGTGGAATTAACGAATCACGAGGCGACATACTGGCATTTATAGACGATGATGCCACCGTAAAGCCGGATTTTCTTGAGAACCTGGCTAGGGAAATGTACAACCACCCACAAGCACAAGCCTTCGGTGGCAAAATCGTACCTGTTTTCGACGATTGTCCACCGCCCAAATGGTTATGCCGTTTTTCTATGGGATGGCTAAGCGCTTTAGATATGGGAAAGGACGTGCGCTCATTCCGCGGCAGAAAATTTCCCATTGGTGCGAATATGGGATTCCGGCGCGAAGTATTACATAGATGCGGAGAATTCAACCCCATGCTTGGCAGAAATAAAAGGAACCTCATGGGAGGTGAAGAAAAAGACCTCTTTAATAGGGTGAAAGCAGCAGGTTACAGCATTCTATACTTTCCAGATGTCGTAGTAGAACATCACATACCACAAAGCAGAACCTCATTAAAGTATGTAAAAGAATTTGCCCATGGTGTAGGACTTAGCGAAAGACTCAGAAGTAAATACGAAAATAGCTACCCACATCGACTTCTTGAAGAAGCTCTTAAATGGGTAGCCACATTATTTCTATTTTTATTTTACACCATTACTGGTCGCCCCACTTGCGCAGCCACTCTGGTCCTTTTCCGAGCTTTCGTAACACGCTCGCTACTAACAGGGAAATAATAAAAGTATACATAATATAACGGAATAAGGCATTTACCTTATAACCCTTATATATACTATCTGGACGGAACTCAAAAACTATTTCATGCTTACCTTCCGGAATGTTTAATGCCCTTAGGGCGTAATCTACACGGAAATGTTCTACATGCTCCCCGTCTATATATGAATTCCACCCATACGGATAATAAATTTCGGAGAATACTGCTGTCTTAGGCCCATCGAGAAAAGCATCATACACAAGTCTGTCTGGAGCATACGAGCGTAAAGAGATCTGTGCGTTGTGTTGATTGGCAGCTAAAACCATAGAGGAAAACTTACTGTCAGTGACAGCAACCTTTGACAAATCCAGAGTATTGAGGGCATCGGACTCCTCCAGAGGAGAATTAACACTACGCACTTCGTCCACAAACCATGCATTTCCCATAGCATCCGGATTAAGCATAGCCTCAGGTGCTCCTTTTTCGCCTTCTACTATGAAATACTTAGTGTTAAGCATATTTGCCACATTCATATTGCCCTTGCTAAGGTGCGCATCTATAAGATCTTGATAACGACGCAGTTTAGCCGCATTATACCCGCCTATAGAGTGAAGATAATATGAAGTTCTACTTTCATTAAATGTATTAGTCGTAAGGTTCATAACACGAAAATACGATGTATCCTGCAGTATCTGCTTTTCATATGGCTTCATCGCGAAATACGCCTCTGTCTCCTTTTTATTTACCCAATTGTCTTTGCCGAAATAGCGTTTGTCCACTGGCCACATGTCTGCTATAATCAAGACAGCAAAAGAACATAGAAATGTCCAAAAATGAATCTTGAACCCTGCCAATAGATACAGCAAAGTAGCAGATATTGCTATAAAGATCAAAGAGCGCCAGGCATCAGAGCATAACATAGACATTCTCTGAGAGACAATAGCCTGTACGAACCATGACGGCATCCCTTCAAGCATACGAGCATCGCTGGATGAAGTAAAATCGAAGATATACCCACCGAATAAAGCGAAAAAAAGGCACAGACCTCCTGTTATTGAAGCACTTATAATGATAGATCGTTTAAGATAACCCCTCTCTACCTTCATTTTAAAGATATCGCTGAGTGCCATAAAGCCTAAAAGAGGCATTGCCACTTCTGCTACCACTAAAATGGAAGAGACTGTTCTGAACTTATTATAAAATGGGAAATAATTAAAGAACAACTCCGTGAGCCCCATAAAATTATGTCCCCAACTCAGTAATATAGAAAAGACTACCGACAAGAGTAAAGCCCATTTGTAAGGACCCTTTACCACAAAGCATCCTAATAAAAACAGGAAACATACTATCGCTCCCACATAGACAGGTCCTGCCGTAAAAGGCTGCTCCCCCCAATATGTAGGGCATGACTGTGAAAAAGCCTGAGCTGTCGAATGAGGATATCCCTTAGAAACTACCTCTTTATATATATGCGAATCCGTCCCGACATCAGTTGTACTCGCTCCACCCATAAAATCAGGAATCAATAGTGTCATAGTCTCCGCTACGCCATAACTCCAAGCCGTAGCGTAATCTATATCCAGCCCTTTTGAAACCGAAGAGGATTGTTGAAGTTCAGAATGACCACCACGTATTGTTTCTTTAACATACTCAGAATTAGCCCTTAAAGTACTATAACCTGTACCAATTCCTATTCCCACCGCCCCTACGAAAATAGCAAGAGAAATCGCTAGAGATTTCATTTGCTTTTCCTTTAAGTGAATATAGATCTCGGCTACACCCAAAAGTGCCATCATCATAAGCAGATAGTATGACATCTGCGGATGTTTCATCATTCCTATGGAACTGTATAGCATAACAAGAGCCGCCCCCAATGCATACTTTTTCCTTCGGAATATCAGATAAAACCCTCCTATCACAGGAGCCATCATGCCTAATGTTAATGCCTTGCCTTCATGTCCCGCAGGTATAATCAAGAAAAAATATGAAGACATAGATATCGCGATAGAGCCTATAATACTGAGTATTATATTTACGCGAAAACATCGAAGCATTATGAAAAAGCCTAGAAAATACCCCAGAAGAAGCCCAAATATAGAATCAAAAAACAGAGTTGTAAGTTTTCTGAAAAATTGATCTACATACCATATTACGGCTGTAACAGGATTACCAGGGTTTTTTACTGTAATCTGGTACGACGGCATACCCCCAAACATAGAGTTGGTCCAGTTAGCTGGCTCTTTAGCAGTTTCATTATACTCCTTAAGTTCATGGGCCATACCTTTCCATTGCATAGTATCGCTCTGATTCAGCACCTTTCCATCAAATGCTGGGGCACAATAAATCAAAGTAATTAATACAAATACAGTAACCGCTAGGATATGTCCCCAATATCTTTTAAAAAATTTCTTCATATTTCTTTATTTCCGACAAATTTCTTATCTTTGCACTCTCTGCGGGATTAGCACATCGGTAGTGCATCAGCTTCCCAAGCTGAGGAGGGGGGTTCGACTCCCCTATCCCGCTCTCTTTTTATTTTACCCTTAGATCCAGTCCGGCCATTATCGTATCAGGAGCCAAATCCATAACCGCGCGTTGTTCTCCGGCCATACAGAAACCACATTTATCACAAACTCCAGCCAACTCCCCTGCACACACATCGCTTTTAGTTCCATCGGTGAAGATAAAATTCGTCATCCAGCACACTTTCTTAAAATCCAGATCCCTCATGTGCCTTAATCCCGTTATGGAATTCATAATAGGATAACCTTTTTTCTTATAATCCAATATTAAATCTATCACCTCTTCTCTCTTTTTTCTGTCTAGGGCCAAATATTCCGTTCCCTTGAAAGGAGTATGAAAATTCAAAGAAATAGATTTAAAATACGGGCTATTTTTTATATACTCTATTGCAGCCCCTACGCTATCTACATTTAATGTATTTATGGCCATGTTAGCACTTAACGCCGGATGAGCACAATCTGCGGCATTCTGTTCTAGTCTGGAAAAAGTGCCTTTCCCTCGCACTCTATCGTGATACTCACCCACACCATCCATTGAAACCCAAATACTATCAGCCTTTGAATTTCTAAATGGTTTCTGAGCATTAGTAGTAATAGTGCAACTAAAAAATCCTAAAGAATGAGCTAAATCACACAAATCATTCACATCTCGCCCATTGTCCTCCCACAAAAAAGGTTCTCCCCCTTCGAAGTCTACAAAGCGGGAACCTAATGAATAACAATATTCTAATTCTTTTTTTATCTGTTCGTAACTTTTACTTTTAGCAGATACATGATTATACACAGTACAATGCTTGCAGCTCAAATTACATCTATCAGAAATGAAAATAACACTTTGAAGTGGATTTTTACGGCCGAAAAATTTGGCACAAAACCACCATTTTCCAAGATAAATCAGTTGAGTCGGCTTCATAAAATATCATTTAGCAAAATAACTATCATAATTACAGCACAAAAACCACTTAGCAGATTACGTGAACACAACCATCGTCCCATAAACCAATCTATATCCAGGTCACGATACCTCTCCCAATTAGGCATAGGGCCAAGCCAAAATGGAGGCTTCTCCAGCCTCATACTCTTGTCTTCGTCAAAAATCACTAATGAATGAAAGAGCCATATTCCCCGAGGCAATATCACTAATACAACTAAAGTCCATACCGGTAGAATCTTAAGACACACTCCCAATATTACCATAAAGAATGGAAGGAATATAAATACTGCCGATGCGATAAGATTACCACTTCGACTCCCAATTAATCGCGCAAGAGTCATTTTATTGCACTGAGCATCACCTGCCATGTCTATAAAGCTGTGCGTAAACAAGATGTTCAACACTAATAGGCCCACCGGAACACTTATAAAAACCACATCCCATCCCATCTGTGCGCATGAAGAGTAATACACACCCATCATTAGCAAAGGTCCAAATATAAAACCTATGACGAATTCACCTAATCCCCTATAAGCTAACTTTATCGGTGGTGCCGAATAGAAAACGCCACCAAAAGCACATGCCGACACGATAGCAAAAATCCACCAAAGTCCATTCTCTCCCCATAAAGCAGAAGTATGTGCCCTATCGATTAAGATCAAAGCTCCACACCCCAATGCCACTCCTGCAAAGCTAGCAATTGCACATGCAGTACTGCGAAGTGTCTGCGACCCGTCTGTTAAATAAGGATATTTCACCATCATAGCTCGAAAGCCCTTTCTGGTTACTTTATCCCTATCGCCGAGCATATCTACTTTATAATCAAAATAATCGTCTGTAAGATTCATGGCCAGGTGTGCAGAGCATACGCCCAACACCGCAAGAAGAGCATCCCACCAATGAAAGCCTGCTTTCCCTATAGCCAACACGACCGCTAACATCGCTGGCATCAGACTCTGAGCCAGCGAAACCGACCTTGCATTATCCAACCACTTTTTTAATCCCATATCTTAGAAGCTGTTTTCTAGTAAACCCACAAAAAAACGAGCCTACTAAGATAATGACTTTTTCCGTTAAAAAGAATATTCGCTTATAGCCTGAATGCCTGGAATTCCATAATAAGCCTCCACTATATCACCTTTTAGATATATCTTCTTTCCTAAAAGTGAAGGGTTATCTACCAGATTCAATGCGTCCCGTATCTTACCGGAGTTGAGCTGAACGGAAAGGCAATCATCCTTTTCCCTACATGAACTCTTCGATGCGAGCACCAAATTCGTACGGGATGAAAAAGGAGCCTCAAAGCTACACCTACTTGAAGACAAATCTCCTCCCACTATATAGCCATAAACCCAGACATCTGTAGAGCCTATCATATCCTTGGCTTCCGAAATGCTTAAAGCCTCTTCTTTCTCATCGCCTTTTCCTCCTGGCCCTTCTGCCTGGCCCCCACCGCCAATCACTATCTTATCACTACGCCAGATACGAGCTGTATCCACTTTTATATGAATGCCAGAAGTAACCTGACTTTGCGAGTCTGCATTTATTTCAAGCTTGATAGTAAGAACCTGTTTAGATTCAAGCTTATATGTAGCTAGCGTAGTTTCTTTTCCACCATTATTTAACACAAGCGAGACATTACCAGGTCTAAAGTATGCCGTTCTACTTTCAGAATAGCCATACATCAGCTTTCCCTCTGATGATTTCAAGAATAAAACTCCAGAAGGATATTCCGTTAAAAACTGCGGATCTATCTTAAGCCTCACTCCACAATTTAGCTGCTCACAATTCAGCACCACACTACACTCCTTCCCCGGTTTAACAACAGCCGTCTTTGTATCCCCAAACTGAGGACTTGAAAAAAGCGGAGTATAAAACTCACACGATTTGGCACTAATAGTATATGTACCTGCAGATGTAATTATTCTCTCGGGAGCTGCGCCAAAGGAACCATAATACAAAGATGCTCCTCCTGAGCCTACTACGGAAAGAATAAAATCATTAGTATCCAATTGGACCTCCACCTTACTTTCCGCTGCTGTACTGTTTAGTCGTTGCTCCTCCGGCATTAAACTAACTAAAGGAACAGAAGGCAAACTCATATTTTCCTCAAAATGAATGGATAACGTTCCTTCTGATGTTCGCGGAAGAAAAAGTGATTCACAGGCCGAAGCCGATAATAATAAGATAATTGCACTTAAAGACCGAAGCCTTTTTTTATAAAAAAACAACATAGTAAAAAAGTTTAAGTGTCACCGCAAAACCACGGCTTAAGTGCAATATTATAAAAAGTTACGGACTTTCTCTGAAAAATTTGTATTTATTTTGGAAAAACATTATATTTGCATCGAAGTTTTTCATAGTTTAAGTTTAGGTTAAGTAGCGGGGAGTTCGCAGTGATGCAAACTCCCCGTGAATTTTGAAAAAAATATTTGCCTCCTTAGTTTAATGGATAAAATTCAGGATTCCGGTTCCTGTGATAGGCGTTCGATTCGCCTAGGGGGTACCATTTACTGCGCAAGACTCAGTGCCTTTTGGATATCTATTTTCCCCTCCATATATACCAAGCTTCCATCTTGAGGTTCATAAACGATTAAGTCATTAAGTGTTACGCCATCATCTAAAACTCTTCCGTAGATTTTCGTCTCTTCCCCGTCATCAATAGTCGAAAGCAACAGTTCGCACCCCTCCAGACATTTTAACAATTTTTCATTAAAAGAACTCTTGTCTGCATAAGATGCATCTTCATAATCAACTACAAGCATCCTTTTAACCCCGCTTAAAATATCCACCTCATTCCAAGCATCTTCGCGATCATCCAAATCATCATCGTCGTCATATCTTGCCTCAGCCTTAGCTGCCATTTTCATAAGAGACATGGAAGTAGGGCCCAAATTAACCACTTCGAAACCTGGCTTATTTCTGTATGATTTAGCTAACTTAACTATCTCCTTAGATGTATCTTTTACATTTTTTCCATATAGACATACGCAAGTAGCAAGTGCTAAAGCACATAAAACTAAAACTCTTTTCATGTTATTCAAATTAATTCTGTGAAACTGCTTCTCCTATTAAACTCATCATCTGGGTCTTAAGCATATTCCCTTCGATACATATAAAATCACATTCTTCTTCGTCAAGGCTGTACAGCACGAAAGACTTCACATAATCGCCATCAGACACAATGTATATACGCATCATCTCCCCATCATCTTTTGATTCCATTAGTAGCTCATATTCAGATGACTGCACCATTTTAGCCAGATCTTTTGCAATATTATCGTTTACCCCCTTATTTTCACTTTCCAGAATATAAAGACCGGATAAAGTTTTCACTGCAGCCGTTAGATTCACAGTTTCATCATCCATTTCCATATCTGGCAGTTGTCCCATCAGCTTAAACATAGATGGTGAAATATATACACTGTTTACCATGGGTTTTTCTGAATACTTCATGTAAATAGAATTTCCACTTTGAGCAAAAGCCCCTACACAAGACAGTATTAACACTGCCATAAAAACGATTTTCTTCATAATTGACTAGTATTTTTTATTTATTATTTTTTCCACCTTCTCGAATTCCGGTTCGGTACTGCGCGCAAGTTCCATCCCCTGATCGACTTTCGAAGATATCTTATTAAATGTCTTTTCTAACTCGGCATAAGCCATCATTGGGTCACTAAATGTGTCTTGCGGAGCCGATGGCCTTCTATTTAAAATTCCTACTCCCACCACTGCAATGACAGCCACCGCAGCAAATGCCCAAGCGACTCTTTTCATTAAGGTCTTACGGGCTAGGCTCATCTGTGTGCGCATAGATTGGGGATTCATGCCTAACTGCTTTCCTATCTGCTCATAAGACAAATCCTCCACTGCTCTTTTCATAAGCACTGAGCGTTGACCTTTAGGAAGCTTTTCTATTTCTGCCAATGTCGCCTTTAGCCCCTCCTTCTCTTCCATTTCAACCTGAATATCACTACGTGGCTCAGGCATGTCCGCTGGCATCTGCGTTTTATTCTGAATTTGCGAAGACTTCATTTTATCGAGGCATCGATTTCGTACCACTGCCATACAATAAGACCGTGGGTTTTCTATTTCAAAAATGCTATCTCTTCTATTCCATAGTTTAAGATATAAATCCTGAACTATATCCTGCGCATCTTCATAAGATTTCAATAAACTGGACGCATATTCCACTAGACCATCTCTCAACGGCAAAAAATCTTCGTATGTAACCTTTCTTTCGTTCATGTTTCGTTTTTAAAAGCTCTTTCAAGCCACTTACACAATATAGACGATATACTTAGGCAAATGTTAAAAACTTTTTTCAGAATTTGCAAACATTTATGAAAACATATATTGTATACGCCCTTATTGGCAATAAGAAGCAGTCTTTTCGTATCTACAAGTACTACAAAAAATCACTATATTCGTGGCGTTAAGAGAAACGGACTTGAATTGGTTTTCAAACATTGATATTGAATACATGAATAAAAAGGCAAAAAGCGCTATAAAACTGATACTTTCATTGGCACTGGCCGTCATTTTGGTATGGTTTTCCTTCAAGAATATCGATTGGCCTCAATTCTGGGCCAATCTTCACTGCACACGATGGAGCTTTGTACTCTTATTTTGTATATGTGCGATTCTGGCTATCTTCATACGAGCACTACGATGGCATCAAATGATTAAACCACTTGACCCTGACATCAAACTAGCGACCATTTGGGATGCAAATAACATCGGAAATCTCACAAATACCATCATTCCTGGATCGGGAGAATTAATAAGATGTGCCGTTGCAAGCAAAGGTGGCGCTCAATACAATGCCGTGCTTGGCACTGAAATAATGGAAAGGGCGTGGGATGGATTGGCCATAGCTATTTTGGTTATACTATCATTAGTATTGGGGAGTGAATCCATTTCCGATTTCTTCTCACAGCACATCTGGGGGCCACTGACTAATAATCCACACAATGTTCTCTGGGGCACTTTAGTGGTATTACTCGTAGTAGTCATCGTCGTTTTAAGTCGCAGACTTAAAAATAGATACAAACTATTCAGCAAAATCTATGAGTTCTTCCATGGGTTGTTTGCAGGGTTTTCTTCTTTCCGAAACATGCAGGGGAAAGTATTATTCCTCTTGTACACGGCGCTTCTATGGGGCATGTACATACTTATGTACCTATTCGTGCTTAAAGCCGTTCCTGCCCTATCCGGACTTGACATAACCGATGCTATCCTACTCGCGGCCATAGGAAACATAGCATCCGTAATTCCTGTTCCTGGTGGTGTAGGAGCGTATCATTACCTTATAGCTATGAGTCTTAGTTCGATATACGGCATAAACTGGGAATTAGGGATACTTTTTGCCACGCTTCAACACGAACTTCACGCCTTTCTATTAATCATTTTGGGGGTTATCTCCTATGCCCATAGTAGCATACGCAGCGATAAAAATCAGTAACTTTTCTAAATTACCGTTTCTTAACGAATTTTTGCTAAATTTGCGCCTCGAGAATTAAAGAAGAGATGTCGATTACAAAAAACGAATGGTATACTATAGTTAACCCTCATGCAGGTTCCGGCAAAACAATGTCTAAATGGGTTCCAGCCGAAAAATATCTAAAAAAGCTCGGGGTCAAACTACACATAGTATATACAACGCATAAACATCACGCGGAAGAATTGGCTGGTGCAGCTGCTCGCATGGGATACAGAAAAATCATGGCAGTCGGTGGTGATGGGTCCATACATGAAGTATTCGAAGGAGTGTTGTCTTGGTGCGAATCTTCTGGAACTGCCCCTGAAGAATTCTATTTGGCACTTATGCCCATTGGCAGTGGGAATGACTGGATCAAGACCTTTGATATTCCACACGACACCATAAAAGCTGCAGAAATCATCGCTAACGAAAGATTCGAGCAAGAAGACGTAGTACGCGCCAGATTCGCTTCAGGAGCCATTTCCTATATGGCCAATATAGGTGGAGTGGTATTCGATTCTCATGTATGCGAAGAAGTGAACCATAACAAGGAAAGAGGTAAGCGCAAGGCACGTATCTACCTTAACTCTTTATTACATAATCTATTTAACATAAAGCCCATAGATATAGAGTTCTATAACGATGACAAGCTAGTGTATCGAGGGCCTGTGGTGGATATAGCCTTCGGGAATGGATCTTATTGTGGAGGAGGGATGCAGCAATGTTGCCTAGCCGATCCTACTGATGGTATAATGGATAGTATAATCGTTCCCAAAATTCCAATAACAGGCATAATCCCAGAATTGCCACGCATTTATCGTAAAAGCCTTCATAGATCTAAAAAAATAATCTATGTCAGAGGGACAAATTTTAAAATAATTCCGCTTAATGCCGAATCGGAAGATATTGTAGAACTTGATGGTGAAATAGCAGGAAAATTACCTCTAGAATTAGAGTTGCTTCCTCACAAGATTAATGTTCTTTCTGGAAGAAAGTAATTTTATAATCGGGACATTTTTCTTAAATTTGTAAACTATGGGAAAGATTATAGCTATAGCAAATCAGAAAGGCGGAGTGGGAAAAACTACCACCGCCATCAATTTAGCTGCATCACTAGCCATTCTAGAAAAGAAAGTGCTTATAATAGATGCGGATCCGCAGGCCAATACCACCTCGGGGCTAAATTACTCTCCAGACAATACCGAGGGCAAAACCCTCTACGAGATAATGATAGGTGCAACGGATGCATCCAGTACGATAGTACCTACCGAGATGGATTATCTAAAGATGATCCCTTCACATATTAATTTGGTAGGGGCTGAGATAGAAATCATTGACCTCCCTGACAGAGACCATATATTAAGAAAAGCCTTAAAGGATATAAAAGACGACTATGACTACATTATCATAGACTGTGCTCCTTCCCTTGGACTGATTACCATAAACTGTCTGTCCGCTGCCGACTCAGTCATTATCCCCGTGCAGCCAGAGTTTTTCGCGCTTGAAGGTATAGGTAAGCTATTACAGACTATCCGATTAGTTCAAAACGGAAGTAATCCGAATCTGAATATAGAAGGCTTCGTTGTAACCATGTTCGATGGACGCACCAAGGTACACGCACAGGTAGTCAATCAGTTAAAGGAGTACTTCAAAACCATGGTGTTCAACACTATAATTCAAAGAAACATACGTCTTTCAGAAGCGCCATCTTACGGAAAACCGATAGTGCTTTACGATGTGAATAGTAACGGAACTAACAACTACCTGAATCTCGCTCGCGAAGTTCTGGAAAGAAATAACGACATTACGATATGAGTCAACCACCAAGAGGCCTAGGACGTGGATTAAGTGCTATACTAGGCGATATATCAGGCGCTGACGACCTTAGGAAACCAGTTAGTTATAAAGATAAAGAAAGGGCCGGAAGCACATCGACACATTCAGCAGCCGATGTTCTTTTGGTACCTGTAGATCGCATATCCCCTAATCCGTACCAGCCACGCTTATCCTTTGACAGCGAGGAATTGGAAGGATTGGCCGCTAGTATAAGATCCCTAGGTCTTATAACACCTATCACCGTTAGAAAGTGTAGCGATGGCAAGTATCAGATAATCAGTGGCGAAAGAAGATATAGAGCCTGCCAGATGGCTGGTCTTACAGAGATCCCAGCGTATATTAGAGAAGCAGATGACCAAGGGATGCTCGAGATGGCCATAGTGGAAAATGTTCAAAGACAGAACCTTGATCCTATAGAAGTAGCGCTTAGTTTCCAAAGGCTTATTACCGAATGTAAGCTCACTCAAGAGCAGATGGCCGATAGGCTTGGCAAGAGCCGTTCGTCGGTAGCAAATCAGATAAGACTTCTACAACTACCCGTAAAAGTTCAGCACGATCTGAAAGTCGGCCAAATAAGCGTGGGGCATGCTAAAGTATTACTATCGGTAAACGATGCGGATCTACAGACTAAGCTATGCGATTACACCATAAAAAATGGTCTAAATGTAAGACAGTTAGAGCAAAAAGTCAAGCAGCTCTCGTCTAAATCCGACCCCACCACAGAAAGTAAAGTAGAGAGCAAAAACATCGCAATAGATAACATTCCTGAAATACATAAAAATCTGTGTAAAGAGTGTGCACGGTTTTTTAAAGGAAAGATAAGCCTAAAGCGTAACGAGAATGGGAAAGGTTCACTTACCATTAATTTCAATTCCGACGCTGAAATAAATCGCTTCTTGGATGCGCTTAAAAACAGTTAAATTCCTACTTATTTGCGCCTTTTTTGCATTGGCTCTATCCCGTCCTTGCTGCATGGCGCAGTTCAAGGAACAAGCTTTCTCTCAGAATTATAGCGATGTCGAAGGGGAAGAAGCTGACACCACAGATAAGATATTCGATGTAAAAAAATACATCAAAGCCCTAGGGCACAAAACCAATATAGATGTAGCGACCTCTTTCGAAGGTTCACTCATCTGTATAGGTGGCATGCAGATATATAATAAAGACTATTGGAAACTACCCTTTGTATATGGAGGAATAACCGCCGGGATAGGAGGAGGTATATGGTTCTCGCAAAAAGGAAACGAATTAGCCAGTACACTATGTTATGCGGGTGCAGCGCTAAGTTATTGGGGCTCTTTAATGGATGGCGTAATTAGTTATGAGCCATCGGATTGGCCTAATCCTCAAAAAGCTACCCTCTACTCACTTCTTCTTCCTGGATTAGGACAGATTTATAACCGCGAACTCTGGAAACTACCTTTATACTGGGGTATAATAATAGGAAGTGGAAGTTACTATATAAAATTCAAGGAGAATTTCGAAAGATTTAGAGCCATTTATAATTCTGGCGACACCACATATATAAGTGCCGAAACAGCTAAATACTATAAAGATCTATATCGCCGTTATAGGGACTATGCGCTACTTTTCACCTTCGCTGGATATCTGATTCAAGTAATCGATGCCAATGTCTTCGCATACATGCATGATTTTGAGATATCCGATGACCTTTCCATGAGAGTAAGTCCTACACTTATAGCTCCACAATTACCCACAAATAATCATTATGCCCTAGGCGGAAATACTACACCAGCCTTAGGGGTTGGAATAAGTTTTAAATTTTAAATCAAAAGGCTACATACCCCTTTACTTCCCATTTGTTCGCCTTGTCGGCTTGATATGAAGTATAACTCAATCGTAAAGCCATATTACCATATCGGGCGTAGAAAGACCATTCGATTCCTTTTCCATAATAAACGGGTACGCTGAAACACCCAGGGACATCTCTAGAATAGGCATATAGACGGTCCTCCCATGTCCTAGCATCGAAATAAAGGGCTCTAGCAGAAATCCTCGACTTTTCATATATCAGCGCGCCTTCGACATATCCCAGAGCCGAAAAATCTCTACCCTTTAACAGTTGAAGTCGCGAACATAATTGCAGTGGACCTTTAGTTGAATTAACGCACACTCTAAGTTCATTAGAATAATATGAGGTCTTAGCCTTATATTTCATAGTATGCCTTAACTCTCCATCTAACTTCCACTCTCCTAAAGATTTATTCCATAGCCACTTCCCTATGCTCTTAAACGAAGCTATTCCATACTTACTCGAATAATCAGCCACCAATGACACTTTTTCATATTCCACGGCAGCACCTACCCCTTTCTCCCCCGCCGCAGTGGTGCCAGAATGGATACTTCCACAATATCGCGGGGCAAAATTATCTGAATAGTAACGCAAAAGCACACCTACTCGTCTTCTATATGCCACATTATAAAAAGCCCCTCCCAGAAAAGCTGTTCCCATACTTTGCGCCCCTTTATACAAGGCCAATTCTCCAAAGGATGTAATCTTCCATGTAGACACCTTATAATCAAAACTATATCCCCTATTACCTTTTTCATACATAGCCGTCATCGCATAAGTCCCCTTATGCGTGCGATACCCGTAATGAACAGCTATCCCACCTCCATATAGAGCGCAAGCATCTACACAACTTCTTCCTATAGTCCAATTCACAGCTACTCCTTCAACAGAGCTACTAGCAAGACTCACATTTACCCCGGTGGGATTACGAGAGAATCCCGAAAGCTGTGATACTCCCCCGATGGATAATCCGCTCCATAAAAGCAAGCCCTGTCCATAACGCACATTAAGTGAGCCCATTACAATCTTTATCGGCCATTTTATCCCAGTATAGTTCATATATCCTTTCACTGCTTCATCCATCATAGAAAGACCTGCGCTTAATTGCCGTCCGTAAGTAGCCTCATATTTTGCTTTTGAGCTGACTTTCATATCCGCCTTTATAGTATTTCTCATGCTGCCTTCTATGTGCAAGCGTTTCTTGCTTTCCGGGCCAATCATAGAGTTGCCGCTTGATCCACACATAAAGAAAAAGCTCAAATCATCCGCCATCTGTTTTCCTATACCTGTAATTCCGGCCAATTCCACATAAGAAAGTATAGGTCCGTTTCGCTTGATATAGTCCTCTATAGAAGCTATTTGAAAAGAGGTAAAAAAACCTGTGTTTCTTAACTGCTCCTCACTCGAAGAATTAATGTCAAGTGGGTGTCTTGCCAAGCACGAATAATCCTCCACGAAGTCTTCCGTAAGAGCCTCCCTGCTTTCTAATCCACACAGGCGGACAAGTGCATCTGTGAAAGCATCCGTCATGTCGAAAAGAAACATCGACATAAGCAACAAAATAAAAGTTTTCATAGTAAGTCTAACTAGTATCGGTGGTCGAAGATACTAAAAATTATCAAAAATTCCGTATATTTGTTTTTTGGTAATTTATAACAATGAAGAGCATTACTCTACACGACAAAACATTCGTACCATTCATCTCTAATGAGAAGATTGAAAAGGCTATAGACTCCGTAGCCGAAAAGATTAACAAAAAGCACATTAACGACAAGCAAGCCCCCATTCTGCTATGCGTGTTGAATGGTGCACTCATGTTCACTGCTGAACTAATGAAAAGGCTTGACTTCACTGTGGAACTTGTCACCATTAAATTATCCTCCTACGAAGGCACACAGTCATCTGGGAACATACACGAAGACATGGGTCTTACGGGAAATGTCAAAGGACGTAAGGTAATAATCTGTGAAGACATCGTGGACACAGGGAAAACCATAGTCTACCTTAAAGATAAATTACTAGAAGAAGGTGCTTCTGAAGTGGAAGTCTGCACCATGCTTCTTAAGCCTGAAATATATAAGCAAGACGTAGCGCTAGACTATGTTGCTATGGAGATCCCTGCCAGATTCATAGTCGGTTTCGGACTCGATTACGACCAACTAGGTAGAGAAACTAAAGATATCTATGTACTAGAATCATAAAAATATGAAGTATTACATTATGTTCGGCCCACCGGGTGCCGGAAAAGGCACACACGCTGCCGCAATTCGTGAAAAGTATAACTTCTGCCATCTTTCCACTGGAGAACTGCTGAGAGCAGAAATAGCTGCAGGAACAGAACTTGGCCTACACGCGAAGTCTCTTATAGATAAGGGAATGCTCGTTCCAGACGAAGTAGTTGAGAAGATGATTGAATCTAAGTTCGACACCGTGAAAAATGTCCAGGGATTCCTACTCGACGGCTTTCCTCGTACTCTTAAACAGGCAGAAGACCTTGACAAGATACTAGCCGAGCGAAATAGTGCAGTTGATGCGGTAATTTCTCTTATGATTTCTGACGAAACAGTTAAAAAGCGTATTGCTCATCGTGCTAGTATAGAAGGGCGCGCAGATGATGCTTCAGAAGAGACTATTAATAATCGCATCAAGACCTATCACGCTCAGACAGAGCCGCTTATCGAATACTATAAAAAGCAGGGTAAATATCACGAAGTCGCAGGAGACGCTCCTACTATAGAAGAAAATAGGAAGAGGGTTCTTAACTTGTTGGAATCTTTATAGAGTAGTTTTTACAGAAAACTTCCTGTGATACTATCCTTTGACGACCTAATCTGATCTGGAGTACCACATGCAACTATACGGCCTCCGTTAGAACCGCCTCCTGGGCCCATGTCGATAATGTAATCAGCATTTCTTATGACATCGAGATCATGCTCGATAACGATTACTGTAGCACCTTTATCGATAAGTGTCTGAAATACATTCAAAAGAACTTGAACATCCTGCGGATGGAGGCCTATAGTAGGTTCATCGAACACGAAAACGGAATCGCTTTGGCCTCTACCCATTTCACTAGCCAATTTCAACCTTTGAGCCTCTCCTCCAGATAGGCTCGGTGTTTCCTCTCCCAAAGTCAAATATCCTAGACCGAGATCGTGTAATATGGCAAGCCTTTGGCTGACAATTTTAAGATCTGCACAAGCATCAAGTGCGGAATTGACATCCATATCCATCAACTCTGGCAAAGAATAGAACTCCCCTGCCGCATTTTCTCGCCTAATACTATATGCAGCTCTTGAATATCTCGAGCCTCTACAGTCAGGGCATGGGATGTCCACATCTGGAAGGAACTGAACATCAAGGCTTATAACGCCCGTCCCATCACAAGTACTGCACCTGAGTTTTCCCGTATTATAAGAAAAATCACCATCTTTATATCCATGATTTTTAGCATCCGAGGTCTTGGCAAACACCTTTCTCAACTCATCGTGCACGCCTGCATAGGTCGCCACAGTAGAACGCACATTAATCCCGATTGGAGAAGCATCTATAAGTTTTACTTGGCATATCCCCTCAGCTTCAATCGATTTCACATGATCTGGCATTGGCCGGCCCCCAATGAATGCCTGAAGCGCAGGGACAAGACTTTCAAGCACCATGGTAGTCTTGCCTGAGCCAGACACGCCTGTAACCACCGTAAGACATCCTTTAGGTATAGAGACTTTAAGGGCTTTAACAGTGTGAATAGCAGATGTGATCATCTCTATCTTACCTTTACTAAATATATTATCTGCACGCTTTCTTACTCTTAATGATACTCCACCAGAAAGGAAAGGGCCAATTTTCGACTTCTTGTTTGATATTATGTCGCATATATTACCCTGCGCGATAACCTTCCCTCCATTAGAGCCGGCACCAGGGCCCATCTCTATCATCCAGTCAGACTTGGCAAGTATCTGTGTATCATGATCGACAAGAATAACCGAATTACCATCATCTATCAAATCTTCCATTACCGAGCACAATCCAACAATATTTGATGGGTGAAGTCCTATGGATGGCTCATCGAGGACATACAACACGCCGGTCGTACGGTTTCTTACGGCACGGGCCAACTGCATCCTTTGCCTCTCCCCCGTTGAAAGTGTAGAAGCGGACCTATCAAGGGACAGATACCCAATTCCCAAATCCATCAACCTCTTAGCAGTATCGAGAAAAGAATCACAGATGCTTTCTGCCATAGGTTTCATCTCTTGCGGAAGCGAGTCTGGCACAGCCTTAACCCAGCCGATTATCTCGCTGAGGGTCATCTTACAAGCCTCATCAAGTGATATGCCCATTACCTTAGGGGCTCTGGCGGCATCCGACAGACGCGTACCTCCACAATCCGGGCATACATCGAGCCGAAGGAACCGCTCCACCCTTTTCATTCCCTTTTCATCTTTTACTTTTGCCAATGCATTTTCTACAGTGTAGGTCGCGTTATAATAAGTAAAATCCAACTCCGCTGCGTCGTTAGAATTCTTAGCCTTATAAAGAATATGTTTCTTTTCGGCAGGGCCATGTAAAACCGTGTCTTTTTCTTTATCAGTTAAGTCTTTATAAGGGACATCAGTACGCACCCCCATGGCTCGACAGACATCTTTCATCAAAGACCACATCAGTGTATTCCACGGAGCCACAGCGCCCTGGTCAATCGTCAGATTTTCATCTGGGATCAATGTGGATTCATCAACTGTACGAATGGTCCCGGTACCATCACATGTCCGGCACGCACCTTGGCTATTGAATGAAAGTTCCTCTGCCGACGGAGCATAAAAGTGAGCTCCACACACGGGACATACAAGTTCTTTTCCTGCCGCTACCAGAAGAGAAGGAGCCAAATAGTGTCCATTTGGACATCGATGACTACCGAGTCTTGAATACATAAGTCTTAGGCTATTAAGCAATTCTGTTCCAGTGCCAAATGTGCTTCGAATTCCAGGTATGCCTGGCCTTTGATGCAATGCAAGAGCAGAAGGAATATACAAAACCTCATCCACATCGGCCCGTGCTGCCTGTGTCATGCGACGCCTTGTATAAGTCGAAAGCGATTCGAGGTACCTACGCGACCCCTCCGAATACAGGACTCCAAGTGCAAGCGAGGATTTCCCGGAGCCAGACACGCCAGCTATTCCTACGATTTTTCCAAGTGGAATATCCACATCCACATTTTTCAAATTATGTACACGTGCACCACGCACAAGTATCTTATCCGGAGTTTTCATCGAAAAATAATCCTATTAGCCATCAACATGATGGTTACCCAACGTCTGTCATTTCACATCAAAGATAATCACTTTTTATAACACAAGTTCACAAAAACATAGCTTTTCAAGAATTCATCTACATTTAAAGTACTCATTATGCTCACAAATTAATCTTTTTTAGTCTGTGTCCTCAAAAATTTCATACTAATCTGACACAACTTAAAAGCTATTTTGAAATAGTTCCTGAAATTATATTATGAGGATTATTTCAGGTAGTTTCGACTTTGAAAGAAGGAGTCTACCCAGGTACACGACTGATGACAAAGATGAATCATTTCAAAACAGCTTCTTATTGCCACATTAAGATTCGCGGTAGCATTTATATATAAGTCGATAGCTAAAACATGTCATACTTCTTATGAATTCACGCATTTAATCCAAAAGTTAAATTCCGTCCATGGTTTTTAGAACAATGCAAACCGGCATGATTTACTGCACTAACCTTCATGTTAAAGGATGCCTAAATAAAGAGATTCGGTGTGAGCATTTTGAATGCCGTGTGTAAATAATAGGGATTTGCACATCAAAGCATCACGAAACAAACTTTGGTGTGTAAAAAGGGCACTTTTGCACACCACTTACAGCAGTCTTCGGAAAGGCCACTATATACTAAACCACAAAAACAAAAGAAACATTATATTTACATGTATGCATGTGTTTGTCAAGTTTTTATTAACCTTACACTTTAAGTAATGTGAGGACTAAAGTTGCACCTGATTAGTATGAGATTTTCGATGATAATCCAAAAGATTTACTAAGATGATGCAAGTTATTTTTTGAAGGTTACTTAATGAACCAAAGTTCCATAAAAGACTTTAACTATCTATGACGCACCTCACCGGAGGCTTACACTCAAAATAGTTTCATCAAATCCATAGTCATGAATTCCTCGGCCTTGATGCCGCCGTCACCGACAATGAATGACGATGTCGGTTTGAAAAGCTCGCGGAACTTATCCAGACCTTCAGTACGTTTCTCCGCATTACCCTTGACCTCGATCGCCGCCAAAGAATTCTTCCTGCGAAGTATGAAATCAACCTCGTCATTGCGCTCGCGCCAGTAGAAAACATCGAAGCGGTGGACAAATGCCTGGCTGACAAGATATGCGCCGATCGCGGACTCGAATGTGCGTCCCCATGACTTCCGGTCAAGGATTGCCTGACTAAATGTCATAGGACTGAACACCATCTTCAATGCATTGTTATAAACCTGAAGTTTCGGGATGCTGGCCCTCCGTCTTGCCATATCCACGCTATATTTCTGAAGACCGCACAGAAGACCGCTTTCCGCCAGAAGATTCAGGTAGCCGGAAAGAGTCGATGTATTTCCCGCATCCTGCAATGAGCCGAGCATCTTGTTCAATGACAGAAGTTCTCCAGAATAGGCCGCTCCAAGCTCAAATGTCTGACGAAGAAGAGCAGGTTTTCCGATAGGCGTGTCCATAAGGATGTCCTTGTTTATCGTTGCATCTATGATGGCCGACTGGATGTATTGCTGAAAACGATCTTCATCGGCTATCAGTGATGCCGCACCGGGATATCCTCCATAGAATATATATTGGTCAAGCGACCATCCGAAGCAGTCCCTCATCTCGGCATAGCTCCAGTGGCTCATCCTTATCTCCTCAAAGCGTCCTGCCAATGATTCCGAAAGTCCTTTTTCGAGCATGACACGGCTACTTCCAAGAAGCAGGACTTTTATGTCCCTGTCATTGAATGAGTCATCGTCCCATGCCTTCTTTACAGCCTCGCTCCAGTTCGAGATTTTCTGGATTTCATCGATTACAAGAATTACGCTTTCCCAGTTGTTATTTCTCTTTAGACTACGGACCGCTTCCCAACAGTCTGAAATCCAAGCTGTATTTGAAGCCGGAACATTATCGGCCGAATAAAACTGATAAGGAAGATCAATGTCTTTCAGCACTTGCTTCACAACGGTTGATTTTCCTATCTGGCGGGCACCCATCACGACCTGAATGAATTTTCGTTGCTCTTCAAGGCGGTTCTTAATTATCTGATATTCTGCTCTATTATACATTGCTTTACATTTTACGCAGTATAATGTGAATATTTGCGCAATGCAAATATATAAAATTTACCAATTTATAGCAAATTATTGCTGTCCGCTAAACACAGAGACTCGCTTCTTAACCCAGCCGATGCTTCTATTCAAGCCGCAATCATATGCCAATTTTAAGAAGTAAGCCCCATGTCATCGAAAAGAGTTGGCTCGGAAGGTGAAGAAGAGGTTTCTCCAAGCAGTTTTGCCCAGTCCTTTTCGGGTTTTCAAGGAATGTTGAGATGTTGACGTAGTACATCAGCATAATTCTGATCATTGTCGCAAGCCCAGAGAAGCTCCAGTGCCATTGTTTCAAGCGCTTCTGCATCACCATTAGAAACAAGTTGCCGATGAGCGTCACCCAGACCTGTATCTTGATGGCATTTGCGCTCTCCCCATAGAAGTACCGCAGCGGGAAGTTCTGCTTCAGATGTTTGAATAGGAGCTCGATTTCCCATCTTTTTCGGTATATTTCAATGATTTCGTCCGCATCCATTGTCATGTCGTTGGTCAGAAGGGAGACGAGGATCGTCTTTTTCTTCCCTGTGTCGTCGTAGGTGATGATTCTCGCATGGTCAGTTCCTCGAACTTGCCGTAGTCGATATAGGCCCTGTCTATGGCCAGGATGTCACCTTCGGCGTAGTTTGATGGACTGAGCATGAAGCTGTCATTGGTGGCGGAGGAGGTGAAGCGGACATCTATCTGACGGAACATCCTCGTTGGCATGGATGTTTGTGTGAACCTTGATGCCGCCTTTCTTCTTTCCCGTCTTCGGATGGCGTCCAGCGCCCTTGAAGAGCAGATCCGAGAACAAAGTGATCGTCGTGGAATCGATAATCTGCAGCTTGTTGAGCCACTTGGGAGTCTGACTGTTCCGCCTGTCCGGCAAAATGACGGCTCAGGCGTAAAACACCTTTGAAGTCAATATGCCTTGTAGTACATTCTGTTAAGGGTGACAAGCAAAGGTGAATGGTTTTTGCGATCACCTTTAGGACTTACCCCTTCTGAAAGCGCGTAGAATGGGGGCCACGCCTAAAGGTAAATTTCAGGTTGTTCCCCTGAGCCATTGTTGGTCATAGGCTACATGACAAACATAAAACCCCCGCAGAGCACATCTGCGAGGGTTTTCATGTGGTGCCACCGAGAATCGAACTAGGGACACAAGGATTTTCAGTCCTTTGCTCTACCAACTGAGCTATGGCACCATCGTTTGGGAATGCAAAGATAAGTAATTAATTTGGATTTACAAATTTTTTAAGAATTTTATTCCCCCCAGATTTTAAAAGTTATACACCGCCCTTAGCATACAAGATATAGGCGCCTGCGGGAACAATCCCTCATCCTGTGAATATGACTTTTCAGCATCAAAGTAATAACGAGCTACCCATGCATCGGCGCAATATTTATTATTAAATAGATTATTGACATATAATCCAAGCATAAATGTACTGTCGCCTTTAATCTTAAACGATTTTGACATAGAAGCGTCCGCTACGAAATATGCAGGCAGACTACGTTCATCACTCTGTGTATTATCCCAATATTGCTTTCCGACAAATTTCCCGTCAAATCTAAGCTCCAGATCAGAAAGAGGAGCATAAAATGCGAAAGGCTTTACTGAAGTTCCTATAGAAGATATGACAGCAGGAGACATTAACATAGTAGTGTTATCATAATGCTCTTCTAATTGGCCCGTAGGGGTCCAATCGTTCATATTATCATACTTCGACACATAGGCGGTAAAGGACTTTATTTTATTTGAACTTAAAGTCACATTGGCATATACATCCCAAGATGGGAGTATAGTCCATCTGCCACTGAATTCTACCCCTCTGCGCCACGCACGCCCCACATTTTCCTTAAGAGCATAGCCTACAGAAGATAGACGACCCGTCTCCAAGAGCATATCCCAATACTCCATAGCATAAAAATTTACTCCGGCAGCAAAGCGAGAAGAAGTGTACTCATAGCCTAATTCAAAATCTAACATCTTTTCAGGAGAGAGTTCCGCGCGCTCGCCTCCCGCATTGTTACTTTCAATTACTTCTTTAATGTCGCTTCTGCCAGGCTCCCTATGCCCCACAGCTGCACTAAAGTATGCCTTATGCCCTACGGCCGGAGTAAATGTCAAACCCATACGCGGATTGAAAAAAGACCACTGCGTAGAGTAATTCAGATCGGAGAACTCATCATCCACGCCACTCATATCAAGAGAAATGCCTCTATATTGTAAATCCAGATATGCAGTCCAGTGCGACAGAAAAGTATATTCCCCTTTTGCATATAAAGAAATATCTTTTTTCAATCCATTATTAGTATACCACTTATGATCCATATCACCTATAAGACTACACCATTTAACGCTACCGAAATGATCCCCATCATATAATGATGCACTGACGCCTAAATCCATATTGAAAGCATTTTTCAAAAAGTGCAGATCGGAATTAAAGACATAATAGGCATTGTCCATATTCTTATTCGTGATAAAATCACCTTTCTTATATTCTACACCATCAATAACCACTGGAGAAGATAGACCATACTTTGTAAGCTTTTTGTCTGCTTTATATTGATCATAGTAGCCATCACCCTTAGTGTAATTCAATGTAGAAGTCCAAGTCCATTTAGAGTTGAACTGGTGAGTATAGTTAAGCTGAAGGTGATGCTGCGTATAATTATCGCTCTCATTATCGTAATAATGCACATTACCAAAGCTGTCATAGTACTCTCCTGCAGGATTATATCTCCTATCCTTTTCCAATACCGCACGAGATATTCCCTCCCAAGTAATGCCAGTATGCTGATTACCCATAAGATAGGTAAGACGAACTGAATTGCTAGCATTCATCCAGCCTAAAACGGCAAGAGCCGACTGCACATCACCATAAGCATTACGGATATAGCCATCAGTGGTATTTTTAGAATAGGCAAAATTGGCATAGAATCCATTTGCCAGCAACCCAGTGCCAATGCTGGCGCTTGTAGTCATGGTATTCCAAGCCCCTCTAGAAATATCCACTCTACCACCAGCCTTAGGATATAATGAAGTGGTATTCATGTTTATGCTAGCTCCGAATGCTCCTGCTCCACTTGCTGAAGTACCCAAGCCCCTTTGAAGCTGAACTGAAGAAAGCATATTGGCAAGTGAAGGAATATTCACCCAGAAGACTTCCTGGGATTCGGCATCGTTAAGAGTCACCCCGTTAAGAGTCACATTAATTTGAGAACCCTTCGAGCCGCGAACTCTTAATTTAGAGTAACCTATACCGGTACCTCCTTCGTTAGACGCTATCACTGAAGGCTGAAAGGATAGACTCATAGGTATAGAATTCAGTGGAGACTGCTCCTGAAGAGTCTTTCCACTAATCATAGTATAAGTCATAGGCGTATCTTTTCCTGCACGTGAAGCAGAAACCACTACACTATCCAATCTTTCCTCTACTTTTTCATTATGCCCATTATCCTGAGCAAAACCCGTTTGCGTGGCAAGAGCGGCCACACCCATAAAAAACAAAAAACCTCGCATAATAAAAATTACACAAGGGGCAAGGTACAATCGACCTATGGAGAAGCATTCCCTACGACGGAATTACCCGTGTCAGGTTCAATGGGACTCTCTCAACCTCTCAGGCACCAGCCTGTGAAGTACCCCCGCATTTATTGGCCGCAAAGATAAACCTATTATTTTTCTTCTACAAGACTTATCTGATATAGTTTAGGCCAATTTTTCCCCGTCACATAGATTTCCCCCTTTGAATTAACCGCGATTCCGTTAAAAACATCCGTATCAGAAGTACGCAATGAATCAGGTAGCAAGCCATTACAATCGACTAGTGATTCTACATGCCCTGTTTCTGGATTTATAATAACAATTATATCGGAGGTGTAAACATTGGCCCAAATACGGCCATCTATCCACTCCAATTCGTTCAAGTAGCGAACGGCCTTTCCATTTAGAGTTACATTCAGCACCCTCTCCAATTTCAAATCTGACGAGAGAAAATATAATTTTGAACTGCCGTCACTAGCGATAAGTCGCGCGCCATCTGCCGTAAGCCCCCACCCTTCGCGCGGATAAGAATATGTATTTTTGTATTCTAAGGTGGCGGCATCATATACAAATATCACTTTATTGGTCCATGTCAATATATAAAGCTTTCCATCTAACATGACTGAACCTTCGACAAAATACTTTTTCTTAAACGGGATTCTTACCAAATCGTCTCCTGTCTGCAAATCCACTTTACGAAAAGAAGAACTTCCATAGAGCCCCGCACTTTCATACAATGTGTCCGCATTAAAAAATAGACCCTGTGTATAACTATGCACATCATGAGGGAAAGATCTTTCCACATGAGCCTTATAACGCTTAACCTGCGCATCACTAAAAAAAGCGCAAGCTAGTAAGCAGAGAAAACTGACAAAAAAACGTTTCATACTTTAAAATTACACAAAAAATAATAACTTTGCATCACTCTTTGAAGGTGGGACGATTCGTCGCGGTCAAGTGCATGTGACTGAGGAAAGTCCGGACAAGAAAGGGCATCGCACTGCGGAAATCGCAGGTAGAGGTAACTTTACGAGCGCCGTAACAGAAAAGAACTACCGCATTAGCGGAAAAGGTGAAAACGCGAGGTAAAAGCTCACGACAGTTAGCAGTGATGTTATCTGGGTACGGCACTGCGACTTGCAAAACCAAATATACTGACAAACGAGGGCTGCCCGCCCGATGTCAGGGGGTAGGTTGCGAAGATAAATGACGAAATAAAACAGAAACCGGCTTATGGTTCCACCTTCTTTATATCATTTCGGCCACTAAATCGTAAAGATCCGCAGCTACTACCTTTACCTTAATAAAATTACCTAACAATTTTTCTGCATCTACACTTTTAGGAACACTAACTATTATCTCGCCGTCAACTTCCGGGCTTTCGTACTGACTACGACAAATCAACTTCCCATCCGCATAATCATCTACAATCACCTCAAGTTCACTTCCAATACGGCTTTGATTATATTCGTAAGATATTTCACTCTGTTGCTCCATTAATGCATCGTAACGCTGCTGCTTTATATCTTCACTTACTTCGTCCTTATAATGAAGTGCTCCATATGTTCCCTCTTCTTCACTATATTTAAAAGCACCAAGTCTTTCGAAACGAGCCTCTCTGCAGAATTCGAGTAACTCTTCAAATTCCTTCTCACCCTCACCCGGGTGTCCTACGATCATGGTGGTTCGTAGCACAACCCCACTCACTTCTTCACGCAATCTAGAGATCAGCGCTCTAGTCCATCTGCTATCTACATGTCTTCGCATTTTAGATAGGACCACATCGCTGATATGTTGAAGTGGAATATCCAAGTATTTACAAACCTTAGGATTAGTCGCCATTTGTGTCAACACATCCTCAGGGAAATTATCCGGGTAAGAATAATGTATCCTAATCCATTTGATTTCAGGAATAACGGAAAGTTTTTCAATAAGTTCGGCCAATGCTCTATGGTGATAAAGATCAAGGCCATAATATGTGGTGTCCTGCGCGATCAATATCAATTCTTTAACTCCACGCGAAGCCAAAATCTTAGCCTCTTCCACCAATTCCTCCATAGGAACGGATTTATGAGCTCCCCTTATGTGCGGAATAGCACAATAAGAGCACCTGCGATCACAGCCTTCAGATATTTTTAAATATGCAGTTCCTGGACCACACTCCGTAGGCTTTCGATACTTCATCAAGGAATGATTCGGATTTACACCCAAATACTTTAATATCGGGTCTATATCCCTAGCGCCAAACCAAGCATCCACCTCTGGGATGAGTTTAGGCATTTCCGTTTTATAACGCTCGGACAGACATCCGAACACTAATATTTTCCCTATTTCTTCCTTTTTTTTCTGCTCTACAGAAGCCAATATAGCATCTATACTTTCCTGCTTTGCATCTCCGATAAAGCCACAAGTATTTATTAACAGATAGTCAACTCTCTTATCCGTCTCGTTTTCATTTATAACTTGAAAATCGTCTCCCAATTGGGAGACGAGATGCTCAGTATCTACTCTATTTTTAGAGCAGCCTAGTGTTAAAGTTCTTATACTATGCTTCATCCTTATTGTCTTCAGTTACAAAATCTAAAGACGCATATTTCAACAATTCATTATACCATTCCACTACTTTTTTCATATGAGAAATGTAGAATCTATCCGGGTCGTAATCTGGAATAGCCTTTAGGAATAAGGACTTAAGTTCTTCATCTGAGGATTTAGCACTGGGAGCTTCCTTTCCTTCTAGTACCTTTTGTAGTGCCAAGAATACTTCCGAGAGTTTCAGTTCTTCTTTTTGAGTATAAATAGCAATATCGGCAAGAGTTGTTATACGGCTCTTAGCATCGAAAACCATCCGCTTTTTATCACTAAGTGACTCGGCTATAACCCCATTTCTCGCTTGTGCTACGTAAAGGAACAACCCTCTATGTCCTGAAACAGTCAGGATTTTTGTTAAATCTGTTTTCATAACTGTTTTATAATTATATCTACTTTGTTTTTTAATTCCTCTAGAGAACCATTATTATCAATCAAAAAATCGTATTTTGATGGTTCTTTTTGAAAACTATCTCTTTTACAAGCTGCCGGATTCCTCTCGTCCCGCACTTCATCAGAAGCTCGAACTAGAATCACTTTGTCAAACTCGCCTTTAAATAATGGCTTATCAGCAGCGATAGCCGACTCGAACACCACCACATTTCCTCCACTTGTGCGTGCAAAACGACGAAAGTCCTCCAAGACGAGAGGATGAACTATCGATTCCAGCTTTTCTAGTTTCTCCTTTGAATTGAAAATACTCTTGAGTTCGGACATCTTAACTCCTACTTCACGCTCAATCAAGCCTACTATTTGGGAATTTGAATATAGTGACTTAGCGGCAGAATCCGAATCATACACAGGAAAGCCAGCGTTGCGCAAAACTTTGCACACCTCTGATTTGCCGCTCCCTATTCTTCCTGTTATCAATACTTTCTGCATTATCTAAAGGCTTGATTCCACGCAATCGCACATCTGTGGAGTAGATTCCCAACATATTGCCACATCCGGCAAATTATCACAGCGCACCATACACTTTCCTCCGAGAGAATTAACAAATTCATCGTAATCTATGTAGAATATAGTATTCTGTGCCGGGTTACCGGATATCGGAAACACAAAACGATATGTTATTTGAACCACGCTTGGAAATATCGTTAATTTTTTCCCTTCCGGCAAATTACGAACTTCAAGAACGGCAGTAGTAGAATATTCCACATAACGAGTAACTTCTTGAGAATAAGTAATCTGATCTTCAGAAAGTCGCATACCTGCGGGAACTTCTAAATCTACCACTCCGTGTACCCCACGATTAACTTTACGCTTAACTATCTGTTTTGTAAGGACTTTATCTAAAGACTCAAGACGAATCGGATCGCCATAAACATAAACAGAGTCTTGAGAGATAACCATATCCCTATATGGCATGTATTGCGGGCTACATGAGATAAAAGAGACTGGAATGATAGGTACTTTTTTATAAGATTCTCTCATAAAGCGAAAAGTCACCGAATGCGATAAAAAAGACTTCACGCTTACCGAAGGCCCCATTATCGAAGAGGCGTACTTAAAAAGTGTATTATCCGCTATAGTAAAAAAATCACCATCCCTGTTCGTAAGATCCTCTGGATCAAATGTAACATCAATGATCTTATTCGTGTTAAGGGCCAATTTCAAAAGAGAAAAACCGGAGCCTGATACCACAGCCGCTATAGTAACACTCTCCTCCGCTACATCACTATGTCCCACAAGATTACTGTGAGCGACCACTTGGACGCTCACAATATCGGATGTGGTTTCAGACAAGTTACTGATTAACCAGATAACCACGGAGGCCAAAATAGCCATTATTACAGGAAGCGACTTTTTCACGCCCTGAATCTTTAAATATTACTGCTGATTCGGAGTAGTATCGCGCACTATGGATGTCTTATCAACGCGAATCTTAACATCCCCGTCAACTTTTAGCAATACGGTTCTTTCCTCTACATCTGCGATAACGCCATAGATACCGCCAGCCGTGATAACCTTATCACCTTTCTTGAGTTCAGAGCGGAACTTCTCCAGTTCTTTCTGTTGCTTACGCTGTGGTCGAATCATAAATAACCACATTATGAGGAACATGAGAAGTATCATTATCCAGAAACTCCATGTGTTTGCAGATGAGCCGCCTTGAGCTGCTGCTTGAAGAATAATCGTAAAAATGTTCATTTCTATTTAACTTAAGTTATTATTAATTAATCAATTTATCTAACAATCCATTCACAAAAGCCTTACTGTCTGGAGTACTGAAATACTTTGAAATCTCAACATACTCGTTTACTATCACTTTTTTAGGCTGAGAAGGGAAAGCTGCTGCTTCTGACATGCCACATACTATTAGTGCAAGATCCGTAACGCACACGCGCTTTATATCCCACTTTGGCGTTAATTCCGCTATCTTCTCTATATCCTTTTCATAATCGACAAAGGAACGCTCTAATAAATTATATGCAAAATCACGATCGGATGACTTATTCTCTTGTCCTGGCATCTGACTAAGATAAAGTTCCGGAAGAGACCATCTTTTACCTTCAGCAAAATCTGTCATAGTTCGACAACAGCAAGTAAGCGAATACGCTAAATCATTATCCCACCAGATAGTCATACTTTCTAGAATATCCTCCAGTTCGGCATTATCGACAAGTTCTTCTTCGAATATTCTAATCCATAAATGGGCATCCGACTGGACAGAATCGGATGGATCTTGCAAATAAGATTTAAAATATTCTTTTTCACGGATATTACTATACAGATGCCATAAAAAAGCATCATACTCATCCCACGTTAATTTCTTTTTGGAAATAATCTTATTAAATTCAGAATCCCCAGATAATAAAGATGCTATAGAATTATGCGCGAATTTCATATTCGGATTCTTTTCCTCTTCCGTAGGGTGAAATTTCGTCTTTGCTGCTTCTATACGAGCATTAGCCTCTTTAGTAAGAGCCGGAATCAAGGCTAACATAAACAAGTACAAGTCCCTAGTACTCTGGCATTGCTCTTCAAACTGTTCCTTAGCCTGAGCAAGGGTCATTAATGGATTTTCAGCACGAGCGTAGATGGTCTTAAAAACCTTTATACGCAATATTCGTCTATTCAGCATCTGTTATGTCAAATTTTGGTGCAAATATAACAAATGGATTTGAATTTCCCTATTTCGTAACTTTCAAAAAATAACCTGCATCATTTTAGCAAACCCTCAAAAAATCAAATATGTTTCATGTTTCTAAAAAAAAATCCTATTTTTGTGAGTAAGTTTGCTTTAGTAACTTAAAAGAAATAAGTTACGTTAGATTAGCATGAAATTTTCGAGGATATAGAACCAAAAAGATTTCATAAGATGATGCCGGTTATTTTTTTTGATAGTTGCTTAAGAAACTTTTAAACTAAAAACCAAAAGTTTATGTACAGAAAAGATTTTGACGCCCCAAGAGGCGAAAGAGAAGCAGAGGATGTATTTTCTTATCCGGTAAAAGCCGGAAAACGGACCTATTTTTTTGACGTTAAAACGACTAGAGGTCGTAAAGATTTTTACCTAACTATTACTGAAAGTAAGCGTCATACTTCCGCAGACGGCACTGCGACCTTTGACAAGCACAAGATTTTCTTATATAAAGAAGATTTTGAAAAGTTTGCTGAAGGTCTTCAAGAAGCCATAAAGTACGTTAAAGACGAATGCTTTAATGGAGAGATCCCTGTAAAGGAATACTCAGAAAAGGAAAAACCTGCTAAACAAGAAGATGACGATGCTGTGTTTTAACGATTACAAACAGGCGGCATCGTTTATAACTAAAAAAATAGAAGGGCGATACCCAAGTATAGGTATCGTACTAGGTAGTGGACTGGGCGCATTGGCCGATAGCATAGAAAAACCCATAATCATACCCTACAAGCAGATTCCTTCATTCCCTGTGAGCACAGCTATAGGGCATAAGGGTAATCTTATTTGTGGATATATCTCCGGCCACTGCGTATTAGCAATGCAAGGTAGATTCCACTATTATGAAGGGTACGATATGCAGCACGTGACGCTTCCGATAAGAGTCATGAAGTTAATGGGTGTAAATACCCTATTCGTATCCAATGCCGCAGGCGGATTAAATCCACACTTTAAAGTGGGAGATTTAATGTTGATAAAAGACCACATCAACATGCTCCCTAATCCCCTAATTGGACCGAATATCGATGAATTCGGGCCACGGTTCCCGGATATGACACGACCATATGACCCATCCCTAAGAAAAAAAGCTAAGGAAATAGCGGAAAAGTTAGGGATTGGCCTAAAGGAAGGCGTTTACTATGGCGACACTGGTCCTACTTATGAAACTCCAGCAGAATACAAATTCAAACGTATAGCAGGAGCCGATGCTGTGGGCATGAGCACCATACCCGAAGTGATAGTAGCAAGACACTGCGACATAAGGGTATTCGGTGTTTCAGTAATATCTAATGTGGCAAGTGGGGATTTCGATGAAGACTATGTAAACGACGGAGATGACGTAGTTCAAGCTGCAGGTGCTGCTTCAGAAAAAATGACACGATTATTCACTGAATTAATTAGTACATTATGACAGATAGAATGATTCCATACATTAAAGCCACTGATTTTATTAAAAATAAAATAGGAAACGCGACTCCCCTCGTGGGTGTAGTACTTGGTAGCGGTTTAGGCGCATTGGCCGATAAGATTCAAAACCCGATAACCATTACATATAAGGAGATTCCGTACTTCCCGGAAAGTACAGCCATAGGGCATAAAGGTAATCTTATATTCGGTGAACTATCAGGGAAAAAGGTTATAGCTATGCAAGGACGCTTCCATTACTACGAAGGCTACACCATGGAACAAGTAACCTTTCCTGTAAGAGTCATGAAATTACTCGGAGTTTCCTATCTATTCGTTTCAAATGCTGCAGGAGGAATAAATCTAAACTATTCCATAGGAGATCTAATGATAATAAAAGATCATATCAATCTTCTACCTAATCCTCTTATAGGACCCAACATGGACGATTTCGGGCCTAGGTTCCCTGATATGACACGCCCGTACGATCCGGCACTCAGAAAGCTGGCGCACGAGATTGCCCAGGAAATGGGGCTCACTCTTAGAGAAGGAGTTTATATAGGATGTACCGGGCCATGTTATGAAACTCCAGCGGAATATAAATTCTTCCGCACTATAGGAAGTGATGTAGTGGGTATGAGTACCGTTCCTGAAGTCATAGTAGCAAGACATTGCGATATACCTTGTTTCGGAATGTCTGTGGTTACCGATTTAGCCCACGATGACATGCCAGAGGACTATAAAACAGATGGAGAGAAAATAGTCAAGGCAGCCGATGCCGCAACGTGCAAAATGACTGCCCTATTCGAAAAGATGATAGAAAGACTTTAAAATCCTTCTATCATCCATATCTTAAAGTAGTAGACTCGCTCCTATTTGGCTATTGCCACGGAGCGGGTCTCTCTTATTACAGTAATCTTAACCTGACCTGGATAAGTCATTTCATCTTGTATACGCTGTGCTATCTCTGTAGATAACCGTGCTGCTTGTTCATCAGTAACTTCCTCTGCACCTACAATTACACGCAACTCTCTTCCCGCCTGAATGGCATAGGATTTAGTTACGCCCTTATATGAGCTGGCGAGATCCTCCATCCCCTTTAAACGCTTAATATAACTCTCTATTACCTCACGACGAGCACCAGGACGAGCACCAGAAATGGCATCACCCACAAGCACAAGCGGAGCATAAATAGATGTCATCTCCATCTCCTCGTGGTGTGCTCCTATGGCGTTTACAATCTCTGGGCGCTCTTTGTATTGTTCTGCAAGTTTAGCCCCTAAAAGAGCATGTGGAAGCTCCGGATCATCTTCACTAACTTTTCCTATATCATGAAGCAAACCAGCACGTTTTGCTATCTTAGGATTAAGGCCCAATTCAGAAGCCATAATAGCGCAAATATTAGCAACTTCACGGGAATGCTGTAATAGATTCTGCCCATATGAAGAACGGTATTTCATACGTCCTATCAGTTTTACCAGTTCTATATTCATTCCATGAATTCCTAAATCTATACAGGTGCGCTTACCTGTTTCAAGGATTTCGTCTTCCAACTGACGACTCACCTTTGCCACGACTTCCTCGATTCGAGCGGGGTGAATTCTTCCATCTACAACCAACTGGTGCAATGCAAGTCTTGCAACCTCCCTTCTTACCGGATCAAAAGCAGAAAGCAATATAGCATCTGGGGTATCATCCACCACTATCTCTACTCCTGTCGCCGCTTCAAGAGCTCTAATATTTCTTCCCTCACGGCCAATTATTCTGCCTTTTACTTCATCATTTTCTATTGGGAAAGTAGTGACCGCATTTTCTATGGCAGTCTCAGTAGCTGTACGTTGTATCGTATTTATCACTATACGTTTAGCTTCCTTAGCCGCATTAAGACGTGCTTCGTCCATAGTATCATTTATATAAGACTGAGCTTCTGAACGTGCCTGAGCTTTCATGCTATCAATCAGCATATTCTTCGCATCTTGTGCACTAATACCAGCAACAGACTCGAGTTCATGTTGGGCTTGCTCCATCAGATTATCTGCATCCTTTTCTTTTATGGCCAATCTTTCCTTCTCCGAATTCAGCTGTGTCTTTTGAGCATCCAATTCCTTTTGACGACGGCCAAGCTCTGAAGCCTGTTGGTTCAACTGCGTTTCGCGACTACGAATATTATTCTCTCTGTCACGTAGTTGACTACTCTTTTCATTAACTTTTCTGTCATAATCGCTTTTCAGCTGGAGAAAATGTTCCTTAGCCTCAAGCATCTTATTTTGACGAATATTTTCTGCTTCCACAGTTGCCTTTTCTATTATGGCATCGGCTCGACCATGATTAACCGAGCGATTAACTATGATATAAATGGCCAATGCAAGAGCAGCACCCACAATGGCAGCAATAATGTAATATAAAAACACCATATTTAAAATATATTATTAAAACCGCTAGGTTTCAGCTGAAACTTATCACTGATAAGATTTGGGCGCCTTCCCGGTTCAAGCTTCCCACCTAAGGGCCTGCCATCTTCGCAAAGAGCTAACCCGGTTCCGAAGAACTTGTTTGTTAGAGCACGATGTCCCTAGCGGTTGTTCTGTATTTTCCTTATATAATCCCCCAACGCTGTCGATAAACTGGACAGCGAATCTCTCAACTCATCTCTTTCATCTTCTGCAGTAATCAAGGACATTAAATCGTACAATGACACAAGGGCCAATTTATCCCAATTTGGCACATCTTTGAATTTGTCGTCGTATAATTTAAAATTAGCATTAAGTCTATCTGCCGCGACCCTCATCAAGTGCTCCTCTGAAGCACTTTTCACCTGCATTTTATATGATTTTCCTATTATGTTTATAGTTATCTTCTGTGCCATTAACTCTCTAACAGTTTAATGCACTGTTCGACTTGACGAATCATCTTCTCTAACTCAGCCTGAGCCTCTGCCGTAGTAGTATCTTGAATAGAAATGACTTTTGCCACTTCAAGATTATTGAGCTTTTCTGTCAAAGCCTTAATACGACTTGTTTTCTTATCGACCTCGTCCTCCAAAGCTTTCACTCTATTAGTAAGATCTTTCACATCCATTTGCTCTTTCTCATACAGAGAAATCAAAAGAGCAACATTGTCCTTCAATTCATTAACTAGATTCATATTTAAATTTCTAATTATATAACTTAACTATAAAAACTTTAAAATAACTCCGAACTTCGCGAAATCAGTTTACTTAGCTTATCCCAAACATTCTTAGAAAGTTCAGCCTTACGATAAGACTCCAGCATAGACCACCGATGTAGATCTGTACCCACTAAGTCATAAAAACCACGTTTCAGCAGGAATTCAGCCTTTCTCTTAGCCTCAGATCCATAAAACCCGACTAACGAAGACAAGTTTAACTGCATTAAAATATCATTACGCTTTAACTCTTCATAATCGGCCAACTCCATATAAATGTATCTTTCTGGATGTGCAAGTACCGGCACAAATCCAGAAGACTTTGTTCTAAAAAGCAAATCGCGCATATTATACGGCGGATTGTAATACGATGTCTCGACTAGCAATCTGTCGGCAGGAAGAGTTAGAAATGCTTTTTTCTCCAATCGCTGCTCGAACAAAGTATCCAACATATTCTCTGAGGCCAGTCTTAATTCTGGAGCAATAACATTGTTAGAATTTAAGAAATTCTTCAGCTCTTCAAATCGACTATTTAAACCATCAACCGTATTCGGACAATCCTCCATAATATGAGGCGTAAGATATACTTTTCTTACGCCCATATCACTATAAAGAGATAATATTCGAGTGCTATCCTCAAAAGTCTGCACACCATCATCTACTCCAGGCAATATATGACAATGATAGTCAACATAGCCAGAGAATAACGGCTTCAAGCATTTTTTTGAAGAAAACAATTCCATTCTACTTGGTATAATAACCGTAACTCTTTCTCGAATATCCGTAGTTATGGATGTACATACCACCACCATAAGATATCGTTCCATTCAGAACAATAGAAAGATTATTGTATTTACCCTCGCTCTGTAATTTATTAATATCTGGCACTTGAGACTTATCGAATAGTCCAGCTCTTACGACAAATATAGTGCGATCGGCAAGAGGTGCTATAATCTGAGTATCAGCGACTATGTCTATAGGGGGACAATCGAGGAAAATAAAATCATACTCACCCCTTAACTGATTCATAACATCCACCACATCATCCTTAGTAAGAAGCTCTGATGGATTAGGAGGCAAGGTTCCTACAGGAAGCACATCCAAACCATCAAGTTTAACATTCTTAGATATATAATCATTTATCGACCCGGAAGGTGCAGAAAGATAATCAGCAAATCCCCTTTTCTTTAAATTAAGGAATTCAGACAGCGTTAACCTTCTAAAGTCACAATCGACAACAAGTACCTTCTTTCCATTGAGGGCCAACGCATATGCCAAGTTGAGATTAATGAATGTCTTTCCGGCGCCAGGATTAAAGGAAGTGACCATTACGACCTTGTCCGAAGAATGACGACAGGCAAATTCAAGATTAGCTCTAGTGATACGGAAAGCTTCATTAATTAAGTTACGATTCCCTTTTTCTACAACTAATTCACTCAAAGGTCTATCTTCCTCCTTTCTCTTTATAAACCTATCAATCAACCTATCACGCTTACTCTCGCCATTCAACTCTGGTATTTCACCCAAATAAGAAACACTTACTCCATCAAGGTCCTTTTTAGAATGAATCTTCGTATCGGAAATAATCTGCAGATAGAAAACGCCAGCAGGAATACAAAGCCCTAATACAAAAGCTAAAAGCAAAATCCGCATTCTCTTTGGAGAAACCGGGACATTGCTACCATACGGAGGATTTACCACACGTGTATTGTATGCAGAGAAGGCCTGGGAAAGTTCATTTTCTTCACGCTTTTGAAGCAAATAAAGATACAGATTCTCTTGAACTTTCTGAAGTCGCTCATACTTCACCAAATCCATGGCTTGAGAAGGACTTTGAGCTATCTTGTTCTCTGTTTGGGTCTGCTGAGTCAAAGCGAACGCAACCTGTTCTTCCAAAGTAGCAACTTGCGTATCAATAGAACTGATGATAGCTATTCTCATCGCTGCGAGACTCTCTCCCATATCCATGACCATAGGGTTCTTTTCAGAAGAAACCGAGATCAAACTATTTCTATTAAGCAGGAGATTATTATACTCTGTAATCTGACTAGAAATAGCCGTAGAATTAATACCAGATGGAAGAGGGATAAGAGTATTGTTGTCTACAGTATTGGATAAGAAATTCCTCAAATACTTAGCAACAGAAAGCTGACTTTCAAGTTCTCGTATTTGACGCGCTATATCTGAAGCCTGCGAAGTGTACATCTCAGATGCCTTATCCACACTAGGCATCTTATTCTTAGACTTGTAAGCAGTGATAGTATTATCAACTTTATTAAGTTCTGCCTCTATCGCTGAGAGCCTGTCTTCTATGAACACTGAGGTACTAGCGGCCATCTTATTATTATCAATAACCCATTTCTCATTATATACGGTAATGAGCATATTGATAAGGTCATCAGCCCTGTTTATATTATAATCCGTAATGGATAGGTTCAACACATCGGACATTCTCTTGTTAGAATCTTGCGATGTGGCCGTAAAACGAGACTTGAACATATTCGTGGTAGCGGCAAGAGAACGCTTTCTTACTATCTCAGGCTTCTGCCATCCCTTCTCGGAGTAAAAATATGGATTCTTGTTGAAAGTCACCATACCACAATCCAACTTCACCGGGACACCATAGTTCACCTTGAAATGTCCACGCTGTTTTATCTCTTCACCCTTGGTCACATAAACTATATCACTAACGACAAGAGAAGAATCAGCAGCTGGGCTAACCATCATATGAACTGATATATCATCAGCTACTTTTGAGAAATCCACCAAAACTGGCACCCCAGATCCATAAACTATAGGATTACGCATTCTTCCTTTCAAAGCATACTCAGTAGTTAGGCCAAGCCTTTCCACTGCCTCACACATAAGTGAAGGTGCTTGAAAAACCACGATTTCATTTGCCAATTTTGAAGTCATCTGGCCGGTTTGAGAGAGCAAAGCCTCGACTTCTGAAGATGAACTGCGACGAATGTTGTTTTCTTTTATAAGCAAAATAGCTGTTCTACTATACTGTGGATTTGTTTTCAACACCTTGAAAACAGCCACTGAACAGCATAAGAAAACTGATATCACGAACCAATACCAGTTTTTAAGGAACACAGAAAGTATCTTTTTAATATCGAAAGATGACTCTTCCTGAACTTTTGATGTTTGATTATTATCCATGGATTAAATTTTTTCTTATCGGAACAAGAGCACAACAGTGCTGGTAACTGAAGTTAGCAAAGAAGCAATAGATATCCAGAACGATGTACTACGTATGTTATTACCATTAACTGTACTTTGACGTGCCCTTACATCATTAGGTTCTACATATATCATGTCATTCTGCTGAAGATAATATACAGGAGAAGAAAACAGATCTTGCGCACTGCATAGATTAACCACATAAGTTTTACGCATTCCATTCTCTGCCCGTACGACCCTTATATTCTCTCTCATACCATAAATTGTAAGATCTCCCGCTGCACTCAACGCATCGAGAATAGTATACTCATCCCTATCTATGCTCACACGGCCTGGATGTGCGACTTCTCCCAAAACACTGACTTTTAGATTAAGATACTCTACAGTCACTACCGGATCCTGCACAAGCCCCCCCGCTACAAGCAAATCTTTTATCATTCTCGAGATCTCATCTCTGGTCTTTCCAGCTACTTCCAAACGGCCTAATACCGGAAAATCTATCGTTCCATCATCACTTACTACATAACCCTGTACACCTGTGCTTTGACTGCTCGCCATAGTGTCATCTGACACAGTGCCTACATAACGCGTAGCGTATGCCAAATTAAACATTAGTGAAATCTTAGGACTTTGACTATTCACTATAATGGAAATCTTATCCCCAGGACGAATGTGAATAGTTTTTGAAGTAGCTATCGAATCTATGCTACCATTCTGTACATCCTGAAAATATGGAATATTGGCAGGTGTACTACATGAGGCTAAAGCGAATGCGACTCCCACCCCTATTAAAAAGTTATAAATCTTATTCATAATAATTAAAAGCCATAATTTGGACAAATTTAACCATTTTTAAGTAACTTTGCAAACTATGAACAACACTGATAAACTAGGTTTTATACGAATAGTCTCGGCCTGCCCTCAGGTCGCGGTAGCGGATGTTATGGCAAATGTACATACAATTGCCTCACTTTGTCACCATATCGAGACTGAATGCTCGCCTTCCATAATAACATTTCCCGAATTATGCATTAGCGGATATACCTGCGAGGAAATGTTCAATCAACAGGCACTTTACGAAAATATAGAATCCGCCATTGAGCGCTTAATCCATGAAACATCTAATTGTAAAGCACTTATAGCCGTTGGATTACCTTTAATACATAATTCTAGACGATACAATGTGGCTGCCCTTTTCCGCGAAGGGACACTTCTAGGAATAGTTCCTAAAACCTATCTACCCAACAGTGCTGAGTTCTATGAAGCAAGATACTTTGAAAGCGGTAGCAGTTTAGGTAAGGACCCCATCAGAATCAAATATGCAGGGCAAGAATGCCTTTTAGGAGCGTTACAGATTTTTGACCTAGGATGTGCCCATATCGGTGTAGAAATATGCCAAGACCTGTGGGTTCCCATTTCGCCAAGTTCCTATGCCGCCCTTAACGGAGCCAATGTCATCCTTAACCTGTCCGCTTCGAATGAAGTTTGCGAAAAAAACGAGTATAGGAAGGCCCTTCTTACCTCGACATCTTCCAGACTTCACCTCGCATATATCTACACAAGTAGTGGTTATGGAGAATCTTCCGACGATTTAGTCTGGGGAGGCTCCTGCATGATATACGAAGATGGACAACTTTTATGCGAGAATACCCGTTTTGATAAAAATGCTACATGGATCGTGGCGGATGTCGATTTGTCCAGATTAGAATCCGCACGCATACATTCTTCGAATTTTTCTCTTGAGGGAGATTGGCCTGGCATGAATGAAAAGTACCAGCATATCGACTGCGGTGATAGCACAGCTACCGACTTTCAAGACAAACTATTCCGGCCCATAGAGCAGCACCCTTTTTTCCCGGGCGACATTGAGCAAATAAAAGCCCAATGTCGCGAGGCATTCAACATTCAAGTTACAGGTCTTATGACTAGGCTCGAGCATATCCATTGCACTAAATGTGTGCTCGGAGTTTCGGGTGGATTGGACAGTACATTGGCCCTCCTTGTCTGCTGTGAAGCTTTTGATAGACTTGGCCTAGAGCGAAAAGGAATATTGGCAGTTACCATGCCATGCTTCGGCACCTCTAAACGCACACACGATAATGCTAATTCTCTAATGAAAGAATTGGGCGTATCTTACAGAGATATAGACATAGCACACGCTGTAAATGTACATCTTAAAGATATAGGGCATCCTGAAAGTCTGCATGATGCCGCCTATGAAAACGCTCAGGCACGGGAGCGAACCCAGATCCTTATGGACATTGCAAATTCAATCGGAGGAATAGTAGTCGGAACAGGGGACCTATCAGAATTGGCACTGGGATGGTGTACTTACAATGGTGATCATATGTCAATGTACGGCGTCAATGCCGGCGTACCTAAAACTCTAGTTAGAGAAATAACGAGATGGAAAGCAGAGAAACTAAAATGTAAATACACCATTATAGATATAATAGATACTCCAGTATCTCCAGAACTAGTTCCTGGTGAACAGATTACAGAAGATCTTGTGGGACCGTATGAACTACATGATTTTTTTCTCTGGCATTTTTTTGATGGCGATAACCCTAGAAAAATTTTTTTCTATGCTATTCACGCTTTTCACAATATATATGATCCTCAAACCATTTTCAAATGGCTGAAATTATTCTATAAGCGCTTCTTCTCTCAACAGTTCAAGCGCTCATGCCTTCCTAATGGGCCTAAAATTTGTACAGTGAGCTTGTCCCCTCGTGGGGACTGGAGAATGTCCACTGACACGTCTTCAAAATTATGGATGGAAGAATTAAACTCAATTGACACATCGATAAACAACTAAGTATATGATAATAAGGAATATTTCCCTTGTGATAGGCTCCATTCTATGCCTTATATTTTCTTCTTGTCAAAAAGAAGGTGCCGATTTATTTGATGGCAGTTATTCATTCAAAACTAGCGGCACACTTACCATTAATAAAAAAAGCACAGAAGGAGAAGAGAATAGTTTTAATCATCAACTGACTTCAGAATCCGGTCAGATGAATATTTTAAAAAAGAGTAAGTCAAGCGTTATAATCACCATGAATGTAGTAGGTGGGCAAGTGTTAGTAATACCCGCTTCTATAGAGAATAACACTCTTAAAATAGATTCTTTCAAACAAATGACAAACATCAAAGATGGACTTCAGGAGATATCTATCGAGTGTGGTGTCAGTGGAGATGGTAAAATATACGACGATGTGGTGATTATCAATTTGAATTATACTGGAACTGGGGCTAATTCGCTTAATACCTACACCATTACGAATTCCGAGGTCAACTGTGTAGCGAAAAGGAATGAATAAAGATGAAAAAAATCAGTTATTTACTTTCTGCCATCGTCTTGACACAGTGTATTATCTCTGGATGTCACAGCACGGCCCCCAAAAACGATAGCACAAATACCGAATCCATTAAAGTAGAGGTGCTTACGATAGAGCCCCAAATAGTTCAAACTGCTAAAACCTATATAGGCAAAATCACTAGTTCCTCCTCCCGAACTATTAACGCCCCTTTTCCAGCCACTGTAGAGAATATATCCGTTACACAAGGAGAATACATTAAAGCCGAGAAACTACTGGCCAGATTACACTCGGAAAGTGTAGAAAGCGCTTTCGAATCATCAAAGGCTAGCCTTGAGCAAGCAGAAGATGGATATAGAAGGATAAACTCCGTAAAAGATAATGGGAGCATTCCAGAAGTGAAAATAGTGGAAATTCAGACACAACTATCACAAGCGCGTGCTGCATACAGAACAGCCCATAAAGCCTATGAAGACTGTAATGTAAAAGCACCGATAGAAGGTACGGTATCCGCCGTTTACATCGATAAAGGTGAAGACATCTCACTACTTCAGCCAATGTTTGAAATAGTAGATTTGAATAACTTGGAAATGGAAATCGAAGTATCCGAAACCGAAATTTCTGACTATAAATTAGGAGATACAGCTTATGTAAAGATACCAGCAATATCCGACAAGAATATGCCAGCTGTTCTATCTAAAAAAGGAGTCTGCGCTTCGACCATATCCCATAGTTACAAATGCAACCTAAAACTTAAAGATTTCGAAAAAGGCACAATGCCTGGGATGATGGGCAAAGCCGTATTCATCAACAACTACAATAAACTTCCCGTTATACCGACATCGATAGTTAGGAGCGAAGCTGAAGGCAAATATGTCTGGGTGGTCAATAAAAATAATATCGTCGAAAAAAGACCTGTCACTACGGGCGATTTTTGCTCAAACGGCATAAGCATAATCAATGGATTGGAATGTGGAGATAGGGTTATATGCAAGGGCATGTCAAAAGTAAGTTCTGGAATGAAAGTTTCAATTGAATAGAAATGGATAATAAAGGACTTACATCACGCATTGTTTTAGGTGCCATAAAAAATAATAACATCGTTCGATTTTTTTTATTCTTGCTCATAGGACTTGGGATTTTCGGACTTGTTACCATGAACAAAGACGAATTCCCTACTTTTGAAATCAAGCAAGGTCTAATAGCCGCCGTATATCCTGGAGCCGATGTCCACAAAGTGGAAAAAGAACTGGGCAAGCCTTTAGAAGATTTACTTTTCAGCATGCCTGAAATCGATAGAAGCGCTACAAAAATAGTGAATAAGGATGGCATGTGTTATATCTACACGGATCTAACGGTAAGTTCTTCAAAAAAGGTCGAGACATGGTCAAAAATCAGGCTAAAACTTGACACTTTCAAGCAAACACTCTCGCCTGGAGTTTTAGCCATAGTCGTATTGGACGATTTCTCTGAGCTAACTTCAGTCCTAATTGCTCTTGAGTCGGAAGACAAAGGCTATGCCGAGATGAAAAGCTACGCCGAAGACCTGTCTCACAGACTAAGGAGCATCCCAGAGCTATCTTCTGCTCAAATAATAGGCGAGCAAAGCGAAGAAATCGCCGTACATGTGGATCTTGACAAAATGCAGGCTTATGGTATATCCCCAACTTCTCTTTTATGGGATTACCAAACATCTAATTTGCAGTTCCTGGGCGGCACATTCAAAACAGACTTCACGACTTCACCTATCCACATAGCAGAGACGATAAACGGGGAGAAGGAATTGGCAGAAAAAGTCATTTGGACCCCGACAGAGGGACAATCCCTAAGGTTAAAAGATTTTGCACGCGTAGAAAGGCGCTATAAAGATCCGAGTTCACTCATATCATATAATGGTCATACAGCCCTAATACTCTCCATCAGTATGGCCCCCGATAATAATATAGTGGCCTTCGGAAAGGATGTAGATAAGGTCATAGGCGAATTTCATGAAGAAATGCCACAAAGCGTCAAAGTATCCAGAATAACTGACCAGCCGAAAGTCGTGAGCGATTCCGTATGGTCTTTCTTACGTGACCTAGTCATATCGATGATAGTAGTCATATTGGTTATGATGCTACTATTCCCTATGAAAAGCGCACTTATAGCATCATCTGGAGTTCCAGTGTGCACCGCAATAGCATTATCTCTAATGTACTTCAGTGGCATTACCCTAAACACTGTATCACTAGCCGCACTAATTGTAGTGCTGGGAATGATAGTGGACGATTCCATTATAACCATGGATGGATATATGGATAAATTAGGTAGAGGAATGGGCAGAATGGATGCAGCATGTGCGAGCGCTCAGGAACTCTTCAAACCAATGTTCATGGCCACATTTGCCATAAGTGCCATGTTCTTCCCTATGCTAAAGATAATACACGGATACCTTGGCGATTTCGTTAAAACTTTCCCTTGGGTGATAACATTCGCGCTGATGACATCATTAGCTTATGCCGTGTTAGTGGTGCCTTCGCTTGAAACAAGATTTATTTTAAAGGCTAATGAACAAAAGGAAACCATTATAACCAAGTTCCAGAGCATTTTATTTAATGGGCTTCAAAAATTCTATGATTCAGTCCAAGAAAAATGCTTTAGGCACCCTAAACTTACAATTTTCACAGGCATAGCAGCAATAGGGCTTGGCATTCTAATGTTTACCAATTTGAATATTCAGTTAATGCCTATGGCAAATCGCCCACTATTTGCCGTTGAGATTTATCTATCCCCTGATGCCGATATCCAGCAGACTAAAAATGTGTCGGATTCTCTATCTTCGCTTCTAAGGAAAGACAAAAGAATAAGTTCTGTAACGGAATTCATAGGGACAGGCACACCTCGTTTTCACGCCACATACGCTCCTATTCTTCCAGGAGCCAATGTAGCCCAACTCATCGTCAATACAAAATCGAATAAAGACACCAGAGAATGCCTGAAAGAATATGAAAGTAAATTCGAAAATTACTTTCCGCAAGCTCTGATACGTTTCAAACAGATGGACTACCAAGGCGTCTCCATGCCAGTAGAAGTGCGTGTTTTCGGAGATGACTATGAACAGATTCGAAGTGTTTCTGATAGCATAAAAGCCTACATGTGCACTCTGGACATGCTAAAATGGGTCCATTCAGATGCCGATAATTTCATTTCCTCGATAAGACTTGACATGAATACCGATGAAGCCTCTCGGCTAGGGGTAAACCGGACGCTGATGAATCTCTCGCTTTCTGGGGCGCTCAATGGCATTCCTATCGGGAATATACAAGATGGAGATGACATTCTTCCTGTCACGCTTTACTCGGATAGTTTCAATTCCTCATCCACCTATGAGCAGATAGGGAACACCCTAGTTTCGACTTCGACCCCTGGTATATCTGTCCCGATAAGACAAGTGGCAAAACTAAGCCCAGAATGGGAACCTGAGATGATTTCCAGAATAAACGGAAACCAAGTTATATGTATCGGTGCCGACATGAAATATGGCAAAAGCCAGCCTACTGCAACAAAAGCCATAAAAGAATACCTTAGCAGTATCGATCTGCCTGAAGGTATAAGTGTCGAATTCGGAGGTCTTAATAGCATTAATCGATCTATTGGGCCAGAAATAGTGATAACCTTCTTCGCTGCTGTATTCATACTGTTCATGTTCTTGTTATTCCACTTTAAGAAAATATCCTTGGCCATACTTACTATAGTTCTAAGCACGCTATGTCTTTTCGGAGCATTTTTCGGGCTATGGATATTCAAGTTGGATTTTTCCATGACAGCAGTATTGGGACTTATATCCTTGGTCGGTATAATCGTACGCAATGGTATTATCATGTTCGAATATGCAGAAGAGCTCCGTTTCCAAAAGGGAATGAATGTAAAAGATGCAGCACAAGAGGCCGGAAAACGTCGAATGAGACCTATCTTCTTGACATCATGTACCACTGCGCTTGGAGTCTTGCCAATGATTATAAGTGGTGACCTTCTTTGGATGCCAATGGGTGTAGTAATCTGCTTCGGTACGCTTCTGTCTGTATTCTTGATAACGCTCATCATGCCGATATCCTATTGGCAAATGTTTAGAAATAAGTAACTTTCTTGGTCTAAATTCTCGAAAGTCTCACACTCATATAACGCAACGTATTATTTTCAAGTTACTAATGAAAAAGAAAATACTACCAATCATAATACTATTATCGTGCGGCATATCCATTTCCGCCCAAACGGTCACACTCTGTTGGGAAGATATACGGAATAGTGCATCACAGAACAACGCTAGCATCATCAATGCCGGATTAGACGTAAAAGCAGCTGAGCTTCAAAAAAAAGAAGCCATTTGGGAATATTTTCCTAAGTTATCAGCCACAGCACTAGGATTTTATTCGTTACATCCCCTTTTAGAAGTAGGAGTGACTGACATACTAGGTAAAAACGATATAGCATGGGAAATAAATAACCGGATCGAATACCTTGGCGCCATGTACGGCATTTCCACCAAATATACTGCCCTTCAAAATGGATATTCAACTTCTTTAATGTTCATGCAGCCAATTTTTGCTGGCGGAAGGATTGTTAATGGGAATAGACTTGCTCTAGTAGGACTTAAAGCCGCAGAATACCAGCAAAACATCGAGACAAAAAAGAATCTGCTTCAAGTCGAAAATATATGGTGGGAAATAGGTTCTCTAGAAGATAAACTGCAAATGCTCACGCAGCTTAAAGAGACACTGGACACGTTAACCTTGACATTAAATGAGGCAATAAGTGCTGGACTAGCAAGCGATAATGATATCCTGCAACTGGAGGTTAAAACATCAGAGTTAAATGCTGGCATTAAAAAGGCCGAAAGTGGTATAAGGCTCCTAAAAATGAACCTATTAAACTGCGCAGGAATTGAATACACTCTTTATAAAGGACTTGCCACAGATACGCGTCCACAAATAGATTCAATAAAACTCGAGATAGATACTCCACTCATTCTAGAGCCAGATTACTATTGGCGAGATGAAGAAGAGATAATCGCTGGAATGAATGAATCGAAGCTTCTTGAACTACAAGTCGAAGCAAAAACTCTTGAAAAGAAAATGACCATCGGAGAAGCACTTCCACAAGTAGCTATAGGAGCAAGTTCAGGCTATTCTGATCTTTTTTCTGAGGGAAGATTCAATACCATAGCTTTTGCCACCATCCAAATTCCCATCTCCGATTGGGGCAAGATTTCTCGAAAAGCCCAAAGAATACAAACTCAAATAGACAAAGCCGAAAACGATAAGTCTTTTCTTAATAAGCAGCTACGCCTTCGCATAGGCCAATCATGGCTTGAACTCACCAGTGCTTACGACCAGTTGCTGCTTTGTGCCAAATCCAAAGAAACAGCAGAAAAATACTATAACAGAGCACTTTCCAACTATAATGCCGGTCTTATTTCCATAAAAGATCTACTGGAAGCGCAGACGGCAATGAATAGCGCGGCTAACTCACATTTCGAAGCCATGGTCAACTACCATAATGCAGTTATAGAATACAATTCCTTATAAGTGTTTTTTTATTCAAAAAAAATTCTACCTTTGCACCCGCAAAAGAAGTTGAACCAAAACTATTTTTATGGTACTTGGAAATGAAAAAAACGTTCGTTACCGCAGCCACTGTGCTGCTCTGCTTCCTTGCGTACTCGCAAGAGGCTGACGAGCTCGGTAAAGCAGCCGAGTTCTCCGTAGTTGCTAGGGGTGAATATCTCTATTCAGACCCGCTTGGCAATTCTTCTCTTTACACCCTTTTGGATGGTTCTTTTTCAGAACACCTCTCTTACAGCGTGTCCAATCACTGGCTTAGTAGTGATCCGAAAAGTTTGTACACTAACACTTTTCACTCGGATTACACGAATTGGCTTGATTGGGCGTTTTTGAACTATACCTACGACAATGTGGGGATTTCATTAGGAAAAGCACCTTTATTGTGGGGGACCTACGAATTCGATGAATATGATTTCGACATTCACTACCCTTTCGCTTCATCGGTATGGTCAGAGCTAAGTTGTTATCAATGGGGAGGCTCGTTGTCATGGTCCATTATGGATTTTTTGACTTTAGAAACAGGAATTAGCACTTCACCATATGGCGAAAAACCATTTACTAGCGGATTATATGTAGCTGGCATCCGTGCCATCTACGATAGCAGCAATTATGGCTTTCGTGCAGCCTATAATTATTTCGGAATTGGAGATGGCAATTTTACAGGTGTATACTCATGTGGAATACGGGGAACTATTACGGAGAATCTTTCTTTTACCATTGATGCTCAAAATGCCGTTGGAGATTCTGAAAACATCTTTGTAAAAGGAGAATCATCTCGCGCAGCACTGGATTACTCTGCTAGCGATTCCTTCCAACTACTACTGAATGCCGGATGGGAACACTATGATGTAGGAAATACCAATTTATTTAAATGCGGAGCAGCACTTCACTACTACCCTATCGAAAACATCAGGCTACATGCTTTGGGTGCATATAACTTCGGTATGGAAGGAATTGAATTTCCATTTATTTTCAGCGTAGGAGCTACCATAACACTTTCAAAAGAATGGTAAAAGACGATGTCATCATTAATCTCGAGCACATATCACATTGGTTCGGAGAAAAGCAAGTGCTCGATGATATTAACCTCTCCATTAAAAAAGGTGAATTTATAACTTTTCTCGGCCCATCGGGATGTGGAAAGACGACACTGCTAAGGCTTATAGCAGGTTTTCTTACTCCATCACAAGGCGTTATTACTCTTGAAGGTAAAGATATTTCATCCCTACCTCCGCACAAGAGACCACTAAATACCGTCTTTCAACGATATGCACTTTTTCCACATTTGGATGTATACGATAATGTAGCCTTCGGGCTTAAACTTCAAAAGCTTCCAGTGGATGAAATCGATCGCAGAGTGGAAAAGGTTCTAAAATTAGTATCCATGACAGACTACGAAGACAGGGACGTCGACTCTCTTTCCGGAGGACAACAGCAGCGTATTGCAATCGCCCGCGCCATAGTCAATCGTCCTAAAGTGCTACTTCTTGATGAACCACTTAGCGCATTAGACCTAAAAATGAGAAAAGACATGCAGATCGAATTAAAGGAAATGCATAAACAGTTAGGCATTACCTTCATATATGTTACTCATGACCAGGAAGAAGCGCTTACCCTATCTGACACGATCGTCGTTTTTAACGATGGTTGTATCCAACAGATAGGCACACCTACAGAGATATATAACGAGCCTCAAAACGCATTTGTCGCAGACTTTATCGGGGATTCAAACATACTCGATGGCATAATGCCTTGCGATGGCAAAGTCAAATTTGCAGGACACGAATTTGAATGCGTGGATAAAGGATTTGCCCCAAATGAAGATGTAGATGTAGTAGTGCGTCCAGAGGATATCTATATAATGCACAACACTGAAGCAGCTCAATTTACGGCAACAGTAAAATCATGCATATTCAAGGGGGTCCACTATGAAATGTATGTAGATACGGATAAGGGCTATGAATTGCTTATCCAAGATTATAACGCTTTTGAAGTAGGAAGTGAAGTGGGTCTGATTATCAAACCTTCCGACATTCAGGTTATGCATAAGACTTCGCTATTCAATGAATTTGAAGGCGAGATGACCTCTCCTACCTCTGTCCGCTTTATAGACGCCGAGTTCGATTGCCAAGATATGGGCTTAGAAAAAGGAGACAAAGTCATTGTAAGAGTCAATTTCGACAAAGTCGATTTAATGGATAGTGATGAAGATACTGAAGTATCTGCACACATACGCAATATTCTTTATAAAGGTGACCATTACCATTTGGAAGTCAAGACAGATGAAGGTTTCCACCTATTCGTGGATACCCAGGATATTTGGGATAAAAACGACCTTGTGGGTATTAAGATCCTGGCTGAAGATATAAAAATCAGTAAAGCAAATGTTTAAAAGGTCTAGTTGGGCTATCCCGTACTTTATCTTTTTGATATTGTTCGTGGTCTTGCCTCTTTTACTGATCGCAGTATATGCCTTCACGAACTCCTATGGAGAGTTTACGCTTTCAAACATAAGCGCCTTCTTCACTGAGCCTAAGATAATTAACTCTTTCCTAGTCTCACTAGAAGTTGCCTTGGAAAACACCTTGATATGTATTCTAATAGGTTATCCTGCAGCATACATATTGGCAGACAAGAAACTAAATAGAATGTCTTTTACCGCAGTACTCTTCATATTGCCTATGTGGATTAATGCTTTGATGAGAACCATGGCTACAGCAGAAATATTTAATCTTGTAGGCATTGGACTTGGTAAAGGGACACTTCTTTTCGGTCTGGCTTACGACTATTTGCCGTTTATGATATACCCTATCTATACTGTCCTCAGCAAGATGGACAGGAGTTATATAGAAGCGGCACAAGATCTAGGAGCCAGCCCATCGAAAGTTTTCTTCAAAGTTACACTGCCACTTTCCATGCCAGGCATCTTGAGTGGCATAATGATGGTATTCATGCCTACCGTTTCCACCTTTGCTATATCGGAGATTCTTACGAACAATACGATACAGTTATTCGGCTCCATAATTCAGGAACAATTCAACAACCTCATGTGGAACCAGGGAGCGGCACTTTCTCTTGTTATGTTGATAATCATTGGCTTGTCAAGCTTATTACAAAAGAATAAAGATGACAATTAAAAAAATATTGGCAAAAAGCTATCTGGCTTTGGTATTGCTGATGCTTTACCTACCCATCATCTTCATAGCCGTTTTCTCGTTCACCGAGGCTAAATCGCTAGGTAATTGGACTGGTTTTACATTCAAGCTCTATGAAAATCTGTTCACTGGGGCCAATTCTAGCTCCATTGCACTGATCGGAGCACTAAAAAACACATTACTGGTGGCATTGATGGCATCCTGCATTTCCACAATATTGGGAACATTGGCCGCGATAGGAATACATAACATGAAGGGGCGCAGCAAAAGGACCATTCAATTTTTAAATAATGTGCCAATGCTGAATCCTGATATCATCACTGGCGTATCCTTGTTCCTACTCTTCATATTCTTGCACATAAGCAAAGGATATGTGACTGTAGTACTTGCACACATTACATTTTGTACGCCATATGTCGTGCTTAATGTGCTTCCTCGACTCACACAGATGAATCCCAATATCTATGAAGCAGCACTGGACTTAGGCGCTACTCCATTTCAAGCGCTACGTAAAGTTTTAATACCGCAACTACGCTCCGGCATGCTAAGCGGATTCATATTGGCTTTTACAATGAGTCTAGATGATTTTGCCGTAACATATTTCACAGCTGGTTCTTCTGGACTTGAGACCCTTTCCACATACATTTATGCCGATGCGCGCAAAGGCGGGCTCACCCCAGAATTGAAGCCTATGATGACCATTATTTTCCTCGTAGTGTTCATCGTGTTATTTTTCGTTAACTTAAAGACTTACAAAAAACAAAAATGAATAAACTTAATCAACTTTTGATGGCTGGACTCTTTCTATTAGGGGCCGCCAATGTATCGGCTGATGACCGTAGCAATGTACTCAAAGTTTACAACTGGTCTGACTACATCGCCGAAGGAGTATTGGATGACTTCAAGGCCTGGTATAAAGATCAGACTGGCGAAAATATTGAAGTCATCTACATGACCTTCGATGTCAATGAAGCTATGCTTTCTAAAATCGAAAAGGGTCACGAAGACTACGATGTAGTGTGTCCTTCAGACTACATTATCGAGAGAATGCTAAATAAGGGACTGCTACTTCCTATTGATACACAACTATTAGGATCGACGCCTAACTATATAGCGACTAATCGCTCCCCTTTCATTGAAAGGATGTTCCGCTCGATTAATCCAGAAATAGATGCCAATCTCTATTCTGTTGCATATATGTGGGGAACTACTGGTATTTTGTATAACACACAGTATGTTACTAAAGAAGAGGCCTCCACTTGGGATGTAATACGAAATCCTAAATTTGCCGGAAAAATTCTAATAAAAGATGCACCGCGCGACGTATATGCTCCAGTGCTTATCTATCTAAAACAGAATGAATTAAAAAGCGGAAAAGTCACACTTCAGGACTTGATGAGCGACTCCTCTGATGAGTCATTGGCCATGGTTCAAGACTACCTTATGCAGTGCAAAAGCGGAGTTTACGGATGGGAAGCCGATCTAGGAAAAGAGCAGATGACAAAGAACCGTGCCTATGTATCTTTAAACTGGAGTGGTGATGCCGTATGGGCTATAGAGGAAGCTGCTGCTGTGAATGTTCATCTAGACTATGTAGTACCTAAAGAAGGATCCACAGTATGGTTCGACGGATGGGTTATCCCTAAATACGCTAAAAATGTGAGGGCCGCAACCTACTTTATAGATTTTATGTGTCGTCCAGACATAGCAATACGGAATATGGACGAAACTGGCTATGTCGCATCAAATGGCTCATGGGAGGTACTCGAATCGCAAATTGACGATAGTCTTGAGCCTATAGACTTAACCTATTTCTTCGGTCCAGAAGCTGATTCAGTAAAAGTTGACCCTATTTTATACCCAGACAAATCGGTTATCGATCGTTGCGCTCTTGAACACGACTGGGGGGATGACACTGAAAAGCTCCTTAAAATGTGGCAAAACGTCAAAGGTAGTCAGGCCAATATCTTCACCTACGCTATCATAGCCATAGTCATAGCCTTATTCGCTGTATACTTCGTCATATCATCAGGAGCGAAGAAACGTCGCAAGCGTTCTCGCCGATCTAATAGATAATACCCTATTAATGAAAGGAAGAAAAACCTGTTTTGCTGAGCTTCTAGCCAAGAATAAAGCTTCTGAAAGGAAAAAACTCCTCACGAAACTCCCGCTTTGGGCTAAATGTGAGGATATTCACATCCCACAAAGTCTTGCTTTAGAACAGTGTTCTTCTTCATATACAGCCGATTTCAAAGCTAAATATCTCAATGCCTATCTTCCTGTCACCGAGCGCCTTGCCGATCTGACAGGAGGATTTGGCGTTGATACATGGAGTTTTGCCCATGTGTTTAATCAAGTGGATTATTTCGAGCAAAACGAAAAACTCTGCAATATTGCAAATGAGAATTTCGCTGTTCTTTCTCATTCTTATGGAGTGGGTGCTAACATTACCACGCACTGTTGCACTGTCACAAATGATACAATACGACAATTAGATACAGTCGATTGTATTTTCATAGATCCCGCTAGACGCTCTAAAACCGGAAGTAAAGTGTTCCTCGTTGAGGAATGTTATCCGAATATACTTGAACTGCTTCCCGATATAGTAAAGAAAAGCCCTTTCCTACTTGTAAAATTCTCCCCGATGGCAGATATCACGATGCTCGAAAATCGTTTGTCTGATCCAGATTATAGCATCTTAAGCATAGGGATAATAGGGGTGAAGCACGAGGTAAAAGAAATCCTCACTCTTATGGGCAAATTCAAAATAAATACTCCATATCTATACCTAAAAGATGCTTTCATACCTGACAGCGGCCTATTAGAACTTCCTAAAAATAAACCAATTGCAAAATATTCCACTTCGTTTAATGGAACATATCTTTTGGAACCTGATGCTATGATACTAAAATCTGGTTACCAAGATATATGCTGCGAACTATGGGATGCAGAAAAGGTATCTTCTAATTGCCATCTATATTTTTCTCACTCCATTGATGACAATGCGTTTTCTCAACACTATAAAACATTTGAAATATGCGAAATCCATCCTTTAAATAAAAAAGCAATGATGGAAGTAGCGAAAAACTACCCCATAGCAGAAGTATCGACCAAGGCACTTCCATTAGGAAGTGCAGAATTGGCACTTAGAATGGGAATAAAAAGCGGAATGGCACCCGATGGGAGGCACTACCATATCTTTGCAGTAGGAACCCCCATAAACAGACTTCTGATTGTTACTAAAAATGTTTACAGCGGATCGACATCTATTAGATAAAGCGCTCCATATCTTAAATATAAAGCCTTTTTCTGCTCAGGAAGATTTTTATCTCGATCTAACACTTCTCTTTTTACCAACATCCCAGTTTTTCTATCTTTTATATCTACAATTCGAGAAAACGGGGGCATATGAAAATTTTTTCTTTCGTCCATTAAAGCATTCAAAAAACTAGAATCATCTATTATAGCAGAATACACAGGATGAGATGGAGTAGTACACTGTATCAACATTTTAGAAGTATGAATAGATAGATTACGAAACATTTGAAGAGCCTTTTCATCACTTCTAAAATCGTTTCTATCGAAAAAAGAATCCCCATTTAAGATAATCAACAGTTCACTATTCTCCCTTAGATGTTTAGATGACTGAGCCGTAAATATCTGAAACGTCTTATCTTTAGAAAATCTTTCAATGTATTGTCTTACGCTTTCTTCACTTGTATATGAACGAATTATCCTTATCAAGCCACCGGAAGCCTTATTAATGGCTTCTGTCATTTTCCTGGAAAAATCCCCTTCCATCCCACGCTTTCTTTTCTCCGCAGGAATATCTATCAGTTGAATATTCGATAGAGGTGTATCCACTCCTCTGACAATGGTGTATTTTCCTGTTTTACAATTATATAAACTTTCCAAAGACGGTGTAAAAGAGCCCAATACCAGATCCGCATTATGTAGGGAAGCCAAGACACATGCAAGATCTCTTCCGTTATAGCGAGGAGCTGGTTCTATCTGTTTATATGATGGGTCCTGCTCTTCATCCACAATCACAAGCCCCAGATTTTTAAATGGCAGGAACAAAGAGCTTCTCGTCCCTATCACCACTATCCCCTTATCGCCCCGTCGTAATTCACTAGCGAGATTCCTTCGCTTGGCGGCAGTAAGCGAAGCATCGAATAAAACAGCCGCCTCTATGCCAATTTCTTCTTTTAATATGGACACTTCATCCACTTCGGGGACAAGGATTAGTGCATTGTAACCGCTTTCCAAGCATTCATTTATACGTTCTCTGTAATATTGAGCGCGAAATGCTCCCTGATATAAAACAGGTTTAGAACACTGCTTTCTACTCGAGGTCTTTTTAATCTGTTCTTCAATCCTTTTCCGTTTAGGTTTTTTAAGTTCCGTTGATACCTTATACTTAGGATAAGCAGCCATATAAACCTCACCCAGCGTGCACATATAGTATTGCGAAACAAACTTCCATAGTTTCAACTCAGTTTCTGAAATATCTGCCAAGCCTTGTGGGACCTCACTTACCTCCAATACCTTAAAGTTCGGAGTATCCTCCTCACTCTTAAGAGAAAAGACTACTGCTATATAATCCTTACCATTAAAATTCACCTGCACACGCTGCCCCACACGAAGTACATCGTTACATCTGTACACCGGTAACCAATCCAATTTCAAAGGCAAAAGCAAATTATACAAGGCCATATTCGCAAAGATACTAACAAAAAAACTTATCTTTACACTATGAATACTTTATATTGCATTCTTACAATCATCCTTGGTGTTTTGGCTACGCGTGAGCCCAAAAATCCAAGTGGACGACTTCTTGACATGAAAGAAGCCACTATCTCACGAAATGTTTACCCACAGAGTTCACGAGGAAAGTCCTCCCCGATTAAGGATAATTCAAAATTTTTCGTTAAAGATGGAAGTATCTTTTATCTTGATGGGGCAGATACCCTTATGGTTGCAATGGCCCATGAGGAAATAAGTTACGGCGGGAGTGTGAGTAGAAATGAATTCGGAATATCAGGGGGCTTATTCCCATCGCCAGACGGTAAGAAATTGGCCTACTACGAAAAAGACGAGAGCGATGTCAGGTCTTTCCCACTGCTTGATATCAGTTCTGCATCGCTAAAAAGCATCAAATACCCGTTTGCCGGAACTAATTCCGAAAAGATAACACTATGGGTTTATGATTGTGAAAGCGGGAATCACACAAAGATTAATTGCACAGATTTCGAGGATGACAGGTATCTTACCTGTGTAACTTGGCATGGAGAACAGCAACTTTTAATTCAAGTACTTAGCCGTTCTCAGCATGATATGCACCTTAACCTCTACGATGCTCAATCAGGGGATTTGATTAAAACGCTACTCTCTGAGACTAATGATGCATGGGTAGAGCCTTATGAGAAGGCACATTTTATAAGCGACAATGTATTCGTGTACTCTACAGATAATAGAGACGGCTTTAAATCCTTGTACTTAGTAGACCTTGAAGGGAACATCAAACGTCTAGTAAATACTCCTGCTGACATAGAATGGGCTGGATATGATAAAAAATATATTTACTACACTTCCGCTGAGCTGTCGCCTGCAGAAAATCATCTATTCAGGATAAAGGTATCTAAACGCAATTCACTGGATAACATAATAATAGGACGAAGTGAAAGACTTACTAAAGAAAGAGGATGGCATAATATCATCATGGGAGAAAACAGTTATATAGATATATTCAGCAGCTTCGATAATCCCGGATGGAGTAAAATATTCTTCCTTGACGGACGAGTTAAAGAAACCCTGGTCATAGCAGAGGACCCATTGGCAGAGTACGCAACACCACAAATAGAATTCGGCACAGTACCTTCTGCGGATGGAAAATTTGAAAACCACTACAGGTTATTGAAGCCACTCGGATTCGACCCAGCGAAAAAGTATCCTCTAATTGTATATGTCTATGGTGGGCCACATTCTCAACTTGTAAACGACTCTTGGCTAGGTGGCATACGAATGTGGGAGATACTTATGGCCCAAAAAGGGTATATAGTTTATGTTCAAGACAATAGAGGAACACAAAGACATGGAACCGCCTACGAAAAAGCTATAAACAGAGCATGCGGACAGGCAGAAATGGCTGACCAGATGATAGGAATAAGCCGTCTTCTGGATGAGCCTTGGGTCGATCGTAATAGAGTAGGCATACACGGGTGGAGCTATGGTGGATTCATGACCATAAGCCTTAAACTCAATTATCCTAATGTTTTCAAAGTAGCTGTAGCTGGCGGACCTGTAATAGACTGGAAATGGTATGAAGTAATGTATGGAGAACGATACATGGATACGCCACAGAATAACCCTGAAGGTTACGCACTATCGAGTCTTCTTAAGAAAGCGCCATCTCTTTCTGGAAAACTGCTTATCTGTCAAGGGGCTGTGGACGATGTAGTAGTTTGGGAACATTCACTGTCCTTTGTTCAAAAATGCATAGATGCAGGAAAACAAGTAGATTACTTTCCCTTCCCAAAAGCACAGCACAACATGCGAGGCATGGAACGAGTATATCTATATGATAAAATAACAGATTATTTCAATACGAATTTATGAAACAATACATCGAACAAAACAAAGATAGGTTCTTCGAAGAACTATTCTCTCTTCTACGCATCCCTTCTGTAAGTGCTCAAAGCGAACATAAACCAGACATGCTTAGATGCGCTCACAGACTTCAAGAACTACTATTAGAGGCCGGAGCTGACAAAGCAGAAATATTTCCTACAGAAGGGAATCCAGTGGTCTATGCAGAAAAAATCATAGATCCATCGGCTAAAACCATCCTAATCTATGGCCATTATGATGTTCAGCCAGCAGAACCACTTGAAAAATGGAATAGTGACCCATTTGAACCTGAGATTCACGATGATGCAATCTGGGGGCGTGGGGCCAATGATGACAAGGGACAACTCTTCATGCATCTTAAAGCGTTCGAGTATGAAGTACGTACAGGGCAACTCCATCATAATGTGAAATTTGTATTCGAGGGAGAAGAGGAAATTGGCAGTCCTAATTTGCCTAAATGGATAGAATGCCACAAAGACATGTTAAAAGCCGATATAGTATTAGTATCGGACACAACAATGATAAGCGAAAAAGTGCCAAGCATCAATTGCGGAATGCGCGGACTAAGCTACCTTGAGGTGAAAGTAACCGGACCTAATAAAGACCTACATAGTGGGCACTATGGTGGTGCTGTGGCTAATCCCATAACGGTTCTATGTGAAATGATAGCATCGCTTCACGATAAAGACCAAAGAGTAAACATCCCTGGTTTCTACGATAAGGTTGTAGAATTAAGTGCACAAGATCGCGCTATGTTAGCCAAAGCTCCTTTCGATCTCGATGAATACAAATCATTTTTAGGCATTAATGAAGTCAGGGGCGAAAAGGGATATACTACACTTGAGCGAACAGGTATCAGACCTTGCCTGGATGTATGCGGAATATGGGGCGGTTACACTGGACCAGGGGCTAAAACAGTGCTTCCAAGCGAGGCTCATGCGAAAATATCTATGCGCTTAGTTCCTAATCAAAGTAGCAGTGAAATAACAAAACTATTCAAAAATTACTTTGAAAGCATAGCTCCACGCGATGTAAAAGTGGAAGTTACTCCATGTGAAGGTGGTGACGGATTCTTGATACCGATAAGTTCTCACGCCTACCAAGCAGGAGCTAAAGCCATGGCTGAAGTATATGGAATAGAGCCTGTTCCGAGTCGAGGCGGTGGTAGCATAGCAGTACTTGCTGACATTCAAAAAATACTAGGAATCGATCCACTGCTGATGGGCTTCGGGCTTGAAAGAGATACTATACACTCACCTAACGAAAGTTTCCTTTTAAAGCAGCTTTTCGCAGGAATGCGTTCCATTGCACTATTTTATAAATACTACTAGTTGTCAAGTATAAACTACCTTGTAAGTGTTCTACTTACAAGGTTTATTTTATACTTAAACATTGTCTTGCCCTTATAGAAATACAGACCTATAGTATTATTATCCATAAAGCCCACCTGAGCCAAATATCTATCTGTTTTACGATTCTTACACTCAGGTTCTGCCCATACGAGAAGATGAGCATTGGTCTTTTTATTACGGACTACCACTACAGTATAGCCTCTTATATCGCAAACAGCAGCTTCAAGATTACCTCTACCCGCCTTTTTTGCTTTTTTATATGCCTCATATAGCGAGCAATCCTCGGATATAGCCCCGAACTCAATAGTCTTTGCGGATTTTAAAGCAAGAGGATTATTATCTAGCCACCACGAAATATATTTATCTGTTTGATAATCTTTTTCCGATAAAAATACAAAACGTTTATCGACCCTAAAAAGAGAATCCAAGTATCTAACCTGTGGCGAAGGCTGCACCATACTGAGTGAAGATACTCCCTCTATACCGAATGGGCTAACTTCTATATGGATAGGCTTACCGTAAAAATCTAAAGCGTAAAGCGAATCATCTAAAAAACTGTATAAATAGTGCGTGTATTTTATTCTACCTTCATTTTTATATAACACGGAAAAAGACAGATACTCTTCTCCATTCAGTTTCAACACACTTACAGAATCACACTGAGAAAAAGTGCCACTCTCTCCTGCTTTGTCAAAAAAGACATAATATGGCTGGCGCAATAATTTATATTTCTTTCTTTTTATCTGGTAATCAGTAAGAACTACCGAAGAATCCGTATAATCCAGACAGGTAATCAAATTAGTTTTACCCTCCTTATGCTCTATTACGAATTCATGCTCTTTATATGGGTCAAAACCCTTCTTTTGAGCGAAGCCGTTAATACAACAGGTAAAAAATAAAAAGAAAAGCAATATTAATCTATGCCTCATACCGATACTATATTACATTTAGTTCCTTACCTACCTTTATGAAACTATCTATCGCCTTGTCAAGCTGATGAAGCGTATGTGCAGCACTGATTTGAACCCTTATGCGAGCCTGACCAGCAGGAACGACCGGGTAGTAAAAGCCTGTTACAAAGACGCCTTCTCTAGCCATAGCCTCTGCGAATTTCTGACTTAAAGGGGCATCATAAAGCATCACTGCACAGATAGCACTCTGCGTAGGCTTAATGTCAAAGCCAGCCTCCAGCATTTTATCTCTAAAATACTCTACATTCTCAACCAAAATGGCATGACGCTCATCACTTTCCTCGAGCATCTTGAACAGTTCCAATCCAGCACCAACTATCATAGGTGGAAGAGAGTTTGAAAAAAGATATGGCCTACTTCTCTGCCTGAGCATCTCTATAATCTCTTTACGTCCAGTGGTAAATCCACCTACCGCACCTCCAAAAGCTTTACCCAAAGTTCCCGTATGGATATCTATCCTATCATAGCAATCAAACAATTCGCCTACTCCCCTTCCTGTAGGGCCAACTACTCCAGCGCTATGGCTCTCATCTACCATAACAAGAGCATCGTATTTTTCGGCCAATTCGCATATCCTGTCCATTGGCGCCACATTTCCATCCATAGAGAACACGCCATCTGTGACAATAATGCGGAACCGTTGATCTTGCGCTTGTATAAGACAACGCTCCAGATCTGTCATGTCTGCATTAGCATAACGATATCTTACTGCCTTACATAATCTTACTCCATCTATTATAGAAGCATGATTTAAGGCATCCGAAATAATGGCATCCTCGGATGTAAAGAGGGGCTCAAAGACGCCACCATTGGCATCAAAACAAGCAGCATACAATATAGTATCTTCCGTGTGGAAATAGCGCGAAATGGCTTTTTCCAATTCAGCGTGCACATCCTGAGTTCCGCAAATAAAACGAACAGAGCTCATTCCATAGCCTCTGGTGGACATAGTACGTTTTGCAGCCTCGATTAAACGAGGAGAATCCGATAGACCTAAATAATTATTAGCACAAAAGTTAAGTGCCTTACTTCCATCGGAAAGCGTAATCTCAGCACCTTGAGCCGAGCATATTATACGCTCCGATTTATATAGTCCTTCCTCACGTATTTTATTCAATTCAGAACAAAGGTGATCTTGAAATTTACTGTACATATTACCCTAGTTTTATTCGAAGATTCTTTATCATATCCTGCGTCATAGAATCAAGATCATACGAAGGAGACCATCCCCACTCTTTTCTTGCGCAAGAATCGTCCATATTGTCTGGCCATGAGTCAGCTATGCCCTGACGGACCGGATCCACCTCATAGCGCATTCTAAATGATGGTATATACTTTTTTATAGATGCAGCTATCCCTTCCGGATCGAAACTCATAGAAGCAATGTTAAAAGCATTACGATGTTTAAGCTTTTTAGGATCTGCCTGCATGATATCTACTGCGGCGCGCAACGCATCTGGCATGTACATCATATCCATGTAAGTACCAGCGGCTATAGGACAAACAAATTCTTCTCCCTTTACAGCAGCGTAATATATTTCCACAGCATAATCTGTGGTACCGCCTCCAGGAAGCGTCGTATAGCTAATAAGACCCGGAAAGCGCACGGAACGGGTGTCTACTCCATACTTATGATTATAATAATCGCTTAAAAGTTCGGTAGCCACCTTTGTTACCCCATACATCGAAGTGGGCCGCTGAATCGTATCCTGAGGAGTGTTCTTGTGTGGAGTCGATGGTCCGAAAGAACCTATAGAGCTCGGAGTAAATACAGCACATCTTTTTTCTCTGGCTACTTCAAGGACGTTTATCAACCCATTCATCTGGATATTCCATGCCTTTAAAGGGAAACGCTCTGCCACAGCGGAAAGTAAAGCAGCCAAGTTATAGATAGTGTCTATTTCATACTTACTCACTACATTAGATATCTGTGCGGCATTACAGACATCAACCTCTTCACTTGGACCGCTATAAAGCAACTCTCCTTTAGGTTCACATCCATGAATATAGCCTGCGACGACCATCCCTTCAGGGAAGTTGCGCCGCAGTAGCATCGTTAACTCCGAGCCAATTTGACCTGTTGACCCTATTACAAGAACATTTTTCACTATTTCAATTCTTTAAACTTCTCTGAAGAAATCTTTTTCGCCTTCAGAGTAGCAGTGCTCTTAATTTTATCTAACACTTTTTGATCTTCTACCTGCTCTGCAAGTCTTTCTATCTGTTTCTGATCATGAAGTACATTATTCACAGCCTCAGTAATCATCTCCTCTGGAACATTGCCGATACCATACATTGCATATTGATATGTTACAAAAGCCTTTGCAGCATCTTTTAGATCGTCAGAGCTAATCTGAAGGTCCCATTTTTTCATTAAGGAGCCTCTTACAAGCTGCCATTTGAAATCTTCTACGAAAGCCGGGAATTCCTTTTCCATCTGTTCAGAAGTAATCTTGCCTTCGTTCACATGCATAAGCCATCTCTTCAAGAATTCTTCAGGAAGTTCCACTGCCGCCTTATTTACATAGAAATCACGGATATCCTTAGATAGTCTCCACTGTGCTTCTGACTTATAATTCTCTTTAAGTCTTTCAGATGCTTCTTTTTCTATCTCTTCGTCGCTCTTTTCCTCTTTTTTACTTTCATAGTACTTTTTAAGGTTCTGAGCCATTTCTTCCTTTTCCTTTGCAGAAACTGTTATAGTATAGTTCGGGATCTCATCTTCAGCTACGACATCCACATTCACTTCTGGACTTAGTCCTAAATCAAAGACGAAGGTAAAATCCTTACCACTAGTCCAATCCACATCTGGTTGCTTTTCACTTGAAAGAGGCTCACCTAAAATGTGCAGTTTTTCATCATCGATAAATTTCTGTAATCCTTGACCTATCACTTCGTTTATAGAGTCAGCTAAAACCTGTCCTCCATAAACTCTCTGTACCAGGCTCATAGGAACATTTCCTTTACGGAATCCCTTAAAATCTGCCCTCCTTCTACACTCCGCTAACTTCTTCTTCTCGATATCGGCATAATCAGCAGCATCGATGTTCATCGTGAGCTCAATATTGAGCTTGTCAATCTGGTTTTTTGTTAATTTCATATTATTTATTGTTTGATTTTTCTTTTAGGATATTTAATTCTTTCGTGATACATCTGACATAAATATGTCTTCATCACAGCTTTTATGGTGGTAAGTTCCTTCATGGTTATATTTGCCTGGTCGAATTGCTTATCCTCCATCTTATATGCAAATATTCTATCAACTAATGCTGATATATTCTCCTGAGAGTAATCCTTTAAAGTTCTGGAAGCGGCTTCCATAGAATCGCTCAGCATAAGAATCACCTGCTCCCTTGTAGAAGGAATAGGGCCTGGATAACAAAAATCTTTTTTGTGAGAACTATCTCCCCCTTCCTTTATATACTTATCATAAAAATATGACACACAAGTAGTTCCATGATGTGTTCTTATAAAATCAGATATAATCGTCGGAAGCTTATGCGCTTGAGCCAGCTCCATACCATCACTTACATGCCTGATGATATCTTGAGCACTTTGAAGTGGAGACAAGTCATCGTGATATTTTGCAGCAGCACTAGATGTCAATGATTCATTCTCTATAAAACAAAGCGGATTTTTCATTTTCCCTATATCGTGATATAGAGCTCCGGCTTTTATAAGGGCTTCATCAGCATTTATAGCTCTAGCCACAGCAGAAGATAGATTCATTACCTGAAGAGAATGCTGAAAAGTGCCTGGAGCTTTTTGTTCTAACTGACGTAAAAGTTCATTAGATGTATCGGAAAGTTCCTGCAGACGAGCAGTAGATACTAGGTTGAAACCTCTCTCAAGAAGATATATGAACGGATGCAAAGCCACTTCTAAAATAGACCCGACAAACAAAATACCCAGTGAAATCAGAAAATCATAACTGAGAACTCCGGTCAACTCAAATGCTGAGAATAACAATGCGCATACTAAAAAATTAATAGAAGCAGAGATAAACTGTTTTGCACCCTTTGAAAAATAGCGGAACAAATATAGTGTAACAATACCCGGCACTAAAAACATAATGAATAAGGCCGCACCACTCTCAGCATAAATCAAAAGCGGGAATAAAGACACTATATAGACTGGAAATATAAGCTTTGTTTTGAAAAAAGCCTGCAAATATAAAGCACCTATAGAAAATGGAAAAATGAAGAGCCACTCTGGAGCAAATCTAATAAAAACCAGCTCCGAACAAGCCATTATGGCGAACACTGTAAGGATATACAGATATCGATTATAGTCCTTAAAAATCATAGGATTAGAAAAATAGATAGCAAAGAACAGGCATACTAATATCCCTGCCAATACTAACGCATTTCCTAACCATATAAAAACATCGGGCATATCTGTGCCCATGCTTTTTTCATACTCTGCTTTATAAGAATCCAATAACTGAGCTACCTCTGAAGTAACCAATTCACCATTATTAACTATAATGGTACCAGCATTAACATAGCCAGAAGTTACCGATATATCTTCAGCTGTCTTACTATGAACCAGAGACGTAATCTGCTGATCGAAAATAAGATTCGGCACTACAACATCATATAAACTCTTAGCGCGCATTAACGAATCCACATTGAGATCAGGACAATCGTGCATTACACCTTGTAATAGAGCTATCCTTGCCTGTGGTAAAAGATACACTTCCGTAGATGGAACTTTTTCTGCTCTTTTATCTCTCTGTATATAAATCACATCGCTAGTAGCCACTTCATCGGCAAGAACCCCTTTGTTATAGATAATAGCAAGATGTTTAACCACCGAAGATTTCAGGCCTGGTTCATTTACAAAAGATGTAGCATCCACCTTACGAAAAGCTTCACCTGCTACATCTGTAGACAGCTTATAATATGGGATTACACTGCCAGAATGTTCTGCCTTCTCCTTAGCAAGTTCTTCAGTCGTTTTTAAAATAGGGAAATCGAACTGAGCCACTAAGGTTTCATATCTCCATGCCTGACCCTTCGAATAGTCATAGCCCCACTTGGCCGTTCTCGGCACTAAAAGTAATAAAGTGGCGAAAATCACAAAAAGGGGCAGAGCCACCATCAATTTGAAAGAGGCTTTCATAACTACTGCTATGCGTCAATATTAGCGTAATGAGCGTTTTCTTCTATAAATTGTCTGCGAGGCGGAACATCATCCCCCATAAGCATAGAGAAAGTTCTCTCTGCTTGAGCTGCATTATCAATAGTAATCTGGCGTAAGCGACGATGTTCAGGATTCATGGTCGTCTCCCACAACTGCTCTGCAGACATCTCACCAAGACCCTTATAACGCTGAACTGTATAGCCTTTATCTGATCCCTTACCTAACTTCTGTGCCGCTTCTTCTCTCTGTTCCTCTGTCCAGCAATAAATTTCCTCTTTACCCTTCTTTACAAGATATAGCGGAGGCGTAGCCAGATAGACGTACCCATTCTTTATCAAATCGTACATATACCTGAAGAAGAAAGTAAGAATCAAACATGCAATATGGGAACCATCTACATCGGCATCGGTCATAATCACAACCTTATGATAACGCAATTTACTGAGATCCATGTGCTTTTCACCAGATTCATCCTCTTGAGCCACGGTAACGCCCAGTGCGGTATATATATTCTGAATCTCCTGACTATCAAATGCTCTGTCCACTGCAGCCTTTTCCACATTCAATATTTTACCTCTCAAAGGCAAAATAGCCTGAAATTCACGTTTTCTGCCCTGCTTGGCCGTACCACCTGCGGAATCTCCCTCCACTAAGAACAATTCACACTTTTCAGGATCTCTTTCTGAGCAATCGGCCAATTTTCCCGGCATCCCGGCCCCACTTAACACTGATTTACGCTGAACCATTTCACGGGCTTTGCGGGCTGCATTACGAGCTGTCGCAGCTAGAACAATTTTCTCTATTATAGTCTTGGCCAATTTCGGATTCTCCTCCAAAAAATTGTCCATGGCTACTGCCGTAGCCTGTGACACAGCCGAAGTCACTTCAGGATTTCCTAACTTAGTCTTAGTCTGGCCCTCGAACTGAGGCTCAGCAACCTTTACCGAGATTACTGCTGTCAGACCTTCGCGAAAATCCTCTGGGGCCAATGGATCCTTAAGTTTTGAAAGAAGATTATTTTTCTCAGCATATTGCTTTAAAGAACGCGACAAACCCATCTTAAATCCCTGAAGATGAGTACCACCTTCTATAGTGTTTATATTATTCACATAAGAATATATCTTCTCCGAATAACCAGTATTATACTGCAAAGCTATATCTATAGGGATAATCTTATCCGAAGACACACATATAGGATCAGGGATAAGAGTTTGAGCTCCAGCGTCCAGATATTCTATAAATTCTTTAAGTCCGGCTTCAGAGTGGAACACCTCCGAACGGAAAACCTTATTTCCCGTAGGCTTGGCATTATCGTTTTCATCTGTGACATACTCATCCACCAACTCTCTTTCATCCGTTAGCGTAATGCGCACGCCTTTATTCAGATAGGCCAATTCCCTCAACCTTGCAGAAAGCGTATCGTATTTATATACAGTAGTCTGAGTGAAAATCTCCGGATCCGGATGGAATGTTATAATGGTTCCCGTATCATTCGATTCTCCCTCCACCTTAACTGGGCCAAGAGGCTTACCTTTAGAATACTCCTGAACGAACACTTTACCTTCTCTATGGACCTCTGCGCGAAGATAATCTGAAAGAGCATTCACACAGGAAACGCCCACGCCATGAAGACCACCGGAAACTTTATAACTATTCTTACTGAACTTTCCACCAGCGTGTAGCACTGTCAGCACGACTTCCAACGCAGAACGATGCTCCTTCTCATGCATCCCAGTAGGAATACCACGCCCATTATCCTCAACCTTTATAGAATTACCTGGCAGAATCGTAACCTCTATATCCGTACAAAAGCCTGCCATGGCCTCATCTATACTATTATCTACCACCTCATAAACGAGATGATGTAAGCCTCGCTCAGATACATCTCCTATATACATGGAAGGTCTTTTACGTACCGCTTCCAAACCCTCTAAGACCTGTATGCTATCAGCACCATACTGCTCTTCAGCATGCTTTATTTCTTCTGTCTCTATCATTTTATCTAACTTAAATTTCACTTAAACTCCGCTCCATCGCAAAGCCTACAAATTTAGTAAAAATCACGCTCTTTTGCAAATCCACAGCTACCTCAAAACAAGCCTTACTCCCACTGTAAATGTAGGAAATCTACGACTAGTAAAAGGCACATCCTCCACTCTCTGGGCCAATAGATTCTCTCCTTTAAGCCAAAACGACAAGTCTTTATTCATTCTATACTCACCATGCAAGCCCAAATCAACGTATTGCGGCAAAACTCCCATGGTCTCTGAGCGCCTCTCCCCCACATAGTCCATTGACAAACCAGCAAAAATCCGTTCCATCTTATTGTATGTCAATTCAAAAGAAGTCATAAATGCCGCTGGCATGAAAGCATCCTCCCCTTTATTCAAACTTACATCTTGATATTCCGAATACGATTTGATATCCCAAGACTTTAAATGCCATAAGAATCGCGCCCCCACATACATGCCGTCATATCTTCCATATACGAGGCGAAGAGCACTGGAACCATTACCAACATCACGAAGCGCATACATAGGCACATAACCCCTATCTCTAAATCCGGCACGAAGATCATACTGAAAGCAAGTCTTGACACTTCCCCTTATGCCTAAAAAGGCATTTAAATACTCCCTGGATTCCTTCAATTCGCTCCCCAAAGCAGTCAGATAAGAAACATTAAAATGAGGATTGGCCTGCTTAAAAGTATAATGAGAATTCAGTTGATCATATCCGCTCATCCCTAACAGCACTTCGCTGTGAGAATTAAACAAAGATAAACTGGCTTCCAAATCCGGGTATAATCTAAATGAGTATGTGTAGTCGTGATACCAATAATTTGATGCCTTGACTCCCACAGAGAGTTTCGCCTTTCCCCAGTCAAAAACCATACGTGGATTCATCTTAAGGTATTTTACACCACTATTAGATACCCCAGAGTAGCTATCTATTCCAGCAGCGTAGTAAAGTTCGAATTTATACACTTTAGAAGTTAAAGCAAGTGGGCTCACTCGACCATTTACATCAAAAGCATTCTCACCTAAAAACTTAGATGGAAACGAATAATCTTTTGAATACCGGTACTCAAAATTTAATTCATAATCCACCGACTTAACTTTATGTCCTTCGGAACTAACAGTTCCCTGAAAACCAAATGTATGAAATGGATCGCCTAGAAGTTCAAAATCGCGCACCCACATCCCTTTATAAAAAGTATTGAATGAAAGATTAAATGGCTTCAAAAAGGCATAGCCACACACTCCGACACGCTCCGAAAGCTCATGGCCAGAATAATTAGACGACCGCCCTCTATACGAACCTACATAGGCATCGAAATCCTGATAAAAACCCATGTGCAACTTTTCTCCTATTTTCACACTAGCCACAATATCCACAACTGGAGCAAAAGAGAGCCCCGCACCGGCATTAACATATAGCCAAGGCTCTGATTGCTGGCTACTTATAGGGCGAAATAGTACATTATATGGAGTGAATTCATAGGCTCCTTTATACGGCTTGGAAAAAACAGAATAATCGAAATTCAGTTTAAACTCACTCAACGAATCAGGCACTTGTATCTCTATGGTTTTTCTCTGCAAGCCACTCATATCGACAAGCAAGTCGTTAGTAACCTCCACGCTTTCATTAAAATTCTGAGCCATGGCACTTACTCCGGCCAATACCCCAGCACATATACAAACAATACCTTTATATCCAATCATAACTGAGATAATTTAACTGAAACAATCTGCTGAATATCATCTCCTTCACCTGATGACTCGTAACCATCTGCCACACTTTGATAAGTAGCCACAGCCTGTTGAATCATATTACGCTCCACATAAGAATCCCCTAAAACGATAAATGCTTTCGCTAACCAATAAGGCTGATCCGTGCATTTCTGAGCAAAATCAAAAACACCATTTTCGACTTCATCGAACTTTCCCCAGTCAAACCTGGCCTGAATAATAAGATAATAACTTTCGGCTCCTTCCGGAGTATTAGCTTGTGATATCAATTTTCCAAGTATTGGGAAAGCCTTATCTCTTTGAGAAGTGTAAAGGTAGCTTTTTGCTTGAAGGAATTGAGCCTCTCTGCTCAAATCCTGCGAAGATGTAAGTTTCATAACAAAGGATGACGCATCGATAGCCTTGTCGTACATCTGAGCGCGATATGCTGAACGCATAGCTCCCTTATATACATCGACTTTGCTAATCATAGTATATTTAGGTAGAGACAGTTCCATATAAGCATCATATGCAACGGAATAATTCTCCAAAGAGAACGACAATGTCGCATAATCCATAAGTGCGAACTCTTTAAAAGAGCCGCCTAGACCTGCATTAAAGGATCGTTTATAATACTCACATGCACGTTCTTTCTGTCCCATGGTTTTATATGACGCTGCTATATAATAGTATGATTCAGCCACATGCACGCTTTTAGGATACATGCTTAAGAATTTATTAAAGGAATTGACAGCCCCAGAGTAATTCCCTGCTAAGAACACCTGCTCAGAAGTCGTGTAATAAAGCTCCTGCCTTTCGGTTTCATTCTTTCCGACACTTAAATTATTAGCTTCCAGGTATTCTATATATTTTTCAGGCTGCTTCATGGCCGTGTATATGGACTGTATGGAAAGCAGGGCGTCTTGAGTATAAGGACTATCCGGCATCTTTTTTACAAGTCCTTGATAATCTGCCAATGCGCCCTTCAAATCCCCACTATTACGCTTCACAGCACCTTTTCCCATCATGGCCCTTGCTACATAATCTACCTCTGAAGTACGTGAGAGCAACAGATCAAATACCTTAAGAGCATTAATGTTATCAGAAACATCTGAATAAGCACGTCCTAATTCATACATGGTGGCGCAGTAATAAGGCGCATCAGAATTGGCCCCCAAAGCAGCAGAAAGGGCCTCAATCCTTTCCTTTTTATTTCCATAAAGCCCATATGCGGTCCCCATGTAGTAATAAGGATACAGATTATCCATACTCGGGTATTCGGACACCGCCACTTTATATTCCGCAGCAGCTGCCCTGTAGTTCTTTTGTGCAAAATCGCAATCTGCCCTTCTAATAAGAGCATCTTCTCGGGCCAATGCATTTCCCGATGACGCATAGATGTCAAACCACCTGGAAGCATTAGTATAATCCGCCTGTTTAAAGAAACAATATGCAATGTTATATGGGATCAATGCTCCCTCTTCCCGTGTATCTAAGGCAGAAAGATTATACAAATCGTTATATACAGTCAAAGCATCCTTATAATCATCTGTTATATAATATGTATTGGCCAACTCGTACCTACACAGCTGGCCGAACTCATCATCCTTATCCAGATAATACGCGCTTGCCTTAAGATAAGGAATCGCGGCGACATTTGCGCCTATATCCAACAATTTTTTAGCACGTAAAAAATTAGCCTTTATATAATTACTCTTTTGATCTGCAGACAACTCATCTATTTGATCATAAGCCACTACCGCACGCTCATAGTCTCTTTTCAAAAGAGCGGACATCGCCAAGTAATCATATATCAAATCTCCTTTTTTAGAAGTGCCGTATTTCTTTATATAGGTATTGAAAGCCGTTTCATCATTATTAAGATCAAAGGAAAGCTTTGCGTAATTAAACATAGCATCTTCCTCGATATTTTGATCAAAAGATAGAAGGCTTGCATCCCTGAAAGACTCCATGGCCTTTACCTTATTTTTTATCTTTATATAGGAATATGCCTTTTGATAGGATGCGATCTGAAAAAGAGAATCTTGCACCTGACCCATTTTTTCGAAATTCTGTATAGCACCACGATAATCTCCCACTGCATAAAGCACCGAACCGGCATGGAAAAAATCAGAATTAGACATTTTTCCTCCAGTGACAAGATACTTTCTGGCACTAACAGCATCGCCTTTTACCATAAATGATTCGGAAAGCATCCGGGAAAGATATTTCTGACGTGTAGCAGGCATCTGGGTGAAAATCTTCTCGCCTTGTTTTATAACATAGTCATAATCATGTGCCATAAAGTGGCAATCGACAAGATAAAAAGAACTAATATCCGAGAATCGAGGATCGCTAACGCTTCTCTCAAACCATCCTTGTGCTACAGGAAAATTGCGATAATTATACTCTAACATTCCTAGCGCAAAATAAGCAGGATTGGTATATTCGGTATTATACTCTGACGATTTAGTAAAACAGATTCGGGATTCATCAAAAGAATTAATGTTGTACAGGCAGTATCCTTTTTTATACCAATACTCCCCGGCCTCCTTATCACTTAAGTCTTTACAATTTGCCTTTTCTAACTCTTCAAGTGCCTGAGCATACTTTTCTTCATCGAAAAGCAAAAGTCCGAACTCTCTATGAATTTGAGGATATAAAATACTCCTAACCTCATTATCCTCAGAAGATTTCACAAGATATGCAGCATCAGGAGATTTTGTGCGTAATGCACAAAGAACTACATAATCCCTACTTAAAAGTTCATCATCGCATTTTTCAAAAATCTCCCGGGCATTCTCATACATTCCACATGAGAAAAGTTCCAAAGCTCTCTCATAATCTTCCGTATCGGCCTTTAGCGGTGAAGCCAACATGACAAAACCTGCCAAAACTGCACTTACTCTTATAGCAAACACTTTGCGCATATTCTATCTTTTAACAAAACCTTCAAATTTACTAAAATCTTTCTCTTCTTCAAAACGCCGGCTAGCCTTCTATAAAAACATGGAAAACGAACTTTTACTCAGAGTTATCTTTGAAAAGAGAAATAAACAATTTCAACTTCATATTTAAAAACATAAAATAATTAACGACACCAGATATTTTCCAAGGATAAATCTCTTTTGAAAAAAAAGATATTACTGTATCGTAAAAACAAGTTACGTCAGATTAGTATGAGATTTTCGGGGATAGATTTCTCTTGAGATGATAATGTTGCGGTTAAAAGAATTATTATCTACATTTGCATAAAAGGATTTTAGCCTTATGCTCGTATCAGTTAAACACGCCGACATTAATAATTCCGATAATGTCATCCTCTATAATGTAAATATGGAGGTTAATGAAGGCGACTTCGTATATATTACAGGTAAAGTGGGAACAGGAAAATCTTCTATTTTTCGCACTTTCACCGCACAGACCACTCCATCAAATGGCAGTGTAGAAGTATGTGGCTACGAAATTTCTAAAATTAAAGAAAAAGACATCCCCAAATTAAGAAGAAAACTAGGCGTCGTATTTCAGGACTTGCAACTTCTCAAAGACAGAAGCGTGCATGACAACCTATCATTTGTCCTTAAAGCCACTGGATGGAAAAAAGAACAGGATATCGAAAACAGAATAGACGAAGTACTCTGCGCAGTAGGCATGAATACTAAGTCCCACCGATTTCCACACCAGCTTTCAGGAGGGGAACAGCAGCGTGTTTGCATAGCACGGGCGCTTTTGAACAATCCTAAAATTATTCTCGCAGACGAACCAACTGGCAACCTCGACTTTGAAACTTCCGAAAGCATTATGGCTTTATTTGAAAAATTGAATAAAGAACAGAATACCGCCATAATAATGATAACTCACGATCTTAACCTGCTCGAAAGGCATAAGGGTATCGTGTATGTGTGCGAAAACGAAAACTGTCATCTTCTTCAAAACCCTATGTTAGATGACAAGGCATGAACGATACTACCATGTTATAAAAGAATTTGGCAACTCCATGCCAGAGGTGCATTCTGAATTGAAGTTCGATAACCCATTTCAGTTACTATGCGCTGTCATGCTGTCTGCACAATGCACGGATAGACGCGTAAACCTCGTTGCTCCTCAGCTTTTTAGAGCCTATCCTACAGCTAAGGAACTCGCCCATGCTACGTCCGAAGATGTAAAAAGTATCATAAGTTCCATATCCTATCCTAACGCCAAAGCCAAACACCTTGTAGAAATGGCAAAAGGACTTATGAATAACTATAATGGAGAAGTGCCTGAAAGCATAGAAGATTTAATGTCTCTAAGTGGAGTCGGACGAAAGACGGCTAATGTGGTGGCTTCAATTATTTATGGCAGTCCTGTGATTGCTGTTGACACACATGTATTTAGAGTTGCCCATAGACTTGGATTAAGCGATGGGAAAACTCCAGAAGAAGTCGAAAAGGATCTGGAAGCCAATATCGAAGAGTCCTTAAGAGGAAAGGCACACCACTGGCTACTTCTTCATGGACGCTATGTATGCAAAGCACGCAATCCCTTATGCAAGGAATGCGTGCTTAAAGAATATTGTGAATATTATACGCTTAACGGGCAAATTGTTCCTTAAGCATTTCTATTTTCTTATCTGCATCAGCGCCACCTGCCCCGAAATAAAACTTGATTTTAGGCTCTGTTCCTGAAGGGCGTACACTTACCACATCCCCCTCTTTGTTAAAAAATTGTAACACATCACTTTTCGGGAGCCCTGTTTTCTCTGTTTGCAGGTAATCCACCACCCTACATACCGCACTTCCACACATCTGTGACGGAGGATTATCACGTAAGTCTCTCATGATAGATTTTATCTGCTCTGCACCAGTTATTCCTTTACGAACAAGGCTGACCAATGCCTCTTTACGATATCCATAAATGCTATATATCTTCTGCATCAATTCGTATGGAGTCATACCCTGTTCGGCAGCCCAGCTCACTGTTTCTGCGATGAAAATAGAGGCAGTCTGCGCATCCTTATCTCGCACAAATTGGCCTGCATTAAAGCCATAACTTTCTTCCGCTCCACAAATAAACTCGGCACTTCCCTCTTTACGTTTAACCACTTCTGCTATATACTTGAATCCTGTAAGCACATCATATAAAGGAACAGAGAAACTATCACAAATCTGTTTTATCAACTCCGTAGTAACTATAGTTTTAACGCAATACTTTCCTTCGGTCAATTCGCCTCTTTCCTTAAGTCGTGATAGAATATAGAATACCATCATGGAAGCTGTCTGATTTCCGTTGAAAAGAACCATCTTACCAGAATTATCTCTAACCGCTATTCCCATTCTATCCGCGTCTGGATCCGTAGCGATAACCAAATCCGCTCCACATTCATCTGCCTTTTCAATAGCCATTTTCAAAGCCGATGGCTCTTCTGGATTAGGAGAAGCCACGGTAGGGAAATTACCATCTGATATATCCTGCTGCGTAACATGTATTATATTATTAAAGCCCAGCGCATTAAGAGCCGCAGGAACCATTTTCACCCCACAGCCGTGAAGCGGAGTGTAAACTATTTTCAGGTCACTATGTTTGGCATCTATCTCAGGACTTAAAGCTAAAGAAAGTATATCGTGAAGATATGCCTTATCCATCTCTTCTCCCATAATGGTAATCTGTCCAAATTCACCCTCGCATTTGCGTTTTACCATAGAAGGTGAAGATATTTTCTTCACTTCATCTACGATCTGCTTATCTACAGGCGAAGTGATCTGGCCACCATCGCTCCAGAAAACCTTATACCCATTATATTCCTTAGGATTGTGCGAGGCCGTAACCATAACGCCTGCTATGGACTTCTTCGACCTTATACTATAAGAAAGTTCAGGAGTAGGGCGAATGTCGTCGAAGATAAAGACATCTATTCCATTGGCACTCAGCACATCTGCTGTAATATGAGCAAACTCGCGGCTATTATTTCTACTATCATAGGATATGCACACTGACGGCCTCTTCCCTGCTTCTTTATGGGATAGTATATAATTGGCCAATCCCTGTGTAGCCATAGCCACAGTATAAACATTCATGCGATTCGTACCTACGCCCATAACGCCCCGAAGGCCTCCGGTTCCAAATTCCAAATTCTTATAAAAAGCATCTTCCAGCTCGCTCTCATCGCCAGAGAGCATAGCGCGCACTGCAGTTCTTGTATCTTCGTCAAAATCAACACCCAACCAACTCTGAGCAACTTTTCTATAATCTGTCATATTAATTAAGTTTTAAGTGTTCTTTCCAAAATCTAAAATCTGCTTCTCTATCATGTTTCCCCTGAAACCCGCGATAGCCATGCTTTCCATCAGGATAAACCATCAATTCGAATTGTTTATCATTTTTCTGTAACTCATTAACTAACTGCAATGTATTTTGGAAATGTACATTATCATCCGCTGTTCCATGTGTCAGTTTTAGAAAAGAAAGAGAATCTTTGTACTCTGTAACATAATTAAGTACTTTTGACTTCTCATACCCCTGCGGATTACGCTGCGGAGTATCCATGAAACGTTCTGTGTAATGAGTATCATAAAGCATCCAGTCATACACTCCCCCACCAGCTATACCACATTTAAATAGTTCGGGATGAGTCATTACCAACATTGCAGTCATAGTTCCGCCGAAAGAAAACCCTTCAACCCCTATCCTAGATGCATCCACATAAGGAAGAGAAGTAAGATACTTGGCCCAACTCACGAAATCCGAAACAGGGACACTCACTAGATCCCTATATATCAAATCCACATCCGACCTTCCATTATGTCCAGCAGCACGCGTATCTGCTATAACTTTTATTACCCCATTATTATAGTACCACATCTCTCTTTCATCAAAAGCACGCCATCTGTCCCTAACATATGGGGTATTCGGACCGCCATAGATTTCCATAACCACAGGATATTTCAGATTCGAATCGAAATCCTTAGGCAGTGAAATCACGGCTGGTATTCTAGTGCTATCCTCCAATGTAAGATATTCTATCTGCCGATAAGGTCTTTCTTCTGATGCAGTTATATTACTGTTAATTATGTTATTGTACTCTATCGCTCTTCCTTTTCTATCTAACTTGTAGAACCGAGTCTGTGGAAAAGAATTGATGTCCGAGCAGATGAGTTTGAATGATTTGAAATCATCTGCTATCTCCACATTATCCACATTTTTATTTATATCACTCAATAAACTAATAGCTCCCGACTTTTCCACTTTATAAAGGCAGGCATGTACATCTGAATCCCTATACGCGGTAAAGAAAACATCCCCTGTTTTCTCATTAAGTTTTATTAAAGAAACTCTCCAATTAGGGCCGTCCGTTAGCCTTTTAAGTGTCTTGCCATCATAGGAAAGAAAATATATCTGTTGCCAACCCGTTTCAAAATCCCGTACCATATACAGCCCATCGGAAGCAAAGAGCATATCATCCATCCAATTAACCCACGTAGGATATTTCTCATCATATATCAATGAAAGATGACCCTTATTTGCATCCACCGCATATAACCTTAATTCCTGTTGAACGCGTGGCATCCATTGAACAAAAAGGCGTTGAGAATCATCCCCCCAGAATGGAGTCCCGAAATACTGATCTACACCTAACTCGAAATCGGCCCACACAATATCTTCATCAGAATCCACACTTACTATCCCCACTCTGACATCGGGATTTGGTTCTCCTGCCTTAGGATACCTGGTTCTAGACAATGAGCCTTGTTGTCCGAATGGAGAATATATAGGGAACATCGGAACGTGCGAATTATCAAATCGATAAAAGGCCAGTTTCTTTGAATCCGGGCTCCACCAAAAAGCCTTGTACTTTGATGGCCTTCCGAATATCTCTTCATAATATACCCATGAAGCATATCCATTTAAGATTAACTCTGATCCATCGAAAGTTAATTGCCTTTCTACCCCTTTATCATCTATTACATACAGATTATTGTCCTCCCTCGTATAGGCTGTCAATAATCCATCGGGAGATTTGGTTTCATTTATAATTTCCGCATTCGCAAAAAAAGGGAACATTATAAAGAACACTACAAAAAACAAGTTAATTTTTCTCATACTCAATCTTCAAAATAACTATCCTTAAAATTAACTAAATATACCATTTTTTTAGCACGGGTCAGCGCCGTGTACATCCATTTCAAATCATCCTGGCTCATCTCATCTTCCCAAAAAGGACAATCCACAAATACACAATCCCATTGTCCACCCTGTGCTTTATGACAAGTAATAGCCTGAGCATATTTCAGTTGAAGAGCGTTATAAAAAGGATCCTCTCGAACCTGCTCGTAACGTTTCTTCTTAGAGGCAATATGAGCATAATCTGCACTTACCCCCTCATATAAAGCCGTCTGCTGTGAAGAAGTAAGAGATGCTGACTCTGACTCAAGTGTATCCAAAAGCACCTTTGCTACAACCCTTTGATCATCATAATCCGAGAAAACCAGCGTGGCAGTAGCAAAATGCAACCCGTATCTATCCTCATATCCCCCTATTTTCTCAAGCCGTGCCACATCACCATTGGCAATATAACCCATAGGAGAATTTTCATCTAGAAACTGATAGCAATTACGCACTATCATTAACTTATCCCCTCTCAACAGTTTCTCCTCTTTAAAATCTACCATAGACCTTATGCCTAGGTTATATCTTATGGCCTTTTTATTTGAACGGCATATAACAACTGTTTCATCCTCACCGAATTCAGCATAAGCCGAACTTATAGCATCGACCAACCCTTCTCCGTTTACTCTTACCACATCTGGAAAGCCATCGCTTCTTAAGGCCAATTTTCCACAGCCCAAATCCGAGCGCAATCTAGTCGCATTAAATAGGATACCCGACTGCTCTGCTTGACGAACTACAGAATAGAGCGTTTCGTATTCCACTCCGCCGAACTGATCCATATAGTAAGGATTAAGTGCTGGACTTTCTTCCATTCCTATAGGAGGTAGCTGAGCACTATCACCTATCAACATCAAACGGCAATCATTTCCACTGCGCACATAATTTACAAGATCCGAGAGCAAATCCCCTGACCCGAAATTAGGCTGAGTGGATAGATCCGTCCCAATAAGCGATGCCTCATCTACCACAAACAAAGCGTGAGCACTCTTATTAGGAGAAAGTGAAAACTGTCCCCATCCGTTTTCCCCAATGCCCTTCTGGCGATATATCCCTTTATGAATAGTCGAAGCCTTTCGTCCAGAAATCTGACTCAACACCTTAGCCGCACGCCCTGTTGGAGCTAACAAAACGCAATTAAACCGCAGTTTTATCAGCGCGTTTATAATAGCCGACACAGCCGATGTTTTCCCAGTCCCGGCATACCCATTTACCGCCAATATATCCCCATCGTCAGAACTTAAGAAAGTATCTACCTTATGAAAAAGCCTATCCTGACAAGCAGTAGGCTCGAAAGAAAAGGCTTTTACGAATTCCGAATAAAACATCATGACTTGGACTTTCTTATAGATACTATCCTAGCATTAAGTTTCTGATTCTCATCACAAAGCTCTTTTACTCCTTCGTTAATATCTTTTAACTCGTCGTCTCCTTCAAAATTCACAGAGTAATTCTTATTATAAGAACGATAGCTGGCCAATCCCTTATGAATACGGAGTAAAGGATCTATGTAATAAGAATTTATAAAAAACAGCAACAATATTACAAGTAACAAGGACACTGCTACAGAAACACTGCTGGGAATAATGCTACGATAAAATCCACTGTCAAAATCCATCGTGTGATGATTCAACTCCCCATACAGAGAAGAGCTTAATGCATCTATGTCCGAGCGCAATCTATCGTATTTAGGCTGAAGTCTATCAAAATACCACTCTCTTGTGTTGATAAAATCCGACTCGACAACCGACTTTAACTCCATCGAAGTCAACATATATGCGGCATAAGAATACTCCACTGAATCCGCCAACGGAAGAAAAGAGTTATACGATATAGCATCCCTAAGACTATCGCATTTGCTCGTAAACGATGCGGCATCAAAGTCTGGCATGCTATTCAAAGAGCCATCTCCTATCAATGCCAATATATCCAGATTATATTCATTCGAGACATCTGCAAGTCTTCTCGCGACACTGATACATTCTACATCTTTAGATATAAGCTCAGACATATACCGGCTCATTCTGCTATACTCTAGAATAGAAATAACACTTGATATCAATAATACTATGGAAATGGCACTAAAACTCAAATTTAATTTAGCACGCATGCCAAATTTGTGATCTTTTATGAGTTTTATTACTTTTTTTACCCTCATTCTTAAAATAATTATTAAAAATTACTTATAACCCTCAAATATACACAAAAATTTTTATAAATTTGTACTTTGATCACTATAGATAAACCATATGAAGACATTTTTGAACGATGAGGGAAAGAACGCCCTACTAAAAAAAGCCATTCTAAGACTTTGTATAAAACGCAATACAAACAGCATTTCCGATTTCAGTAAAGAATTAGCCACAAGCGTCCCTACTGTAACTAAATTACTTAGCGAAATGATAGACGAAGGCCTACTTCAAGATGAAGGAAAAATAGACACTAAAGGAGGACGACGCCCAAGTACCTTCGGATTAAATCCAGCTGCCGGCTACTTCGTAGGAGTCGATGTCAGCAGACAGCATTTTCACATAGCAGTTTGTGATTTCAAGGGGGATCTCGTTTTCTTTATACAAGATATACCTTTCGTTCTCGAGGCCAATGCAGATTCTTTCAAGAAAATGTGCGCCAAAATCAAAGAAGAGGTTGCTAATAAAGGGATTGACTGGAATGTTGTTCTAGGAGTAGGTGTAAGCCTTTCAGGAAGGGTAAATCCTGAAAAGGGCTACTCTCTTACATATTTCGTAAGTGACGATATCCCTATGAAAGACCTTTTCGAACAGCAGCTTGGCGTTCCCGTGACTATAGAAAACGACTCTAGAGCCATGGCTTATGGGGAGTATATGGCCACGGATTTATGCCATGAGCCTAATCAAAGAGAGGTTGATATGATCTTCATAAATCTTTCATGGGGGCTTGGCATGGGAATGATACTTAACGGATCTCTATATTATGGAAAATCAGGGTTCTCAGGTGAAATAGGCCACTTCCCTTCTCTTGACAATAATATAATTTGCCGTTGCGGTAAAGTTGGGTGTCTTGAAACTGGAGCTTCTGGTTGGGCACTTCATAGAATCATCGTTGAGAAACTAAAGCAAGGTAGAAAATCCGCGCTGGCCTCAATCTACGAAGAAAAAGGCGATATCTCTTTGGATGACATACTTAAAGCTGTAGAAGAAGAGGATGTACTCGCTATAGAAGGAATAGAGCAAGTGGGTGCGACATTAGGGCAAGGCATAGCCGGCGTTATAAACATCTTTAATCCTGGATTAGTCGTTATAGGTGGACGACTTATCGTAGGAAAAGACTACCTTATGCTTCCTATAAAGACAGCCGTCAATCGTTTTTCACTCTCCAGAGTAAGCTCAGACACTAAGTTCCAATTATCCAAACTCGGATTAACAGCTGCCGGAATAGGTGATTGTCTTCTAAGCAGAGCAAAATTACTCGGACTATAAAAGCAAAATGATTTTCAACATAACATGGTGGTACTAGCTGTACTGCCATGTTATCCGTTTCCAAATATATTACTATGCCAGAACACAAACTGACACATAGACCTGCGAAAAAGGAAGATGCACCTCTTATAGCAAAGGCTGTCGCTATGGCCTTCGGGGAAGAATGCATAAAGATGTATTGCGGAGATAATTACATAGATGTCCTTGAAGATATCGCTCGGAGTGAAGACTGCCAGTACAGTTTTCGAAATGTCATAATAGCAGAAGTAGACGGGGTTCCAGCTGGTGCCATTTGCGGATACGATGGTTCCAAAATGCCAGAAATAAAAAAGAACACCCTCGAACTTATACGAAAGCACGCGGACACAGAGGCAAACATCGAGGAAGAAACCAAAGAAGGAGAATTCTATATTGACTCACTGGGTGTTCTCCCAGAATTTCGCGGACAGGGCATAGGCTCAGAATTACTGAAAGCCATGCGCGACCAAGCAATAGAAGAAGGGCATCCACTCATAGGATTACTAGTCGATTACAATAACCCTAAAGCAGAAGCCCTTTATAAGAAGCTTGGATTCAAGCGAATCGATACCATCAGTCTGCTCGGTCACAAAATGTGGCATATGCAAACTGGTGAACTTTAACTACCAGATTACTACCCTTTCTTCAACCGGACGCCACATCTTATCACCTTCTTTAATTCCAAAAGCATTAAAGAAATCGTCCAGATTACGAAGTGTAACATTTACACGATTACACCCGAGTGAATGCACATCTAGCATCGTAAGACGAGCTTCTTCCTGAGGTGTAATATTTTGTCCCCACAAAGTAGCATAGGCCAAATAGAACCTTTGCTGCGCAGTGAAACCATCTATAGGAGCAGGAGTCTTTCCCTCGAAAGAATTAACCATCGCAGTATATGCTACGCGAAGGCCACCCTGGTCAGCGATATTCTCGCCAAGAGTAGCAGCCCCATTAGCCATTAAACCAGGCTGAATCTCAACTTCATTAAACTGAGCCACAAGTTTCTGAGCCTTAGCATTAAATGCATCTGCATCCTGAGCCGTCCACCAATTCTGAAGATTTCCGTTCTTATCGAAAAGACGTCCCTGATCATCGAATCCATGTGTCATCTCATGGCTAATTACCACTCCTATAGCTCCGTAATTCACTGCATCATCAGCATCAGGGTTAAAGAATGGAGGCTGAAGAATTCCGGCAGGGAAACATATTTCATTAGTAGTAGGATTATAGTATGCATTAACGGTCTGCGGTGTCATTCCCCACTCTGTCTTATCAACTGGTTTGCCAAGTTTCGAAAGATTGTCACGGGACATCCACGCAGATGCTTGGCGAAGATTCTCATAATAAGGTAGTTGTGGGTCAATAGTCAAAGTAGAATAATCCTTCCACTTATCCGGATAACCTATCTTAACTATAAACGACGATAACTTCTCCTGAGCCTTCTGCTTGGTAGCATCGCTCATCCAATCGAGTGAAGCCACATGCTCAGATAAGGACTTTTGAATGTTGCGGACTATTTCAAGCATTTTCTGCTTATCTTTTTCAGGGAAGTACTTCTCGACATACATCTCTCCTACAGCCTCTCCTAGAATGCTGTTCGGAGCCTGCATAGCGCGTTTCCAACGAGGTTTTTGCTCCTTAATCCCCGACATCTGACGAGAGAAAAAGTCAAATGAAGCTTCGTAAAATGCATCACTAACACTTCCGCATGCTCCACTTAGTATTTGTGCCTGAAGATAATGTTTTAAAACAGAAGGATCAGTTTTCTTCATCAATTCATTTAAAGCACGAAAATAAGACGGCTGCTCCACTATTACCTTCTGCTGTTGCGGAATACCCATGGCCTCCAAGTAAACATCAAAATGAAGTGCTGGATATGTTTTAAGAAGCTCCTGCATAGTCATAGGATTATACTGCGCTTCTATATCTCTTAACTGCGCCATAGACCATGATGGGACAGCAAGACTCATTTGAAAATCAAAGGCATCCTGCGCCTTCTTGTCTGCAAGAGGATCGGAAGCGAGAGCAAATATCTTCTTTAAAAAAGAAAGATAACCCTCACGCAGTGAAGCATTTTCAGAAGTCAAGTAATAATCTCTATTTCCAAGTGCGAGTCCGCTCTGCGTTATATACAATACCGTATTAGAGTTATCTGACATATCAGCTTCGGCATATACTCCCCAGCATCCGCTATCTCCATGAAGCTCTGCATTAGCCATAGCCTTTACATAGCTTATCACATCATTAACACCCTCGAGTTCTTCCAGATACGGCAAAACCGGGGTGATACCATCGGTATTCAATTTTGTGGAATCAAGTCCCATCTTATAAAGATCAGCTATCTTCTGCTGAACACTACCTTCTGTCGTTTTAAGCGATGTAAGCCCCTGAAATAACTCGTTAAGTCTAATCTCATTATTCTCCCGAAGCACATCGAAGGAGCCATAACGAGAATATTCCGGTTTAAGAGGATGATTTTTTTGCCATCCGCCCGTAGCATACTGATAAAAATCGTCTTTAGGCGATATGGTGGTATCCAAATTTGCCAAATCTATGGCAGGAACACCACGATTCTCACCACGATTCGAAGCACAAGAACCTAAAGCGGCCACAACCATAGGAATCATAATAAAACAAGCTTTTTTCATAATATTTTATATAAAATTAACTCTAACCCTTTTCTTGCTTCCAAATACAAAAAAGGGACCGATTCAACATCTGTCCCTTTGTGACGCCTATAGGATTCAAACCTATGACCTTTTGATCCGTAGTCAAATGCTCTATTCAGCTGAGCTAAGGCGCCAAATACATCGGGGAAACCCCCGACAAATCACTATTCAGCAGTCTTTCCTACTATCTTCTTCTCACGAATGCGAGCCTTCTTACCAGCAAGGTCACGAAGATAGAAGATGCGAGCGCGACGAACTTTACCGACTTTATTAAGTTCTATACTCTCGATGAAAGGCGACTCATAAGGGAAGATCCTTTCTACACCCACACCACTAGCAACTTTACGAACTGTGAAAGTTCTTGTAAAAGGAGATGCTCCAGATATCTGAAGAACTACACCCTTAAACTTCTGAAGACGTTCCTTATCGCCTTCTTTAACTTTGTAAGTTACTGTTACAGTGTCGCCGGATTTAAAAGCCGGATACTGCGCTGCTTTGTTCTGAGCAAAAGCCTGCTCTACGATTTTAATAGCATCCATGTCAAAAAAAACAATCTTTAAACGCAGCATCTAAGACCTATTTCTCGAGCGGCTGCCGATTGGGATTGCAAAGATAGAAAGAATTCTTCAATCTGCAAATTATTTTTTAAAATTCCTTCGACTCTTTTTCAAATAAAGCCTTATCCTCCCTGCTTGGTGCTGGTTGAGCTTCTCCACTCGCTCTTAAAGACTCGAATAATTGCTTATTCTCCTTACTAAGTTTACGAGGAATCCACACGAGTATTTTTACATACATATCACCCTTGCCATAACCATTTACAGAGGGCATACCTTTACCGCGCAGTCTCTCGATATATCCGCTTTGCGTTCCTGCAGACAATTTCATCTTATAGTCTCCATCAAGACAAGGGACATCAATCTCACAGCCTAACACAGCATCTGCAACGGAGATTACTCTAGTGTAGAATAGATTATTACCATCTCTCTTTAGCTTTGGATGCTCCAACTGCTCGATAACTACAAGAAGATCGCCATTTACGCCTCCCTGTGGAGCACTATGTCCTTCTCCTCTAAGAGTTAACTGCATTCCTGACTCAACTCCGGCCGGGATCTTCACACTGACAGTATCTTTCACTCTTACAAGCCCAGATCCACCACATTTTCTACAAGGATTAGTAACTATCTTTCCCGTACCATTACAATGTGGGCACACACTATACGATATACTACGTCCGAAGAAAGAGTTACTTACATGCTGTACCTGGCCGGTACCATTACATGTAGGGCAAGTCTTTACATCACTTGGATTTACAGCGCCCCTTCCATTACAATCCGGGCATGGACGCATACGCTCTATAGTAACTTCCTTAACACATCCACTAGCTATCTCCTCAAGTGTCAAAAACACCCTGGTCCTGATATCTCGTCCACGAAGTGTCTGTTTTTCAGGTCTGGATCCGCCACCGAACCCTCCGAAACCAGAAAATCCACCACCGAAAGCTCCTCCGAAAAGATTATTTAAAATATCATTCAAGTTCCCGAAGCCCTGACTCCAATCTTGCCCGCCATTGCCATCAACACCAGCAAAGCCCATTTGGTCATATTTTGCTCTTTTATCCTTATCACTAAGAACAGAATACGCTTCGGAAGCTTCCTTAAACTTTTCCTCTGCTGTTTTCTTTTCTGCATCGGTTCCGTTAACCCAACGATCCGGATGCCACTTGAGCGCAGCCTTCCTATAGGCTTGCTTTATATCATCTTCTGAGGCACTTTTATCTACACCTAAGACCTCATAATAATCTCTTTTATCTGCCATAATATTATTCTCCCACAACTACCTTAGCATACCTAAGTACTTTTCCGTTAAGTAAGTAACCTGTTTGTATCACATCTACTACCTTACCTTTCATCTCAGGTGTTGGAGCCGGGAACTTTGTAACTGCATCGTGAAAATCGGTGTCAAACTCTTTTCCTTTCGCGTCAATCTCCTCCAACCCTTTGCTTTTCAAATACTTCAACAGACTATCATATATAAGCCTCGTGCCTTCCTTCGCACTCTCGTCAGAGGACTTATCCAAAATGTCCAACGCTCTTTTGCAATCGTCCAATGTGGGTAACAAGCCTTTAATCACATCGGCAGATGCATTTGAGAGCATGGCCAATTTCTCTTCGGCACTACGCCTACGAAAAGTTTCAAACTCTGCCATCAAACGAAGATAATCATCGTGCTCCTTCGACAATTTGTCAGTGAGCTCGGTCACTTTCGCTTCGAGTTTCTCGGTTTTATCATCAACCTTAACCTCATCAACGACAACCTCTTCTTCGTTTTCTTTTACGTTATCAACGTTTTCTATTTTCTTTTTATCCTTACTCATAATGAATTCGCATTTAAAACCAAATATCCTCGTTCAAAAGTTCGGCCAATCGGACACAAATGACAAATTGGCAATCAATACAGCATCTGCCCTCCTATGAACTCCCTCATTATAGATGTAGGTGGGATGGCTGCAATCTCCTTTTCATTTAAAGCGATAACTTTAGATAAAAAGGAAAGTAGCGTCTGTGCCTTTTCATAAGCTCCTGACTCTGAAGTGATACCACTAAGTAAAGACTGTGCATAGTGCTTTAACACAGGAAGATCATAAAGCATAGATGAATTAAATACGACATCGGCATTTTCTTCATAAGGGAAAATGTAGCGAAGCTCGCCTTCTCTGACTGAAGGCCAACGAAGAATAGTCTGCTCGGGAGAAATTCCACGTGTACGATTATCCCTAACGATACGCCTTAAAAGTCTTTTATCCGTAGTGGAATTATGTTCTTTATCTTCAGATGGTAGAGCTGACAGAGCAGACACATATATTTTAAAGAATCTGTCTGTTTCTATAGATGGTGTCATAGCAGGGTCAAGTGCATGAATCCCTTCCATAAACAAGATATCACCTTTCTCCAATCGCATCCTTTTTCCATCAAAATGCCTTATTCCACTGACAAAGTCGAACTTTGGGAGTTCTATTTCCTTCCCTGCAAGAAGATCACCGAGTTGCTCTCCCAGGAAATTGATATCCATAGCCTCGAGCGCTTCGAAATCATACTTTCCATCAGCAGTCCGAGGCGTTTTATCTCTATCTACAAAGTAATTATCCAACTCTATAACTTTAGGAACAAGTCCTAAAACCCTACACTGCTGTGCTATCCTAAGTGAAGAAGATGTCTTTCCACTTGAAGAAGGGCCTGACATCATCACTATGCGGCACTTATCCTTTTTCCAATATATCTGGTTAGCGATTTCAGCATACTTTCTCTCCTGCCTAGCTTCGCAAAGGTTAATAAGGGGAATAACCCTACCTTCTTCCATTACCATACGCAACTTATCAAGCGTATTTACACCGATAGCGGAGCACCAATCGGCATACTCTCGCATCGCAACTTCGATTTTCGTCATTTCTTTATTATGTGACTTTCAACACTAAAAAATATAATTCAGCGCTATAGTAAGCCCCATAGGATACTCATTATGACCGATCACCTGCGCAGCTTCAACGCTGATTATAAAATTTCTATTCATGGCCAATTTTAATCCTGCTCCAGCAGAAACAGCGTACCTGTCGCCTACTCCGAACACATCCTCATGGTATGCCCTGGTAATATAACCTGCATCAACAAAAGGATTGGCCGCAAGATACCATGATTGGCCGAGAAAAGAAAACTCCAAAAGCCGTGCCCTGAATTCAAAATTACCCCAAAGATAGCCCTCGCCCACAAGCCTATTCTGTATTAAGCCACGCACAGTGTTAATGCCTCCCAAGCCTTCCGAGCCCGTCTGTCGCAGATACAAAGTATTAATAACAGGCAACATATAAAATGGCATTTCGCCAGCTATAATATCCTGATATCCTAGGTGATATGCGAGGACAAAACGATCATCGTTAAAAAGTGAAAGATATTGTCTAAAGTGTGCAATTAGTTTAAGATAGCCACTCTGTACTCCGAACAATTTAGGAGAACCATTAAGATAAGCCTCGGCCCAGACACCCTTTGACGGAGCTGCCTCCTCATCTCGCGAGTCAAAAACTAATCCAGACTTTAATTCTAGATGAGCTCCGCCTTTAGCCTGAACTGATGGTATCTTAGACAAAGCCACATACTGATGATATAAAGAGGTTTCAGGCAAATATTTATCCGAAGAAAAATCTTTATTAACAAAATTCCAAAACGATGTTCCCGCTACCCAATTCAAGTTATCAGAAATACGACCTTGAAAATCCAAAAGCACCCTAAGCATACCCCTCTGATAATTATACATAGCGGTATGGGACGATGCATTGAGATCGTTCTTTTTTTCGTATGGCACTGCCCCATTAAATCCATAGAAATAGTACAAAGGATCATACTGGTAACTAATGGCGCCCGTTACCCTAACCCCAGGTATAAGGTGCTTACTGTCATATTGTGCGTGAAGCAGTGTCTGCCCTTTAGTGTACCGTGATGCTTCGACATAGAACCGGTGTTCATATTCAGGGAACAGAGATCCATCCCCATAATAAAACACATCGGCACACACTCCATATTGAAAACCTAGATCAGAATTATATGACACACATGGAAGCGGTCCGATATTCCAGCCACTAACTTTTTCTTGAGCTCCAGCACCCAAATAGAATGATAAAATTACAACTAAAATACAAACAAGTCTTTTCATAGTCGCAAATTTAAGATAAAATTATTACATTAGCGAGATATGCCGTCATTCCTTCAAGTTGAGAATATTTCGAAGTCCTATGGACCGAAAATTCTATTCGAAAATATAGCTTTCAATATTAACGAAGGCGATAAAATAGCACTCATAGCCCCTAACGGGACCGGGAAAACATCTCTTATGAAAATCCTTGCTGGTAAAGACAGTTCCGACTCCGGTGGCAAAATAAGGTTTCTAAAAGATGTCAAAATCGCTTTCCTCTCACAGGAATTCGAATACTGCGCAGATAACACCATCGCAGAACAGATCATGGATGGGCAAGACGCTGACTTTCAACTGAGAGCTAGAAAAATACTAGATGAATTCGCACTAAAGCCAGGGCAAAGATTGGCCGAACTATCTGGTGGAGAAATCAAGCGTGTAGCTCTGACACAGATGCTGGCCCAGGACGCTGACTTTTTAATAATGGATGAACCCACGAACCATCTTGATCTGGATGCCATAGAGTACCTTGAGTCATACCTTAAACGTTCTCGTTGTACACTTTTTATGGTGACTCACGATAGGTATTTTCTAGATAGGGTATGCAATACCATAATGGAACTAGACCACGGGGCTATCTACATATATAAAGGCGACTACGAGAATTACCTTGAGAAAAGGGATGAGCGCATCTCGAACTATAATGCGCAAACGGATAAAATACGCAATGTACTACGACGCGAACTTGAATGGATGCACTCAAGCCCATGCGCCAGAAGCGGAAAAGCCAAATATCGCAAACAAGCCTTTTGGGATCTAAAAGACCGCGCCGAGCAGGTTTACACTCAAAGCCAAGTCTCATTTAAAGAAATGGGAAGTGGAAGTCGTCTTGGGAATAAAATAATAAACTGCAAACATTTGTCTTTCTACTATGGCGACAAATGCTACCTGAAAGACTTCACCTATAACTTTCAGCGCTACGAAAGAGTGGGTATAGTAGGGGCCAATGGTGTAGGTAAAAGCACCTTTTTAGGCTTACTCCTAGGACAAGACACTGAAGGCGGTCGAACTTCTGGAGTCATTGAACGTGGAGAATCACTTAAAATAGGATATTATAGACAAAATATCATGGCCTTCGAGGAGGATGCGACTGTTTTGGAAACCGTGCCTGACACCCACCTTCTAAGCCAATTCCTTTTCCCCCACGATATGCTTTCCAATAAGGTCAGCAAGCTCTCGGGAGGAGAAAAACGTAGGCTTTACCTGCTTACCATTCTAATGAAAAACCCTAATCTGCTCATACTGGATGAGCCTACTAACGACCTCGATATAGTTACTCTAAACATTTTAGAAGAATACCTGCTAGATTTCAAGGGGTCTTTAATCATAGTCTCTCACGACAGGCATTTCCTGGATAGAATCGTAGATCACCTTTTCGTTTTCTGCGGTGATGGAATAGTAAAAGACTTTATAGGGAATTACACAGAATACCGTTCATTTATAAAAGATTACCAAAGCGAGCAGAAAGCCAAATCCAAGCCCACCCCTACAGTTAACAATAACATAAAGCCAGAGCGGCCCCGTAAACTATCCTATAAAGAAAAACGGGAAATGGAGGAGTTGGAAAATGAATTGGCCGAAATAGAAAAGAAAATAAAAGTCCTGGAAGGAAAGTTAAATGGGGGCACCACTGATTTTGCCGAACTCCAGAAAGCAAGCCAGGAATATCAGGAACTAAAAAAAGTTCAAGACATCAAGGAAACCCGATGGCTTGAACTTTCAGAATTGGCATAAAGAACTGCTAAAGTGCGAATAGTAAAGACATATCCCGTTTTAAAGACGGAGTGGCCACGCGAGATGGAATAAAACTCCAGTTTCCTATGCCACTTAACTCACTTTCAGATATCTCTTTATGAGAGCTGATGAATTTATAAACCATATCTCTTATTTCTGGATAACGAGCTATGAGTCTTTGAGATAATTGGTCTCTATCAAGACCGGCGCCCTTTAAAAGAAGGTCTCCTCCCCCGGCAGCACGATAAGAAGTCATAGCCACGCTATACGTAGCGTCCATATTAAAGACTCCACCATCGGAAAGTGTACTTATAACTACCCGCTGCCCATAAGGCTTAGTCACATCTACAGTATAGTTTACCCCTGCAGCACTATCAAAATTAAAACTCGGATAATCAAAAGACCAGCGCGAAGTATCATAGCGCTCACTTGAGCGAGACGACATTCTGAATATATGTCCATCCGCCTCAGGATTCTTTATCCATCTATCATAAGAAAACTCCAGATAATCCTTTATCTCCTTCCCCGTCAAAGAAAGCACGCATAGGCTATTCTCATAAGGATAAAGCGTGAACATATCATTAAAGACTAACTGACCTTTAGATAATTTACCATTAAAAGTAAGTGGAGCACTAAATGATATATCAGCACCGCTTTCACTCAACTGAACTTTATGGATAAGAGACATATAAAAACATGGCCCGGCAAAAGCGTATCGCGTGTAAAGATCTTCCCCAAGAGAGCCTACAGGCTTCAAAGTGAAAGCCTTCACCTTATCATAATCTGAAGCGAAAAACGCCTTCACCTTCTGATCCACTCTGCGCGGATCTATTTTTATCAACTCCGAGCCAATGGTCTTTGACACCAGTTTACCCTTTTCGTATTTTAGAGTTAAAGTGACATGGCCTAAATTCTTGGCACGGCTCCCTGTGTTAACCAAGCATATACTATCTGAATTCTCCACTCTCGGAAGATGGTCGTGGGAGCATAGCAGCACATCCACACCCTTCAGACTCCTGAAAAGATCAAGCCCCTGAGCCTCCAATATAGAGCCATCTCCTTTACCTGTACCGCTATGAACACTAACTACTACCACATCAGGTGAAGTTTGCTCTTTTATAGCATCGACTCTTTCTTGAACAAATGGGATAAGTGAAACGAAATCCATCTCCGGCCACAAGCTCTTATCCAGCCATGCCTGTATGTTAGGATTAGTATAACCTAGCACAAGAACCTTTAGCCCACCACGCCTAAATAATTTATATTCAGGAAAATACGGCGTTCCATCCGATTTAAGAGCATTTCCTGCCAGAAATGGAATACCTCTACTGGCCAATTCCTTTGTGACCCTATCATAAACCCTTGGGCCAGTTTCTATATCGTGGTTCCCGACAGTTATGGCATCGTACCCCATGTACTTGGCAATCCTAGGAAACAGATGGACATCTAAAGTATCGACATAATTAAAATAATAGGCAGCATTATCGCCCTGCAGGCAATCACCTGAGTCCAATAACAATACATTATCCCTTCCTCTAGCGTTTCGGATACTGTCCACATAAGTATTGACAGCCATTAGAGAGGACTTTAACTTTCCATCCACATAATTACGATCGAACCATGCACCATGGACATCGTTCGTGGCCAATATATCCAGCGTATATTCACCGCTTCGTTCATTACAACTTGCAAGCAAAAGAGCGGCAGCAAATGCTATTAAAGAAAATCTTTTCATATAAGGGCAAAAATACATATAAAATCCTTAAATTTGTTCCTCAATTTTCAAAAGAGACTGATTATGTTTGAGAACCTCAGTGAAAAATTAGAACGCTCACTTAAAAACCTGAAAGGTGAAGGAAAAATCACCGAAATCAACATATCCGAAACCCTTAAAGAAGTACGCCGAGCGCTGCTCGATGCCGATGTCAGTTATAAGGTAGCTAAAGAATTCTGCGATGAGGTAAAGAAAAAAGCCATAGGCTCAAATGTGCTTACCGCCGTAAAGCCGCAGCAGATGATGATAAAGATAGTTCACGATGAACTTGCTCAGTTCATGGGAAGCGAGTCGTCCTCTATCAATCTGAAAGGCTCTCCTGCCGTCGTACTAGTTGCGGGTCTTAATGGTTCCGGTAAAACCACATTTTGTGGTAAATTGGCCCTATACCTAAAGAAAAAAGGGCGCAAAGTACTCCTGGCAGCCTGTGATACATTTAGGCCTGCTGCCATAGAACAGCTAAAGACTCTTGCCCAAGGAATAGGCGTTACCGTATTCAGCATAGATGATGAAAAAGACCCTATCAAAGTTGCTAAACAGGCCATAAGTCAGGCTAAAACTGATGGCTACGACACAGTTATTGTCGATACAGCAGGACGCCTAGCCGTAGATGAAGAACTGATGCAGGAAATAAGAGCGATGCATCAAGCAGTAAGCCCTAGCGAATCCCTTTTTGTCGTGGATGCCATGACAGGACAGGATGCAGTTCTTAGCGCTAAAGCCTTTAACGATGCCATAGACTACGATGGCGTGGTTCTTACCAAGATGGATGGTGACACACGCGGTGGTGCCGCCCTATCTGTAAAGGCAGTCAGCGGGAAGCCTATAAAATTCGTAAGTACAGGCGAAAAGATGGAAGCCCTTGACGTCTTTTACCCAGAAAGAGCCGCGGATCGTATACTCGGAATGGGCGATGTGGTATCGCTCGTTGAAAAAGCCCAAGAACAGTACGATGAGAAGCAGGCTCGTGAGATGAAAAAGAAAATCGCCAAAGGCAGATTTAACTTCAACGACTTCTACGACCAGATACAGCAAGTACGTAAGATGGGTGATATAAAGGATTTGGCCGGCATGCTTCCAGGCATGGGGAAAGCGCTAAAAGATGTAGATATCGATAACGACAAAGCCTTTAAAGGTACTGAAGCTATAATAAAGAGCATGACTCCATACGAGAGAGAACACCCAGAATGCCTTAACGGTTCCAGAAGAAAACGAATCGCAGCAGGCTCCGGGACCAGCATAGCCGATGTGAACAAACTGATCAAGCAGTTTGAAAATTCACAAAAGATGATGAAGATGGCCATGGACGGGTCACTGGCGGCAAGACTTAAAGGACTGAGATAAACAAAAAGGCGGTTACAAGTTTTCACTTCTAACCGCCTTTTGTGCATCCTTAGGGATTCGAACCCTAGACCCACTGATTAAGAGTCAGTTGCTCTACCAACTGAGCTAAGGATGCAAAACATATTTCAAACTTGTGACTCGTTCGGGGCTCGAACCCGAGACCCCCACATTAAAAGTGTGATGCTCTACCTACTGAGCTAACGAGTCTTCCGCCCTCGAAAGGGATTGCAAATGTAGGCAATCAGTCTGAAATATGCAAATTTTTTTCTAATTTTTGTACATATTTTCAAATCCCCACCGGAACTCTTCTAATGTCTGAGTAAGTGAAGGATCTAATCTCAGGAAGTTAGTTGTCTGTTCTCCAGAATAATCGTTACAGTTAAACCAGACACCTCCCTTCAAGGGATGAAGATATGGATTTGCGTCATAATCTATAAAATCCTGGAACATATCATGAACCCATTGCGCCTGATAAGAAGCGTTCCTCATTTCTTCTCCCGATGTAGCGCCACCACTTCCACATGCAAACTCACTGATAATCCATGGCATCTGCCCGAAAAGATCCTTATTCGTATCGTAAACTAGCGTATAACGATCCCTAAAAGACTCGAACGGAACATTGTTTCCCATCTCATAATTAGTAACACCAAGAGCCTGTACATAGTCATTACCAGGATAATACGAAAGGTTCTCTCCCCACCTTGAATAAGGGCAGCTAACAGCTATAGGGTTGAATATCCATATACAATTATCGACTCCCTCTCTTTCAAACAAATCGTAAAGATACCTCCATGTCTGAATGAAAATCTCCGGATCACATAGAGTCATCATGCCACAATAACTTGTCCAGTCAGAATTCATCTCGTTGTTAAGTCTGAACAGTACGGGCGCAGAATAAGCCTTAATCTGCGAGGCTAGCTTCTTAAAATCATCATCGTACTCGCCCCTAAGTATATCAAACATTGGAGTTTGGCACTCGGTGGTATTGTACGAACTGACATTGTTATTATTCGTAGTAAATTGATATGTAAACTGAAGCACAGGCTTAGAGTTAAAACCATCACCACCGGCGAATTCTGTCGCTAATGTAGAAGGGAACTCCATCTTTGAAGAATACCATGCGATATGCGTGTATGTAGGCATAATATCAAAATGACGTCCAAAAGCTTTTTCGAGTCTATCTGTCTCTGCGCGAAGTTTTTCTCGCTGTGCAGCCACATTATCCGGTTCATTATCACCAGGCATGCTGTAACTGAATACACCGAAATCGAAAGTCTTCTGAGAGAGCAACTTTTCATAATAACGCGCAGTCCGAGCATTCCACTTAGGATTAGCGAGAGCCTTTTGAGGTTCCAGATAGTTTTTAGAAGTACCAAAATTAGATATTACCTTAAATGTTTTAAGGATAGACTCGAATTGGCCTAAATCAGAACTGTTCCGGCATTTGAAAAGCAAGAATCCAAACTTGGCCCACTGACCTACTGGACGCACTAGAGCTATCTTATAATACGGCATATCCAACCCTTTAGCCTTTATAGAATAGATATTTACACTATATCCTTCCATAAGAGTTTCATCCTCTAACACTGTATTCTCTATGTACTGCAATCCATTTTGAGATATATACGCGGAGTTATTAATATACCTATCAAGCCATTCGCCAGTGTAAATCTTATAATACTCCTGCGTCGCCGGATACGGATTCACCCTTTCCAGAGTTACCCGAAGGCAGACATCAGAACTCTCGAAGCGTTGGCCATACTTTGCCAGAGTGTAATCTGCCGTAAGCCCCAAATCGAGAGGAAGTGTCAGAGCATATCCGTCCGATTCTGAAACGAACCTCATACATTCCGCTCCTACAAATTCATAGCGAAGATCAGAAGAAGCATTTCTAAGCGACTTTCTATAAGTCGATTGAGCTTTCCCATTCAATACCCACTTGGCTTTTTGAACATCCTCGGAAGAGGTAAAATTAAGCCCATCGGCAAAACGACTATGCCACATAGAAGAGATAAGCTCAGCATCCGTTATATATTCAGATGGCTCAGGTGTAGGAGTAGGTGGTTCTGGTTTATCCGGGCTTACAGGATCCTCTTGCCGGCACGAAAAACAAAGGATAAGCAAGAACAAAAGTGATAAGCAGCGACTATTCTTCATGATTTTCTCCTAAAATATATTTTGTAAAATTGCGACTTCTTTCATACCCATCACGCGGAGCTTTCCACATGAAAAGAAACACTAAAGAACCTATAATTCCTATAGCTATAAATGTAATAAACACATATTTCCATCCGAAATGATCGGCTATAAATCCCACACCTAAAGCGGAAAGCGCGGAACCGATGTATCCACATATGCCAGCCAGGCCATTGGCCGTGGCAGAAGCCTCTTTAGTGGCTTGATTGGCAGAGCCTATACCGATAAGCGCCTGAGGACCATATATGCAGAACCCACTTAGAGCAAGCACGATAGTGGAAGCTACAGGACTTAGACCTTCACATAGGGCAAATATAGAAAAAAAGATCACCGCACCTATCATAGAAAAAAGGCACATTCTATGAGAGCGCCCCTTGAAAATATGATCAGAGGCCCATCCGGCAAATATGGTCCCCACCACAGCGGTAAGTTCAAAAACAGCTACTGACCAAGCCGCACCTTTTATATTCATGCCCCTATCTTCAGTCAAGAATTTAGGCCCCCAATCCAGAACTCCCATACGAAGTACATAAACAAATACATTGGCAATAGAAAGCATCCAGACCCATTTGTTTTTAAATACCATATGTCTCAAGAATGCCTTATGAGCTCCCGGAATGTCATTAATCTTCTCCTTTCCCGTATCAGTGCCCTTAACCTCAGGAAGTCCCACACTTTGCGGAGTGTCCTTTAGGCCAAGCAGACAAATCACAGCGCCTCCTACAGCCACTATTCCAGGGATCAAAAAGCACCAACGCCACGCCCCATAATGTGAAGCATAACTCATTATCTTTTCACTTTGTTCTACGGAACTCATACCATCCCACCCTTTTATGGTGGATGCAAGATTGGCCGTGATACGCGACACGATAGAGCTGTCTCCGCTCATATCGGCACCCATATTTGTCATGATAAGCCCACATATCACCACAGCGGCAAAGGAGCCTATACTGTGCGAAGTATTCCATATACTCATCTTTGTAGATAACTCTGAAGGGGCTATCCATTGAGGAAGCATTCTGGCACAAGGAGGATAGCCAAAACCTTGAAAATACTGATTTAAAGCTATGGTTACCCCCATCACCAGCACGAGCATATTGATAAACTGCGGGCCCTCATGCACCCCGGTAATATAGTACGAAAGGTCCACACCGAAGCCGAAACAGAAATTGGCCAAAGCGCATAAAAACAAGCCTATAGCCATAAACAGCTTAGTGCTTACTTTCTCAACTATAAAACCATTTATAAAACGGCTCAAGCCATAAATTAGCGAGCCTAGGGCTATTATAATGCCGAAACTGGTATTCGTAATGCCATATTCGGCGGTAAGGCCAGGCATAGCAATCGAAAAGTTCTTTCGGACAAAATAATATATGGCATATACCACCATGGACACCACGATGATACGCCACTGCCAGAAAGTAAAAGATTTATTTTTCATTAATACAAGTAGTTTGTTCTATATCTATGGCACGAGCGAGGATACTGATAGGATTAAATACCGGCAAATGAGTACCAGATTCAATCTGCCATTTGCATGTCTCGCAATCCGTTATCACCACTTCGGGGCTATGCAATTCTATACTATCGAACAGCACTTTACCTATCTTTTGAGACAGATCATAGTACTCTTTTTTGAACCCGAAAGTACCGGCCATTCCACAGCATTTCTGTTCAAGCACGGTTAGTTCCAAGCCCGGAATCATCTTAAGAAGATTTATGGAGTATATCTGATTTCCAAGCTTTTGCATATGACATGGGGTATGATACACAGCCTTCATCTTAAAGTCTTTTTTAAAGGCCAATTTCACTTCTCCACTATCCACCCTATCGAAAATCCACTTGACTGCCATCATAACCTTATCCTGAATATCGGATGTATTCTGCTCCAATATGGTAGAATACTCCTCCTTAATGGTTAAAGTACATGAAGAAGAAGTGGTGAGAACCGGAATGGATGTCTTTCTAATGGCAGCAAGGTTAGTTTCAGCAGCCCTTTTTGCTTCACCTGCAAAGCCATTGGCAATCATGGCAACACCACAACAGCATTGGCCTTCAAGCAAATGCACTCCATATCCACAAGCATTCATAAGAGTTACAAAGTCTTTTCCGAGCTGTGAGTAGTTATAATTAACATAGCATCCATGAAAATACTCCACAAAACGGGGGTACTTTTTCTGCTTCGAGGCCACGCTCTTAAACCATTGATCAAAGCGATCCGAGTCATATTTAGGCATACAAGCCTTAGAACTAACTCCGATAGTCGCGTCAAGCACACCCTTTGTAAAATTCCATGACAGGACCTCATTTACAACAGGGGCGAAAAAAGAAGCCAAATTACCTACAAAATCAGTAGATACTAACATCTTATCCCTTAGGAAATGCTCCGATTTACCATATTTAATCTTCGCGCGAGTTATGATATCCCCCACTTTCACCCCAGACGGGCAGGCCACCTCACAGCGCTTACAATTAAGACAAAACTTAAGCGATTTATCAAAAAACTCGGCGTCCTTTATTCTATAGCGTTGCTCATCCGGCCCTGCCTGCTTAGGCCCTGGATATAATGGATTAACTTCCATCATAGGGCACACTTCAGCGCATATATTACACTTCAGACAAGACTGTAATGCTAATGTATCATTATCTTGCATACCGTTTCCTCATTATTTTGTCCATCACACAATATACTACCACTAACCAGCAGATTAGTTATCTGCTCACCGTTTTTTATAGCATGGCCGCTCGGCGAACTAACTACCCCGAAAGACTCAAATGGCTGAGGAGCAAAAAAATCCTCCACGCACCACAGACTCCTGTCTTTCCAGAATTTTACATCCAAATCGAAAATTGGCTCGAAAACCTTTTCTCTATCACTGACAAGACCTCTTGTAAAAAATCTACCTGAACATAGGACAAAGACACCGGCTTCTAAAGGAGTATTCCCCATATTTTCTGTAAATACGGCTTTTATCTCATTAGAAGACGACCATTCGACACGGCTCACTCTATCTCCCATTAAAAGGGTGCCTCCTTTTTGCCTAAATTCTTCCCTATTATGGTCTTCACTAATGCGTCCCACACATATTAGAACACATGTTTTGTCTGACTCTAAGGCTTTAATTCCCAGGCGAGCATCAATATCATCTCCACCTATTATGACCACGTCGTATCTCATCTTCCGTACTTTTTTCTCATCAATTCCGCTTCGGCAAGTCCGTCACCCCAGCATATAGGGACTATGCCTTTCCATCTGCGCTGTAAAAATTCATTCTCAAGACTTTCAGCCTGTTGCGGAGTGCCCAATTCTTGAGCTAAGAGCATAGCTGCCTTTTTAAGGCAATAACAGCTCTGGCAAGGGCCCATACCTACTCTTGTTCTTCGCCTCAAATCATCTAGAGTTTTTACACCCAGAACTTTAACTGCATAAGAGATTTCGGCTCTACTCACTTGTTCACATTCACAGACCACCTCGCTGCCCTTCTGATCAAAAGTCATGGCCTCCACCTGATTACCATGCCGCCCCATAGCAGCTTTCATTACGACCGAAGTTCCTTTCAGTTTATCCGGCTCTGATCCTGGAAGAGGAAGCTGCGCAGTCTGACAAGGCTTTTCAAAACTTAATTTTTTACATACCAAGTCTGTAACCATCTGGGCCATTAATCTGTATGAAGTTAGTTTCCCTCCAGTTATAGAGATAAAACCACGCACTCCATCCCTTTGTGAATGGTCCAAAAGCACAATTCCTCGGCTGACGCTTCTTCCTGTAGGATCGTCATCACTAGCAACTAGTGGACGTACTCCAGCGTATGCACGAATCACCCTAGTGTCAGAGAGACGTGGAACGAGTTTACTACCCTCTAGAAGTAGCAGGTCCACCTCATCCTTTGTGACTCTCATATTATCACATTGTTCAAAAGGCACTTTATCTGAAGTGGTACCGATTATGCTAACCACATCGCCAGGAACAAGGATATCGGCATTGGCTGGTTTACGGCATCGGTTTATAACCATTTTTGCCAATCTCTGATTAAAGACTAACAGCGAGCCCTTTGCTGGCAACATGCCAATCTTCACTCCTGCCATGTCCGCTATATGTGCGCCCCATATACCTGCTGCATTTATAACATAATGGGCATAAATGTTTTCCGTAAGACCTGTCTCTTTATCCAAAACCTTTACCCCCATAATGGTAACGCCTTCCTTAATCAAAGATAACACCTCATGCCTTGTCTTTACCTCTGCCCCATGAAGACGGGCATCCAGCACATTATCAGAAACCAAACGGAAAGGATCCACAGAAGCATCTGGGACTTTTACAGCACCTATCAAGTCAGGGTTAATCTCCGGTTCAAGAGCCAGCGCCTTTTGAGGTGTCAGCACCTCGGTGCTTATGCCTGATGCTTCACATTTTTTTATAAAATCTGACTGATACTCTAATCCATCCTCGGGCAAAGATATGAAAAGACCTCCAGTAGCCTCCACACAATTACGGGCTATACGGCGCAGTGTCATATTCTCTTTTATGCACTCTGCAGCCGATTCTGGGTCATTAACCGCATATCGCGCTCCGCTATGTAGCAGTCCGTGATTCCTTCCAGATGCACCGCACGCTATATCATCTCTTTCAATAAGAAGCGTGCGTAAACCTCTCAGCGCACAATCTCGCGCCGTTCCAGCTCCAGTAGCACCTCCACCTACAATTATTACATCAAACTCCTTCATTTTTTAAAATTATTCTGCACTACCCATCATTTCCTACATCCATTTCACTTAATCCTGTAAGGTGTTTCATCGTAAAGAGTGTAACGCTTTGCTTTACGAATCCATTTCTGCTCTTCTATTTTAACGTGTTCCTGAACTATATCGAATGTAATATTTCCTTTTAGAAATTCCGCTATCACAGGATCGGCAACCTTTGTAAATAAAGAAGGAAGCATCTCGAATTGAGAATAATGCTCCATAAAAAAACGCATAAACTCCAAAGTATGAAGTAGGCTATGATATTGTGCTCCAGGCTTTAATATTATCTGATAGCCTTGACATGCAACTCCCTCATATCGCCCAGCAGACGGAGTGAATGAGCAAGGACGCAAGATGACATCTTCCGGATGAGGCGCATCGGTTGTTCGACTAGGATTAATCCACGGAGCTCCTATATATTCATAAGGGCGAGATGTCCCGATAGCAGGAGTGATGGTAGTGTTATTCCATAAGCCACCTCCACTATACATAGCCGCTGAAAACATGCCCGGCAAATCGGAAGACGGTGCTATCGTCCATGGCATAATATCTCTTCCGCTCTGGCTACAAACAGCGGATATCACATGAAGCGGGAACCTACCATCTATCTCGTCGTAATAGACATTACATAATTCAGCGAGTGTAAGTCCATGACGATGAGCCACTTTAGGAGTCCACATATCAGTATCCACTACAGGCATAGTTCCCTCTACTACCCTACCCAGAGGATTAATATGATCTACGATATAGATAGAGGGGCCATTCTCCATTCGAGCACGCATGCTCAAAAGACGCATTACATCACGAGTAAAATTAAAGTACCTGACCCCTACATCCTGTATTTCCACGACTACTGCGTCAAGTTCCTCTAAATCACTCTGGTCGAATTCGATATGGTCGGTCCCTGGAGTGAGTTCTGTCGATGAAGGCATGAACAAATGTGCGAGATTCCCCCTTTTTCGGAAAATCTCGTACATATACTCACCAGTAGCAGTGTCAAAACAATTCTGATTACAAAAACAGCCCACCTTGCCCTCATTCAAACTTTTGTCCAACTGGGCCTCGAGTGGAGTCGTTCGGAAACTAAACATTAGCGTGCAATAATTTGTTTTGCCAATTCCACTACCTGCTGACCTAATTCCACAGCTTGCTTTTCAGAAGGAGCTTCACTATAAACTCTAATTATAGGTTCTGTATTCGACTTCCTTAGATGAACCCATGTGCGTTCCTTCTCAAAATCTATCTTCACGCCATCTATGGTGTTTATCTTCTCGTTTTTAAAGTGTTCTTTTAAAGAGTTCAAAATGCGATCGATCACCGCTGCATCGGAAAGTTCTATCCTATTTTTAGCTATATAATACTGAGGAAGTGATGCCTTCAATTCACTCACGCTACATTTTTTATGTGCCAAGCTGCTTAAAAACAAAGCTACACCCACCATAGCATCCCGTCCATAGTGTGAGGCTGGATAGATAACACCTCCATTTCCTTCTCCACCTATAAGAGCATGAACTTCATGCATTTTAGTGGTAACATTAACCTCGCCCACAGCAGCAGCATAATATGTACCTCCGTGAGCCTCAGTCACATCTCTAAGGGCACGGCTTGAGCTTAGATTAGACACCGTATTACGTGGCATAACTCCCTCCTTTTCAGCTCTTTCAAGAAGATAATCAGCCACACTTACCAGCGTATATTCCTCTACAAAAGGTTTTCCATCTTCGCATATAAAAGCAAGCCTGTCAACATCAGGATCCACGCTTATTCCTAAATCGCATTTATTCTCCACCACAGTACGGCTCAACTCCTCCAGATTTTTAGGCAACGGCTCTGGGTTGTGCGCAAAATCCCCGTTTGGTTCCCCATAAATCGTAATGCACTCTACCCCCAACTCCTTAAGAAGTCGCGGCATAATTATACTACCCACGCTGTTTATCGCATCGAGCGCCACTTTAAAATGCGCATTACGAATGGCCGGCACGTCCACGGCGTCAAGCGCAAGCACAGAATCTATATGCTCTTGAGTAAAATCTTTTTCTTCTATATGGCCAAGACATTCTACCGGAGCAAAATCAAAATCCTCTCTTTCTGCCAGTGCCAATATCTCCTGCCCCTGGGCAGCTGTTAAGAACTCACCATGCTCATTTAAAAGCTTTAGAGCATTCCATTGTTTGGGATTGTGCGAGGCTGTAAGTATTATACCCCCATCGGCTCCAGCAAATTTAACTGCCAATTCCGTAGTCGGGGTACTGGCAAATCCGCACTTAACCACATCCACGCCACAGGAGATGAGGGTTCCACACACCAACTGCTCCACCATTTGCCCGCTGATACGAGCATCACGCCCCACTACAATCTTATACTTTTCACCATTAGGAGTGGGCTTTCGTGATGGTAAGGTGGCACAATAGGCATAGGTGAATTTAACAATATCAATAGGAGTGAGGCCCTCGCCAATAGGTCCTCCAATAGTTCCGCGTATTCCGGAAATGGATTTAATTAGTGTCATGCTTGTATATTTTAAAATGCCAGCATCAAATGCCCTAAACTCAGGCACTGATACCGGCAGTAAAATTAACGATTTTCAAAGAATTTAACAAAGACTCAAATCCCGACTATTTCCAATCAACTTGATTCGATTTTGCAGCTTCTTAAATAGTCATGTCAGATTAGGATGATAATTTCAAAACAATTTAATACCACATAGTATTCTAAATTTTACTTTAAAGACGAATACCACAATCCATGCAAGTTGCAATATGCATAAACCCCTTTTACTTCTGACTTAGAGCAGTGGAACAATGACTGGGGAGCTTCACCTTTTGAATTATCCAGCATCCTTATATCCACACCATTTAAGGTCTCAAGAGCAATCATCACTATATGATGTTCCTTAGTAGTGGGATGAGGTATAGAACCGACTTTAACCTTCAATGTGGAATCATCGACCCATTCCACAACCGGCAAATGTTTTTCAACACCATTATCCTTACTTTTAGGCTCCAACAGCGTCATTTCAGAGCCGCAGCACACAGGTGTTACACCTGAATCAACTACCTTGCAGATAAGATTTCCGCAAATACGACATAAATAAAACTTAACATCCATAACACCGAATTTTTTATACCCCGAAAGGCGATTGATTATTAGTAAAACCATATCTTGCCGAGAGCAAGAAAGACATATACGCGTTCAAGTGCAAAATGCATACCTGATTTTTAGCAAGCCTTAACAGTTCCTCGTAAATAGCCGTAATCATTTACCAATTAAACACATTACGCAATATCCACCATAGAACTGTCACAATGATTAAAACATAGACAAGTGCAGGAGAAGAAAGCGCGCTATAAAGTCTTTCACATCGATTTTTAAATAAAGCACTGAAAATAAGCAATATAATATACGGCAAAAGGATTACGAGCAAAGCATTGTACCCCAATGCCTGTCTTACATCACCATTTAGCAATGAGTGAAATACGCGCTGACTTCCGCAACCGGGGCATTTAAGTCCAGTAAGAGTCAAGAACAGACAGCGCGGGAACCATTGGCTTTTAAGTGGGTCGAAATTGGCATAAACATAAAACCCTATGAACAAGCACAAAAAGGCACTTATCCATAGGGCTATTTTAGGATGACGACTCATATCGAAGATATCACATCGTCAAAGTCATATCCGCAACTGAAACACCATGCGATAATTGCACACCAAGCAATCAACCACACGCAGCCCACTATGATAGCAGCGATGCTGAATCGTTTGGCCCTACTGCTTGCCCTTAAAGCCTGTTCGTATCGGCCTGAACGATAATCATTACTAACTTCTATGGAATTAAGCAATCCCACCAAGCCCAGCGGCAGACAAAAAATAAAAGTGCTTATCACCGAAAGGACCAAGTAAGTGCGAGGGCACGAAGCTATGGGGTTATTTTCTAAGAGGAAAGTTCCACAATTGGAACAATAAGAAGCATTATCCTCCACCGAAGCTCCACAATTAGGACAAAACTTCATAATTATTTGAGTAGATTTCCGTTACCATCATGATAAGTATTGGCAGCTATCATAATCAGATCCACTATCCACCATATACCGCAACCACCGCCAGTTAAAAGCATTATAACTCCGGTAGCGATGTTGTTAGTGTAAAAGCGATGTAAACCCAACACTCCTCCAAATGCACAAAGAAGAAGGCTGATAAGCCACCTATCATTGTTATTAGTCTGTTGCTGAACATTATCATACTTTAACGGAGTTCCGCAATTCGGACAAAATGAAGCGCCATCTTCGTGAGGTGCCCCACATTTAGGACAATACATCATAGCATTACAATTTTAAATTTCGACCAATTTAAGAAAATTATTGATAAAATTTCACACTTTCCACTCTAAAGTATTCACACCATCTTTCACTGAAAAGTTCAACCCCACAGCAACAACTTTTTTCCATTTTAACTTTAAGGCATCACAATAATGCCTTGACTCTGTCTTGCCGACCACCGCATGGAAAAATGTAGTTTATCCTTGCAAAATTATATGGAAAAGTGTTAATATCATGTTATTCAGAAAGATAGAAAAGGATATTACAGATCATCTCCAGTCAAAAGACGAATCGATCAATTCTTCAACCTTCTTACCTACCTCCTCAAGGTTAGTATATTCTATTATATGTCCGAACTCATCGGTTTTAAAATCTATGCTGACGCCTGTCATAATATCAGACATCTTCTCAACTATTTGATTCTGAAAATTATCCATAGGATAAACGCCAGCCATGTTTTGTCGAAAATCTAAAAACTTGTATTCCATAGCATAGTCTTTCTTTGTAGAATCAACTACTGTAATCAAGACTTTTGTAGACACATCTGAAACTTTAACAGAGTCTCCATTTTCTATATTCCAATTCTGCGAATTAATCCAATACGTCATCGTATCCCTTTTATCAAACCATGCGATAACTTCAACGGCAGAATTATCGCCTTCTGTCTGTGGGTAGGCGAAAGACATAAATGACCTACTTAACAAACAAAATAACACCAGCGGAACAAGTCCCCAAATAAAATACAGCCGTCTCATAATAAAAAAATTCAAATCCGATTAATAGTGTAACACGTCATAATTCTCTATTTATAGTGGTTTTACGGACTTCAAATACGCCTCGTGAAGATGATAATACCTCTTCATAAACAGGATATATATCAGGCATAAAACGACCAAAGACCCTAATAAATAAAGCCAATGTGCAAGCGCGGCATTAGGAATTAAAAATATGAAACCAAGAGATACACTTCAACGTACTATATATCACAGAAGTATCGTCCAATTACCATTTCTCTTGCCATTCTCGCGTTTTAGATAACCCTTTTCGTAAAGGGTCGCAGTAATTCGCTTCACGGTACGAGTAGATTTGCCAATATGCTCCGCAATCTGTTGCTGAGTCGCCCTGGGATTCTTGTTCACGAATTCTAAAAGCGCTCTCTCCTCCAAAGTGACATTCAAAGGGCCAATTTGACACTTTGAAAATTCCTTGGTGTCACTATTGCTCTTTAGAATCCGCATATCTCTATTGCGTAGTTGATGGTCAGCACCGAACAACAAATTATCAAAAAATAACTCAAGATAAATTGAAGTAGCAGAAATATTCTTAGAGTAGTTTATATAATTGGCTCTTACCAAAGCATTCCTAAAATACCACGAATTATGCGCGAACGCTTCATTGTCCACATTAAACCCGAAGTTCCTGAGGTATTTAATTGCGAACACAGCCGTAGTTCTGGTGTTTCCCTCGCAGAACGGATGGATTTGCCATATTCCAGAAATAAACTTACATATCCGTTTTACTGCTTGGTCAGCATTTAAACCAGAATAATCAGTGTTCTTCTCTTCTCGAAAATCATACTCCAGCGTCTGCCGTATCATATCTGCTGATGAATAGAGTACAGTGTCTCCATCCAATACCCATTCTTTCTTAGTGATATTGTACGATCTAATAACTCCGGCAAAATCATAAACTCCAGTGAATAATCTCCTGTGAATCTGAATTAAATAGTCCGGATTGAAATTAAATGTTTTTTCTGTTAGAATTTCCGTGATTCGAGCAGACACTTTATCAGCTTCCTCCGTACGTTGTTCGGACTCTGTGCGAACACTCCTTGACTCATAATAGTTATCGAGAATTTGTTTCACCTCCTCGATGGATATATCACCTTCGATGTTCTGCTTGGCGGTCTGAACTAAGTAATCTGATGGTATAAGCCCATCCACAGCTTGAAGACCGATTGCAGTCTGCCACGCGTATGATTTCTCTATCTGCGAAGGATTGCCACCTTTTATGTATTCATCAAAAATACTCATGAAATACTATCTACTTTTCACTAAAAAATATCACTTACTCATTTCAAAACAACTTCTTAGATAAACCATTGTCTATGTAAGCTTCTAGTGAATACATATTGTGATTATATTCAAGTACAAAACACTAATATAAAACCTTTATTATCCCCTCTTCAATCTTGTCAAATACTCCTCGTGAAGATGATAATACTTCTTCATAAACAGGATATATATCAGGCATAAAACGACCAAAGACCCTAATAAATAAAGCCAATGTGCAAGAGCGGTATTAGGAATTAAAAATATGAAACCAAGAGAAACAACCAGCTGCAGAGCCATATAAATAAATGAGACCACTGGATGACTTATCTTCAATTCATTAGCCATCAACTGATAAGCATGCTTACGATGAGCCTGCCCGAGATCTTCGCGAAGCATAATTCGATGACAGATGGTAAGACACCCGTCCACGCCATATACTAACAATAAAATCAGCCAAGTAATATCTCCAGTACGCGCAATCAACATCCCGATAGCAAACAGAACTATAAATGCCATCCCGACACTCCCAACATCGCCAGCAAAGCATTTGGCCTTACCACGCGGACGAAAATTGAAGAACGAGAATACAAGGACAGCCAATATCATTACACATAAAAATGTGTCTGATATAAAGTTAATCCGCGTAGAGATAATAGCTAATATTGCAAGAACAACAAGCGAATATCCTGCAGTAATTCCATTGATTCCATCCATGAAATTATAGATATTGGTCGCCCCCACGCAGACTATAAGTGCGATTACTACAAAGGCTATTTTAGCCCAAAGACTCTCCCCAAAGGCAAAACCATCAGGAACGGAGAGAAAAATCTGCCATATCATCAGCCCCATAGCCATAAACTGAACCACAAGGCGCACAGAATCAGGCAAAGAGTGGATATCATCGATAAAACTAACCCCAGCTGCTAGAGTCACAGCCACGAGGAAAAGCGGATACGAAAAACCAGAAAACGCACTCCATATCCACACAGCTAAAAGGAAAATAATACCCCCACCACGCAAAACCACACTCGTATGCGAGGAGCGCTCGTTAGGCTTATCTACAATATTAAATCGCTTCGCTATCTTAAAATACACTACCTCCATCAATAAAAGTAGTACGAAAACTATAAAATAATAATACAAAGGCCACATTCTAATATACACCGATTAAATTAACATTCATAATTTCACAATTTGACCTTCTCTGAGAAGGGTAGACACTTTAGAGGTTGTTTAACTTATATACTTTGCCAAATAGTTTACACTTCTTTATACTTCGTGTCAAAAAAATGTGCCCACACAGTCTTTACTAAGAATTTCTCCATAGAACAATATCCGTAGCGCTTGAACAGATTTCTATTATGTATAATTTCAAAAAACAGCTCAACCCTACGAGCAAACCAACTCTTGTCAGCAGATGAAACACACTTACTTTCAGGATGTAATACAAAGAACGAATCAAACACCTCTTTATGCTCACGACTAAGGCTATCCACATCCCTTTTCCCCTCCACAACATCTGCCAGAGCATCTATTAAGCGCAAGAATCTGTCGAACCCAAACTCCTTACATTTCTCTTCAACGATATCTCTATCAAAATTTTGTCCTCTCAACACCACCCAATCCACTACATGCTTCAAAGACAATTTGCCATGTAACAAATCCCCAAGTGCATGCTCAATAGAAAGCATCACTGTAAAAAGCAACGGAGGACAAATTAGGCGAGTGCCTTCAAAATACTCAATTGGCATAGAAGACAATAACTCTTTTAGATAATGCTCAAAGCACTTCAGCGTGTCATTACCGCGATAAGGAGTAATAAATCTGTGGCATTCTACATATAAACCATCGTAGGTAAACTCCACCTCCTTATACACCTCTCGCACAAGTTTAACACCTTTCGCTTCCAGAATATCACATGCTTTCTGCCAATTGTCCCCAGCGATGTAAACATCTAGATCACAACTGTAACGATGTTCCGGCTTAGGATAATACTGAGAAATTGAACGCCCCTTAAGCACTACGGCTTCGATCTCTTGCTGGCCCCACAATTCGGATAACTCACACGCTATCCGAAAGCTGTGCTCGTACATACTCTCCTGATTTGCCACCTCTCCAATCCACTGCATTTTCACAGCCATTGACAATGAAGATACAAGAGCCGCATTCGCAACCCCATCCAAAACGACAGCAGAAACTCCCTGCATGGAAGCGACGGACTTCACCATTTGCCAATCAACGCCTTTAGGCAAATTCACCGACTCCCCTGACAACGCACAGCGAAGCAGCGGCAAGATATAGGTGGATATTTCAGAGATATTATACAATCGAATCTTGTTTTTCACCAACTAGCAGATACTATTTATCAAGCGATTCAGCCACCACATCGAACTCGACATGTTCCGGCTTCTTATCCTCATTGAGAACAGAACCCCACCAGCGTTTTCCCTTGCCATAAACCACGCCATTAATCATATTCCCAGTAACGGCGTCACGACATAGTTTTTCCCATTGGGCACTCACATACTCAGAGAAATGAGCATTCAAAGCTTGTTCAACAAGATATGAAAATTCATCCAAGCATAAAGTAAATTGCTTGTCTGTTCTATAATTAACCGCTCTAAATAATGATTCCCCATCTGGAAAAATCAATTTATCAAAATCCGGGAACACTTGTACAATTACTTTTGCCAATAGTCCCCTTTGGTATTGACATTCAGAACTATTAACAAATCTCTCTCCCTCGTAAGAGCATCCTTTAACCGTGCAGTTTCATCAATCCTATCAACAAATTTCATGTTTTATATTATTATGTAGCGCAAGCATAATGTTTTTAAAACATAATATAAAACCAAGGATGACTTTTTAAGCAAAATTTCTCTTATATAGTGCATCATTATACAAAATCACGCACTATATAAATGCTTAGTTTCTCTGTTATCGGTATATCCTCTAACACTTCAGGGATTCCATTTCTTTAGGTGTGAAGTTAGCGATTAAGTAGTTTGTTTATTTCGCTTTCGGACATCCCAGTATAAAGAGAAACCTGTTCAATGGGCACTTGATTTTTCAGCATAGCCAAAGCAATTTCAGCTTTTTCTTTTGCTTCGCCTTCAGCAATTCCTTCGGCTCTTCCCTCAGCTCTTCCTTCAGATAATCCCTCAGCTCTTCCCTCTGCAAAACCATCTTCTTTAGCGTAATGGAGTTGATTAAATATATCTAGTTCTGTCATCATAAATTTATTATAAACAGTTCGTTTCGATGGACTAAAAGCAGCAATTTCACATGCTCTGCTTAGCTTTTCCGTTATCGGTATGTCCTCTAACACTTCTGAAACACCACTTTTATCGTATTTCCATCCATTTAGAAACCAATATAACAGATAATCCGTGTTACTTTCACACTGCGACAGAGTCTTTGTGAATCGCGCCGTTTCCACGAAGGTAAGAATTATTGTCGAAGGTGCAAACTCGAGAGTCCTTTTTTCTATCTGATAATAATGAGAAATAAGATTATCCGTATTCCACAACGACTCATCCTCGTGAATAAGATTAGTGCCGAGAATACCGATGATATAAAGAGGCTTTAGTTGAGAGTAATACTCGTTTTCTTCGAGTTGGTTACGATAAATATCGGCACCATAATACATACATCGCTCGAAGATGTTTATTTCGTTACGCCTCTGGACTTCGACTGAAAAGATAGCACCATCTTCTCCTTTACAGATAAGGTCGAGATAGGTTCTTTTCCCAGAGTCCACCACATGGTCTTGTTCTCGGTCCAGATAAGAGATTATATCATGAACTCTTACTTCATCGGGAAGAAAACAGTTGAGAAGTTCGATAAGAAGGCTTTTGTTATTCTTATCACCATAGACTGCCTTAAAGCCGGCATCGCTCATCAGATTTACATAAACGCGTCCTTGCGCATTTGATGTAGAAGTTATATCAAAGTTCATAAGTTTGTTTAAGCAAAGGTCAAGTCCTTTGACAAGTGCAAAGGTAGAAAGAACTTTTCTATCTTGCAATAAGTAAACACTTTACAGAGTAAATATTTTGTTTACTTCAATTTAAATTTCTCCTTACACATAGAGAAGAGCATCGCATATAAATAACTACTATTTAAGCAAGTATAACTTCCAAATGTAATAATCAAAAACTTTTACATTTTTTTTGATTTCTAGCGATAGAATATGCGAAAGCCCACTATCAAGAGCAAGTATCTACGAAATCTTCTGTTTTGTGGATTCATTGAATACTAGAGCAAAATCACTCAAAACTCCTAATCGTCTCAATTAACCCATCTCTAGCACGAACTGGCATCTTATCAATATTAAGAGCCTTCTTTATCTTTGCATTACTGACTACGTAGTTTTCAGTGAGTTTCTGCATCCTTAGAGGATTCAATGGAAGGTGAAGCCATCCACCAATTTTTGCAACGCCACTCATCAAACCTTTCGGAATACGCCAAATATGAGCCTTCTTTCCCAAGTCCTTGCATATTACCTGAATAAGTTCGTTAGTTGAAAGAGCCTCATCATCTGCCATATGATAAATACCGGAAGGAACATCTTTTGTCAAGAGACCATCAATGACAAAGCAAAGATTGCCCACACTCGTAAATGATCTGCGGTTCTCAAAAGCACCAAGAGGCCACGGAATTCCCTTGCTTACTACACCATAAAGCAAATTCAAGTTACCCTTGTTACCAGGTCCATGTATCATACAAGGCCTCATTATATACACCCGCTTCCCAACCACCACAGAATCCAAGTCATCAAAGTTATGGAACGGACGCTCAATTGCCTTAGGCGCAAACTTTTCAATAATATAATTCTCAGCCTTAATTTTACTCTCTCCATACGGGCCAATTGGCGTAGGCACACACTCTTCAGTTAAAAACTCCCCATCAACCCTATCTGCAGCACTTTTTACAGTTGAGAAAAAAATGAACTTCTTTGCATCAGGCCGAGCAAGATACCAATCAAAAATCTTCTGAGTAAGACCTGTATTCACTTTAAAATAACAATACAAATATATTTTATCTCACAATATTTAAAAGATAGCTTTTCGCAAAATCAATACTTGAGTATCTGCTGATAATTGCTCACATATACTCTAACAGAATCACTATTGCGGACATCATCGCTTTCTTTCAATAATCGATCATTGATATATGAAATTTGATACTGGAAGAGTTTTACAAAGCAAGTTATATCATCATCTTCTTTAGATCCCCCCAGAAACTTATCGAAAACCATTTGACAGGAGATGTCCGAATTTGTAAACAATTCTGAAGCATATTCATTAAATAAATTCTTATCAAACCTTTTCCAATACTCCAGCATTGTCCTTAACAATAATCTGCTATAACCAAACTGCTCCTCTACGCTTAAACCCTTGAACCGCTGAATCAATATTCGCAACACCTCAGTACTATTGTATGTACCATTTCTAAAAATATCATATGCTAAACACAAAAAATTAAGGCAGTAGTTCAGTTCCGCATTTGAGAATATATAGGAAAGTGTTTTATCCAGCAGATTCGCATCCCATACTTTCATGGTGGCACTATTAACATCTTGCACGAATATATATTGATATATGGTCATGGAAACAAATAATGGTATGGAGCTAGTATTTTCCACTGGTGGTAGTCCCTTGGCTAATTTACAGCATGAAAGAGCCTGAACCATTATAGATGTGACCTCGCACCTCTCTTGCCCATATTTACTCTTCCTTATCACATACAAGACAGCCCGTTCAACTTCAGAATAAGAGTACATATCAACCCATGACTCAAACTTTCGCGATATATCCTCAATACTTAAGTCTTGACACTTCGCCTTAAACAAATCCAATTCTCTATCTGGGATTAATTCTGAAGGGACTGCTTGAGTAAAGTATTTGGGGAAATACACATCTGTACTTATACGTTTCAAATCAATATCATTCTGTATTTCAACATGGCAATTGTTAAATAGTTCATCTATCGCGTTTAACATAGCAACCTTTTGTCCTCTTTCAAGCCCCTCCGTAATGTCAATTTTTGCCTTTTCATATCGATTTCTAATATCATCGTGTACTTTGTCAGTACCAAGAATATGTGCAAAATCCGATACCTCGTGCATTAAGGAAGACCGATTTTCAATAATCTTACGATAAGATTCTATGTTCACGATTTTAATACACTCGAGTAGGCAAAGATCTTTGATGTTCACTTCATTCTTTAAATGAGGCAAAACAAACGCAATCTGATTACAGTATCGCTTGAGTTCTCTATATGTAGAAATAAATGGTGTCACAGAGGTTGCTATACTTTCAACTTCTTCGTCTGCAACATAACCGCTCAAAGTTGAGGTTAACTCCTCTCGAATTAAGCCCATGAGAAGACCTTTCGGGATTTGAGGAAGCGTAATAGGCACTTGCACAATCTTATCAAGAAATTTTCTTCCATCCTCCGATGAGCCATTACCATGATATTGTCCTATTGACTTAGCCACCATCGCGACATCCATTGCAACGATATATATGCAGTTATCAAAGTCGGCGACTTGACGGATTAGACGCAGAACAACATGGAGTTCTTCTTTATCCAATCGATCAACATCATCAATCATAACAACCAGATGACGACCCGATTCTCTGATTGCCTGCGAGACTTTCTTTTTTAATTCAGAGAGCGACTCCTGCTTATTTGTCAATAACTTCTTTACCCAATTCAATCCAACTGCCAAGTATGTCCCTACACCAGGCTTGACCGCATTGATTATAGTCTTGGTCGAAAAAATTGCTAGCGAACCATACTTCTCAAGCCATTTCTTAACATTATTCTCAGAAAATGTAATAATGCTCTTAAAAAATTCTCTAAGTAAAGCCCCGTTATTACCAACAAGCCACGGATTGAATTCTACCAAATTGATTCTATCTTTCTCTCCCTGAGAAAGGAGTTTTTCCTTGATAAAATTCATAAACGAAGTTTTCCCCTCACCCCATTTTCCGTATATACCATATATTGTACATGGATGACTCTTAGAAACAGTCAACTGATTGATGGATTCCACAATCAAGTCAACCATAGGTTCTCTACCAAAACGATCTTTCTGTATAGAAGGAAGAGGAGAGTCTAGAATTACTCGCATTTTATTCAATTTAAGGAAATTACTATCTAATTCTCCATTCTATACAGCCCTATCTCTTTCATCGTCCACCACCTATCGTCAAGTAAGACAAACGACTAACCTAGAATTGGAAACGATTTCTATTCTACTTCCATTCCAATTGAGAGCCAAGAAAAAGTATGTTCAACATCCGCAGCGAGCCATCTTCTACAATATTATACAAGTCATGGTTCACCCAAAGACAATGAATATCATCAATGAAGTTGATTCCAGCCGCAAGGAAGATCAGATAACGGAATCCGAAAAATGCGCACCAGATCCACACGCCAAACAGGAAAATGATTCCACCGCCACGCAGGACAATGCTTGAGTGCGACCGCTGGTTCGGTTTGTCAATGATATTGAACCGCGCTGCCAGCCAAAGATAATCACCTATAACACAAAAGCAATAAGGCATACATGTGTTCATATTGATTTGATTAGTATATTCTATGATTGCAAATACACATCAAATAAACCAACTTCGTCAATATCTATGATTGGAGTAAAACTATCACGAATCCAATCCGTACATATTTCATATTGAGGGAAATCTTTCTTATAAGCATCTGACACCCAATCATTGTTCCACAGTTCAACATTTGGCTCACCGTTCACAATCTTGCAAAGCCCCTCATCATAATCAATCGAGTTTGGCATCTGAAATGTTATATGCTGCATCCATATCTGGATCTCGCCAATATCGGGGAATCTCTGAAACTTGGCATAAATATCTTTAACAATGCTTACCCGCTCCTCCGTGGTTGTAATCTGATTTATTAACTGACTGATAATTGACAAAACAATCTTATATGATTTAGGACTCAACATCGCAATGTCCGTAAAAATCGAAATCAACACATAGATATTTCCACAAATTGCAAGCTTTAGTTTCAAACGATGTGCAAATATCGTAAGCATCTTAAGTAGGGTTCCGCTGTTGGGATAAGACTTAGAAAACTGATGAATATACAATGCCTCCTGTTGTAAGTTAGACATAGTCGAATATATTCGTTTTTTTGCCTTCCTATACAATGGGATATTGGAAACATATGCTCTCTTGTCCGATTTAATTGATTCTCCTATAACATCCTCTGTAAGAAATGTTTTTCTCGAATTCAGCTGAAAGTTAAATCCAAACAAGACATCTTGAAGAAGGAAAGCTATCTTCTCAATTTCTTCCTTGGAATTTGAAAATATCCGATAATCATCTCTATATCGAATTATCCGATAGTCAGAAATGCCAACCTTTTCCAATCTTTTGTCAAGTTCTTTATCCGCATAGGCTAAAATAATCTCCGCAATAAAATCAGATAGGACACTTCCTTGTGGTATTCCATTTGTCTGACCATATTGCATTCCTTGAAGAAAATTGTCTATAGTATTACCAAGCAAACCTAAACTTCTTCTTTTCTGTTTGGCTACCTCTTTCCCCATCAACGCCCATGCAACTGTATGAGTGTATATCGAGCCATAACAGTTTGTGATGTCCGTAACGAACATATATCGATACGATAGTGAAAGTTCTAAACTTCTTTGCTCCACATATTCCCACCAAGAAATTACATTTGCAGAAGAATGAGACTTATCTGCTTTACCTTTAACTTTAGGGATGCTGGCAACTTCAATATTATCAACATGCAATGCCACAAATCTATCTTTTATCTCTTTCCAACTACTTCTATTAGTCAATGCATTTACCAACAGATAATAAAGGAAAGGATTAATCAACTGAATCGGCCGATAGGAATATTGCGCATCCTTCTTAACCAATATAGAATGATTCACACCTTCCATTTCAGAAGGCTTTATATTCTTGTTTTTCAATATAACTTCAAGTGACCTATTTCCTATGATGGTCTGAACATAATCCAAAACCGGCTTAAAGTCAATATATACTGGCAACTGCATACTGCAGTAATTCTGTGATTCCATAAAATATTGTCGAGCCTTTGTGTATGATAGATCTAATATAGTCTTCATTGCTGCAGAAATAAATACTTATGATATTACTATCATCAAAAAAAATTCCAAAATTCAGCTATTTCATAAAGTAGGTTTAAAGAAATTATGAAATCCCCGAATTAACATCAACTTCTTCCAACAGAAATGCCAGACATAATACACTGGAGTCCATAAGGCTTCGCTAGGGTAATGAGTTAGAAGACTGAATGAGCGACGGAGCGTAGTGATGAACTTGCATATTTTGTTACCAGTAGGTTTGCCATAACGGCCGTCAAGTTTGCCGAAGTTACCACTCTGCATAATGTCTTCCAATATGAAGCGGCCCTCTTTTTCATCAGGAGTCCAAAGCATCAAACTCTCTTCCATATAGAAAACAGCGAAAAGAAGCCACATCAAACCACAAGCGAAACGTTCCATACCGAAATTTCTGACTGCAGTCAGAAGTTTTTGGTTGTCATCCTGCGACAATGAGATTGACTTCAAAGCGAAGTAATAGTCCATCACCTGACGAAAACCTATGCCTTCGGAAAACAGATGACGATAGGTGTGGTGTAGGAGATAAAACAAATTCATCCAACCTGACGGAACTATAATTTTACCACAATCGCCAAGAGCCACCTCATTACAGAAGAATTCTTCCTTATTTGCATCAATAAACCGTTGAAATCTTCTGTTACGAAATAAGTTGCGAAAAATATTCGCCCGATAGTGGAGTTCAACCTCAACGTCCTTGAAGAAACGAAGATGAGCATGAACATAATCCCAATCATCATTAGGGATACCCTTATCAGCGAGATTCTTTAGAATTGTTGCCCGATCAGCATCCACATAAATGTCTATGTCTCCAGACTGACGAAGTAGTGCAAGTGAACCATAAAAAGAAGCCACCCCTTGACCTTTCAAGATGCATATTCTAAACCCGTCGGTGGTCATTGCTCGTTGCAATTCCACACAGTGCCGATTCATCAGCCGATTGCGATCTTGCGTCATCGCGATAAAGCCAATCCATTGTATCTTAAGATCTGGAGGAAAATTGACAAGCTGCTCCGAATGGTTTTTAAAGACTGTCTGGATGCCACCAAAACAGATTCCGAGAAGAGCCTGCTTCCTGGACATCGCGAAAAGAGCCTGCCAATCGCCAGAAGAGGGAACTTTTGAAAATGAATCTCTCTTTCCTATGGAAATCAAGAGAAGTTCTCGGAATAATCCTATAGTCATAATTAGTCTTATTAAAGAACAATGCGTAACATCACAACACCTTCTTTAATTTTTTCATTACATTGTTTGGCAAGAATACAAACACGCCAGTCAGCCACGCACGCACTTTAGACATGCCAAGTACTGTTTCATACATTTTCACTACAGCCTTCAGCATAACCCACTTATTACTTGTCTCTGAACCATGGATATGCCTATACTTCCACAATACCTTAGGATAAGTGTAGATATAATCCACTTCTCGCAATATCGTCATCCATAATCCCCAATCCTCGGCTCTGCGAAGAGATGGCATATATTTCTTGCCAATGCGTTTCGTGTCATATATGACGCCAGGTGTCCCGATATTGCACCCTGAAATCATTGACTTATAGGACTGCCGAGGACTCTGCTTCATTGTATAATACGACTCAAGACACTCATTCGCATCCTCATACCAAGTACAGGTAAACTCGTATCCATTCTCCTGCATGAATTTCAACTGCTCTTCCAACTTTGTAGGATACCACCAATCGTCACTGTCGCAAAATGCGATATAGCGTCCTTTTGCAGCCTTTATACCTATATTTCTTGCCAATCCAGCCCCTTCGTTTTTCTCAGCACGAAGGATCTTTATCCGATTATCCATTGATTTGACCTTTTCTAGAACATTTATTGTCTCTAGAGCAGAACTACAATCATCAACAATAATCAGTTCCCAATCAACGTATGTTTGGGCAACAATGGATTTTACAGTTTCACAAATGTACAATGCCGCATTATAATACGGCATGATGATACTTACTTGCATTGTGTGCGATATAAGGTGTTTTTCAATTTAACATAGTTGCTACCTAAAATCGATTTCGCCACATTCAATATGCATCTTTTACACGAAAGGACAAAACGAACTCTTGGACTTCTGACAATTGAAAGGACATATTCATTCGGGTTTTCCGCCAACAGAACATATCGGCCAATAACTTCCATCCCTTTGAAATCAGACACTTTAGTAGTAGGTTCAGACGTATAAATCTTTTCTATTCCATACTTCTTGGCATATTCTAACACCCTCTTGGATTTATCACCATTCGGGATGGAGGCGTATCTTATGGGCTCGCCAATAATACTAGTCAGAATTTCAACAGACCGTTTCCACTCATCTTCCACTTCTGCATCCAACAGAGTATAAAGATGTATGTGAGTATGAGCATGAGAACCAATGATGTGCCCTCTAGAATGAAGGTCTCGGATTTCATCTTCATTCAAAAATGTTTCCATACCAATATATTGGGTAGAAATGAAAAACAGTCCCTTATACCCATACTTTTCAAGAATAGGAGCAACCTCGCTATAAAAAGATTTACCACCATCATCAAAGGTGAAATTTACGGTGTCTTTAGGCAAGTTTGCAACTTGACAATAATCAGATATCGCTTTAACCTGCGACTCAAAGACATCTGCCTTTATCTTATATGGTAAATCCCGCTCGCGGATAAATCCAGATTCATTTGTATCACGTTCATAGACATCATGATACATTAAGTTTATAACCATATTACTTTCTGCAAATGAAAAAATTAACAACTATTCTATATGCAAATTATTATCATATAGCACCATCCCGTATTGGGCTATACCCTTATTTTCACTTGCGTTTTATTCCAAGTTTATCCAAGACATACACGATATACAATCTATTTTTTGAAACCACATAGTCTTTCAACAACTTTATTTTTTTCTTTCTTCTTACTGCTTCAAATGGAGCATAATCCTCTGCATCATAGTATTTAAAGACAGTAGCTTCACTTCGTTCCTTGTTCCATTGTTCTGTAGATACCTTCTTCCTACTTACATTTTCTTCATCAAAGATCTCATCAATAAAATAACTATCTTTAATTACCTTCACTCCTATTCCGTTCGTATTTAATCCCGCACTTGACATAAGCCATAATAATGGTAAATTTGCCCCTGCTTGATAAAACAAATGTGATGTCCCGTCATTTCGCCAATTTATTTCTATAAAATAGGCTTTACCTTGATAAACAAGATACTCCACACTAAACAATCCCACAAAATCAACTCGATCCATGAAAGATTGAATTAAACCCGTATTTATATAAGAGGGGATTTCATGCATCAATATGCCATGTGAGCCATCACCATTGTCGCAAAATCTATCTTTCAATAAAACTCCGGCTAAATAGACTTGCCTATCTAATGTTCTACAGCCATATACAAGGGCAACACTTTCCTTTGGAATATACTGCTGGAGGATAAAAATAGAGTCGCTCCTAACAAAGCGTAATGTCCTCTTCAAAGAGGCTTTATCCTTGCATATCTTAATCTTAAACTCATTAAACTTGCCCAATGTTTGATGTGTCGGTTTAAGAATGCACGGGTATTTGATATCTTCAATATTTGAGTTCCACTTGCATTCTCTTGATGATGGTATATCAAAGCCTAACTCCTTGGCGATTTCTGACATCTTGTATTTATCGTTCAGCAATGCTAAATACCCAGGAGTTGATGTACCAGGCACTATAAAATAACGAGAAAGGTCTGGACGATGTTTATCAAGGAACTCCGCAATTAGATCATTAGAGTCGATAATAACAGCTTTATTCGCAGTGTCATGATAATTATCAAGCAAATATTTCAAACCATCTTCCAATAATGGTGTTTCTATAAAATGGATGCAATACTTACTTAATGTAGCACAGTGCTTAATACCTTGAAAGACGAGAAAAGTAATATCTAAGTCACATTTTCCTAATGCGCGAAATAGTCCCAGTGTATTGTAGTCATCTACACCCCATATTATAACCTTATTCATTTTGCACACATTAATAATTACACTAAATTTAATTTTATAAGCATCAGTCTATTGAAAAACTTTACTTCCTTTTAAATCCAAGTTTATCAAGCAACCAAACTATATATATTCTATATTTTGCCACAAAAGAGCCTATCAATAATTTCTTCGTTTTAATTTTTAACATCGACTCATATGGATGAATATCATCTTTATCATAGTATTTAAATATTGTTGCCTCTTCTCGCTCTTTTTTCCATTGAGATTTCGTGATTTTTCCCTCTTTTATATTTTGGACATCATATATCTCGTCCATATAGAAATGCTCTCCATTCACAATAGTCGATATTTGAGAATAATCAAGATTTAACGAACTATATGCCCACGCCAAGGGAATATTAGCCCCTGCTTGATAAAAAAAATGTGAAGTTCCATCATTTCTCAAATTAACTTCAAAGAAATAAGCCTTACCATCTTTCATTCCATATTCAAAACTAAATAAACCATAATAATCTATTCTTTTAAGATATTCTTCTATATGGTTAACATTAACGCAAGATGGTAGATGTGGAGTTATCACCCCATGCGAACTTTCTCCAGTTCCACAAAAACGATCTCTAATCAAAGCTCCTGCAATACATGTTTTTTTATCCATCATTCTTGCACCATACACCAATATATCCTTTTCCTTTTGAATGTATTGTTGAAGTAGAAACTCCGACTCATGTCTTACGAACTTTAAAGTTCGCTTTAACTCAGAACAAGAATTACAAATTTTAAATTTAAATTCGTTAAATTTCCCTAACGTTTGATGACTGGGTTTGAGAATACATGGGTATTTCACTTCTGAAATATCCGAATCCCATTTGCACAACCTCGTTTCGGGTACTTGAAAACCTATGCTCTTAGCAAGTTTTCCCATAATATACTTGTTGTCGTATTTCTCAATTGTTCCAGGGACACTTGTTCTGGTCAATGTAAAATACTTGCTAAGTTCACCACTATTCTTATCAATAAACTCGGCTATTAAATCATTTGAATTAATCAGCACAGCTTTGTTATTAACATCAGCACATTTTTTCATCAAATAATTATAGCCGTCTTCAATTGTAGGAGCAATAACATATTTTTTACAATATTTACTTTTTGTAGCACAATTGGAAATTCCTCTATATGCGATAAAAAGAAGGTCAAAATCACTATTACTGAATTGACGACACAAACCCAGAATATTGTAGTCATCTATGCCCCAAATAATAACTTTATTCATATTGCACACAAAGCTGATTTACAATAAATTATCTACAATTTTCTTTGCCTGCATAGAGGCCGTTTTATTAGACAAAATAAACGATGATGCCTCGTGCCCGAATCGATTTAGAATAACAGGATCAATATCAAGGCATTCCTTAATTCTTTTGCTCATTCCCTCAATAGTTTCATCGTCAAAGAAATAAAGATATGGATAATATTCGTGAGGTAAACTTTTCAGTTTGCACATAAGAGTAGGTGTTCCAGATGCCATATATTCCATCGTTTTTGATGGAAATGAATAAAGAGTAAATTCGTCTGAACTATGTCTTGGATTGACCAATATTGTAGCGCGTTTTTGTAAAACTAATACTTCCTTATGCGATAAACAGCCTTTATATATTATTCTATGATCTTTGTTAGAATAACTCTTTATCATTCCTATATCACCGGGACCACAGAGCCACAACTCGTATTCTCTACCATTAATTCTGGTAAATGCACACAATAGATCCTCTAATCCAAACCATTTCTCAATTTTACCAGTATAGAGAAGTACTTTTTTCTCCGCATTTTGTTGTGGTTCAATGATGTCATAAGGAGAAAACAAACCCTCGACTACAATCCAAGGTTTATCTCCAATCGGCAATCGTTCTTCCATATACGAGCTAAACAGCACATAACCATCTATGTATTTCAACGCCAAATTAATAAGTATCTTATCTATTTTTTTTGCTATTCGATATAGTAAATTATGATTGTCAGACATAAACTCCGGCAAATCTGGTACAACAACTATTTTTTTATGATACTTACCAGCTATTACAGCTGACAGCAATTGTCGAGATGTTAGTTCATATATGAGTATTGAGTCAGAAGGTCCTAAACTCTTCCTAATATTAATTAGATACGAAAAGAACTGACTAATTTTTTTTACAATAGGCAAATTAAAATACGATATACTTTCACAAGGTATACCGGATGTATTAAATTGCTCTCCCTTTATGTGTATTATTTTTAGCTTGGGGAACGATGGCGCGAAAAATTCACTCAAGCACTTTATATCTATGTTTTCTGATAATCCTAACAATAACCCATGTTCAAAAGTCTGGCCCGCCGAACTATCTGGCAGTGATTGACTTCGTAGAAACTTAATAAAGTTTTTAGAATATATAGAGCCAATAAATAAAAGTTTTTTTCTCATAATACTATGCGCAGCTATCATTGTGAAGATTTATAATAATCTAAATAATCCGTAGCTGTTTGTTCTATAGAGTAACTCCGCACCACACTATAGCATTTCTCTTTTAATTGGGATATCTCTTGAGTTGACAACTTAACAGAACGTCTTAATGATTGATATATTGATTCTTCCGTGGAATCCTTCATGAGAATTCCTGAAACATTATCTTCTATAACGTTTACTATACCTCCAACTGGGGAACAAATCGGAATGCATTTTTGAGACATTGACTCCAATAAAGAGATCGGCATGCCTTCCCACTTGGAAGGTAGAAGCATAAAATCTGCCGTCTTAAAGATAGACAAAACATCACTGCGTTGTCCAATATAAATAATTCTATCGTTAAAGAATCTTTTAAGTTCAGAATAAATATGCTCATCTTGTATTGATCCTGCAATTACTAGGTATGCATCAAAACCATCTAATATTAACCTGGAAAACGCACGACACATAGCCACTTGATTCTTTGCTTCAGATATCCTTCCTGCGTGAAAATATATTTTAGTATTTGAGCTAGTGCGTAAATTTGTAATAAAAGTAGCATTATCTACAGACCGAAAAGAAATTCCATTGGCAATTATCTTTGCATGAAATCCGTACAACTGATAAAAGGAATCTTCCGATTTTTGTGAAATAGTTATTGGTTTTACCCACCCCTTTTTAAAACACAACTTCTTTATCGGGAAAAAAAATGATTCTATTTTCGAACTATTCTTTTCTTGAAAAGCATCACTATGAATTGTATAAAAGAAGCTTTTTCCTTTATGACATAAAATTACTGCCAAAATATAGTAAACAAAAGAACAATGAATATGAATAATATCATATCCACTCCTTAAAACTGTCTTAGCGACCAAAAATGGAAAATAGAAATAAGACCATAAAGAAGATGGTTTTTCTAAGCTTGAAATAGTGACTGAAGAATTATCAAAAATATCTTTATAACAATTATTTTTAAAAACCGTACAAATACCTACAGTTTCATATTGCGATTGACTTTTTGAAAGTCCGATTAAAAATGTAGCTATCCCACCTTCATTCAAAGATTCTGTGAAATGTAAAATTTTCATATCGTTGATACATCGTAGAATGAATATAACAATGAGTATATGCTATTAAAAAAACCTATATAAAACGCCCATTTTACTGGTCTAGTAACTATTTTGTTTTCAAAAAAATAAGTAAATATAAAGACAGATGGAATTTGAGCAAAGCGTAAAAAACGCCCATACAAAGTACTAGTTTCTACTCCAATATTAAACAAAAACGCAGAGGCTAAGAAAATCAACATGAATTCAATAGAAAAAAAAGCCTTTATTATCGGAGGATGCTTAATCTGAGGACGCAGCAGTTCCATATAAGCGGCAAATGCCAATAGGTAATACGGAATCCTTTCTAATATCCAACTTAAAACAGTGCTAATCCCCAATGCAGGATTGCTGCTTTCTAAATATCCTGCGCCTGCATTTGCATATTCGGAAAAAGTCCCCTCCGAAGAGGCTATATTGATAAAATAATTTGAAAAAAATAACATTAGCAAATAAACTATAATAGGAAAACCGACCAATAACAACTTAAGAGTGATTTTTCCTTTTTTTTCAACGATGATCGCTAATAAAATTGATATTATTCCCAAAATTGCAGACTTATGAAAAAAGAAACTAAAGAAAATCCAAAAACTCCCCCAGATAACATTAAGTGCTTTTTTATCATTATGCGCTATCCACAAACAACTATATCCATAAAACATCATAGATATTGCCAGCGTCACTCGCGCATATGAGAAGTATATAAGATAAATATTGCAAAAGAAAAATAAAGCCAACCCGACATTGCACCTCAAATTCCTTACTGTTAGGCAAAAGAAAATGATTGAACTTCCCCATACTATAGACCGAAATGCGAGATAATTACTACATACTTTCTCAACCAACCATATATAGAATTCTTCCATCGGAATATTTGCATAGTGATTATTTTTAGCTAACTCAAAATAACTCTGATATCCAAACCAATCTGCTCCCCAAAATGAAAATAAACAAAATAATAAGATTAGTGAATATATAAGTATTATCCTACTACGCATAAATAATTTCCCTTGCAATGCCTTAAATGTCAACAAAAACAAGAAAAATGAGATTATAATATCAATAAACACTAATGTTGGCGTTTGCATCAATTTTCCCATTGAGTATGTTATTATAGATTAATTAGCTCACCTAGATACTACAAGAATCAACTATTTAGCACTGCCTCGTATACCCTACGACAATTATCCGTATCTCTTTTTAAGAATGTTTTATCATAATACTTTTGGTATTCACCGACTTGTATTCCACTATCCAAATAATTTTCAAGTGATGCTAATAAATCAGATATGTTACTACTTACAGGGCCAACATCTCTGTAATTAAGATATCCTTCTTTATAATGTCCTTTATGAAATTGGCTCTCATCAAACTGATAGAACAAAATTGGTTTATCCATGTACATCATATCAAAAAACACACTGGAATAATCAGTTATCAACAAAACCGATTCCTTTAACAATTGTTGCACATCGTATTTCATATCTGCTATAGTAATCCTATCGGTTATCCGTAGACTTTTAAACAAAGCAATTTTTGATTGAAATTCATAATGAGGATAAAAAACCACCTGAAAGTCATTCTTTTCAATAATACTATGAAAATCAGCATTTGTTAAAAGCTCCTTATAGGCATTAAAGTAATCAGACGTGTCAAAATGGTCTCTATTTAAATACATTCTCCAAGTAGGCATTATTAGTATTTGCCTTTTAGTTTCAAATTTATATAAACCATCATATCTACAAAGCCCTGTATATTGTACTACACCAATAGGAAATCCAAAAGTCTCATTGACATAATGATATTCTAAATTAGAACCTGTAACAAACAAATTAACGTTAATATTTCCATAGAAAAGACCTTCTAATCGATCCTTTATAATTCCGTGTTGTAAGAATATTATTTTCTTATGTCTAAACAGATGAAGTATTTTGTCTAATTTTGTAAAGTAAACATAATTGGGAGTGAACCCCATGATATGTGTACTTATCAAATATTTTGCTTTCCATATATACAATAAATGCTGAAATGAATTAAACGCAACGACATCTTCAGACGCTATTCGAGAATAATCGCATGAAGTCTTACTAACAATATATTTAACAGGTATTTCTGGATGATTCTGCTTTATCCATTTATAAAAATAATAACCATTATCTCTTGCTTCTCTTCCACGCTCTGAAATAAGCCATAAAGATTTTTTCATTGGAAAGGAAAAAAACACAACGAAACGCGCAACTAAGATACGTATCAACAATAGCATCTCTGACATTCGTAATACAATCAATTCCTTAAAACGCATAAAACGCACAGATTAAAATTCTATATTTCATCAAATGAAAAAGGCCATTATACCTATTTATGACGGCTAAACTTATTGTGAAGACTTGTTAGTATTGTAGTAATAAGATTCTTTTCAGATTTAGATAAACCTACATAATAAGCAATAATAGTAACTTCCACTATAGAAAAAAATCCCACTATTAAAAATCTAAGATAACCTTCAGGCATAAAGCGATGAACTAAATATGGAGGCAAACATGATATCAATACCACATATAGTACTGGAAACACGATTTTATGGACATAGTTAATAATACTATAATTTACTATTGATTTTAAGACAATCAGTGATGCCACTTGAACAATACCAGTCATAATAAAAAGTATCCAAAGTGCAAATTCCGGAGCACAACCATTCTTTAGCGCAATATAGACAAAAGGAATGGAAAGCATATTTATGAATGCGCCAGTTAGTTGATATGCTTTCATATTCCCTGAAGAATGAACAATACCAGAAATACCTGCGTTCAAATTATTGAGAAAAGCGGTTAATACTACAATTAGAATAAAAGATTTAGTGTGGTTAGGAATACTATTACCCAACCAAATTTTTAAAACAAAATCCAATTCCAATAATATGGGATACGAGAAGATATATAGTAATAAACAACTGATTTTACTAATACTAAATGTTAAATTCAAAGAGCGTTCTACATTTCCTTGCGCAAATGATTTAGTAATTTGAGGGCGCACTGCAATATTTAAATTGGATACTAAACCCTGAAATCCGCCATTTACTTGAGTCGCAATACCCTTTGCAGCATTGACAATTGGCCCGCAAAAGATGTTCAATATCATATTCACGCCTTGTTCTTTCATTACTCCACCAAACGCACCAAATACATTCCAACCAGAAAATGACAACATGGACTTTAACATCGATATGTCGTATTTTTTGTCTAACCCTAAAGATGGCGTTATATATTTGCTATATATGATATAAATAAATAGGGTAACTAATTGATTCAACATAAGCAACAACCCATATAAGATTAGCTTGTCATTGGGGGTCAATCGAATAAATAGTGCTGCTACTAAAATTAATACAGAATTTAGTATGCTCATAATAGCATAAAAATCCATCTTTTCTTTAGCAATTACAATCGCGCTAAAAGGTACTTGCAGTATTAAAAAAACAAATGATATTGTTGAAAATTGAAAGACACATAGAGCAGAAAAAAGACGTTCACTAGGTATTACCATCTTGGTTTTAACATACCATATCCCTATGAGTTCAATAAATATTGTTAAAATTATAGCAACAGCAATTTGAACCCTAATAGCCGAATTAAACACGGCTCTAATACCTGATTCTCCTTTCAATCCCAATTCATAATTATAATATCGTTGTATCCCATTGGTCATCGCAGTGCTTAAAAAGGAAAACATGGAAACAAAACCACAAACAACATTATATACGCCGTAATCTACAACGCCTAATGATGACAGCACCACACGTGTCGTGTATAATTGTATTAGTAAAATAACAATCATACGAACACTCATAAAGAATGTGTTCTTTGCGACTCGCTTATTACGATTTTCCATTGCTCCCATTATTCGTACAAATTATGTCCTCCATGCTCAATCGTTCCGATACAGGATAAATAGCCTTTTCGTGCTCTATTATATCCTCAATTGACCACTTTCGACGTATAATTCTAGCTGGCACCCCACCAACAATACAATATGGTGGGACATCTTTTGTAACGACAGCTCCTGCCGCTACAATACTTCCTCGACCAATAGTTACTCCACTAAGAAGAATCGCCCTAGCTCCAATCCATACATCTTCTTCAACAACAACCGGCGCATTATACTTAGCACCTTCTGGAAGAGCATCTTTAATACTATCTGTCACTCTAATCATTGGCATTCCAACAATAGACATATGGTTACCATCAATAACCATGACCTCCCTAGCGGTAAAAGAATATTTTTTCATAATGAAAGGCGCACGAGGATTCATTATAACTGAATTCTCACCTATTAATGTATTCTCCTCCATTATCAAATTATGTTTGTTATATACTTTTACACTGGATGAGATCACAGATGTACCAGTGATATTTGGATACTGTTTCCTTATTTGCTTTACTAAACACTTATGAATAAAATTCTTTACTTTCTTTAACAATCCCATATTCCTTTCAATACTTCGTTAAAAAATAACAATATTATAAATCAATATTTAACATTCAATACTTAACATTGTATTGCACCTACCAAAGCTGACTTTCAAGGTCAACGGAAGTCAGGTATAGCAAAAACTTTAAAAAAGTGTCGATTTTGATAAAAAATTGAGGGCTCCGCAAAAATCAATAATTTCGTTTTTGGTCCACTAAGAATCGTTAATTTGAAAACACTCTCGCAGGAAGTACGAATAAAAATCGACTAAAATTGGTCACATACAAAAAGTGAGTACTTTTTCAGCGCCCTCGAACAATTACCTAAAAGTTTAAATAAATTGTTTATTTTCATTAACGTAGTGTTTATTATATGATGATTTTTGTAAAAATCATATACCTGAATTCAAAAGAATCATTATCACTGTTGCAAAAAAATGTCATATACTTAGAAAACCGATTTATCCTTTGATTCCGGAAGCTGTTCTAGCATAACATCAGAAATCATCTTACGAAATCTATGCTCTGCATTGTTTTGATCAAGAAGACGAAGTTGCTCCTTTGCCATCCGTTTTAAAGTTGCAAAACGAACTGAACGTTCTACGCCCTGTTTAATAAGTTCAGAATTATGCGATTCAAGATTAGCTAATACTACTAATGATTGATACTTGCAGCATCTCTCATATTGTATTTGTCTGCGAGTTCAGGATTAGCTTCTTCCCATTGTTTTGCAATACATCCAAAGATTGCAAGATTTAGCATGTCTGCTTCTGTTGCATAAACAAGTGATTCATTTTGTTTACTTACAGAAAGTTTAGGAATAACAACATTCTTAATAGCTTCAGTATGCAAATAATAATTTGTCTTGGATAAAATGCGCTTTACATCCCATTGCATCAAAAGAGGATTTGTCTCTTTTGATTTTAGGCGTTGGAGTTCTTTGATACAATATAGTTGAAAGGCAGGCGACAACCACATAGCAAAACTAAATGCGATGTCCGAGTGTGCATATGTACCGCCATAGCGACCAGAACGAGAAGTGATACCAATAGCGTTTGTCGCCTCAATCCATTTCTTAGGTGACATTGTAAACGCATTCATTCCCGATTCTTGTTTAAACCTACCGAATTCGGTGGGTTTAAAATCTGAATTATGCAGTGTTTCCCATACACCGAGATATTCTATTGTATTGAGGTTTCGCATCCAGTGACTGATTACTAAAGCAGGATCGTTATCACGATAACGCGCCATATCAGTAAGACAGATATAGTCATTATTATCCCAATCAAGAATAACCCTGATTTCTGTATCCAAAGCAACAATCTTCTTATTCTTTACCATAATCAAATTTCTTTACCCCTCTTTTCTCCAGACCATCTTATTGACCACACCCACATAGCTTTGGATGATCTTCACGACTTTGGTGGAGACATTTTCGTCGGTGTAGTCAGGGACTGGCGTGCCGTAGTCGCCATTCTTTACGAGTTCAACTGCTGTGTCGACTGATTGTAAAAGGCCCTTGGTATCGATACCAGAGAGGATGAAACAAGCCTTGTCCAATGCCTCTGGGCGCTCGGTAGAAGTTCGGATGCAGACAGCGGGGAATGGATGCCCCACACTTGTAAAGAAACTACTCTCTTCTGGGAGTGTACCCGAGTCCGATACCACAGCAAATGCATTCATCTGAAGACAGTTGTAGTCATGAAAGCCAAGTGGCTGCTGCACTCTTACTCTCTGATCGAGCTCAAAGCCTGTGGCTTCAAGACGATGACGACTGCGTGGATGGCAACTGTATAGAATAGGCATATCGTACTTTTGTGCCATCTTATTGATAGCCGTGAAAAGTGATAGGAAATTCTTTTCCGTGTCGATATTTTCTTCGCGGTGAGCACTTAGAAGAATATATTTGCCCTTTTCCAGGCCAAGTCTTTTGTGCACATCGGAAGACTCGATTTCGGCAAGATTGGCATGAAGGACTTCTGCCATAGGGGATCCAGTTACATAGGTGCGCTCTGGCGGTAGTCCGCAAGCAGCAAGATAGCGACGAGCATGCTCACTGTATGCCAAGTTAACATCACTGATGATATCCACTATTCGGCGGTTAGTCTCTTCTGGTAGGCATTCGTCTTTACAGCGATTACCTGCTTCCATGTGGAAAATAGGGATGTGCAGACGTTTTGCTCCTATTACACTTAGACAACTGTTCGTGTCGCCAAGTACCAGCACAGCGTCTGGCTTAATCTGGGAGAAGAGCTTATAGCTGCAGTTGATTATGTTACCACAGGTAGCACCCAGGTCATCACCTACTGCGTCCATATACACTTCTGGGTCAGCGAGTTTAAGGTCTTTAAAGAAGACGCCATTAAGGTTATAGTCATAGTTCTGCCCGGTGTGAGCGAGAATCACGTCAAAATAATGACGGCATTTTGTAATCACTGCTGCTAGGCGAATTATCTCTGGGCGTGTACCTACAACGATACAGAGCTTTAATTTGCCGTTTTCTTTCCAGTGTATATCACTATAATCGAACTTCGGATTTTTCTGTTCCATAATACAAAACCAATATATTACTTTATTTCACCACCTTATCGAAATAAGTGTCTGGTCTTTCGGGGTTAAAGACTTCGTTACAGTACATAACCGTCACAAGGTCCTCTGTTTCTGACAGGTTAATGATGTTATGAGTATAGCCCGGGAGCATAATCACGCTCTGGATTTTATCTCCACTGACTTCGTACTCCAGAACTTCGTCTGTGCCCTCCTTTCGCATCTGAATAAGTCCGTGACCGCTTACCACGATGAACTGTTCCCACTTGGTATTGTGCCAATGCTCCCCTTTCGTCACGCCTGGCTTACTGATATTAATGCTGACTTGGCCGCAATTTAAAGTGTGCACAAGTTCGGTAAAGGAGCCGCGAGCATCGACATTCATCTTAAGGTCAAAAACAGCCTTATCCTTAGGAAGATAGCTCAAATAAGTACTATATAACCGCTTGGCAAAACTATCCGCAGGAATCTCTGGAATCAAGAGGGTCTTAGGCATATCATGGAACTGGTGAAGCAACGCTACGATTTCGCCAAGTGTCACATGATGCGTGATCGAAGCCGCACAATAGCGCCCAGAAGAAGTCAAGATAGTGTCCACGCCTTCAAACTCACAGCGATGTTCCTGTCCCTTTAGAGCGCATATCATCTCTTCGACAAGATCGTCTATATAGAGTACTTCGAGTTCTACCGATGGGTCGTTGACTTGGATAGGGAGTTCATTTGCTATGTTATTACAAAAAGTAGCTATGGCACTGTTATAATTCGGACGGCACCATTTGCCATAAAGGTTAGGGAAACGATATACAAGCACCTTTGCTCCTGTTTCTTCACCATAACGGAACATCAGTTCCTCGCCTTCCTTTTTACTCTTGCCATATTCGGAGTTTCCAAAGCGTCCTGCAAGAGTAGCCTGGATAGAGCTGGAAATCATTACAGGACAAGTGTTATGATGTTTTTTAAGAGTATCGAGAAGAACACTGGCAAATCCGAAGTTTCCTTCCATAAATTCTTTAGGATCCTTAGGGCGGTTTACTCCTGCAAGGTTGAATACGAAATCGCATTCACTGCACCACGCGTCAAGTTGCTCTGGTGTAGAGTCAATATCGTACTCGAAGACCTCATCGATTACAAGATCGCCATAGCACTTGGCCTTACCAGTTCTTATATTATTTAGTTGAGCACAAAGATTCTTTCCTACAAATCCTTTTGCTCCCGTCACGAGAATTTTCATTATTTCACGAGATTGGCGACTCCGTTAAGTTCGTTCTGGATATACTCAAGGCTTGCAATCTTAGCCTTAGTCTCCTCAAGGTTAAGACGATAGGTATTGTCTGAGTTAAACTCATCTATAGTCACAGCCTTTTTGTTTCCCTCGGTAAAGAACTTATCGTAGTTCAGTGTACGATTATCAGCAGGAACACGGTAGAAATTACCCATATCCTCAGCCTTGGCACATTCTTCCTTCGTAAGAAGCGTCTCATACATCTTCTCCCCATGACGAATTCCGATCACTTTGATATCCTCTTTCTTTCCACCGAAGAGTTCGCATACGGCCTCTGCCTGTGTGCCAATCGTGCAAGCCGGCGCTTTCTGCACTAGGATATCACCATTCTGCCCGTGTTCAAATGCAAAGAGCACGAGGTCAACTGCCTCTTCAAGGGACATTATGAAGCGAGTCATCTTAGGCTCGGTAAGAGTTATAGGAAGACCGCTTCTTATCTGCTCTATCCATAGTGGAATCACACTACCGCGCGAACACATCACATTACCATAACGAGTGCAGCAGATTTTAGTATGACGGCTATTACGGCTCTTTGCCACAGCCACTTTTTCTTCTATAGCCTTGGTGATACCCATTGCATTAATAGGGTATGCAGCCTTATCGGTAGAAAGGCAGATTACACACTCCACCTTATTCTCAATTGCTGCGGTAAGCACATTATCCGTGCCGATGACATTGGTCTTAACGGCTTCCATCGGGAAGAACTCGCAACTCGGAACCTGCTTTAAAGCAGCGGCGTGAAAAATGTAATCCACTCCTGGCATAGCGCTACGGCAGCTTTCAAGACTTCTTACATCTCCTATGTAGAATTTTATTTTACTAGCGTACTCGGGAAATTTGGCCTGATATTCGTGACGCATGTCATCCTGTTTTTTCTCATCACGAGAAAAAATACGAATCTCTTTAATATCTGTAGACAAAAAACGGTTAAGAACCGCATTACCGAAACTACCAGTTCCTCCGGTAATCATCAGTGTCTTTCCTGCAAAAATACTCATAACTATATTCTTTTTTACTTATTATCAGCTAAATAAACCATCTAAATTCTAATATAATAAAGTTTACTCGTGAATTAGTTCGATAAAATTACACGATATACTTTGTGATTTCTCGAAAATATTTCAAACTATACTTTATAATATTTTCAGAATATATGAAACTATACTTTACACCAAGACTAGTCCCGCCTAAAAATATCCCTTGTATAAACCTTATCTTTTACATCGTCAAGGCAGTGGTCGTAGCGGTTAGCGATGATGACTCGACTTAAAGACTTAAATTCGTCAAGGTTATTAATCACTCTGGAGCCGAAAAATGTAGTTCCGTCTTCAAGAGTAGGTTCATATATAATAACCTCCGCTCCCTTCGCCTTAATACGTTTCATTATGCCCTGAATGGCACTCTGGCGAAAATTGGTCGAATGGGTCTTCATCGCAAGCCTAAAAACCCCTATCACGCACGACTGCTCGCGAGAATCGCAATAATCGTTCTTACTATAATAGTCGTAATATCCCGCCTTTTTCAGCACTTGATCTGCTATAAAGTCTTTTCGTGTACGGTTGCTCTCAACTATAGCCCCGATCAGGTTCTCTGGGACATCGGCATAATTGGCCAGAAGCTGCTTTGTATCCTTCGGAAGGCAGTAACCGCCGTATCCGAACGATGGGTTGTTATAATACGTGCCAATTCTGGGGTCAAGCCCGACGCCATCGATAATAGCCTGAGTGTCAAGTCCTTTAATCTCGGCGTATGTATCGAGCTCGTTGAAGTAGCTAACACGGAGTGCAAGGTAGGTATTGGCAAAAAGCTTTACCGCCTCAGCTTCCTTTAGACCCATAAAAAGCGTAGGAATATCCTGCTTTACAGCGCCTTCCTGAAGAAGACTTGCGAACAGACAGGCTTCTTTTTCATTTTCGTGGGTTCGTCCTACTATGATTCGGCTCGGATAGAGATTATCATATAGAGCATTATCTTCCCTTAGAAATTCCGGACTGAAGAGGAGTTTTATTCCTTTATATTTTTCTAGAAGGTGCTCACTGTAACCGACAGGAACAGTGCTTTTTATCACTATAAGTACGCCTGGATTTACTGCCAATACCTGCTGTAAGACATCCTCTATTAGGTGTGTATCGAAAAAATTACGCTGCGGGTCATAATTAGTAGGAGTAGCTACTATCACTATATCACTATCTGAATAAACCCCATTTCTATCCATTTCCGCCCCTAACGCCAAGCGCTTTTCGGACAAAAACTTATCTATAAACCCATCGTCAAAAGGGCATTTCCCAGCATTTATCTGATCGACCTTTTCGCGCACCACATCTACGAGAGTAACACTATGATGCTGCGAGAGAAGAACGGCTATGCTCATTCCCACATAACCGGCCCCTGCCACCGCTATCTTTATGTCCTCGTATTTTCGCATCTCTTACTTTACCATCTCCAGAAGATATTGTCCATACTCGTTATGGGCCATAGGCTCAGCGAGGTGACGAAGTTGTGCGGCGTCAATCCAGCCCTTTTCAAATGCAATCTCCTCTAAACATGCCACTTTCAAAGCCTGACGTTTCTCTATGGTCTCTATGTAGTTCGAAGCTTGCGAAAGCGATTCAAAAGTTCCGGTGTCAAGCCAAGCAAATCCTCTTTCCAGTTTTTGAACATCAAGAAGCCCCTCTGCCAAGTAATACTGATTAACGGAAGTTATCTCATACTCCCCACGAGCCGACTTTTCCACACTTGCAGCTACATCGACCACACTGTTAGGATAAAAATAAAGACCGACTACAGCATAGTGACTCTTCGGAGTCTTAGGTTTTTCTTCTATGCTTAAGCACTTTCCCTCATTGTCAAATTCGGCTACCCCATACCTTCCGGGATCATTTACCCAATACCCGAAAATCGCAGCTCTTCCATTATCGGTAGCCTCAGCCGCCAGTGATAGTTTTTCCTCAAAGCCTGCTCCATGAAAGATATTATCTCCTAGCACCAGTGCCACATTATCACTCCCGATAAAACTCTTTCCTATCGTAAATGCCTGGGCCAATCCTTCCGGCTTCTCTTGCTCGGCATATTCGAACCTTACACCTAATTCTCTGCCATCGCCAAGTAGCCTTCGAAATCCGGGCAAATCCGCTGGCGTGGAGATAATAAGGATATCCCTTATTCCAGAATTCATAAGCACGCTTATCGGATAGTAAACCATAGGCTTATCATATATCGGCAGTAACTGCTTACTAACTCCCTTAGTTATAGGATAAAGCCTACTTCCAGAGCCTCCTGCCAGAACTATCCCCTTCATCTTCCAGAATACATCTTATCGTAATACTTTAGATACTCTCCACTTGTCACGCCTCTAAGCCATTCTTCATTAGCAAGATACCACCTCACCGTCTTTTCTAACCCTTCCTCGAACCCTGTTTTAGCTCTCCATCCTATCTCTCTGGCCAATCGTGTAGCGTCTATGGCATACCTCATATCGTGCCCCGGCCTGTCCTTTACGAACTTTATAAGACCTTCATCCTCTCCATTATCCAGTCCCAACACCTTATCTGTCACTTTTATCACCTTTCGTACAAGGTCGATATTGCTTATCTCATTTCCGCCGCCTATACAATAAGTACTACCATTAGTGCCTTTGTGAAAGATCTCATCAATCGCCTCCGCGTGGTCCTCCACATAAAGCCAGTCCCTCACATTTTCCCCTTTTCCATATACCGGGATATCCTTTTTATGAAGTATATTGTTAATGACAAGCGGTATGAGCTTCTCGGGGAACTGATTAGGCCCGTAATTATTCGAGCAATTGCTTATAACCACGGGAAGACGATATGTATCGGCAAATGCCCTCACAAAATGATCCGCGCTTGCTTTCGATGCGCTATAAGGGCTATGCGGTGCGTATGGAGAATTTTCGCTAAATTTTTTATTATCAACTAGTTCTAATGCCCCGAACACTTCATCGGTGGATATATGGTAAAATCTCTTCCCTTCGAATCCAGTTTTCAGCCATGCTTGCCTTGCTGCCTCTAATAGAGAGAGTGTGCCGATAACATTGGTCCGTGCAAATGCAAGTGGATCTTCAATCGAGCGATCCACATGGCTTTCCGCAGCAAGATGTATTATTCCATCTACATTTTCATTTACAATGAGTTCATTTACTGCAGTCGTATCGCATATATCCATACGGACAAAGGATAAATTCCGACAGTCATTATTATTTTTTTGAATATCATTGACTTTCTCTCCATTAAAAGGGAGATGAGCTGTGTCAAAAGAAGAATCAAAATGAGCATGAAGATCTGTCAGATTAGCTAAATTCCCAGCATAAGTAAGCTTATCTAAACATATTATGTGATAATCTGGATAGCGTGTAACTAGACGCCGCACCACATGGCTACCTATAAACCCCGCACCTCCTGTCACTATGATAGTTCTACTACTCATACTGTTACACCTAAAACATATAGAAAAGTCAAAGTTATAAGTCACTTAAAATGTGTGGTTTATTCCAATATTTCTAGCGCCTTATCTTCTCCATCGAATGTGAGAGCTATGACATTCCCGGCATTAATAACGATCGTTTTCTTGTTTTTTTTATGGGAAATTATAACTCCTACCACTTCAGTTCCATTAGAAAGCGTAACCTTAACCCTCTGTCCAGCACGGAGATTTAAGCTCAAAGGATCAACGTATTTTTTTTCAAGTCCTACGTCAGAAGATGCTTTAATAAAGGCTTCCATCTGAGCATCAGGAACTTTAATGCGTTCATTACGGCCATCTATTACCATGGTCTTGAACTGAAGTCGTGGTTGATATATCTTTACATCATTTATTATATCAGACGTAGAATGCACGAATATCAGATTACAAACTGCTGGAACTGATTCCTTGATTTTTCGTCCTCTTCTAGTCCTTAGTACCTCTATCATAGGAATATAACATTCAATATTACGTGAATCGAGATACTCCTTAACTTTTAGTTCGCTACGATAAATTGCGCTCATAGCGTACCAGCAAACATCATCTTTTTTAGATTTTAGCACAACAAGACATTACCTTAGCTCCTCAAATCGCATTTAAATAGCTAAACATTAACTACTTAAAAGATTTAAGTATTTTATACCCCCCCCCGACTCAACGCTTCACCTGAAAGCGTACAAATTTAATCATTTTTTATTGAATTACAAATATTTATTACTTATACATTAAAAAACGCCTTAAAAACGGAGCCAGAAAATATGGAAATGTATAGAAACTACCATTCCAGCCTATATTCTTATACCCCAACTTGATTCCATAGTGCACATCAGGGTATTGTTTCGAGTTGATAAGGTTATTTAAAGAAGCCGTTGCACCATCTCTAGCTTTTACTTCTACTGGCACAAGTGAATCCTTATCCCTTACAAAAAAATCCATTTCTATCGATGGATTATCTCTCTTATAAAAGTAAAGTTGCTCATATCCGGATTTTACAAGCATCTCACCTACCACATTCTCATAAATCGCACCCTTATATGTACCGAAGTTCCTATTAGCACGAAGATCTTCCTGAGATTCCTCATCTAAAGAAGCTATCAACAAGCCCGTATCGTGATAATAGACCTTATAATTATACGCATCGTAATTGCCTTTTAAAGGTAATTCTACATTTGAAAGGCAATAAGAAACATTTATAACTCCTGCCTCCTTTAACCACTCAACACTACCTATATAATCTCTACTACGAGCATTCTTTGCGACCTTTGTTACTTGAAACTTTTTATTTTCCTTAGCTAAAAAAGTGGAAATATGCTTGTAGACAGCCAAAATTCTCGCCTTATCTGTTTCTTTTGCATATTTTGTAATATCCTCTTCGTAGTCGTGAAGAAGTTGTCTTTGAAGTGCCAATGTTCCACTGAAATTACCATTTTCAACATATCTCATAACGACCTCTGGCATACCCCCTACTATCATATAGTCTTTAAATACACCCATAATCGTATCAAATTCGAGATCAGAAAATGGATTTAAAGAAACCATGTGGTCATAGAGATCATCAATCTGCTCAGAGTGATAACCTCTTGCCCAAAGGAACTCCTCAAAGTCCATAGAATGCATTTCATAATCTTCTTTAAAGCCGACAGCATTTGACTCAATCTCTTCGTAGTAAATTCCCATTAGAGAGCCTGAACAAATGACATCATACCTTTTATCTATGCAAAAAGACTTAAGCGATGTAGCACAATCCGGACATTTTTGTAATTCATCGAAAAAGATGAGCGTCTTATTCGGTATAAAACTCCACGATGGCTCGAGTAATGATATATTTTTTATGACAGTATCAACCTCATAACCATCATTAAATATATCGCGGAATTTTTTCTTCAATACGAAATTAATTTCTATTACAGACTCGTAATTGTTCCTACCAAAGGACAGAATTGATTGTGTTTTTCCAATCTGTCTTGCTCCCTTTACTATTAGTGGTTTTCTGTTTACATCAGACTTCCATGTGCTCAAAAACGCATCTATCTTTCTTTTAAGTAGTTCCATATATGATTTCACATTTTCGGAAGCAAAAATAACGAAAATTTCACATTTTCTGAGGCAAAAATAACGAAAATTTCACATTTTCCGGAATTAGTTCCTATATCGAGAAGGCGTCGAACCCTCCATCGACCACGCACACTGTTCCAGTTACTGCCTTAGATGCATCTGAAGCGAGATAATGAAGTGTGCCCACCAATTCATCAGGCTCTAGGAATCTTCCGAATGGAGTGTGAGCTAGGATGATGTGCGAACGCTCAGTAAGAGAGCCGTCTTCATTGGTTAGAAGCGAGCGATTCTGATTAGTCAACAAAAACCCAGGAGCGATGGCATTAACTCTGATTCCCTCTCCGAATTTAATGGCCAATTCCGCACAAAGATATTTGGTCCAATTGGCCACAGCAGCCTTGGCAACCCCATATCCAGCCACACGAGTAAGTGGACGAAGAGCCGATTCCGATGCGAAATTTATAATGGATCCCTTGCCACTTTGCGCCATTGAACGCGCGAATACCATAGTAGGGATAATGGTTCCAAACAGATTTAACTCTGTTACCTTTTTAACAGCCTCCACGTCAAGATCAAAAATCGTCTTATCCGGTGGAACAGTAGCAGATGCCATATTACCACCCGCAGCATTAAGCAATATATCCACCCTTCCGAAGCGTTTCATAACTGTAGCATAATTATCTTCAAGCGCCGCCTTATCCAAAACATTGGTAGCTAAAAATATAGCTTCTCCACCTTCGGATTCTATCTCTTTTACCAAGTCCTCCCCTATCTGTGATGCCCTTTGAAGATCCAAAAGCACGACCTTCGCTCCTTGAGAAGCGAAATACTTTACTATGGTTCCGCCGAGCACGCCACAAGCACCGGTCATTACCACTACCTTATCTTTTATATCAAACAGGTTCTCTTTCATATCCCTACAAAATTAAAAATCGATATCTAACTTTCTTCTCTATGTCAAAAATATTCTGACGATATCAAAAACTCTTTCCTAAAACCCCAGATCTAATTATACCTTCCTGTAAACCACGCAGTTCTGCAAGGCTACGCATACGCCCATAGCAAGAATAACCAGGATTAGATTTACGATAAAGGTCATCACACATCTGATGCCCATGATCCGGACGCACAGGTATACTTACTCCACGTCTCTGCTCCACTTCCAGAAGAGCCAGCATCATGCCATACATATTGACATCGCCCTCGAGAAGATTGGCCTCATAAAAGTTCCCTTGAGAGTCGCGTTTAGTCGTGCGAAGATGTACAAATCCCACTCTATCTCCGAACTCGCGCATCATCGAAACACAGTCATTATCAGGCCGCACACCGAAAGACCCTGTACATAGGCAAAGCCCGTTTGAAGCATTAGGTACAGCGCAGATCAGCTTTCTAAAGTCCTCTGCAGTAGAAAGAATACGGGGAAGCCCGAGAAGTGAATATGGCGGATCGTCAGGATGAATAACCATTACAGAGCCGCACTCATCTGCCACCGGGCATATCTGTTGCAGGAAAAATATAAGATTTTCCCTAAGCGTATCCGCACTTACATCTTTATAACGAGAAAGAGCCGAACGGAACTGCTCAAGAGTAAAACTTTCTTCACTTCCAGGAAGACCAGCTATCATATTGCGCGTAATCAGTTCCACTTCATCAGCGTCCATGGATTCATATCGCTTTCGGGCTCTGTTAATCTCTTCTTCAGTATAATCAGCTCTGGCCCCTTCACGACATAGGATAAACAGGTCGAACGCCATAAAGGCATCGCGTTCAAATCGCAAGGCCTTGGAACCATCTGGCATAGTAAAAGCCAAATCCGTTCTAGTCCAATCGATTACCGGCATGAAATTATATGTAATGCACTTAATTCCACACTCTGCAAGATTCCGTATGGACTGCTTATAGTTCTCTATGTAGCGAAGATAATCTCCTTCTCTGGTTTTAATATGCTCATGAACCGGTACGCTTTCCACTACACTCCATCTTAGACCGGCATCAGAGATCATCTTCTGACGAGCACGTATTTCTTCCACACTCCACGCTTCGCCATTAGGGATGTGGTGTAAAGCATGCACTATATCCGTTACACCAGCCTGTTTTATATAACTCAGACTCACTGGATCATTCGGGCCGTACCAGCGCCAGCTTTCTGTCATTCTTACCATAAGTCGTTCTCTAAAGGTTTTCTCTTACTTTCGCTATTGTCTGTAGACTCATAGCACATTTTCTGCTCACCTCGTCCCAATCCTGCGTAGCTACTATCTCTTTAGGGAAAAGATTACTTCCCATCCCCACGCATGATGCCCCAGCCTTAAACCATGCGCTTAGATTATCCACTTCCGGCTTTACCCCTCCTGTAATCAACAGTTTAGACCATGGCATAGGAGCTTTGAGACCTTTAACAAAAGCAGGGCCCAAGACATCTCCAGGGAAAACTTTACATACATCGCACCCGGCTTCTTGAGCTTCCCCCACTTCGCTGACTGTACCGCATCCCGGAATATATGCTATACGACGTCGATTACAGATCTTTGCAATCTGTGGATTAAACAAAGGACCTACTATAAAATTAGCTCCATCCTGAATATAGATAGCAGCAGTGGCAGGATCCACTATAGAGCCTGCGCCCAATATCATATCGGGAAGTTCTGTAGCGGCGAAGTGTGATAGTTGCGCGAAAACCTCGTGTGCGAAATCGCCCCTATTGGTGAATTCAAAAACGCGAATTCCTCCTTTATAACAAGCCTTTAAAACTTCCTTTGATGTGATCAAGTCAGAATTATAAAATACCGGGACCAATCCTGTAGTCTCGGCTTGGGATATTACTTTTAACTTATCAAATCGTGCCATATTTCTATCTTGATACTCTTCCTGAGCCATTACCATTGACTAGGGCTAACACTTCTTCTGCACTAACTCTGTTGAAATCGCCTTCTATCGTGTGCTTGAGAGCAGAAGCCGCCACGGCAAATTCCAAAGCCTTCGCATCATCGTCATACTCTAAAAGTCCATGGATTAAGCCTGCTGCGAATGAATCGCCTCCGCCTACTCTATCCACGATATCGGTAATATCATAGCGGCGTGATACTTTTAACTTAGAGCCATCGTAAAGTACTGCTGCCCATGTATTATGGTCGGCATTAATCGATCCTCTCTGAGTGATGGCTACTTTTTGAGCTTTCGGGAATAGCTTCATAAGCTCGGATGCCACTTCTTCATATTTAGAACTGTCTATATAACCGCTCTGCGCATCAAATCCACTAGCCTTTATTCCGAAAACCTTCTGGGCATCTTCTTCATTGCCAATTATCACATCGCTATAAGAAACCAACTGTGGCATCACTTCCGATGCTGTTTTTCCGTATTTCCAGAGATTCTTTCTGTAATTCAGATCACAAGAAATCTTCACACCAGCTCTTGTGGCAGCCATTACTGCTTCTAGACAAACATCAGCGGCGTTTTGACTTATGGCAGGTGTTATGCCTGTCCAGTGGAACCAATCCGCTCCTTTAAATATAGTTTCCCAATCGAAATCCCCAGTCTTAACTTGAGAGATAGCAGAATGTGCCCTATCGTATATTACCTTACTTGGCCTGTTTACAGCGCCTTTTTCTATGAAGTATATGCCCATTCGCTCCTCACTCTCCTTACAATTATGCACATCGACTCCGAAACCACGTAACTCTCGAAGGCAAGCCTGCGCGATGGCATTGGCAGGAAGTGCTGTTACGAATTCGGCATCGTGTCCGAACTGCGCGAGGGATACGGCCACATTAGCCTCTCCACCACCGAAAGTGGCATCGAAACTGGATGATTGGCCGAAGCGAAGATGCTCCGGTGTCGCAAGCCGAAGCATTATCTCTCCGAAAGTAACTATTTTATGCATAGCATTATATCTCAATACCCCAACCTGGTTCATACTCTCTTCCCCAGAGTTTTTGAGCATCTGGATCATCGATAATATGTCCGCTGACCGGTTCTATTTTCAAAGAGTGTCCCACACGCTGTGCTATATTACCAAGCTGAACGAGCTGAGTGCTTATGCAGGCTTCGTTTATGTCAGAATGTAATTTTTCGCCCTTACGGATAGCATTGAACCAGTTTTCGAAATGGAATGCATCCAGTTGTTCGCTAGGATTGAGAAGGTTACCTGTTTCGAATTTCAATTCGCTCTTTACGTCCTTTACGATATTTCCACCGAGGTCCTTAATCTTATACTCATTACCTCCATTAAGATATAGTGTTCCAGTTTCTCCATAGAAAGCCACACCTACGCCATCGCCGTCAACTGGAGAATTGTTACAGCTACGGCCTTCCCAAGACCCTGCGGCACGATCTCCGAACTGATAGGTAATAAGTTGGGTGTCTGGGGTCTGCCAATCGTCTTGATAGCGATAACGCCCTCCTACCGAACTTACTAGTGTAGGGTATTCCACATCCAATCCCCAACGCATCAAATCTACGAAGTGCGTTCCATTGTTAAGAGCCTCTCCCGTTCCCCAATTCCAGAACCAATGCCAATTGTAATGCACTATGTTGTCCTTATATTCGGTACGCGGAGCTGGTCCCTGCCAGAGATTCCAATCTAGATTAGCTGGAACAGGCACCACCTTTCCTGTACCGATAGATGGGCGGTTATTCACATACCACGATTTAGCGTAGTGCACTTTACCGATGTTACCGGCCTTGATTTCATCTATAGCGGCTATTATATTAGGCCAAGATCGCCTTTGATTTCCTACCTGGATGACTTTTCCATATTTCACTGCCGCACGTATAAGCAGTTCGTTTTCAGCAGGATTATGACTTGTAGGTTTCTCGAGATATACATGCTTTCCAGCCTTCATGGCCATAATAGCCGCTTTAGCATGCCAGTGGTCAGGCATGGCTATTACCGCAGCATCGAATTCGCTTGATTCTAACATTCGGCGAATATCCACCTCCACTTTAGGGGATTTTCCAGTTAGATCTTTGATTTGCTGACGGCATCTTTCGAGCGCGTTCTTATCGCAATCGCACAGAAAGGTAACTTCGCAGTTAGGCATCTTGGCAAAGCCTTGTGCCAATGCACTACCTCTGGAATTGACACCTATCACACCGATGCGGATACGATCATTGGCCCCGATAATGGGCGAACCTTTTCTTGAAATCGCAAAGCTCGGAAGCACGCTTGAAAGAGAAAGCGATGCTGTAGCGAGAGCTGCATTTTTGATAAAATCTCTTCTTGAAGTCATAATATTGTCTTTTTCGTGTTTAAATTCAACTTGTTAAAAAACCTTCATACTAAGCCGCATCATTTAGAAGCTGTATTGAAATAATTCGTTTCTTCTCTTATGGCCACTTTCGCCAGTCTTAGGTTTATAATTTTACAATTAATTTTCTAATAACCAGATAAAGTAATCTGAACGCCCACATTATACAGTAAAAAACTGCGCCTATAATCACTACATACCCGATCTGGGTAAAAATCTCCGTCCATGGCTTTACATATACTATCACTGCCACGATGTTTATGCAAAATGACAGTAGAAAGCAGCACAAAGCCACTAACAACTCCCGTCTAATGACATTTCCTTTCAATATTATATCTTTCATAGCTAAAACTTCATATATGGAATCTTATAATAATCTGGGAAATGTATAGTACGTTGCTGTTCCATGGCCATATTTCCCAAAAGGCATAGCACTGTAGAGCAATAAGCTTCTTCCACTACATCCTTAGCCTTTTCACCGGTAATACATGAAGTGCAGAATGCAGACAGGATAGTATCCGAAGCGTCATTATCCACCCCTATCATATTCTGTCCGCCGTTAACACTTACCTTTCCCTCTATTATTGCGTGAGGAATGGCATTGCCTTTTACTTCTGGCCTCCAACTCGGTCCTGCTAGCGGAACAGATGAAAATACCTTATCTCTTACACTGCCGATAAGCGTTTCTATGCCGGAGCGGGTATTATCTTCTTCCAGATAATAAACACCTTTTGTCAAATCCATCGTCCCTTTATGACCGAGAATCTGATCTTCCATGCCGTTGAATTTATTAGAAATGAGCGATTCGTAATTAATCTTCCGCCCGTCTTTATATCTATAAATGACATTTACGGCATCATACACCTCGCGTCCGTCTTTCCAAAACACAATATCACCCATACCAGTGACACTTTCAGGGATCTTACCCGCTGCCATGTTACATACCTCTAACTGATGGCAAGCAAGTTCGGTCATAAGTCCACCAGAGTACTCTTTGTAAAGACGCCAATTAATCGCTCTTTCAAGTTCCGGCGAAGGCACTTCTCTACGCCAATCGGCATTTCTAAACCAGTGACACCTCATTCCTACGACCTCGCCTATCAGTCCATCGCGTATAAGCTGCATACCTTTTATGTACTTAGGGTCATACATGCGTTGCATACAAAAATATAGTGCACGATCGCTTCTTTGATAGGCATCGTAAATAGCTCTGCATTCATCGAGCGTCCTTGCCATAGCTTTTTCACAGAAGACATGCTTTCCTGCAGATAAAGCATCAAGGGTGACCGGAGCATGAACACTTAGCGGGGTGGAGATTATAACTCCATCTATATCTTTACATTCTAGAACTTTTCTATAATCTGTATAGAGTCTTGCCTCTGGGCATAACTCGGCTGCTTGCTTAAGATTAGGCTCATAGATATCGCAGAGGGCAACTATCTGCGCATGAGGAAAAAGCTTTAAATTATGAATGTGATATTGGCCTCTTGAGCCTGTGCCAATGAGCGCGAGTCGGGCCTTTTGACCTGCGGTTTCTTTCAACCTTTCGGGCGTACATGACGAAAGCCAAGGCATAGATGACAGTAATGCCGCGCCTCCGGTCAAATATCCCAGATTTCTGATAAATTCTCTTCTGCCCATGTCCAGGGCCAACTTCTCTTTATATTCCATTATCAAAAACAATATACTTTAAACTCAGCCTCGCTGAATTCTTTCTTTATATTACACCTTTTCTCTTCGCTATCACATAGCATATATGCGGTGCTTAAAACCTCTGCATCAAGGGCATCTGAACTCAGCACCGAAGTCATCATCGCTAGTGCATTGGCCCTGCCATTAAGTGGATTCACTATATGACCTGTATATCCTGGCGTATTTCCTGATGTAGAAAGTGCCTGATCATTAAGCCTAAAGGTGTCAACCACATGACCATCGAAAGGAGATGTCACTTCTACCATCCAGCAATCCCCCGCCGGGTGATGTCCTAAAGCGTAAATGGAACTTTTTCCGAAATCCACAAATGCCGACCTAACATCCTCACTTACTAAAAGTTCGACTACTTTTTTCAATGACCATCCCTTTGCAAAGCCCCCAAAGTCTAAATCGCAACCTGTCATGCCAACATTAAGTAGATTCCCGTTTAGGCTTAAATTAAAAGCACTATTTCGAGTTATATCAAATAGCCCTTCGCTTCTTCTTTTGTATTCTAAACTGAGCCTTATACATTCGCATAGTTCCTCACTTAACACTACCTTTCCGTTCTCTTTAAGCGCTTTATTTACAGCACTTACTTCACTATCAGGAGAAAAGCGGTTAAAAACTGTCTCTTCTTTTTCGAGCAAATCCTTTACCCTATTCCATATACTCAAGGCATGACTTTTAGGAGTATCCGTTATCAAAAGATCGAAGCGGGTCCCCATCACACGCGGAATGCTTCCATGAAAAAGATGACAATCGTCATAGTAAACCACTTCCTGCGTCAAACTCATAATGAAGCCATTTCCACCGCTTTAGTTGTAATGTAGTATTTGGTTAAGGTGTTGCTCTTCTCCCATAAAGGCATCTTTTCTTCCCCTCTAACATATTTTAAAAACTGCGAAGCCACCATATTAAAATGATCCTCATGGCTTATCCTACATTCCATAGGCACTATAACAGCTATCCCATGCTCCAGGCTTTCAGCTCTTACTCCAGGATACTTTTTCAAGATATCTTTTAAAGCATTATATGTTGACTGAGAATTATTTGTCAGGAAAATGTTCTTAACAAAACCAGTTGAAGCGTCTTGGCGAACCACCACATCAGTCTTAGTTCCATAATATACAGCCTCGAAAGTATCGCCTGAACCACTTTCTGGAGTCCAATTCCACTTTACTTCCATACGCACTGGCATGTCAAAAACTTTAAAATCAATGCAACCATTAGCCATTACCGGGATAGAACCATTTTCCTCTATCGGCTTTAAATATGAAGGGAAATCATCGGCTCCCGTAGAAAGTTCGTATTGATTCCGGCTTATCCACGTCGGGTAATGAGAAGCTTCTTGTACACTGACATTACTAGGCTCTATACACTGCTCTGGGAAACATTGCCAGAAGACCAAATCGATTAGATGCGTAGTTACATCTGCTATGCCTTCGCCCTGTTGAGTCACATCGTAATACCACTGCGGGCGCTTTAAAGCGCTTCCTCCCACCTCTTTATAGAAATGATGGACACTTCTCATGCTTACAGTCGACCCATTTTGTGCTTCGAACTCTCCGAAAACATTTCTGTCTTTTATGATATCACGTACTATGACATTCAAAATATCATATCGCTCAGTCATAAGGTCATATAGCACAAGCCCTTTTCTATCTGCCGCATCATATGATGATTTCAACTTCTTCCACCCTTCCTGGTCTATAGCCATTGGCTTATCGGATAGGACATTATAGTATTTTTCAACTGACGCAAAGATGTAGTCTGATTTCCTGCGATTATTTCCTGCCAGCATTACTACGTCGTGTCCTGAGCCCTTTGGCAGGTGAGCTATAAAATCATCGCCCACATAAAGCTGTTCCTGCCATGATGTGGGATTATCTACACGGATATTATACCCGTCGATAGCCATTAGATATTGATCTAATTCCACTCCCTGCGGAGCATAAACATTAACCTTATGATCAACCCCTTCAAGGCTACTTTTTTGAAGCAGCGAAGCGTGAAAATGCCCCGGGTCTATCACATTAAGTGTCACGCTTTTATCCTTACAGGATATAATGGATGAGAGCATTAAGAAAAGCCCTATACTTTTCTTATAATTCAATGCCATATTTTTTCAAAAGTTTTTTAGCGTCTTTTTCGCCCATTTTATAGGCCTGTTCAAGTGTGACTTGCTTTCCGCCTTTTTCTAGACTCATATTTGAAGCTTTCATGAAAGCGAAAATCTCTATTGTCTCTTCAGGACTTATAGGGGCCACACCACTTTGAAAATAATCTAAGATACGCTCTAACAGCACCATATATCCAGCATAGCCACCAGCCTGTATAGTTCCATTTTCTGTAATGACAGTACCGCCATAGATATTAGGTCCCTTTGAAACAGCTCTAAAAGTGCCCAATCTGCCATCTTTCCACACACCTGAAACTATATCTCCATACTCTGAATGCACTCTACTTACACTTTCGCATCCACATCCCATAACAGTGTACAGAGTTTCAACTCCATGTATTCCATAAAATCCAAAATCCGGATGTGTCGGTTCCGGGTGGTGTGGCGAATAGCAATCGGCTCCCAATACAGTTCCATACTCTCCGTTTCTTATCTTTACATTTTCTGGAGAATATCTAAGAGCAGATGAAGAAAAAATCGGAATACCGTATTCTGCAGCCGCGTGATAAAGTGCAATAGTTTCACCTAGGGTAGCCCCAGCAGGCTTATCTACATAGCATAATTTGCCTGATTTAAACACCTCTATAGCTTGCTCCAAGTGAAGACGTCCGTCATTTGTTTCGAGTAGCACACAATCCACCATGTCAAGCATCTGCGCAATGCTTTCGGTAATGACAACCCCATATTTTTTCACTTCTTCGATGTACCCCGGAATGCGTTTATAACTTGACTCTATAGTTTGCGAACCATAAGGGTAAGCAGCCACTATCTCGAATTTTTTTACATAAGGGTTATCCTCATCGCTATTAAGCAATTGAGTAAAAGCTGTAGAATGTGAGGTATCCAATCCTATGATACCAATCTTTATGACATCTTCCTGCGCATTTAGCACGAAGGAGAACATAAGCGCCGTAATGGCAGAAGCAATAATCCGTTTCATGTAGTAGTGTTATAAAAGTGATGAACTTTCATTATTCAAATATAAGCAAGAATTCTGTTTTTTCCGCAGAATAGTTGCAGGACATTCTTCGGAAATCTCGCCTTCGAGCATACGTTTTACAGCCTTGGCCTTGTTAGTAAAAGGCACAATGCAGAACATCCTCTCTGCTCTGAGAAGAGCTGGAATCGTCAGTGTCATAGCCTTCTTAGGCACATCGTCGAGCGTAGGAAAACACTTCTCGTGCACTTGCTGTGTACGACAAATATTATCTAATTCCACTACTTTAACCAGCTTAGGATCATTAAAATCGGCAAAAGCCGGGTCATTAAAAGCGATGTGTCCGTTTTCTCCTATACCTAAGCAAACGATATCCACAGGGTAATCTTTAAGTAAAGAGGCATAACGATGGCATTCAGCCTCTATATCTGGTGCCACGCCATTAAGATAATTAACCGTTTTAAAAGGTACCTTTGAAAAAATGCTTCTATAAAGAAAATTACCGAAACTTTGTGGTTTACTTCCATCTATTCCTATGTATTCATCCATATGGAATGCATTTACCCTCTGCCATTCTATGCTCTTATCCTCTATAAGAGAAGACAGGAAAGCACTTTGCGATGGCGCGGCAGCAAATATCATATTTATCTCTTCTTTTTCAGAGAGCATACTTTTTATACACTCGGACACTTCACACGCTGCAGCCTCGCCCATTTGCTGTGTCGTATCATATATCTTGACCATCAACTGGTCTTTCATAAAAGATCTCATATCTATGTATTATTCTGATTTATAAATTATTTTCGAAGCACAGATGGTGTATTTTACATTTATACCTTCATCAAACACCACTATATCTGCATCTTTTCCCACCTTGAGAGAACCTTTTCTATCATCTATATGCATAATACGTGATGGGGTGAGTGTCATCATCTTAACAGCATGTTCTAATGGAACATCGGCCAATTCTATCATGGTGCGAACTAGCCTATCTGTAGTGGCCACACTTCCGGCAAATGCGCTTCTGTCTGGAAGTTTCGCAACGCCATCCTCCACTATTACCATTTGCCCCTTCTCTAGGCTGCCTAACATGTATTCTCCATCAGGCATACCGGCGGCACGCATAGAATCAGTGCATAATGCCGTTTTATCTGGTCCTTTAAATTTGTAAGCATATTGGAGCAACGATTTAGGAAGATGAACCCCATCTGCAATGATCTCTACTGTCATATCATCCACCAAATAAGCCGCTTCCTGAACACCGGCATAGCGGAATGCATTCTTTCTCACTATTGTGGACATAGCACAATATAGATGCGTGACATGAGTATAACCATGGCGATAAGCTTCTTGAGCCACTTCACATATAGCATCCGAATGCGCTATGGAAGCAAGAATGCCTCTTTTTGACAATTCATCACCAAATTCCATAGCCCCTTCCAGTTCTGGAGCCACACTCCATCTCATTATCTTATCTGTAGCATCTAGAAACTTCATATAATTCTCTGGTACAGGATTCTTAAGATATGATGGGTCCTGCGCTCCACTACGCGCTGCAGAGAAAAAAGGCCCTTCAAGATGCAAGCCTAACATCTGAGCACCATCTTTATTAAGCCCTCGAGCCATCTCAAAGACATCGAAAACTCTAAAAAGCTCCTCGTCAGTACATGTTAGTGTGGTCGGAATCATAGATGTGGTACCATGAACGGCATGCATGCGAGCAGCTCCTAAAAAAGCCTGAACAGTACCATCCATAAAATCATAGCCTCCACCACCATGCACGTGAATATCCACAAAGCCTGGACTGACATAATTACCATGCACATCTATAACTTCATCCGTGCTTTCCGGTTGGATATCTGAATTAAAAACGATATCAACTATCTTTCCACTTTTCTTGTCGCAGATTATATCCAAACCACTGCAAATAGCATCAGGTAGAACGACTTTTCCTCCTTTTATTATTAGTCTATCCATCTCTCTTAAGCTCTCTTTTTATGCCAATAATTAATCTTATATCCTTTAACGGCGAAGAATATCAAATACAAAAAGCATGGGATAAGCACCCAATATCCATTTCTAAATGTACTATGCTGTGCGATAAGCCCGTATATCTGAGGCATTATAGCATTGCCACAAAGACCCATTATAAGAAGAGAAGATCCAGTCTTGGTAAATTTGCCCAAATTATGTATGGATAGTGGCCAGATCGAAGCATAAATAAGAGCATTCGGAAAGCCCAAAGCACACAAGAACAAAAGCGACAGATTCACATGATGGCCCATAAAAACTACCGGAACATCCACCAAAACAGCACACAACGATAGTATCAATCCTAGCACAGAACAACCTACAAGAGCGGTGCGTTGCGAAATCACCTTCGGGATCAAGAAAATACCTATGATATAGCCTATCATCGTACAGGCCAATGTATACGAAGGGAACACCTTGGCTTCCAACATATTCACGCCCATGGAGCCTGCATAATTAATTACAGTATCTATCGCAACTACCTGACTACCTACATGAAAGAATATAGCGATAGCACCTAACACCAAGTAAGGATAGGAAAAGACACTCTTGCGATTTTCATAAGAATCGCCTTTAGCCTCACCATTACTTTCTTCCGTATCAATTTCTGGAAGCGAAGAGAATTTAACAAATACGCCGAAAATCAAAAGCGCCGTGCCCAAAATGGCGTAAGGAACTATTACTCTGCGTATCAAATCATCCAGAATAGCGTTTTTACTTATCTGGTCAAGAGTTCCTGATTCGATAAGATCAAACATCTGGCTATCCGAAGGGTTAAGGATGACCGCAGCGAAGACAAGAGGCGATATGATACCTGCTACCTTATTGCATATACCCATTACGCTGATGCGACGTGCCGCACTCTCGATTGGCCCGATAATGGTAACGTAAGGATTGGCAGCTGTCTGAAGTATGGCTAGACCTGTACCAATAAGGAAAAGTCCTGTCAAGAAAAGCGCAAACTCCCTTACCAATGCGGCAGGAACGAATACGAACATACCGAGAGCCATAATCATAAAGCCCACCATAATGCCGTTTTTGAATCCTGTCTTTTTTAGGAGTATGCTCGATGGTATAGCCATTATAAAATAGGCTATGTAAAAAGCGAAAGTCACAAAATAAGACTCGAAATGAGTTAATTCACAGGAAATTCTAAAATAAGGAATTAGTATGGAATTCACCCATGAGACAAAGCCAAAGATAAAAAACATCACGGCGAGTATGACCATTGCGCCTATATTGGTTTTAGTTTTATTCATCATCTTTAGTTCTATATGGTCTTGTTATTACAAATTCACAGAAATCGTGATATAGCCTCTGATTATACTCGGAATTGACCGAACCTCTTAACCATTTAAGCGCCCAGCTTCCCTGATAATACGCAATAGGGCAAGACTCCCAAATTCCATTTTTCTTGAAAGCCTTCATATAATTCTCTAGTTTATAACCTTTTCCATTAGCTTCTAAGGCATTACCATCGAATTCTATTTCCATGCCCATATTATAACGCTTCGCATAATCGCAGGCTTCATCTAAGCGACCCTCCGGAACTGTATCACTGAAAAAATAATTAGGCTGAAGATATGCTACATTAAATCCGTATTTCTTCCATTCTGAAAATCCATCCGCATTAAAGTATGGTATCCAATTAAAAGTGAAATCATTAGCATTAAGATACTCTCCCACTTTATTCATAAGATCCCTAGTGTTAGTCGCCTTTTCCGCTACCCAGTAAAACCCTACCAAATCGATGTACTTATACTTTTGTGCTTTAAAGCGCGTAGCGATCTCATCTATGTACCATTTGCATGCAGAGAGTCTATCTGAAGTTAGAGAAAAGTCCAATTCCTTCCCATTTAATTTCCCCCAATACATAGTAGAACTCGAAGTATTCGAATAATACTCGTTAGTTATAGGTTCCGGGATACCGATGACCACTTTTCGTTTAGTCTTAGGGGCAGATCCCATTTCTTCCGATGCCAATTCCACCGCTTTTTCTATAGCATTAAGACCTCCATCCATTTCGAAATAATAATCTATCAAGGATTGCCACTCATACTTAGTGGCTGAAGGAAGCTTCACTCCATTATAGGAATAACCAGTAATAAAGGTCTTATTTCCAGTAGGGACATTGACATACATAAACTCAAGGCATAAAAAACCATCGAAAAGCCAATGCTTCTTCCCACTCCTATCATTATAAATCACATATTCCTTAAGGTAGTTGCCACTCCATTTAACGGGGTTACGATGAGCACTTCCCCCGTAAATAAGCACCATATCAGATGGTACTTTATCCTTGGATACTTCTGGGACATCGTCTTCTCCGGGTTTTTCTCCTATAAAGTCCCGCCAATCTGGGACATCGGCAGGCCTATTACTCTCGCAAGCGCAGATAAGTGCACCTGCGAGAAATAATATGACTAATTTCAATCCTTTCATTTACCTTTTTCCGTTAACTCTTAATGCACTCAAGGCCTTCACTTCTACTTGTCTGCCATCCGGAAGACTGACAACGCGGTCTTCTGTAGACATGTTAGATAGAATATAAACTGTTTTCCCTTTTATGCTAGTCCACTGTGCGCCCATAACTACATTAGTTTTCTGATAGTTAGGAATATCCACAACTGGGTTATCACCACTCGGGATGAACTCATCTACGAAATTGCCTCCCAGGAAAATGTCGTGCTGACCCTTTCGGAATGCAGCCAAGTTTTTCAGAAATACTTGTTCGTTCTTATTTTCCTCTCTCATAAGTAGTTCCGGACTAACCCATCCGAGTTGAGAACCCCAGAGAAGACTCTTCATCGTTATATAATTAAATGAACCATCGTTAAGTTTCCATGGAACATAAGTAAATCCACTATAAACGCATCTATCTGAATAGATCAGTGGGAAAAGAGGAATCATCTTAGTGTAAGGCGTGTGAGGAGAATTTACGACAAGCATCATATCGAAAAGATCCATATAACACTCTACATTCTCTTCTGTAGTAATAGCAAGGTTCTTAGTTCCGTAAAGGTCTTCTCTAATGTGAGTAAGCATCTCTCTATAAGATTCTGGCCACCAATCGCCTCCGCCTGGAGCATGATCATGACCCGGATCATAACACGGAACACTGGCAGCACAGCCTATCTGATCAATGTAAACACCATCTGTACCTAGTTCGTTAAGTATTCGTCCGTTAAGATCGTGTATGATTTTATGCCATATAGGAGATGACGGACAGGTTACAGTATTTATCACTTTAGAACTATATACCTCTGTATAAAGACTTCCATCAGTCTTACGCGCTGATGCTGCCTTTCCATCCAATTCTTCATAAGTATGGTTAGCAGTATCCCATAAACGTCCATTGATATATGGCGTAACGAATGCACCCATCTTTTGGCTTTTTTCTATAGCTTCCTTAAAGCCTTCTTTAGCTGGGAAATAATCGGGATAATTAGTATCGTAAGGTAGATGCTGCCAGAAGTACCAGTGAAGCCCCACGCCTTTTCCATAATATGAAAGGGCCTTATAAAGAGCATCTTTCATCTCCGGAGTAACATCTATAGGACGAAGCCACATATCAGCGTTTTTTATCCATGGTGCAATTTGCCTCTGAGCAAGTGTCTTTTCGCCCCATTTAGTAGTAAAAGAGAACGGACGATACCATTTCACGGCTGTTTTCTGCCAATTCTGTGGATTATAGCCCATAACTACAGACCAAGGTAGCTCAAAATGTCCACCTTCACTCCATGCATAGGATGTGGTAACTGACTGATAAAAGACAACATTATTACCTTCTCCTTTCATGGTGAGCAGTTTATTACAGCCCTGTTTGTCCTCTGCTGCAAAATACACCGTGGAACTGCCATTATGCATCATCACCATCTCCATCATTCCCGTTACAGAAGGGTAGCGCATCTGAAGATGACTATTTGTAGGCATATCGTACTCTACACCATATCCATAAGGCAGAATTCCTTTTGTCTGACCTTCAAGTCTTTTCACCATGATGCGTGGATAATCAGCTTGTGTAAGAATCCATCCTTGAGGCATAGATGCATCCATGGTCCAATGCGGCATCTCATCGTCTGGAGCGAGCGTGACATGTATATTTAGCGGCCACTCTTGTGCTTCTATTACAAGATTCCACGTAAATGTAGCTTTCTGAACGCCTTCATTTTCTTCGAATTTACCACCTTTATAGTAAGTAAACTTAGGCTGGAGCACAGGATTCTCCCCATTAGGGCCTAAAAGAGTCACTTCCCATGGATGAGTTATACTTCCAGTGCTTGGAAGAATATTTACTCCATCAAAGTAAAAGTAGCGGAAGAAAAAATTCTTCTCGGACCCGCCAAAACGAAGTTCCACATGATCGTTTTTCAACACAATATCGTTTGGAAGTGGCTGCGCATTTATAATACCAACTCCAAACAACAATGCACATAACACAGATGTAATTCTTTTCATTATCTATTATTTATATTATTAACAACATTTACAAAAATCTCATTTATAGCCTCTTCCGGCTCAATGATTCGACGCTCTCCCACAGGAATGATTGTTATTCCGTCTCCTTTTTTATATCGTACAGGCTTTCCATTAATATCTATAACTTTCACCTTGCAAGGCAACGATACTTCGCTTATATCATTAAGTCCATTGGCCCAATACACTATACAATTCTTACCATTTCTTTCGAAAGTAAAAGCTCTAATTCCTGCGTTATCTGCTATTGGAAGTATCTTATATTCATACAATTGAGCTTTCCCCTTCTTATCGTAAAGAAGAATAAACTCTTTCTCCGTGTTCTTAAGCATCTGCTTCTGTTCTTGCGAAAACACTCCATGTAGCTTAGCCTCTTCCCATCTACGCATCACTTCAAAATTATCTTTGGAAAGTGGATGACTTCTTATCTCATCGAGTTTTCCCATCACAGATACAGGGCTATCCCATGCCAATGCCTTGCTATAAATATACTCATACATGTCAGGCTGCATCCCGATAGTCTTTTCACTTGGCGCCAGATAATCAACCCATCCGAAATTAACCGAGGTGAAATCATCAGCTATACGCCTGGCACATGGTAGTGTGTATTTTTTCATCGCCGTACGTATATCCTCTGGACGGAAAAGATCAAATGCATTGCCACGGCTAAGTATATGCCAGCCAAAATGCGATTTAAGCGCACCCTCACAAAATAGCGGTTCAGGATTGAGTCTATTATATACGCCTAATTGAGCTCTTGATACGTTATACCAATATGGTTGTGGCACATCTTCTGCCCCATCAAAATACACGAAACTAAAGCCTGCATTTATATATATGTCAGCTATATTACTTGCTATCTCATCTTGAATAGTAGTGTTTTGATCTACCCTAATAAAACGAGGCCATGTGTCAACATCTAAAAGACGAACTGCAGCGCCCTTACTATGTTCAGCAGGTTTTGTTCCCAAAATACCTCTCTTACAATCTTTTAACAAATACGGTCTTTCTTTTGTGAACGAACCATACTCTATCAATTCATCGTCTATTCGAACTATTCGACGCCCATCTTCAGATTGAAGTCCACAAGCGAATCCGTCAAAAGGAATCTCCTTCTGTTCTGTGCCGATTCCATCGTTAAGTAGCAATTCCAACACATAATTAACTCTGGGATCAGAAACATAAGGATCGTCTTTAGATACTTTCGAGTAGTGAATATGGAAACCAGGTATTAAACCTGCCTTCTTTATCTTGGAAGTAATTGTTTTTAAATCCTCTATTCCATTGGGATAGCGCTCATTCCAAAGAAAAGTACCACAGGTATTGGCAAAATCCGGATAATAAACGACCATGGTCCTAAAGCCGCCTTTCAAGGCATAACGGATATGTTCGTCTATATTATCTACAGTAACATCGCGAAGCTCGTAGTATGAATATAGATACTGTTCACTTCTACGGCTTTTAACTCCACGAGGCAAATCGAAATCCTCTTCTACTTTATCGATAATATCGAGTATCCTCGCTCCAGAAGCAACCACAAGCGCAGCTCCGACTCCAGTAAGTGACACTTCGGCATCGGATCCTGCCCACATGACCAAACCGGCTCTATCCGAATAGGAATCAATACGTGTCTTTTCTGAAGTGCCAATAAGGCATACTCCGCTGTTCTCATCCCAAGTAGTATTCAGCCACTCACCGAAATGCTCACGCTTTTTCACAGGAAGCCTAATAAAAGCCAATTCGTCTATCTCAGTTCTGCGTTTCACTCCAATAGATTCTATTCTATAATCTATCTCCGAAAGATTAAATGACAGATAGTTGTCTGCTATCTTTACATCTATGCAAGCAATATCGAAAGTATTTTCGAATTCCACCAAAAGCCTATTTCCATCGAAACTAATTTTATTAGATGGAAACACTTTAGGCTTCGCCGGATACATTAGAAAATTCTCATTGTCATAGGGACGATACTGCGTAAGAGTGCAAAACGGCACAATACCAGCATCCAGATCAAGACACTCTTCCCCACTGTATTTGTCGATAAGACTAATAGCATATCCATTAGTATCAAGAATAAGTCGCATTGAGTCATTTTCTAAGACAACACGCTGTGAAGCTGACACGTTTAGACAACTTGCCAGCAGGAATGCAACTAAAAGCCCGAGCGCATGCTTAAAAAATGTAGGTGACATGTAGTATTAGTCTCTATAATCCATCTTAGGTTTAGACTCTCCCTTTTTCTTAATCACGGGACCAACAGGTTCAGTATGATGCTCTGGATTACGAGCATCAAAATAGTAAATGCCCATAGCATCGAACATCTCGTATGCAGATTCAAGTCTTGAAGAAAAATCGTCAAAATCTTTATTTTGAGGAAGAGTCCAAGCCGCTTCGGCAAGGGCACATAGACGAGGGAAAATCATAAAGTCAAACCTGTCGCGATTATGTACAAGTTCTGTCCATAGATTAGACTGAATGCCCATCACCGGCGACATATCAGAATCTGTCAATCCCCACTGCTCATACCAAGCATCTGGAAAAGCATATACATCTTCCAGAGGACAAAATCCATCCCATATACGACCACATTTATGTGATTCGTGTTGTATAAAATCGTAGTACATAGGCTTGCGTGGACATAGAATAGTTTTATAACCCTCGTTCAAAGACTTTCTTAAAGATTGAGGCCTGTCATGACGCCACCAGCAGATAATATTCTCTTCTTTATCTAATTTGAAATCAAGTACATCATCCCATGCTATAACTTTTTTTCCTAGCATTTTCAAAGAATCGGTCATACGATTGATAAAATAGCCTTCTGCATCCTTTATGGTCTTTAGCCCGTGGCGACGCATTAGACTCTGAACATAAGGGTCACGATTCCACGCATCACTTCCATAGAAAACCTCGTCCCCTCCAATATGGATATATTTTGAAGGAAATAGGTCTGCCACCTCGCGAAGTATATTGGTTAAATACGTATATGTTCCTTCTTTTCCTACGTTGAAGGTAAAATCTGCAAATTGTGGCGTTCCCCCACCATTATATTCTGGATAAGCACGATTGGCTGCTGATGCATGGCCTGGCATATCTATTTCCGGTATAATTTCTATGTGCCTTGAGGCTGCATAGGCAACTATCTCTCTAATATCATCTTGCGTATAGAACTGAGCAGGAGTATCCGGGTCACTATGCGTACCAATTCCTCCGATTTCAGTAAGTTTCGGATATGCTTTAATCTCTATTCTCCACCCTTGCGCATCTGTCAAATGCCAATGGAACTTATTTAACTTATAATAAGACATTATATCCAGCAGTTGCTTAACAGTCTCTTTTCCAAAGAAATGCCTTGCTTCATCGAGCATAAAGCCCCTCCACCCATAACGTGGAGCATCTTCTATTACGCCACGCCTTACCGCGCCATTGTTAAGTTCTTGCAAAAAAGTCTGGATGCCATAAAATACTCCATCGCGTCCCCCTGTAATAGACACGGAATTCCTTCCAGTCTTTAACACATACCCTTCGTCTGGCAAGGTCTCATCTATACTAAGGTTTATAGTCCAGGCATTTTGCTTGCCTTCAGATGATATTGCCAATTTATACCCTTTATCAGCAAGGGCTACTTTTAGATATTGCGCATCCGAACTTAAAATAGGCTCGTGATAGATAATCTTATCTATATGTGAGATATTAGTTTCAGAAGAATAAGTATCTGCCGTATTGGGAAGCGGGATAACATCCGGTGTTACATTCTTCCCTCTACACGAAACCACCAACAAAGTAATTGCAAGAGTTCTAATTAAGTTCTTAAACATAAGCGTAATATCTATAATTGGAACCGGTAGGGAGTATCACCTCCCTGCCGGCAAAAAAATTAAAATTTACTAAAAGGAATATTATAAGCTATCAAGCCGTTGTTCTGAGCGAGCATGTATGCCTGAACGCTATGTCCATCGGCACCTGGTGCAAGTAGCACATAGAATGCGCAATTATCATTATCCCCTAAAATAGTCTTTCCTGTCTCGAAAACGAAAGGAGAGGTAAGTCCTGTTACACCATAACCAGTGCCTTTTGGACCACCCTTTGAAGCATCGCCAGTCTTGTCACCTTCACGAGTATCGAAAATGAATCCATTTACCATAGACTCTGCAGTAGGAGTGTTGCCAAGATTGGCCACGTACATACGCGAAGCATAGCGGAAAGCTTTAGCTGGAGACTCCTGCTGATATGCACCATTATGAGCAGCTAAAATTATAGTTCCATTTATTCTAAGAGCATCCATTCCAAGACATGGTCTCTGATACGGAACAGCTTGGCTATATGACCACCAGTGAGTGGAAGGACGGTTGAATGGGAATGCTGTGGTAGAATTATTTACATAAATAACCTGCTGATTATGATTACCTGTGCTATATAGATATTCAAGATTGGTCGGAGCCGTCAAATCATTAGGATAGCTAAGAGGGACCACAGTAGTCATGGCGCCAAAAGATACTACAGCCTTATCTCCCGGCCAGTAAACATAAGCCTTAGACTGCAATTTACCGTCCTTTACGAACTGAAATACAGGACGATAAGCACCCCATGAACAAGTAGCAATAACGGCATCCTTAGTAAGGTCACCATATACTTTAACAGTGTTATAGATATCTATCTTCTTGGCACCATTAACCCCATAAGGAGCATTTGCATAAGTACCCCCAGTAAACGCAGCATATATAAATGATGTAGGCTTCTGGTCTATACCATTTTTCCACACATAAGCACGAACCACATCGTTAGAAGTATCTTCATCCTTTGTAGTAGTATATGCCACAGCGAAAAGATGTCCTGCATCGTCAGTAGTAATAGCACGGAATTCTCTATCCTTACAATCAATTCCTTCAGTATTGACCTTTACATCAGAAAGAAGTTCGCCTGTCATGCGATCATAAACTGGCATCTCGTCTATATTCTTGCTGTTTGAAAGTATAAGATAATTTCCTACCACAGCCATAGTCCAGTTAGCATCCTTTGTGAATCCATGAGTGTCATCAGCATAAGTCTGGAATCCGAAAAGTGCTTCAATAGCATCTTCTTTAAAAGCCTCTTGAGTAATAGTAACTTTTTGAAGTTCTACATCTTCTGCGTTCTTTATAATAACGATTGCACTGCGAGCCCCACCGGTATTTTCTGCGACTTTAAGTATTGCTGAATGCTCTGCAGATTTGGTTTGAACAAGAGAAATCCACTCTGCTGCATCAACAGGAATTTCGACCTTGAATTCTACATTAGTTACAAACTTTATTTCCACATTTTCACCATACTTGCTTGTGTTATAAGCTGTAGTAGCCATAGTGAATTCCTCTGCCTCGAAATGAAGAGCCTTCATACAAGTTTTATCTCCCTTATTGGCAAATACCAGAACTTTCCCTGCAACGAAAGGTGATGGTGCCGTAACCTTGATATTTCCTTCAGAATCTGAAGTCTTAACGACCTCTGCGGCATAGCCATTCTCTGATATAGTTTCAACGACTACTGTGTTATCAGCATTTGTAAGCACGTATGGAATGGTTATAGAAGACCCTGCCTTTACACCAATTCCACCTGAACGGGCAATAGAAAGGGCAAATTCTTTGTAGCGAGGGATGGTCACCTTATAGTTATCTTCATCTACAAATGTAATATAAACATTATCTTCGTCATATTCAACCTTATAGTTAGAAGAAACTGTAGCACCGGTCTTTCCGAGACGCTCCCATGTCTTTCCGTCGTAAGACACACATAGATAGGCTTCCTCATCTATCTTAAACTGAGGAGTTGCACCATCAACTCTAAGTTTAGGATCTGTGAATTTACCATCGATGGTCCAATAATAAACTCCGTCAGTATCTTCTTTTATACTAACTACAGATCCATCTTTCCCTGCTTCGCCATCTTTTCCAGCAGCACCATCAAGGCCATCCTTTCCGTTACGGATTTCGACAGTACCACTTTGTGTAAACATAATGGCATAGCCTACTTGAACACCGTCTTCCATAATCGGAGTAACGCCCGTAACATAATCCTTATTCTCAATAGCTTTTACCAGAGTCTGAAGCTCATCCATCTGGGCTTGCAATTTCTCTAGAGCCGTAACCCTATTTTCAAGGTTAGTAACCCTGTCCGTTAGTGTAGTGTCGTCGTACTGCTGGCATGAAAAAGCAAGCAGTGCGGCAGCAGCAAAATAAAATAATCTTTTCATTTTTATATGTGTTTTAGTGTTTAAGTAACATTCAATCTTTAAGTTTCGCAAGGGGTTGACCTTGCGAAACCATGATTACATATCATAACGAGTAATTTCGTATCCTAATACACCAGCATTACAAGTGAACATATAGACTTGAACGACATTACCATCCGCACTTTCTACGAAGATGACATCTCCACGCTTTGTTAGGTTGTCACCGTCGAATTTGCCATCTGCAGGATTATAAGGATATGTGGATGTCATACCAGATGGTCCATACCCTGTTCCTTCAGGACTACCCTCTCCACTTACAGCATCTCCTTCTCTTGTGTCGAAGAGCAATCCGCTTTGAAGGGAAGAAGGAGACGGGCTTATTCCTATATTGGATACATAAAGTCGGTGGGCCCAAATACCATTTGAAAGGTTTCCATTCTGAACTGCAAGCAGATAAGTTCCATTAAACTCCACGACATCCCCGCTTCGCATATCTTTAGCGTAGTCATAGTTACCATTTGATACCCACCAATGCGAGGTAGGAGCATCGAAAATGAAAGAACCAGTCTCTATTCCAGAATTCCAGCCTATCTGTGGACGAAAATCTCCTATAATGCAATACTTAAGTGGCGATTCAGCATTAATAGGAATAGCCTTAGAGGAATTTTTCGTAGAAAGCCAGAATTTCTTTCCATTAATATCGTATGGGCAGTATTGTTCTACCTTCTGGAACGCTCCATTATTAAAATAGAATGCGAAAACACGGCCTACACCAGCTTCGGTTGAAGTAATCACTGCGCTGCCACTTGTAAGGCTTCCTTTAACACCCATTACATTGAAAAGTTCATTGGCCTTAGAAGGAAGAGCCATCATTTCAGCACTCTTTATGTCAAGATCCATAATCAATTTCGGTGCGGCAGCTAGTCCATTCTCCCATAGATAAACCTTAATAGAAGGGTCTGTAACCACATAGTCCCATCCGGCATTTACCGTCGTTTCAGTAGGCTCCTTTAGACAAGTATATGTAGCAGCTACAAGATGGCCTTCATCGTCAGTAGATATGGCACGAAGCTCTCTATCTGCATCTATTCCACTAGTATTTATCGTTAAATCAGTAATAACTCTTCCAGAGAAACGATTAAGAACAGCCATCTTATTAAAGTTATTTTTATTACTGATAATAAGATAATTATCTACAGCTGCCATAGAACAGTTAGCATCGGCCTCAAAACCAAGAGTGTTCACAGCGGTACACTGCAGACCAAAAAGATTTGAGATATATCCAACTCTGCCTGCAGGCACAACTGAAGGCGTTTCTATTACTACCTCATATATTGTGCTAGTAACACCATCCTGAGATATGACCTTTATTTCCTTAATGGAATTAAGATTTACCACCCCCGTTTGCGGATCATATCCCGGAGCCTGTATACTAGCCCATGGCGCGGGAGTGAGTTTTACTGAGCCTAATGCAGCCTCGACAGCACCGGATGTTTTCAAAACTGTGAGTTTTCCTTTAGGATCATCCGCGGTAGGCTCAGTTATACTAAATACAGCACGCACATCCTCATCGGTAAGCGCCGCTTTAGAAAGAGATGAATTATCCGATTTCTTACGTACCGCTTTAAAAGTATAAGGATTACGAGTTCCATCTTCATAGACAAGTGTGCTTACAAAGACCTGTCCGTCAGAAAAATCATGTATACCACTTATACTAGGCTCGAATTTAGCGCCAAGTGGCATCGTTGCTCTTAGCTTTATGCCTGTCAAATCAGACATTATCTCTTCAGTGTCACTTATATAATAAGGCATATTGATGGTAATCGTGTGATCCTCATCATTTATTACGACTGAGTCATACTCTACCCCATTTTGAACCAAAGTAGCCCTAACACTAAGGTGCATCACATTATCGTTATTCTCTCTAATAAGTTCATCTGGCTTATGACAAGCACTGAAAATGGTAGAGAAAGCGATAATAGGAAATATTATTTTACTTATTTTCATATTCTTGTGTATTTTATAGCCATTCTTCATTTTGCTCACAGAGACTATTATTCCTAAGTTCAGCCTTAGGGATAGGGAAAATATTCATCCTCTTTTCAAAATGACGATCTTGAGTATCACACTCTACCCTATTATAAGAAAGAGTACCATCAGCATTCTTAGTGATTTCAATACCATGCAGGCGTTTTCCATCAAGTGTCTCAGTAGCGATACCCCACCTTACAAGATCAAAATAGCGATGTCCTTCCATACCGAGTTCGCATACTCTCTCTTGATTCAAATCTGAAAGGTATTCATCCCAGGTACCTTTCTGGCCTCTTGCTGGCATTCCGACACGCTCTCTCACATGATTAAGATCGGCATAAGCCTTATCCCACTCGCCTTTTTTAGCGTAAGACTCTGAACGAATAAGATAAATCTCGGCAGCACGCATCTCGATCCAATATTGGCCACTCAAAATGTTAGTAAAATTAATTTTAGTACTGTTACTAAGGAACTTACGAATTACATAGCCAGTTGTCGTCTTGTGAACATTATCCTGACCACTGGTAGCAAATGTCATATAGTTTCCGCTATCTTTAGTAAGATCCAGTTTTCTTCCTAGCCAGTCAGCCCCATTGTAAAGGATTGAAGCATAGAAGCGAAGATCACGGTTCTGATATGGTTCATTACCATAGGCGGCTATATTATCCCAGTCAAATGCCTGCCACTCCTCACCTACCTTAATGTCAAACATGGAAGCATATTCATCTGAAGGAGTTGCGCACACTCCGGCATCATAACTCTTTAGGCCAAGTACTGCAGGGTCTCCTGGAGCACAGAAATAGGTATTGAAGTTATGCTGTTTAGCACTGGCATTCCCTGTTCCCTGCTGGAAATAAGCTGCAAGTATAACTTCCCTATTCCCAACCACCGTATAAATCTTATTATAATCGTCTACATTATTTACAGGAAGCATATCATATCCAAGTGCAAGCACATCTTCACAAGCCTTGATCGCATCATCCCAACGCTCTGCATATAGACAAGCTCTAGCCTTCATGCCAATCGCTGCTGCCTTGGTTACACGTCCGAAGTTTGTTGCAGGACTATCCCATACTTCTGGGAGATCTTCTGCAGCTTTAGCATATTCGGAAATTATAAAATCATAACATTCCTGCTCTGTAGAACGAGCTTTCGCCCTTTCGTTAGGACCATCCACATGGTCTTCATCTATTCTTAGAACGACACCTCCATGTCTAATGACAAGTTCCTGATAAGCAAATGCCCTTAGAAAACGCACTTCAGCTGTCCTTTTCTTCACTTCCTCCTGATCTAAAGCATCAGCACGCCCAGTACTTAAATCATAGAAATACTCATTTAATCTACGGATATAAGTATACATCGAAGACCAATTACTGCGATAATTGGCATCCACAGTCACATAATTAGTGTTGTAAAAGGCTTGATTTATCTGTCCCTTATCTCCCCACCATGAATATTTAAGAAGTTCAGAAACGCCATCGTCCATTATATAACCATTCGCTATATCAGCATTGGCATAAAGAAGAGAATAAAAACCTTTCACATAATAGTCCATGTTCTCAACTGAAGCGTAAGCCACTTTCTCACTATACCATCCTGTAGGATCGTAATCCAGTGAATTACATGAAGAGACTAGAGTCGCTCCTGCCATAATGGCTCCGAACAAAGTATTTTTTATAATATTTTTCATATATAGTCTCCTTATTGATTAAAACGATAGATTAACACCGAAACTGAAAGTTCTCTGTTGAGGATAATATCCAGTAATTACATTCTGACTTTCCGGGTCCATATATTTAAAGTCCGTGAAAGTAAGAAGATTAGTTCCAGTAACATAAATGCGAAGCCTATCTACTCGAATCTTATTCAATAACTTAGCTGGGAAAGTATAACCCAAGGTAGCATTCTTCAAACGAAGATACGCACCATCTCTTTTCCAGAAATCAGACTGCAATCCATTATTCCTATAAGAAGCCTTGTCCACTGATAAACGTGGGAATTGAGCATCTGTATTATTTGGACGCCAACTACCCTCTACGAGATAAAGTGGAGCATTGTCATAGTTAGCATACCAAGGGACGGTTAGAGGTGTAAGGTCAGTAACTCCATTTAGATTAGACCACGCACCCATAAGCATTTTATCACAAAGAGCAGCCCCTTGGAACTGAAGAGAGAAATCGAATCCCGCATAATCGGCATCGAATTGGAAAGAAAACATCATCTCAGGCATAGTACTACGCGCGATGCGTACCATATCCTCTGAATTAATCTGACCATCTCCATTGATATCCACATACTTAATATCTCCAAGTCGAGGTGTTACATTAGCTGGCTTAGGAGCATTATCTATTTCCTCCTGGCTTTGATACAAACCATCTGACTTATAACCCCATATAGCACCTACAGAAGAACCTAACACACTCTGCCAAGGCAAAATGTTATCACTCTGTTTTTTACTTAGGATACGATTATGTGCGTAAGTGAACGTTCCTGTAAATCCGTAATTGAATTTGTTAATTCTGTTACGATGACGAACTATCAAATCTACACCAGTGTTATCAAATGCACCTGAATTCTCCTGTGAAGGATAGTGTCCTCCCAAAGATGGAGGGAATATACTTCCAATAGAATTAAGAATGTTATAAGTGTATTTGTAGAAGAAGTCTGCCTCCACGCTTAATTTTCCTTTCCATGCACTAAAGTCAAATCCTACATTTGAAGAGCGCATACGCTCCCATGTAAGTTCCTCGAAAGGATAAGTAACTGCATTATATAAGGTATTTTGCGCAGTAGGAGTAGTTCCGAAAGCAACACTATTTGCAGACCAACTATAACTCTTTCTATATTGATATGCAGATACATTTTTCGAACCTAACTCACCAATCGATCCGCGTATTTTAAACATGTCAACCTGAGGGAAAGCATCTGAAAAGAATTTTTCCTTCGACATAACCCATCCCAAAGATGCTGAAGGGAAAAATCCCCATCTGTGATCTTTATGGAAAAGATAAGAGCCGTCGTATCTACCAGAGAATTCTACTAGATATTTGTCGTCATAAATATAATTCAACCTACCTACATAACCAGCTTGAGCGCCATGTCCAAATGATTCAGAATTCTGTGCAGATCCTGCATCACCAAGATTAAGGTAAGGGAGGTCAAAGAAAGCAAAAGTACGACGAGATCCAGTGAAAGATTCGCTCTTGTCTTCAGTCTGTTCGTAAAGAAGCAAAGCACCTACTGTATGCTTTCCAAATGTATTATTATAAGATATCTGCGGGCGAATAACGACCTGTTGAACCATGGTCTCGCCTTTATACATATTTCCGTCCTTTAGCAGATTTGCTGCATCCTGCAATGAATAAGATGTACTTCCGAACGAATCTGGAGCTAAGACCTTATAACTATATGAGAATGTCTTTCCATTTTGATTCTTCCAGTCCCAACTGAAAAACATCGATGCTTTCAATCCTTTAAGAAATGGGAATGAATACTCTGCTCTGGCAGAAGTCTCTATCTTCACAGTCTTAGTCTCCTGAAATCCTGAGTGAGCGGAACCATATAGCGGATTAGCCGCTGTATTTTTCGTGCGATAACCAGAAACAGGCTGACCATTAATCTCTTGAGGGACAAAAGGAAGTGAATAAAGCATCTGATGGAAAATACTATAAGACTTTTGATTCTCATAAGAATAACCACCAGGAATATAATTATTTGACACCCAACCACCTAAATTGAGAGCTATCTTCATGTTTTCTATAGGAGTAGCCTCAACATTAGAGCGGAAAGACGTCTTAGAATAATTATGTCCTTCGATAATACCATCTTGGCTAAGATAGCCTCCACTTATAAAATACCTTACTTTCTTATTTCCTCCATTCACCGACACGCTATGCTGCTGCATAGTGGTAGTGCGGTAAAGAGGTGCCGTCCAATCTGTATTTTCAAGTCCATCGTTAGGGTCTCCATTAGAAGTCATATCGATTTGTTCCTGAGTAAAATACGGATCATTACCATCAAGAACACGACCTAGGTTGTAGTACTCCATGTATTGTGTTCCCGTCATCATCTTAGGAAGAGCCGTAGCATGTGAAAGAGTCATACTACCACTATAATTAATGGTAGCCTTTCCTTCAGTACCACTCTTGGTAGTAATAAGGATAACACCTGAACCACCATCCATACCATAAACGGCACAAGCAGCAGCGTCCTTAAGAACAGAAATAGAGGCTATATCGTGAGCATCTACACTACGCATAGTACGCTTTACTCCATCGACAAGAACAAGAGGCGAAGTGCCTTGATATGACGAATAACCACGAACAAGCATAGTAACATCATCCGAACCTGGCTGACCGACAGACTGTTGCGAAACTATACCTGGTAGCTTTCCTACAAGGGCTTGAGAGACATTGCTGGATGTAGTTTTAAGGATTTCTTCCTGATTTACAGCTGCCACAGATCCAGTTAAATGCGCCTTTTTCTGCGCACCATATCCGACTACGACGACCTCGTCAAGAGCATTGTCATCTTCACGTAATACTACATCGATGACTTTTTGATTGCCAACTTTAACTTCTTCGGTGATATAGCTCATTGAACTATAAACTATAACATCAGATTTCGATACTGATATCGAGTAAGATCCGTCAAGTTCACTAACTACGCCTCGCGTAGTACCCTTGATGTAGATGCTTACTCCTGGCATAGGAGCACCAGATTCATCTGTCACCCTACCTGTAATGACATTCTGAGCGAAAGAGCCTACTGCAAAAACGCAGAAAAGCACTAGTGAGGAAAGCAATTTCTTTCCTGCCATAAATGTCTTCCGAGAATTACTTTTAGCGTTAGAATTCATTTGGTATATAATTAAACAATTAGTTTTTGTGTTATACAGCGGCTCTCCCTCTCAGGAAAAATCACTCACTGCACATGTTACGCACAAAATTAATCGTAATTATACACACTTTACCGCAAATTTACGCAGAATTAGCTCGAAAAAGCGCAAAATTTTCTTCTATATTCAGCAGGAGTGCAATTCATCTTTTTCTTAAATAATTTAGTGAGCGAATTATTATCTTGAATACCAGCCTCTGAGGCAATATCAGATAGACTTCGTTCAGTAGTTACAAGAAGTTGAGCCACGCGACTAATCCTGCAGTCAAGGACATATTGATAGATTCCCATGCCCATAACTTTCTTAAACCGAGACTCTATACTACGACGTGATAAGGGTACATCGTCAAGCAATTTAGAAATAGTTAGATGCTGAGTATAATGGTCGTTTATATACTGTACAAGTCTTAGCACATTCTGATCCAGAATCTGAAAAGCCGTAGAATTACGTTCCTTTATCGCTATAGGGTTAATAACAATACTAAACTGACCACTATCGGGATTAAGTATTTGATTATGAAGACGCTTACAAAGCATATATCCACCTTGTTCCACGTCTAATTGCACAGAAGAAATTTGAGGGTCGGAAATGCAGCATATTAAGTCATCATTATCCACTCCCAAAACAGAGAGTTCACTCGGGATATCTATCCCCTCGGCTCGGCATATTTCCGTTATAGTCAGCGCCCTCTCATCATCGCAACAAAAAAGTGCAGTCCCATGCGGAAGAGTTCTTAGCCACGAAGCAATTCGTGAGCGATCCATACTGACGGCATCTAACATCTCATAGGAAAATAAAAAACCTCCCTTGCGCTGTATTGCATCTTTATACCCAGACAAGCGTTCATCAGACCATACCACTCCTTTTATCCCGAAAAAAGCAAAGTTACTATATCTTCTGTCATAGAAAAAATCAGCGGCAAGAGCACCCGTTCCTTTATAATCACCTGTTATATTAGAGTATATCGTGGAACGATGATGATAATTCTGAAGTACGATGGGAATATGCAAGCCATCAAGCGACGCCAGTTCCCTATCACTCCATCTGCCTATTATAGCATCCGCTTTCCACTTTTTAGCAATCCGAATAACCTCTCGGCACCGTTCATCTCCCGTAGCGCTATCTGCGGATATCCTATAAAAAGACCAAGGGCCATTCTCTTTAGAATAACGCATTATTCCACGTAACAAAGTCCTATCGAACTCGCTGGAATAATCTATCATAAGAATGACCCTTATCATTTTTACTACTTCCTATAAAAACCAAGTGTAGAAACAACCGGTCGATTGCCTCCTGTAAGGTCATTTAGATGATTTCCATCTACTACCATACCGGTAGAGCCACCACCATCAAAGTTAACTGCCCCCACGCAACCTAATCCCTTCATAATCGCGGCCAATTCCATTAGGGTCGCACCATCACTTTCTTCTATGCGCCCATCTATAATAAGCAGTATGACTTTTCCATCAGCTGTATATCCAGCCGCAGTGCGATCTGGCTTTACAGTAGTCCCATAGATATCATAAGGCATAATCTCATAATTAGAGAGATAGTAATCTGCTCCATCAGAAGTGGTTTCAAAATCGAAAGGGCACTTACCACCCATTAGAAGCACAGGCCCTGCACTCTGAGCATAAAGCGGTGTCCATGCAAATGCATTTGTAGGATTTCCATCGCTGACAGAAGCGTATTTATCACCTCCCTTTAAAGAAGGAAGAGGCCTTGTGTAAAAAAAGCTTTTGCCCGAGGCATCCATACCGGTCCAAAAGACTGAAGGCTTTTGATCTTTATCCACACCAAAGACACCACGCGTCACATTATACATTACATTATATTCTTCATCCTCAGATTTAAGAGAACCTCTTACTGCAGAAACACCGCCAGAAATAATTCCGTCTACACAAGCCAAGCCTGTATTCTTTCCATTATAAAAATATCCTCCATTTACCATTACTAGGCAATTTTTTGAGGATGCGAACTGCTCGTCTATCGTAATAGCTTTAGATGGTACCGTAACACGAAATTCCACATCGCCTTGCGAAAGATCGGCACTAGCATACCATGCATTGCATTTACGTCCATTCATAAGGCCTGAATATTTGTATAATTGAACACTTGACGGCAACGACAAACCTTCCTCCTTAGTCCATTGTAATTTAATGGCATCCATCTCTTTACCCAAAGAGCATGTAATAGGTTCGCTATAATATACCTCCTTCCCTACCTGAGCATAGGCTCTAAAAAAATAGTCCTTGCCGTAATCGAGAAGCACATTTGATATAACCTGATAACGAGAAGTTAGATCACCTTCACTCATAGGTGGGGCCTGTTGATGCTCAGACTTTATATCTGGCTGGCCGTTTTCACTCCAACATACTCCACATACTGCGGATTTACTAAGATTAGCCATTTCGTATTCGATAGTTACACATACGTCGTGGCTCTCTATCTTTTTTATGGCCAATTTAGGAGCGTTCGGGTCTGGTGGAAGTTCAGTGGTAAATAAAACCTTTGTTATTTTAGAATCAAACTGGGAGTTTTCAGCTTTTGCCTGAACTCCTATATAATAACTTTTTCCTGATTCTAAAGTCTTATCGACAAATTGATAAGAGACAATATCTGCTTCAGTTTGAGCTATCTCTCTTTTATTATCTATATCCTTAGGATTTATAAGATAAATGGCAAATCCTTTTTCTGTCTTACTATTATCTTTCCAACTTACATCAAAGGTGTCTTCACTTACTTGTGTAACACTCACTTCAGATGGAGCAGTAAGAGGGGTGTCATCAGGATTGTTTACATTTTCTTTGGGCTCACAAGCGCATAAAGTGCAAGCGAGAAAAAGGGTAGGAGTTATTAATCGGATTTTCATCGTGTTATTATTTTGTTTAATTTTTTAAGCTTACTTCAACAAGATTTCGTACATCGTGAGAAATATCCTTTGATGCGTTTTTTCTTTATCGCACAAAATTAATGTAAAAAACAATCAAAAGAACATTTGTTTAGAAAAAAATATCAGATGCTGTTTTGAAATGGTTCCAGAATTTTATTACGAGGATTCTTCAAAAACTGCTTCTTAAGCCCCTTCTGAATTATTCTTTGGACACTTTTATATTTTTATATAAATTTGCAGCCAAATTCGCTTAAAATCTTTTTAATGGGTACAACCGCAGCGCTTTCCGCCATACTGGTTTTATTGGCAGGTATAGGCATCTTCTTAATAGCTTGTCAGATGATGAGTACAAATCTCGAATCGGCAAGTTCCAGCAAGCTTAAAAAACTATTCGAAAAGGCATCCAGAAGCAAAATGCTTGGCGTAGGCATTGGCACTATAGGGACAGCAGCCATACAGAGTTCTGGAGCGACTTCCGTGATGACCATAGGATTTGTCAACGCTGGCATCATCTCCCTATCTCAAGCAGCAACCATAATATATGGTGCCAATATCGGCACCACAGTAACGGCGCAAATAGTGGCACTGGGTATGTTCGGAAGCAACACCATATCCACAACCATAATATTTTCTGCTTTTGCTGGGATAGGCGCTTTCATGAGTTTATTTGCCAAGTCAAGCAATGTCAAAACATGGGGAGGGATTCTGGCTGGATTCGGTATGTTGTTCGTAGGTCTATCGTTAATGAGCAATTCCATGGAAGACTTCGCCGCACTTGACGGAGTGAAAAACTTTCTCGCAAGCATCAGCAACCCCATTCTTTTAGTTCTTATAGGAGCCGTCCTTACCGCTATCATACAAAGTTCTTCTGTTATGACCTCCGTGGCACTTGCCATGGTCGTAACTGGACTTATAGGACTAGATCAGGGCATTTTTCTAACAATGGGATCTAACATAGGTTCTTGTATTGTAGCCATAATAGCAGGGCTTACCAGTGGAAAGAATGCTAAGAGAACTGCTCTAATTCATCTTCTTTTCAATTGTTCTGGAGTCATTATATTCCTAATTGCAAGTTATATAATGAGTCTGGTAAGTGGAGGCACCCTGGGGTTTGGGTCTATATTTGAAAAATTATTCCCTGGAGTTCCGCAAACTCAGCTTGCGATGTTCCACACATTTTTCAATGTAACTACCGTACTTATCATACTTCCGCTTAATGACTTAATGGTTAAATTAGTATGTAAAGCCATTCCTGATAATGCCGATACAGAAGATAGCGATACGAATCGTTTGCGTTTTGTCGATGAAAACATGCTTAGAACTCCACCTCTTGCAGTAAGCCAGACGAAGAAGGAGATTATATGGATGTCAGAATTGGCCATGCTGAATTTCGATAGAGCCATGAATATAATAACCACAATGGACTTTAAAGAAAGGGCCGACTTCGACAAGACCGAGAATGACATTAACTTCATAAATAGGGCACTTGTAGATTTCGTGGTAAAACTTTCGGATAAAACAGGACTTGATGAGCATGATCATGTTTACCTTTCTACGACATTCCGCACCATTCGGGATATAGAACGTGTAGGCGATTATGCTGAAAATATCGTTGAATATGCAGACGATTTAAAAGAAAGTGGGGACAAATTCTCTCAAGAAGCGCTGAGTGAAATCGAAGAGCTGAAAATACTGGTGCATAAACTATATAATAAAGCTATCGAAGCATATAAAAATGAAGATCTTTCACTCATGGATGAAGCGAATGTCATCGAAGAGCAGATCGACGATTTTACCAAGATGATGGAAGACAATCATATCTCTAGATTAAGTGCTGGTGTGTGCACACCTAATGTGGGAGCTCATTACCTAGAACTATCATCGAACACGGAACGAATTGCTGACCATCTCATAAATATGGCCAAGTCTATTAAGAGTCTTACTTACTAATTAAGGAGCCACTTTTGAGAAACAATCTAAGGAGTCATTTTGAAATGAACGCTAGAAAAATTCGACTTATCGGCTACATGGCTGGTATCGTGGCTGGTATTTCTTACGGATTCAACCCTTTATTCGCCAAGCATCTTCTTGTAGATAATGTCCCTATATATTCTATGCTATTCCTTCGGTACGCCATAGCCGCTGTATTCATGGGATTGTGGATGTTATGCTCAAAAGAATCATTTAAGATAAAGACTTCACAGTTGCCCATTTTGATACTGCTCGGATTACTATTTGCATCTAGTAGTATGGGGCTATTCGAAGCTTACAATTATATACCCGCAGGATTAGCCACAACACTTTGTTACCTTTATCCTGTATTCACAGCACTCGTAATGCTGTTTCTTCATAAAAAGCCATCAACACGCACTTGGTGCAGTATAGTAGCGACATTGGCAGGGGTAGGTCTTATATGTATGCCCAGTTCCGGGTTCGTCCTTAACACCATAGGCCTAAGCCTAGCCGTATGGTCTGCAATGAGTTACGCTATATATTTAGTGATTGTAAACAATAATCAAAGGATAAGCGGGCTATCGGCTCACACCATCACCCTATATGCACTAATATTCGGAGCAGTGCTATTTATGGGAATAACTTTATTCAAAGGCGAAAGAATTGTAGGTGCCATTAAGGGGGCTGTTGATTGGGGTTGCATCGTCGGATTAGCACTCATTCCAACCCTTATATCCATGCTAGCGCTTGCCATTTCTACTAGACAAATAGGAGCGACGAAAACAGCTGTTCTAGGTGTATTTGAACCTCTCACGGCTATACTAATCGGACTTTTAGTCTATGGGGAAAAACTAACTATAAGTATTGGCTTAGGTATCGCCATCTGCGTGGGTGCAGTTATTTTCCTAGTAACTGAAAAAAATGCTACTTCGTAGAAGGAGCATCTAAGAGATTATTGAGCATAGCATATACCACCAGACCAGCTACCGTCCTTATGCCTGTCTTTTTTGTTATATTTTTTCGATGAGTCATTACCGTATATACCGATAGATTTAGTTCATCAGCAATCTCTTTATTCAATTTTCCTTGAGCTACTTTCACTAGGATCTCCTTTTCTCTTGCAGACAATTCTCCAGTGTCGCTCTTCGTATTCTCCAACTCCATTTGAGATGCTTTCCTACATTCATTAATAATAGTTGAAGGAGAATCATATATACCTATCACCCCATCAAAGCATTTCCAAAATTCTTCTTCTGCAAAAATAGACCTTATGGCCAATACAGGCGATTGGACAATATTACCAAGCATACCACGAATGTTGGCCCTAGTGGAATAATCTAAAACACATGGATCTACTATAGCTAAATCCACTTCTTTATCTCTAAGTAACGAGATATTATGGGGCATTTCAGAAAAATGCTCTATTATTCTAAATTCACTATGCTGCTCAAAAATAAATTTCAGCCCACAAGCCAAAACCTGCGATGGACTTATCACAAGTACATTTTTCATAGATTTTCCTCCATACGAGATACCAAAGGTGCGAGCACATTATCCTCTATAAGAGTATGTCTTTTTAAATCGTTCTCGAGGTGATATATTTGATGCAAAACATCATATCGTAAAGTTTGATCGCATGTTTGTGGCAGATACTTCATCACGATATTTTTAAGATCACATAGTTTTTCTTCTATATTACCATGATTCTTCTCAAAAGTATCTATCGAATATCCGTTAACATCCTTATGTTCTAAAAGTGCTTTTACATAAGGAAATACGATATTTTCTTCGTATTTAAAATGATTATGTACTTCTTCTCGATAATCGATGAAAAACTTGTCGATAATCTTTTTTTGTGCTTCACTGCAATTCTGGAGCATTTTCCCCATTAAAGACTCCAATTCCTTTAAAGAAACGGTCATATAATCAATATGTGAATTGTGAAGATACTTTACTATGTCCCGAACGTCCGCTTCTTCCAAAAGAGAAGTTGTCGGTATATACTCATCATTATTATATACTTCACATATTAAAGTAAAAGACGCTGTATTTACGCCAGATAATTTGCAGGCTTGTTCTATAGTATGTTCTCCGAAACCTAAGCTAACATTTAAACGAGAAAGAACGGAAAGCAGATTATGATTTAAATCTATCAAATCTGCAAGTTTCATATTTGGTCTAATAGTCATAATACTTTATAAACATCACTTTTTAAACATTTAATGGGCTTTCGCACCTAGTAACTTTCAAAAAATAACTTGATAATCTTTGTGTGTCTTTATCAACTAAACTCACTTAACAGCATTACCCCCATGCTGCTATTTTATATGCAAGACCAATTGAGAGGGCAAATACTTGCACTATGCGAATATACGCATTATTTTTGTAGTAGAAATCGACTTGGTGGGATCAAACTAAAATAGTATGAAAAAGATAGCATGTATAGGTGATAGCATAACTTGGGGATTTACCATAATTAGAAGACAAAAATACGGCTACCCTGCCGTACTGGAAGAATTACTAAACAATGGCTTCACGGAAAAAGAATTCAAAGTAAATAACTATGGCTATAACGACTCTACGGCGCGGATCGATTCGGAAGTTCCATATGTAAAAAAACGCGTTTTTTCTCAAGCTCAAAAATTTCTTCCAGATGTAGCTCTTATAATGTTAGGGTCCAATGACACAAAAAGAATTAATTGGTCACCAGAGAAATACCGCGAAGGTTACACTTATATAGTTGACACATTCACCAAATGCGCCTCTAAAGTATATCTAATGACGCCACCTCCAGTCCTAAATAGAATAGAAATAAAAGAAGGACTGGAAATCAACCGATTCGATCCTGCCATGTTATCCCTAAATAACGACATCCTTATTAATGGAGTAATCCCCATAATCCGCCAAATTGCTAAAGAAAAGGGACTACCCGTTATAGACATAAACTCTGCTATAGGGGACATTACACAATATAATGATGGAATACATCCAAACAGAGAAGGCGCAAGGATTATCGCAACGACCATTTATGAAAGGTTAAAAAAGGACCTAAATCTATAGACATGTTGCTATACAAATTAATGTTTCTCATAGTCTTAACTATTCTAACATCTTGCAAGCCGCAGGCCACTACGGCTCTAAACAATGGGGATTTACTTTTCTTCAAGCCACAAGGAAGCGACATGGATCAGGCTATATCTCGCTCTACAGGGAAAGAATTCGTACATGTAGCTATAATAGAAGTCGATAAAGACAAGCGTATCTGGGTGATTGATGCTACTCCTCAAAATGGTGTAAGCAGAGTTCCAGTGAAAGAAAAATTGGCAAAAGAGAAAAAAGAAGATATATATGTGTATAGGCTACGAGATACCAGTGGGATAGACGCGTCCGTGAGAAAGGCCAAAAGCCTTGTGGGAAAAGGGTATGATTGGTATTTTTCGCAGGAAAACGACAAATACTACTGCTCAGAACTAGTCTGGGAATGCTATACACGACCAAGCGAAAAGCACATATTTGATCAAACACCCATGAACTTTATGGATAAAGATGGCCATCTTCCTATATTCTGGAAAGAACTATTTGAAAATTTACATACTCCCGTGCCACAGGGACAACCTGGAACCAATCCACAGGATCTTTCCCACTCTACTGAGCTTACAGATACTGGAATACGCCTCGATGTAAAAAAAGATAGACGCCCTTAGGCATCTATCTTAAACGAATCTTTAAGCGCTGTAGTCTTATTGAATATAGGACGTTCTTCTGTACTATCCTTATCCTTCATATAATAGCCTACACGTTCGAACTGAACTGCGATACCAGAATTATCCTCAAGCAGAGCAGGTTCAGCCCAACCTTTTTCCACTATAAGACTATCTGGGTTCAAAAAATCTTTATAGTCCTTATCTTCAGGAACTTGACTCATGTCCGCAAGAGTAAATAATTTATCGTACTGGCGAAGTTCCACTTCTTTTGCGAACTGAGTAGAAACCCAGTGTATCGTCCCTTTAACCGAACGCCATTCTCCTGCGCCAGGCTTGGTAGAAGGATCATAAGAACACTTTAATTCGACTACCTTTCCATTTTCATCCTTAACAACTTCCTCACATTTAATAATATAGGTGTATTTCAACCTTACTTCGCCCTCTGGCTTAAGACGGAAGAACTTTTTAGGTGCATCTTCCATAAAATCAGCTCTATCGATAAGAAGTTCACCAGTAAAAGGAACTTTTCTGGAAGCACCTTCCGGCTCTGCCGGGTTGAGCGGAGCTTCGAACCATTCCACCTTTCCTTCAGGCCAATTCGTAATTGTCACCTTAATAGGGTCATTAGAAACAACCATATATCGATTAGATCGAGCATTAAGGTCCTGACGTACACACCACTCTAAAAGTTGCAAGTCGATAAGCTGGTCACGCTTAGTTACTCCTATCTTATCACAGAACATTTTTAGAGCCTGTGGAGTGTAACCTCTTCTGCGCACTCCACAAAGAGTTGGCATACGAGGGTCATCCCACCCACTAACTAAACCTTTCTGTACAAGTTCAAGGAGTTTGCGCTTAGACATAAGCGTATATGTAAGGTTCAAACGGGCAAATTCGTACTGGTGAGAAGGATATATACCAAGTGTCTGAATGAACCAATCATATAGAGGCCTATGTACATCGAACTCCAAAGTACAGATTGAATGTGTTATATGTTCTATAGAGTCGCATTGTCCATGGGTGTAGTCATACATAGGATAAATGCACCACTTGTCTCCTGTTCTATGATGATGAGCATGCTTTATACGGTACATCAGCGGATCGCGGAACATCATATTAGGACTCGCCATATCTATCTTGGCACGGAGCACTTTCTCGCCATCGGCATATTTTCCGTCGCGCATTTCGCGGAAGAGTCTGAGATTCTCTTCTACACTACGGTTTCTATATGGACTTTCAACACCTGGCTTATCCACAGTCCCGCGGCCTGCTGAGATTTCCTCTTGAGTCTGGTCATCTACATAGGCCAATCCTCTTTTTATCATATCCTCTGCCCACTGGTATAGCTGGTCGAAGTAATCAGAAGCATAGAGTTCCTTCTCCCATTGATAACCGAGCCATTTGATATCTTCTTTTATAGCGTCAACATACTCCGTATCTTCCTTAGTCGGATTAGTGTCATCGTAACGAAGATTCGTCTTTCCCCCATATTTCTGGGCCAATCCGAAATTGATGCACAGACTCTTAGCATGTCCAAGGTGCAAATATCCATTAGGCTCAGGAGGGAAACGCGTCAAAACGCTATCTATCTTTCCACTTTTTAAATCATCCTCGATAATCTCCTCAAGGAAATTCAATTTTTTTGTTGCTTCTTCCATATCAAATACATATTAGTTCTAAAATTTACAAAGATACTCTTTTTAGAAACGTAAAAAAATAACCTTCTTCCGATTTATATTTAATTTTCTTTTATAGCATTCGCTAACGCTTTATCCCACTCGCCGCCGTTCACAATGAGAAGCAAAGGCCAAATGGCGTGAATATGAAGATAGACATTAAATTTTACTAAATTTGCGTAGATAATAAAACACCTCATGATAGAATCATCTATATATAACTATTCTCTTTGTATAGCCCTACCGCTGATGTTTTTTATAGGGTTTTACTTTTTATTTGCGAAAGTTCCGCCTAGATCTACTTTTGACAACTATCTACGCTCACGCCGTATCATGGGGGTCGCCGTATTGTTGCTATCTTTTAACTATATGGCACATTTCGTTTTTAAAATCCGATTCTTTAACCCTGATGCTGCAGTTTTACTCAACATTTCCACTTACTTCCTATGCTATTGGCTATTCAGTACCGCACTAAATATTCTTTTAAAGCATGGATACCTAACACGCAAAAATTTATTTGCAAATATAGGCTCTTGGCTAGTTTTCTCCGCATTGGCCTGCATTATACTATTCTTTCTTCCGCAAGGGCGTACAGAAATAATAGCTCTTTACATTCTCTCTGGGTTATTATTGATTTACGGACTTATCCTCTCACGCGGACTTTTAAAAGCATATCATACGGCTATCCAAACTTTCGGGGAAACTCAAGCCGATGATATCGGCAACTATATCCATTGGCTTTCTATATTTACATATTGGGCTATCATATTCGGTATAGGATGCAGTTTGCTTACATTCCTTCCGGATAAATATATACCTGTTTGGATATTATCCTCTGTCCCATTTTATGTATATCTATTTTGCTGCTATCAAAATTATCTCCTATTTTACGAACAAGTCGAAAAGGCCATCACCTCAGAAGAATTGGAATCTTCAATTTGCACTCCAAATGAAAAACCAGCCTACCATAATGAATTGGCAAAAAGAATATCGGAATGGATAGAAACAGAAGGATATCTACACTCGGGCCTTACAATTAAAGAATTAGCCGATACATTGCTTAGCAACCGCACATATTTGTCCGAATACATAAAAACAACTTACGGGATAAGCTTTTGTGACTGGATCACTAGACTTAGGATAGATTATGCTAAAAATATAATGGCACAATATCCCAAATTGATAATCTCCGATATTGCAGAAAAATCGGGATTTCTGTCTTCAAGCCACTTCATTCGTCTATTTAAAGAGAACACAGGATACACTCCTGCCAAGTGGCGAAAGTTAATGGCAAAATAGCATAAATCACAAAAATTAGACTATTTAACAAAAATCAAATAGACTAAAAGACAAAGAAGTGCGATTCCAACAAAGAACCAACTTCGCCACTCTCATAACCATATTCTATTCAAAAATATTTTGGTTTATTTGCATTGCTAAATCTAGTAAAGTAGTACAAACAAACCATAATGAAGAAAATTCTACTTATTCCCTTATTCCTGTGTCTTACTGCATTCCTCGCCGTATCGAAGGAATCCCAAACCGATTCAATATTCACTTTTCGCTTCATTGCAGGCAATGACATGTTCTACACCCCGTGGAATGGGAATGGGGCAGAATTGGAAAGACTTTTAGAGAGCGTAGAGAATAATATTGAAGATATACAAAACGGAATACTTCCCATATATGTGGAAGGCTTTTGCGATTCTGGCAGTAGTAAGAGCGAAAGCCTCAAAATAGCAAAACTTCGCTCGAACCGCGTCAAATCAGAATTAATAATACAGAAAGGCCTTAAAGAGGCAGATTTTATAACACGAAACAGCACACTGAAAGGAAATTGCGTCATTGTGCGCATCTGTATACCATCTCGCACAGTCACAGACAGCATTTGTCCTCCGATCCCAGTGCAAGAAACAGACATAGAAATAGTAGAAGAGCCTGTCACTTTCGAGCAGCAAAGTACTGAAACAAATGACAGCACATCTATAATAATAGAAGAACCCGTCAAAACTGAAGTATCCCCTGCTCCAGTATTAGCAAAAGAAAAGCCTGCGCATAAATTCTATCTGCGCACCAATCTGTTGCACATGATTACCATGACCCCTGATATTGGCATAGAATGGCGCTCAAATAGCGGCTGGGGCTTGTTATTGAATGGAGCATGGACGAATTGGACATGGGAAGGCATAGACAAGCGATATGCTTTATGGGAAGTATCCCCTGAAGTCAGGTATTATTTAGGAACCAGCAAGATAGCTTATATCGGGGCAAATGCGCGGATTGGCCAGTTCAATTATAAATTCGACAATACCGGAAAACAAGGGGATCTGCTTGGAGCTGGAGTTACATGCGGGTATATGCTTCACTTAACATCATCTCTTTCTCTTGATTTCAGCATTGGTGCAGGCTACATGCATGTGAATTATGACAAATACGCCGTGATCGAAAGCACAAGAGTCCGTAAAGGAAATGAGGATAAAGGCATTTGGGGAGTAAACAATATCGGGATATCGCTCGTTTGGAATATAGATTAGTTATGAAAAGACAGCCATTATATAGTAAGGTCATAGCGGTGATTTCCATTCTTGTCATCACCTCTTGTGTAAAAGATATTCTTTATAACACTCCACATCCGTTCAAGGGGGCTCTTGAAATAAACGTAGATTGGAGCCATTCAAGCAGTGAGGCAGATATTCCCAAAGAATATGTTATCCTTACCGATAATTACAAACAGGTCGTAAATAAAAATACCAATATTTTTAACCAGCTGTTATCCAAGGGAGAACACACATTGGCAATATACAATGAACCTGAGCATATCTCTTTTAAAGGGACATCAGCATCCGCAGATGTAGATTCGGATGAATGCATTCCGGCGACGCCTGGTTATCTTTTCTCATTCACAAGAAACATTTACATAAATGCAGATGACACGCTGCGCGTTACCGCTCCGATGAAGCAATTGGTGCGAAGACTTGATGTTCAGCTGACAGCAACTGATGGAGACTACTCTCGGGTACAAAAAGCCACAGCGACTTTAAGCGGAATAGCCTCAGCCATAGATATAAAGACAGAAAATAGAAGTAAACCGGCACAAGCAAAGAACATTTTTTCAAGAAATGGAAAAGAGTTCTCCCTTTTCTTCCGCCTTTTAGGAATTATACCTGATCAAAACCAGACTCTCACTGTGGATATACTGTTTACCGACGGAAGTTCTCTTAGTGTTAAAAGTGACCTTACGGAATTTCTAAAAGAATTCAACTATAGGACACAGCCACTTCAACTGAAGGGAACACTATCCCTGCCGGTAGAAGCAAGTGTTGCAGGCGCTGGAATCATCGATTGGAATGAAATATTTGAAGGTAATATAGATGCATATTAAAGAAATGAATATCATGAAAAAAAGCACATTTATCCTCGCTTCGGCCTTAGTAATTCTATTGGCCGCATGTACTAAAGAAGAAAATAGAGCGATGGGAGTTTCGGTTACTGCAGAGATCGGTAGCCAATCGCCACGATACGCCAATAGCACTTGGAATTCTGATAAAATAGGCGTCATGGCTGTATTGCCACAAGGCTCTACCATGTGTAGCAAGTATAAAAATGTAGGATATCAGACAAGCAGCATTGAAGCTCAAGCAGACTTCTCGCCTATCGCTGATGGCATATTCTTCGAAAAAGCCGATGAAGACTACACTTTTGCCGCCTATGCACCTTTTGTAGCAAGTGAAAACAACTCTACCCTACCTGGCGATAATGGTAAAATAACTGTAAATACCCTGTCTCAAGCATCTAAAGCAGCTCAAAAAAACTTGGACATTCTTTACGCTACTGGAGCAAAGGCAAGTAAAAACTCTCCACTGATAAGTTTTACCGACAACACAGCAAAAGGCGGAGAAAACTGCAGTTTTAAACACAAAATGTCCAGGCTTATCTTAAAAGTCCAAGTATCAGATAAAGATGGTTTTACAAACGCTGCTTTGCTCAAAGATGCTACTTACAAACTGGGTGGCCTTATACACGAAGGGGTCTTTGACGTTACTTCTGGTTCAGCCTCAGCTATTGGTAACGTTATAAATGGATGGGATTTGCGTTCTAACTGCGCGGCAGAATTCGACGCGACGAATGGAATAATGACTCTGACGATGCTTCTGCTTCCGCAAGCGTTGAGTGATAACCTCAACTTCGAAATAACCCTTAACGACAGTGATGCCCAGACCTTTTCCAATAATAATATGATTAAGCCATCACTTGTTCCAGGCTATTCATATACATACACTGTTACCTTAAAGAAAACAAGTCTATCGATAAGTGAGAACACCATTGAGGATTGGAACGATGGTGGCAGCTATGTAGCAGACGCAAAAATGCAATAATCCACCCTTTCAGTTATGCCAATTAAACATACCAGCCCCATTTTGCGGATAAGTCTTACACTTGGAATCATGTTTTCATGCACAAAAAATGAAAACTCATCGATTCTTCCGTACGAAAATTACCCACTTAATCTGACATCTGAACTAGCCCGAATGCAGACTCGCTCCGCTGGTAAGGATTCGTGGTCTGGTGGTGAGATTGTCGGTGTCACCATGGAAGGCATGCTGGACTATAAGAAATATAAAATAAATTCCTCTGGATCGTTAGAGCCTATTGATAACGATAATACTATCTATTGGAAAAACACAGATAGAGCCTACATAAGAGCATGGTATCCTGATAATATACAGGCAAATGTGGACATTTCGGATCAAAGCAATGGATATGCAGAGTACGATTTCTTATATGCAATAGAATCAGGAGCTTACAATCAAAGCACTTGTCTTCGTTTCCATCATAAGATGGCTAAAGTTGAATTCACTCTCACCCATGGCGATGGAATAAGCAAAGAGGAATTAAAGAATGCTTCTGTAAAAGTGCTCGGAGATCCGAATCCAATTTTCAATCTCGGCATGCTATGTACAGCAGCACAATCAGACGGAGAGATTATTCCATATTATAATGCCACCACAAAGGCATACGAAGCCGTTTTGGTTCCACAAAACATGACAGGCAAAACCCTTATAATAATTGGCATTAAAGGAAAAGAGTTCTCCTATACGCCTAAGGCAGAAAACGAAGGTAATCTCCAGGGCGGCGTATGCAACAGATATTCAATCACTGTGAAGGCAACAGGGCTCGAAGTTGAGTCTACGCCGATAATAGATTGGAATTCAGGAGGTAATGAAGATGTGCAAGCTCAAACATATATCGATTATAGCGCGGATGAAGTGAAAGCCGGAGACTATATCTACGAAGATGGAAGCATCTCGGATGGTGGTTTACGCAGAAGGTATTCCGGAAGCAAGGAACCCGTAATAGCAGAACCAAAACCCCAGCCAATTTCAGGAAAAACAGTTGCAGGAATCGTGTTTTGGGTACCTAAAGATAGCCCAAGCGAAGGCAGACTAACGCCAGCATCTTTAACGGATGATAAAATTATGGCTAAAGACTTCCCTAGCTGCACACACGGATTGGCTGTATCGCTTTATGATGTATCTACCAAAACCGTGTGGTCCCATAATGAAAATACAAACATTCAAGCCTTTCTAGAATCAGATGATTTCACTCCTCTGGATAAAGGAGACTACAAAGCAATATCTTCATATATAGAAAAGACAAGTAATATAAATCTGATTCTTGGATATCAAAACACGAAAATCATTAAAGAATACAACCGCCTAAATCGCAGTTCATCCGTTAATAGAGTTCTGCCTGTTGGACAACTTGAAGGTTATACCATAGAACATCAAGCACCTGCTAATAGCACCGGGTGGTTTCTCCCATCTGCAAAAGAATTATATATACTCGGTAACAAAGATGTAGATGACATATACGAAAGATGTGAAGAAAAGAAACTTACTGAAAATAGAGATATTGTCAACTCGTCCATTTCCGCCGCAGGAAGTCAAGATATTTTAGGCATCAATTCTGACAATGAATGGTATTGGACATCAACAGAACTCTTCCACAACAATTACGCTTTTATACAAGGTTTTAAATATTCGTATTCATGGAATATGTATAAAAGTATCGAATATAAAGTTCGTGCAGTCTGTGCCTTTTAACATATTTTTTCACCCTCAGTATTACACACTGATTATTAAACAAGACAGGTCATGAACAAAAAACTGCTTATACTCATATCTTTATCGGTTTCACTTATATATTCATGCACCGATAACATAAGTCCTATACCACAAGAAAACAAGTGCAGAGTTTCTTTCGAAATAGCAGACAATGGCTACTCATCTTCAATTTCCACCCGTTCGATGGATAAAGGCTACACCACTGAATTCACGGCAGGAGATTGTTGCGGATTATATATCATTAGAGACGGAAAAGTCATTTATAATAACATTCAATTAATCGCGGAAAAAGATGCAGTATCACAGGAAATAGTCTGGAAGCCATACGCAGACGATACGATAGAATTAGCTGCCGGACTCCCAAACGAACAATACCTCCTCTATTACCCTTACAGCAAGGACATGCAAGGGAAAACATCAGATACATCTTCTGGTGCTGCCCTTACCGACATAGAGTTTTTCTCTCCCCTTATAGATTCATGGCAGCCTTCTGAAAATCAAAGTTCTGCTGAATCTTATGACGATTCCGACCTTATGACCGCTAAAGGGACTGCCATCATAGGAGAAGATAAGCTCCTTCGCATTTCCTTCTCTATGACACACAGAATGTCGCTTGCCGTAATCGATCTGCCTAAAACAGTTTATAAGTTTACAGACACGAAAGTTCCTGATTATACAATTCTTCCAGATATTGACTTTCAGGGAAATGCCATACCGAGGTTCATGGGTGATTCATATAGATATATAATCAATCCTAAATCCGCAACCACACCTACCATCGAAGGATTCTATGGTCCTAACAAAGTGTTCACGATTGTTCCTAAGAACATCAATGCAGGTGCATATAATAAATATAATGTAGAAGGAGCTTCAGTTACCGAAATCGACTACACTATCCAACGCGGTGACTTTCTATTAGATGATGGCACTTTAATCTCTAAAGACGCCACCCTTACCGAAGAACAAAAAGCAAAGGTTAGAGCCATAGTCTTTTGGACGCCTTCCGATACAGACCCTTCTGGGCGCATTACTCCGGCCTCACTTGGCGACGATAAAATTAGATCGAAAGATTATCCATATTGCACACACGGACTTGCAGTAGCATTATATTATAAAAAAAATACATACTGGCAAAAACCAAGTGGTGAATTTACAAACGACGAGCTTATAATGAATTTTCAAAAAGGTGGCGATTTTTCTCGCAAAGACAAATCCGAGTTCGCATCTATCGCTTCACTTGAAATGACAGAAGACGATTTAAATAGAATACTGGGGTACCAGAACACACAGATTCTTTTCGCCTACAACGAATGGTGCAGAGCGTCAGGAAAAGGCTCCATAGTACAAAGTGCCGAAGATCTAAACGATTTTATCAGCACATACCCTGCTCCGTCCACAAGCACAGGATGGTATATCCCGTCCATAAAGGAACTACACATGTTAGCTGATAAAGATGTAGATGACGCATACCACATCTCAAGAGCCCTAAAGGAAGTCGAGACTGCTACTATTATCAGAGACTCATACCTTAAGTTAAACCCCCAAGATAGCCAATACTTATATCAGACTTTAAAATACATATCCTCTACTGAATGTCCTAACACTCAAAGTGTCCAAAATGTAGCCTACTTTTTGGATTTTAGTGATTATCGCTCTTATATTGTTGCAACCACTAAAGAACCCTACTTTCCAGGTGGTTTTACAGTAACTGCGATGTACCCTGTGTGTGCTTTTTAATTCTCTACGAACTTTATCTTGCTATAATCCCGTGGCTTAGCCTCTGGAGCCTCGTCAGGATATCCTACTGCTATAACAATTTGAAGACGATAGCCTTCACTAAATCCGAGTTTATCCAAATACGGCTTTGCTGCAGGGTCTGAATTCATATACATGGCAGGACTACCCATTATACATGTGCCAAGTCCTAAAGACTGAGCAGCAAGACATATATTCTCACTCATAAGCCCTACATTCTGTAAAAGCATGCCTGAAGGATCATCAGCAGGAGATGCAATGAATATGGCTGCAGTGGCATTACGGAATGCATTACGAAAGCCTGGTTCATCAGTTCTTATCATCTGCGGCATCTTCTTTTTCATAAGCTCTGTAAGGGCAGTGAAATACTCCTGACTATCAACTATTCTCACCTCCCATTCCTGCTTATTCATAGCATTAGGTGCGTTTACACCACACTGGGCAATCTTCAATAATTTTTCTCTTTCTACAGGCTGTTCCGTATAATGACGGATGGAACGTCTGGACATGATAGCTTCGACTACTGGATTTTCCATATCTGCATTTTCATTTTTACTTTGAGCGCAACTAACTAACGCGCAAAGTGATAGTAACATTAGATGTAATTTATTCATAGGTGCAAACATACTCATTTTTCATCCGTATTCCAAATAACAGTACCAGCCCTATCCAAAGATTATCTTAAGCGGTGGATTATCCTCAAGGTATGGTCCTACTCCCTCTGGCGGGCCAGCATATACGATTTCGCCACCTCGCTCCCCTGCTTCTGGACCTAAATCAATAATATAATCTGCAGACTTTATAACATCCGGATTATGCTCAACGACTAAAATAGAATGTCCCATTTCGAGCAAAGCATCAAAACTCTTCAGCAACTTGTCCACATCATAAAAGTGAAGTCCTGTTGTAGGCTCATCGAAAATAAACAAAGTCTTACCTTTGCGTGATTTTTCCTTTCCAAGAGAAAGGAAGTAGGCTAATTTTATTCTTTGGCTTTCGCCTCCCGAGAGAGTAGATGAACTCTGAGCCAATTTCAAATAGTCCAGCCCCACATCTACCAATGGCTGCAGGCGAAGTGCTACCTCTTTTGCCTCGCCCTCTGGGGCACTTCCAAAGAAATCAATCGCCTGTGCAATAGACATATTCAAAATATCGTCTACATTTCTCCCTCTATATCTAACCTCCAATATATCCGACTTAAACCTTTTCCCTCCACATTCTTCGCACACCATAGTTACATCTGGCATAAACTGCATGGGTATAGTAACCACTCCTTCACCCTGACATTCTGAGCAACGCCCTCCATCCTGATTAAAGGAAAACCACGATGGGCCAAAACCAGAGAGTCGAGCAAGAGGCTGATCTGAAAGAAGCTTACGGATTAAATCATATACTTTCAAATATGTAACCGGATTGCTCCTTGTACTTTTACCTATAGGATTTTGATCCACATACTCCACCGAATTTATTCTATCTAGACTGCCATCAAGAGAGCGAAATGCTCCAGGATTATCTCCACTGTCATTAAAATATCTGAATAAAGCAGGATAAAGAATATCTCCTACCAAAGTAGATTTGCCAGAGCCTGACACGCCACTTACCACCGTAAGCACCCCCAAAGGGATACGCACATCGATATTCTTCAAATTATGCTCCATGGCTCCTTTTACCTCGATAAAATAATTAGGTTGTCGTTTTTCTCGATGATACCTTTCTCTTTTACCTTGAAGATACTGAAGCGTAAGAGATTTGTCTATAACATTTTGAGGCAAATTATCAGAATAATGTCCCTCGAACATAATCTCGCCACCATTGACACCAGCCAGAGGGCCCATATCTATCAGGATATCAGCTGCACGAATTATTTCTTCGTCATGTTCGACAACTATGACAGTATTACCCAAATCTCGTAACCTGATGAGCACTTTCAAAAGATTTCGAGTATCTCGCGGGTGAAGCCCCACCGATGGTTCATCTAGCACATACATAGATCCGACAAGCGAACTTCCCAATGCAGAAACCAAATTAACGCGTTGGCTTTCTCCACCTGATAATGTATTACAACTTCTATTAAGCGTGAGGTATCCCAAGCCCACATCTTCAAGACACTTTAGCCTATCCGTTATCTCATTATGAGCTTCCTTAACTATCTTCCATTCACTGTCGTTGTAGGCCAATTGAGTAAAAAATTCATAGGCCTTTTCTACACTCATAGACAAAACCTCGCTGATATTTTTTCCACCGACTCTTACATATAACGCCTCTTTTTTCAAGCGAGATCCATGGCACGCAGGGCATACAGCCTTTCCACTGAACCTGCTGAGCATGTACTTATATTGTATTTTATACTTCTGAGTTTCAACCCATTCGAAAAATTCATTTATCCCTACTATAGTATTAGGATTATCCTTTTCGCTTCGAGAATTCCAAATCACTTCCTTAGACTTTTCGTCCAATTTACAATATGGAGCAAAAATATCTATCCCATAACGAGATGCATTATTTACGAGCGAATCTTTAAACCAGCCCATCTTCTCTCCCCTCCAACAAGCTATCGCTCCATCATAAATACTTTTAGTTTTATCTGGGATAACTAAATCCTCGCTAATGCCTATAACTTTTCCCAAACCGCCACATACAGGACACGCACCCAAAGGACTATTGAAACTGAACATGTAGTCATTGGGCCGAGAAAAGACCATCCCATCTCTTTCAAATCTTTCACAAAAACGCTTTATCTCTCCATCCACACTTAGAAACATCTCACCGTTCCCCACCTTAAAGGCATCGTTTATAGATGCCAAAAGTCTGGTATTATCGGAAAGGTCTTTAAAACGATCTATCAACAAGAAAGATTCCTGTTGGAATACATGCTGTCCGCTTGCTAGGAAATCATCTATACGCACCACTTCAGCACCAATTAACAATCGGCTATATCCTTGTTCTTTCAAATACAAAAGCCGAGACACAGGGTCTTCTCCCCATTCCCCTTTCGAAAGCACATAAACTGTGCTGATATTCGATTCGTGCTCGTGGAGCCATGCTATAACATCCGATGGGCTATCACTTCGCACCTCCTGACCTGAAATCGGGCTATAAGTCCTGCCTATTCTAGCGTATATCAAGCGGAGGTAATCGTAAATCTCTGTTGTAGTGGCTACTGTAGAGCGCGGATTTTTTATATTCACCTTCTGTTCGATAGCCACAGCAGGAGGTATCCCCTCAACATAATCCACGTCAGGTTTACTCATCCTTCCTAAAAACTGTCTGGCGTAAGAACTCATGCTTTGAGCGAACCGGCGTTGCCCTTCAGCAAAAAGAGTATCGAAAGCCAGAGAGGATTTGCCAGAGCCAGAAACCCCGGTAACGACAACCAATTTACCGCGTGGTATGGATAGGGAAATACTTTTCAGGTTATTTACCCTTGCATTCTTTATTATAATGCTATCTCCACCCATTTAATTTTACATTTTTAAAAACCTTTTTCATCCCCATTCGCCACCCTGTTTTTTAAGAGCATTCCTTTCAGTCCTAGAAATGATCTTAAGATGACATATTATTTGTTTGACAGGGAATCTAACGCAGCACGCACAGAACCATACTTTAAAAGCAGCCCTTTAGCATATTCATACTCGGTAATACCCGACTCATCCATAATCATCTTGGTGCCACGGTCCACTAGTTTCGCATTAGATAACTGCATATCTATCATCTTATTTCCATGAACGTGGCCCATCCGAATCATAACTGAAGTAGATATCATATTCAGTATCAGTTTCTGGGCAGTTCCAGACTTCATTCTAGTACTTCCTGTTACGAATTCAGGCCCTACGACCGCGACTATAGGTATTTCAGCTGCCTCAGCTACTGCAGAATCAGGATTACAACAAATACAAGCAGTGAGAAGTCCATGTTTTCTAGCAGTTTCTATTCCCCCCACTACATATGGAGTACTTCCACTTGCAGCTATGCCCACTAATGTATCCTCAGGCCTAGGAGAATAAGTCTCCAAGTCCTTCCACGCGCCATCTCTCTCATCTTCAGCACCTTCTACAGCCTTCCTTATAGCACTATCGCCTCCTGCTATAAGGCCTATGAATAAATCAAATGGGGCCCCATAAGTGGGAGGAATTTCAGAAGCATCCACTATACCTAGCCTTCCAGATGTCCCGGCTCCTATGTAAAATACTCTGCCACCCCTTTTCATGCGCTCAACTACACCATCTACCAACTTCTCTATTTGAGGTATACACTTGCCCACAGCGATAGGCACACTACAGTCTTCCTTGTTTATACCCTCCAACAATTCGCGAACAGACATCTTGTCCAGATTAGAATATCTAGACGAACTTTCAGTTACTTTCATTCCCCTTGTGTTTTATAGTACTCTATCAACGCATCTATAGGCGCCTTTATAATCTTTTTAACCTTCACATTCTCAGCGGCACATACATCTAAAAGCCAATCCTGAAAATTAAATGCAACAGAGCCCACGAAGCCAACCTGTTCATCGGAAAATCCTTCGTAACGCATGACATTGCGAACTAAAAATTCCTTGAATCCGCGTTTTACCAGAGCCTCTATATAAGGGTCTGTAGAGTTTTGTGCAGCAAACATGCAAAACTCTGCCAAATATGCAGCTGGTCTCTCCTCACGATAAACCCTGCTCACTATTTCAGGATATGAGAGCTTATATTCGTCCTCCATTTTCTTAAACAAGTGTGTAGGCATTATACCCTTAACATAATCCTTAATCAATTCTTTCCCTATCCAAACGCCTCCACCTTCATCGCCTAAGATAAATCCCCCTGCTTTCACGCTTGATAAAATCTTACCATCTTCGTAAAGACAACTATTAGAGCCAGTCCCAAGAATGCATGAAATACCACGGCCTTTTCCAAATAAAGCCAAGCCACTTGCCAATACATCAGAAAGAATTTCAACCTTAGCATCTGGCCACACAGCATGAAAACAATCCTTGAGCCTAGTGCACATCTGCTCTCCCACAACTCCGGCTCCAAAAAAATGAATAGAATCCACTTCGGAAACCAGCGGAAGAATTTCTCCTGACAACACGGCTACTATAGCCTCATCACTGACATGGGCAGGATTAATTCCCATGGTTTTCACTCTACCTTCTTCTCCTTTAGAAGTAAAATATGCCCAATCTACCTTGGTACTACCACTATCTGCTATTAAAATCATTACTCTTTTTACTTACAAGCCACAACCCGATAAAAGTCAAGGCTCCATTGATTATCAATAAACTAAAACCCAAATCAAACCCAACTACTTTTCGTAGCAACACATTTAATGCTAGACATGCCAATGGTGATGCAGCCGCTATATATGGCGATGCTCCGTCTCTAACTTTACGCTTCGTTAAAATACCGAAGAAAAACATACCCAACAAAGGACCATAAGTATATGATGCTAATTTGTATACTAAATTAACCACTGCATCATTACTTAACACATATAGCACCACCAAGAGGACGAAAAAAACTGCAGCCATGGCAGCATGAACTCTTTTTCTAGTTCGTTCCTCCTTTGTATGCAAAAAATCCACACAAAAAGATGTTGTCAATGAAGTAAGAGCAGCTCCTGCCGACGGATAACTTGCTGATATAAGTCCTATAAGAAAGAACACGCCCAAACCTACGCCAAAATACCTACTGGCGATAGTAGGAAACATCTCATCTGTCTTAGTAATGCCCATAGCCTCAAAACCGCCATGAGAAGAGACGAACACACATAAAAGTGCACCCAAAAGGAGGAAGAAGAAATTGACCACTACTATTATTATAGATGTAGTATACATATTTTTTTGAGCTGCCTTTATATCTTTGCATGCCAGATTTTTTTGCATCATGGATTGGTCAAGTCCAGTCATAGCTATAGTGACAAATACTCCCGACACGAACTGCTTCACCGCATTAGTGGCATGTCCCCAATTCCAGTCGAACATCGCGACATATGAGGAAGATGCTACGCCATCTACCATATCTTTTGCACTCCAATCCATACTCTTGCATATATGATATATTGTAAGACCTACAGCGAGTAACATAAAAGTAGTCTGAAGAGCATCTGTCCATATTATTGTCTTCACCCCTCCTTTGTATGTATATAAATAGAGCAATGTAAGGAAAATCAAAGCTAGCAAAGCAAAGGCCCACACTCCTGATTCCTGAAGATGCCTTGGCAAAAAGGAAAATAACACCACTATCACCACGAAAATCCTGACTGCGGCCCCTAGGATTCTAGATATCATAAACACCGTAGTTCCTGTTTTGTAAGTTTTTGCGCCAAATCTTTCCCCCAAATAAGTATAGATGGAAGTCAAATTCATTTTATAATACAACGGTAGCAACACCTTAGCTATAACAATATATCCCCCCACAAACCCTAGAACAAGGGGCATATAGAAAAAATTCTGCACCCACACATTGCCAGGCACAGAGATAAATGTAACACCCGATATTGAAGCCCCTACCATACCATAAGCTACCAAAGGCCAAGGAGCTTTATGCTCTGCTCCGAAAAAAGAATTTTTACTTGCATTCCTACTTGTGTAATAGGATATTGCGAACAATACCGCAGTGTATGCTACAAACACTACCACGAACCAAAATAAAGGAAAATCATGCATCATAGTTTACAAAAATACTAAATATTTATCGCTTTAAGAACACTTAAAATTGTTTCAGATTTATCTTTAGAAACTTTCAAATAATAACCTACATCATCTTAATAAGTAAGCGTAAAAATAAGTTGGTAAAGATTTATAGTAGATTTTCGAGGATAGATTCGGTTTCAAATAAGAAATGTTCTGAATCATTATCATTTTAATAAAAGTTACAAATCGGTAGCTTTTATTAAATGTTTGGTACATTTTTTACGAAGAATTATGTTAATGCACATTTTTTGTAGTACTTTTGTAACAAAGTGACATGCTGATTTCGCCTATATGCGGGACTCTTGGTTTTGTCGTCAAAGTTTCGCAGGGTCGAATATGAGTCCATGTATACTTACATATTACTATTTGTAACTTATTAACATACAGAATAATGGAGATAAAACAATCCAATAGAATTCAAACATCTATTATCAACGCTGCTGAGAAAAAAGCATTGGTTTATTTAGCAGGGAAACAGCCTAAATGGGTAACATCCGATCATCTTACATTTTTAGGATTCATAGGAGCTCTAATAATAGGTACCGGTTATATTCTTACTAATTGGAATATCAATTGGCTGTGGTTAAGTAGTTTTGGTTTTTTTGTTAATTGGTATGGAGACTCCTTAGATGGAACACTTGCGAGAGTTAGAAATCAGCAAAGGCCTATATATGGATTCTATTTGGACCATACAATTGATGGAATCAATGAATGTATCATGTTCTTGGGCATAGGATTTTCTGCTCTGCTCCATCATCCAGGTATTGCCATTGCGGCACTAATACTCTATCTACTTTTAAGCATGAACGTAGATGTAAATGCGCACCTTAAAGGAGAATTTAAGTTAACTTACATAAAACTAGGTCCTACAGAATTAAGGATCATCATGGTCATAATCAACACTCTCTTAGTGCTAATACATCCACTTCGTGAGTTTTCTTTGAGCACTTCCCTTTTCGGAATGCCAATTGAATTAGGTTTATTTGATATAGTCGGAGGTGTAATCGTAGTCTTATTATTATTCGTTTATTTAACTACCATCTACCATGATGCGAAATATTATGCTAAGATAGACCCTCGTAAAAAGTAACTCAATGGCTGAAGACTTATACACAAAAGAAATAATATATGCAGCTGCCCCCTTTTTCAAGACGAAAGGGGGTTCTGTCGTTTTTAACGCTGTAGAAAAACTAACTAAACTTGATAAGTTAAACAAAGCATACCGAGAATGCAGTCTATATGAGGGCCCCGATTTCGCAAGAGCCTTCATGGATAAATTCGGTATCGATTACACCGTAGGAGGTATGGACCTTGATAAACTTCCTAAAGGGCCGTTCATCACTATAAGTAACCATCCTTATGGTGGCGCAGACGGATTGGCATTAGTGGATCTAATCGGACACATACGGCCAGATATGAAAGTAATGGTCAATAAAATCTTAGGATTGGCAAAAAGGATGAATGGCAATCTTATAACCGTAACCCCTACTGGCGAAGAGAAAAAAGCAGCTACAAAAGAGAGCATTTATGGAGTAAAACAGTGCATAGAACAGATAAACAATGGCGGAGTTCTATCGCTTTTCCCCTCGGGAGCTGTATCCGATCTAAAGCCTAAAGAGGGGTGGATCATCAGAGATCGTGATTGGCAGACAGGAGCTATTAGACTCATAAAGAAACTAAATGTCCCAGTAGTTCCAATACGCTTTTTTGATAGAAATTCTAATTTCTATTATTTGCTAGGGCTAATCGATTGGAAGATAAGACTTTTAAAACTTCCTAGCGAACTCATGAACAAAAGAGGGAAACAGATGCGTATTGGCATTGGCCAGACCATCGAACCACAGCAATTAAGCACTTTCAACTCGATAGAGGCTCTTAGAAGTTTTCTTCGTGATAGCGTATATGGAATGACTCTACCTGATAATTTCAAGACCAGGGATGAACTTCATTTATAGAATCACACTCACCTTAATCGTCACCACATTTACGTTCTTACCATGTGCTTTCGGACAAGAAAGGATTGTACTGGGAGATGAAAGAAGCGATGTATATCTTCCTTTGCTTAAAGGGAAAAGAGTAGGACTTTTCAGTAACCAAAGTGGTATCGTAGGAGACTATTCCGAAGGACTTCTTTCTCCTGCTGGATGTGGCATTGACGAGCAGAACTCATTAATTCCTTTCGGTACTACGATTTCTGGCAGAAAACCAGTATATGGTTCTCATATAGTGGATTGTCTTTTAAATGACGGGATTGATGTCCGAGCCATTTTTTCTCCAGAGCATGGATTTAGAGGCGTTGCCGATGCTGGAGAAAATGTTTCGAGTGGAATAGATGAAAAAACAGGCATTCCCATCTACTCTCTTTATGGGAAAAGAAGCTGGCAGCTTTCAGAGAAAATTGCTTTGATAGATGCCCTAGTTATAGACATTCAAGATGTAGGTCTAAGATATTACACTTATTACATATCCATGCTCTCCCTTATGGAAGAATGTGCTAAGATGGGGAAAGATGTGATACTACTGGATCGACCTAATCCTAATGGCTTCTACATAGGTGGTCCAGTACTTTCGATGGACTTCAAATCGGGTGTAGGAGGTCTTCCAATCGCCACTGTACATGGTCTTACACTAGGAGAATTGGCCTATATGGCCAATGAAGAAGGCTGGCTGAAAAATGGCACAAAATGTAATTTATTCATCGTTAAATGTCTCGGGTACACCCATAGTACGAGGTATCACCTGCTTATGAGCCCTTCGCCAAACCTAAAGGACATGAAAGCCATTTACCTATATGCATCCACCTGCTATTTCGAGGGAACAAATGTATCTCTAGGAAGGGGTACACCATTCCCTTTTGAAATTTATGGTGCTCCACAGATGAGCGGAGACTATGAATTTACCCCTCATAGCATGACTGGAGCTAAAAATCCGCCATATAAAGACATGATTTGTTACGGAACATCTCTAAGAGAAATGTCTCTCGAAGAAATCTTCAGAAAAGGCGTGCATTACGACTTCATCATTGATGCTTATAATAGATATCTTGATAAAGAGCATTTTTTCATAGGTGGTGGACGCTTTTTCGACCTGCTTTCAGGAACAGATAAAGTTAGAAAAATGATCGAGGCCGGCGAAAGTAGCGAAGCGATTTCCAATAGTTGGGAAAAGGAGCTTCAAGACTATGCCGACCTCAGAAATAAATATCTGTTATATCCCTTATAATAAATGTACTCCTGCTGTTAACCCTGCCATTACTATAGACACCATACTCATCAGTTTTATAAGAATATTAATTGAAGGGCCAGATGTATCCTTAAATGGATCTCCCACGGTATCTCCTACCACAGTAGCATGGTGAGCATCCGAATTCTTTCCTCCCAGGTGTCCCTCTTCCACATATTTTTTTGCATTATCCCATGCACCACCAGAATTGGCCATAAATACAGCGAGCACAAAACCAGAACCTAATCCCCCTATAAGAAGGCCAAGTGTTCCAGCTACGCCAAATACCAACCCCACTGCGATAGGCACTAAAATAGCTACAAGTGAAGGTATAAGCATTTCATACTGAGCTGCTTTTGTAGAGATTTCTACGCATTTTTTATAATCCGGAGTCCCCTCGCCTGTCAGTATCCCCTTTATTTCGGCAAATTGCCTGCGAACTTCCATTACCATCTTCTGTGCCGCCCGTCCAACGGCATTCATTGTTAGTCCACAGAATAAGAAAGACATCATGGCTCCGATGAATACACCGGCAAGCACACTTGGATTCATTAAAGAGACATTGTAATACTCTAATACATCCGAAATAGACGCGCTCGCCGCACTTACACCGTTAATAGTAGCATCAGCCACCCTTCCAACTGCAATCTTTATCTCTTCTATATATGAGGCAAGCAATGCAAGTGCGGTAAGTGCAGCAGATCCTATTGCAAAGCCTTTTCCTGTTGCCGCTGTAGTATTGCCCAAAGCATCCAACACATCCGTACGTTCCCTTACTTGAGGTTCTAGTTCGCTCATCTGGGCATTTCCTCCGGCATTATCGGCTATAGGACCATAAGCATCTGTAGCCAATGTAATTCCAAGTGTAGATAGCATTCCTACAGCAGCTATAGCAACTCCATATAAGCCTAAGGAAAGATTAGCATCGGAAAGCATATTCTTAACATCGAAGCCGATAGCGCAAAGATAGGATAGAATAATGGCACACGCTATGGTAACTACCGGGATACAAGTAGATATCATACCTAATCCCACTCCACTTATAACCACCGTAGCAGGGCCAGTCTGTGCACTTTCTGCCAGTTTCCTAGTTGGTTTATACGAGTGAGATGTATAATATTCGGTACTCTTACCTATGACTACTCCCGCTAGTAAACCGCTTATTACTGAAAGAGAAAGATGCCACCACGAATTGGTCTGCGTACCGAACACTAATGCTAGAATCCCAAAAGTAGCTAGACCACTTAAAATTGCAGCAGAATTAGTTCCGAAACTCATGGAGTTAAGTAACTCTTTCATCCCAGCACCTTCTTTAGTGCGTACAGTAAAAACACATACTACAGAAAGAAGCACTCCCACTGCCGCTATTAGCATAGGTGCAATAATCGCTTTAGTCTGAAGTTCAGAACCTTGCATAAAAAAAGCAGAGGCTCCCAAAGCCATAGTTGAAAGGATAGATCCACAATACGACTCGTACAGGTCAGCTCCCATTCCAGCCACATCTCCTACATTATCACCCACATTATCAGCTATAGTAGCTGGATTACGTGGATCGTCCTCCGGTAAATCGCTTTCCACTTTACCTACTATATCTGCTCCGACATCGGCCGCTTTAGTGTAAATGCCACCTCCTACTCTTGCGAATAATGCCTGAGTGGATGCTCCCATCCCGAATGTCAACATAGTCGTGGTTATAATCACTAGATTCTGTGCCTCATTCACATCATAGAACTGTCCTAATACCCAATACCATACACTGATATCGAGTAGGCCAAGTCCCACAACAGTCAGTCCCATGACTGCACCTGAACGAAATGCTACTTTCAACCCGGCATTCAGGCTTTTTCGGCATGCATTTGCCGTTCTGCCAGAAGCGTAGGTAGCTGTCTTCATGCCAATGAATCCGGCAAGACCAGAAAAAAGTCCACCTGTTAAAAAGGCAAATGGCACCCATGGGTTTTGAAGTCCGAAGCCGTAGGCTAAAATTGCAAAAAATAAAGCTAAAACGGCGAAAACGATGATTACAACCTTATATTGCTGTTTTAAGTAAGCCATTGCGCCCTCTCTAACATACGCGGCAATTTGTTTCATTGTAGGTGTACCTTCATCCATTTTTCTCATCTGTCGATAAAAAATCGCGGCAAATATCAATGCTACCACTGACGCCGCCGGCACAAAATAAAATAGCGTATTCATAATTAACTCAAGTTTCGCAAGTAGGTTATTATGTGATTCTTAACAGTTGCGCGACTTGCGAAACTATATTCCCTCACACAACCATTGTCTATATTATATTTTCCCTAAATGAGGATGACTAAAAAGTCTTAGTCAAGTCACTTATTGGTTATCAGTTTATGTTTTGCATACACAAAACACCTACATTACATTTTGCAAATATATAAATTTTTCTTTTAATCAAGTATTTAGAAATAGCGGAACTTTCCGCAACGTCAAACTTATCGGCAAATTTCACCGGAAATACACGGTGAACTTCATATTCCACGCCTTCTTCAAGTCCTTCCTTTCCAAACTGTTTTATAAGATTTCTCTTAAACACAGAGGTAGCAACATCATTTCTTAGATAATTCTATAACATCATAATTCTCATATGAGTTTACCTCAAACACATGGTCATATAATATATTAGGGATATTATGAATATTACACATTTTTATAAATTCATCACATGCAAAAGGGCCTAATTCCACACTAACTCTCTTTAATATTATCCAATAATTGAACTTTTCAAGATGTTTCAGTGTCCTTTCATTAAAAATTTGCTGTTTTACAATTATAAAATCATCATTATATACAACTAGAATAACATCAGGTGGGATTAAAATTGATGATACACCCTTGACTTTAGATTTTCCTATTACCCGTTCTAAACTATTAACCTGAGCAAAATTGTAGCCGCCTCCAAGATTGAGCGTATAATCAGAACAACCACCAGATGTAAATATAATGTATCCTACTATTATAATACAAAAACTAATTATTTTTTTCACCATAAAAATAAATTACAAAGGATGTCCCAGAACCAGCGTGTACTTGGCCTAAAGAAGTTAAAAAATTTCTTAACCAAACAGAAAAACCATTCCCCACATGCTTATCAAAATCATAAATATCATACTTACTATACAAATTACCAGAGGTCGTTCTATATACAATAATTTGCCCATATACTAATGCGTCTTTTAATTTTCCATCTTTAAATAAATTAACTCGGTAACCACCATTGTTCGTTTTTTCTAATTTATCTAAATCTAATTTTGGGATTGATAATTTATCAAAGGCAGCAAATAGAGCTTCTCCACTACCGGATCTATACCATTCATTCGCCTCTTTTAATGTTAAATATCCATCATAATCTGGACGTAATGCTAATTGACTATATTGGGATTGAATAGATTTCTTTATAGAATCACCCAACAAATTTCGATCTAAACTTAAAGAAACTGAAATATTATGTGACATTCCTTGAACAAAATCTTTTTCGTTCATTATTAAATATTCTCCTTGCAAACCATTTGCATCTGTACCTAAAAATTGGCCAGTATTGGAATAAATAGGATTATTCCCATCCGGGTCATAGAAATTTATGGGATCGCTTCCGCAGTAACTATACGGACTCAAATATGGATACGACAGGGCTTTCTCGTCAGGGCCTAACCAGCTACCACTTTGAGGATTATAAAATCTCGCTCCGAAATCTATATATGGAGTATCATACCATCCAACCCTCTGTTCTTCCTTTCCTGAAAAACGATATCTATTAGTACTTTCTGTCCTGTAATCAGCATCTATGTACCTTCGTCCATAAGGAAGATATGTATCTTGCTCTCGAATATTAGCTTGTGTTCCATCTAATTCGACAAGGGCTTGGCTACTGCCTATAAGATCACTAGTAAAATGAATATATTTCGGGCCGCCATCTTCATTTATTATTCGTCCATTTTTAGTCTTAATGCTTTCTATATATTCATTCCCTTCAGCATTTCTACAATATAAGAAATTCCCTCTATAGATATACCCCTCTCCGGTTTTACTTATCGCAGAGTATTTGCTTCCATCAGCAAAGTAAGAATAAACTATTGCTTTAGAACCTTCTCTATTATTTATGGTTAGCGGCAAACCTCCTACAGTATACTCTATCCTTGTTCCACTTTGAGCATCCTCTGTTATTTGTCCTCGTTCATTATAATCATCGGTGGTTCGGTAATTCCCATCATAGAAATAGGTCTTCTGATTATAGCGTAAGATATTACTATTTAAGTCATATTCAAGATGTTCCCCTCGCGAAGTACCACTTAATCTGCCTAACCCATCGAAATGATATCCAAGACTAATAGGAATCTCAAAATCAATATCCTTATATGTATAAACTGGAAGATTATATGAAAAAGCACCTGTGTACATCGCGGAATTCACCGCTCCGTACTTGGTCATCGCAAATGACTCCGGCGAACTCACTTCACAAAAAGATTGCTGCAATGAACCTGCACTAACTTGAGAAAATAATGGAATACACTGAATTATAACAAGTATTGCCAGAAAATATTTTTTCATATCCCTGTGGTTTTAGTGTTACTGGTCACAAACTTACATAAAAACTAGTGATTTTACGCCAGTTTAAATAAAAACCACGTATTTTTTTAGCGCGCCGCTAAGTCTATTTTTTACGGGCTTGATATCCCAACTTTATATGCCTATGCGACAAATATGGTTAACGCTCTGACATATAAGTATCTTTCAAACGGGGCAAAACTTTCGGTAAAGACAATCAGGGTCCTCTATAGTCTACAGAGAAAGTTTTATGTATGAAAGTTAATACATACCTTTGCAGTTATGTTAAAAGAGATAGAAAGAAAATTTTTAGTCCACTCGAACGACTTTAAGGCTGAAGCCTTCAAATGTTTTAAAATCGAACAAGGATATCTTAATAGTGATCCTGCTCGAACTGTGAGAGTAAGGATCCGCGATGATAAGGGTTACCTAACCATTAAAGGAAAAAGTGATACTGAAGGGATTAGCCGATTTGAATGGGAGATTGAAATCCCTCTTAAAGACGCAGAAAAACTAATGGGATTGGCCGAAAAAAATCTTATAAAAAAAGAGCGATATCTAATTCATAACACAGACGGCAAGCACACCTGGGAGGTAGACGTATTTCACGATGAGAACGAAGGCCTCATCGTGGCAGAAATAGAATTGGAACAGAAAGACGAAACTTTTGACAAGCCCGATTGGTTAGGAGACGAAATTACTGGAGACAAGAGATACTATAACTCATCACTTAAAAAGAATCCTTATTCAAACTGGGAAAAGGATTAGACTTCTAAACAGTGGCAATTTAGCACATTTTTGCACCTAAACGGTATAAAAAAGACAGAAAAAACTAGCTTTTTTGGTATATTTGTTGTCTTATAAAACTAACATAAAGGCATAGCTCAAATGCGCCCCAAAAGTTACGAAACGCGGATTGGCATTAAAAAGTAAAGCCTTAAAGTGAAGATAAATTAAATTAAAAGACGATATGCCTGAAACAGTAGTAGGACACATTTCTCAAATCATAGGCCCAGTGGTAGATGTTCACTTCGATCTAGCTGAAGATAAAGAAACAGAATTACCGCTCATCCATGAAGCACTTAACATAACACGCCCCAATGGCGCTACGCTAGTTATCGAAGTTCAGCAACACATCGGAGAAAACACCGTAAGGTGCGTTGCGATGGACTCAACCGATGGACTTGTTAGAGGGATGCCAGCAGTATCAAAAGGTACCTATATATGCATGCCCACAGGGAAACAGATACGAGGAAGAGTTTTGAATGTGACAGGAGATCCTATCGATGGACTTAATCCTCTAAATAGAGAAAATGCCCTCCCAATTCATAGAGATCCACCTAAATTTGAAGACCTTAAAACATCACGTGAAGTCTTATATACAGGCATAAAGGTTATAGACTTACTGGAGCCTTATCTTAAAGGAGGAAAAATAGGATTGTTCGGAGGTGCTGGTGTAGGAAAGACTGTGCTTATCAAGGAATTGATAAATAATATTGCTAAAAGGCACAATGGCTTTTCGGTATTTGCAGGAGTGGGAGAACGCACCCGCGAAGGAAATGATCTACTTCGCGAGATGATAGAGTCCGATGTCATAAAATATGGCGACGAGTTCGAAAAGTCTATGGAAGACGATCGCTGGGAAATTTCAGAAATCGATAAAAAAGAATTGGGTAAAAGTCAAGTCGCTATGGTTTTCGGGCAGATGAACGAGCCACCTGGAGCGCGTAGCAACGTAGCACTTTCTGGTCTCACATTGGCCGAAAGTTTTCGCGACTCCACTGATCCAGAAGACCCGAAAGACATTCTTTTCTTTATAGACAACATCTTTCGCTTCACTCAAGCCGGTTCTGAAGTTTCTGCTCTACTAGGGCGCATGCCATCTGCTGTGGGATATCAACCTACTCTTGCTACAGAAATGGGGCAAATGCAAGAACGCATTACCTCCACGAAGAATGGTTCCATAACTTCTGTTCAAGCTGTATATGTCCCTGCTGATGATCTTACTGACCCAGCTCCGGCGACCACATTCTCGCATCTGGATGCAACTACAGTGCTAAGTAGAAAAGTAGCAGAATTAGGTATATATCCGGCTGTTGATCCACTTGAATCGACATCTCGCATCCTTGACCCTCTTATAGTGGGAAATGAGCATTACCAAACAGCGCAAAGAGTTAAACAAATACTGCAGCGCAATAAAGAGCTTCAAGATATCATCGCCATATTAGGAATGGACGAATTATCCGATGAAGACAAGTTAACGGTATATCGCGCTAGAAAAGTCCAAAGATTCCTTTCCCAACCATTCAGTGTAGCCGAACAATTCACTGGGTTAAAGGGAGTTATGGTAGATATTGAAGACACTATTAAAGGCTTCAAGATGATACTAGACGGAGAATGTGATGATATTCCAGAGCAAGCCTTTTTGAATGTGGGGAAGATCGAAGATGCAATAGAAAAAGGAAAGAATCTATTATCGAAAGTAAATGATTGAGTTGAAAATTATTTCTCCTGCCGCAATGGTGTATAATGATAGCGTAGATGCTTGTTTCTTCCCAGGTATAATGGGCGAATTCGAAGTACTTCCCCACCATGGGAACATGATATCAGCGCTATCGGAAGGAAATATACGGATAAGGAAAAAACAACAGGAATCTAAAATCCATATCAGCTCTGGAATAGTTAAAATAGAGAATAATATCGTCACTGCTTGCGTGGAATTATGAAAAATCGTTTTATAATATTCTTATTGTCATTGCTTTTCGCCATCCCGCTTAAAGCAGATGATGGTATGGATGTTAATGGATTCATATTCGGCCATGTGCAAGACTCCTACGAATGGCATATCACCACTATAAAAAATCATCCGATCAGTATCTATCTACCTGTTATACTTAGAGATAGTGAAAAGAAATGGCAGATTTTTTCATCCGAGAAGATAGTTCACACTGGAGAATATGGGGAATTCGTACTAGATAAAAATAGTGGTAAAATAATGGAAAAAATGGCAGATGGGACATTTAAAAAGCCACTGGACATTTCCATTACGAAAAATGTCTTGGCCCTTATGTTCAACTGCCTGGTTCTATTATTGGTAATCCTTCTTCCGGCAAGATGGTATCGTAAACACGACGCTCTAAAAGAAGTACCAAAAGGTTTCACCGGGATTATCGAAATGCTGATTAGCATGCTTATGAGCGATGTAATAAAGCCATGTGTCGGTCAGGATTACGCCAGATATTCATCATTCCTTTTGACACTATTCTTCTTTATATTTATAAACAACCTTTTGGGTATAGTTCCCTTCTTCCCTGGAGGAGCCAATGTAACCGGCAATATAGCCATAACCATGTGCCTTGCCGTTTTTACATTCATAGCTGTAAACGTGTTTGGGAACAAGCATTATTGGAAAGATATACTATGGCCAGATGTCCCAGTGGCTCTAAAAGCTCCAATACCACTTATGCCTGTAATAGAGATTATAGGTATGTTTACCAAGCCTTTCAGCCTTATGATACGATTGTTTGCCAATATTATAGCTGGGCATATTATGCTTTTGGGGGTCATATCTGTCATTTTTCTTACGGCCAAGATGGGCGCTGCCCTTAATGGGGGGCTAAGTGTAATAGCAGTAGTATTCGGTGTATTTATGGACATGCTTGAATTATTAGTAGCCTTTATTCAGGCATATGTATTTACCATGCTTTCAAGCGTATTTATCGGATTATCAAGACAACATTAAAAAATAAATAATTATGTTACCAACAATCATTCTTCAAGCCGGTATAGCTCCGGCAATTTTCGGAATCGCCGCTGCAATCGCAGCTTTCGCAGCAGCCATTGGCATAGGAAAAATAGGCAAAGCCGCACTGGATGCAGCTGCTAGGCAGCCGGAATATTCAGCAAAATATCAGCTTATAGCCATCATTGTAGGTGCACTTGTAGAAGGTGCTTGCCTTTTTGCAATCCTGGTTTGTCTTCTAGGTGTTCTTAAATAATGAATCTGATTACTCCTGATAGCGGTCTGATTTTCTGGATGACCTTAATATTTGCCATTGTTTTCATAATATTGGCAAAATTCGGCTTCCCTATCATCACCTCTATGATCGACAAAAGGCAGGAGAGCATAGAAAGCAGCCTTCACGATGCACAAAAAGCAAGAGAAGAATTGGCCCAAATGCAGAAAGAACGCCTTGACATGATAAACGAGGCACAAAAGCAGCAAGCCCTTATTCTTTCCGAGGCGGCGCAACAGAGGCAGGCTCTACTAGCCAAATCTCAGGAAGATGCGCAAAAGCAGGCAACGCAAATAATAGAAAAGGCACGTCTGCAGATTGAAAGCGAAAGAGAGAATGCTTTACGTCAGGTACGCTCACAGGTAGGCGAGCTCTCCATAAGCATCGCAGAAAAGATACTGCAAAGGGAACTGACCGATCCTAAAGCTCAAGCGCAATACGCAGATACAGTTATATCCGAGATAAATAAGCCAGAGTAATGAATATCGGAGTGATTTCCAACAGATATGCCACTGCATTTTTAGGCCTAACCATAGAATCAGGACGAGGGGCTCAAGTTTACGAGCAAGCTCTGGTTCTTCTATCGGACAACATTCCCGAAAACTTAGAGCCAGATATAGAAAAGTTGATCGCACTTTTAGTTAAAAACGGAAGAGTACCTTACTTAAAGTACATTCTCGGAAGTTTCTGCCGAAAATACAGAAACTGGGCTGGGATAGAAAAGGTTACTCTAGAAGTAGCCTCACCTTCGGAAGAATTGGACCTTAAAATCAAGAAATTACTCTCCGACAAATATGGTGAAAGCATCCTATTGGATCAAAAAGTAAATCCTGACCTTATAGGTGGATTCGTACTAATGATCGATGATATGATGATGGACACCAGTATAAAGACAAAACTAGATACCATACGCAGGTCTCTTGATAAAATGAACAAAAGATTAGTCTAATGTCTCAAAACATAAAAGCAAGTGAAGTTTCAGATATACTTCTAAAGCAACTCAAAGGAATAGATATCAACGCCCAGTGGGAAGAAATCGGTTACGTTCTTCAAGTCAGCGATGGCGTAGCAAGAATTTTCGGCTTAGATAATTGTGAAGCTGGAGAGTTATTACAATTCGAAAACGGCATAATGGCTGTAGCCATGAACCTCGAGGAAGATAATATAGGAGCAGTGCTTCTCGGTCCTACAGATCAGATTTCTGAGGGAATGCGCGTATCCAGAACAAAACGTATAGCATCCATTCCTGTAGGAGAAAAAATGCTAGGAAGAGTTGTCGATCCATTGGGAACTCCACTAGATGGGATGGGGTCTATCGAAGGAGAATACGTAGATATGCCTCTTGAAAGAAAAGCACCTGGAGTAATATTTAGGGAGCCCGTTAAAGTCCCTTTACAAACAGGACTCAAGGCAATAGATGCCATGATACCTATAGGACGAGGGCAGAGAGAATTGATAATCGGAGACAGGCAGACAGGAAAAACAGCTATCGCCATAGACACAATCCTTAACCAACGCGAGAATTTTCTAAAAGGAGATCCTGTTTATTGCATTTATGTCGCCATTGGCCAAAAAGGCTCTACCGTCGTAAATATAGTAGAAACGCTAAAGGCCAAGGGAGCCATGGATTACACTATCGTGGTCGCTGCTACAGCAGCCGATGCAGCAGCACTTCGATATTATGCTCCATTTGCAGGTGCAGCCATAGGAGAATATTTTAGAGATACCGGACGTAATGCACTCGTAGTGTACGATGATCTTTCAAAACAGGCTGTAGCCTACCGTGAAATATCACTTATTCTACGTCGACCTTCTGGTCGTGAAGCCTATCCTGGAGATGTTTTCTACCTCCACTCTAGGCTTTTGGAAAGAGCCGCTAAGATAATAAGCGAGCAGAGCGTAGCAGAGCAAATGAATGATCTACCTGAATGTCTTAAAGGCAAAGTTAAAGGAGGTGGGTCTCTAACTGCTCTTCCTATAATAGAAACACAAGCTGGAGATGTGTCAGCTTATATTCCTACCAATGTCATTTCAATAACAGACGGACAGATTTATCTCGAAAGTTCCCTTTTCAATCAAGGTATAAGACCAGCCATTAATGTCGGCATATCTGTATCCCGTGTTGGAGGAGCGGCACAGATAAAAAGCATGAAAAAGGTAGCTGGAACCCTTAAGATCGAGCAGGCGCAATACACAGAGCTTGAAAACTTTTCCAAATTTTCTTCCGATGCGGACAAAATAACGCTTGCAACCCTAGATAAAGGCCGAAAGAACAATGAACTCCTCATTCAAGAGCAGTACTCCCCTATGCCTGTAGGTCAACAAGTGGCTATACTATATTGCGGAACACATGCTCTTATGTCCAGTATCAAAATAGAACAGGTTAAAGAATTCGAAAAAAGATTCCTTAATCAGATGCAGACGTCTTACCCAGAAGTGATAAGCAATCTGGAAAACGGCATAATCACTGATAAAGATATCGAAATTATAGAAAACACGGCTTCGCTCGTATGTAAAAGTCTTCAAAGCTGATGGCATCCTTAAGAGAAATAAAAGAGAGAGTCAATTCTGTAAAGAGTACGCTGCAGATAACTTCTGCGATGAAACTTCTATCTAGTGCTAAACTGCATAAGGTTTCCACTATGATAGAGCCACTAAAAGCATACGAAACTGAACTCGAAAATATGCTTAAACTTATGGGCACACCAGACATGGGGATGCCTGCCAATGCCACATCGGCAAAGCCATGCATAGTAGCGTTTAGTTCAAACACCTCATTATGTGGAGGGTTCAATGCAAATATCATAAAGAAAACTCATGAAGTGCTAAAGCTAAGTGGCAAGGATACTATCTGCTATTTTGCGGGGAAAAAGATTAGTGATGCCATGGCGAAGGATGGATTTCACTCCGTCAAACCTCTTGACTCCCTTATCGAACACCCAGATCACAAAATAGCATATACACTTGCAGATGAACTAATTAAAGGCTTTACTAGTGGATCGTTTTCAAGCGTAAAACTAATTTACAACCACTTTCTCTCCACTTCAAGACAAATCCCCACTGCTGAAGATTATCTCCCCATTAACATTTCGAAGAAAGAATGTAACTTAGAAGATAATATCGAGGATCTTTTTATATTGGAGCCTGACGCTGAGTCTATAAGGACTTCTCTTATCTCAGAATTACTGCACCTTCAAATTTACAAAGCGCTACTTGATAGTTGTTTAGCCGAACATGCCGCTAGAACTGTAGCTATGCAGACTGCTACTGATAACGGGCAAAGCATGCTCGATGATCTGACACTGGAATATAACAAAGGCCGTCAGGCCAAGATCACCTCTGAAATTCTAGATTTAGCTGGTGGAGCTCAACAATGAAACCCTTAAACCTACTACTTCCTCTTCTGTTAACATTCTGCACCATTACAAAAGCTACAGAATATAAACCAGTGTTGATTATCCCTGTCGAGATCAATTCAGTCGAATTTTCTAGTAGTGTAGATGATATGCGCTCACTACTTTTGAAAGCAGAAGAATACTACAGCCTTTTAGATGGAAAATACCCTAATAGATTCGTAATCGGACCTACTATTACACTCGATAATGGAAAGTATTCTAGTGCCACGGCCCATTATGCCTCTATGGAAGCATATAAACTATGTTCCAAACTTTTAAACATGAGAGACTATGCCAATGATCGCTTTGGCGTTATTTTTTCTGGTTCAGATATCTGGCCTCACGAAAATAAATTAAAAAATGGAAAACATTATTTCGCCATAAGCGAGATATTCGAAGAAAAACGATTGGCACTCGGTCTATTTTGTCATGAATATGGGCACATTTTAGGTCTAAAAGATCTATACGATACAGACAACGAAAAAAGCTCAGGCATAAGCAATGGCGTATGGGGAAGCCTCTCCATTATGGATAAAGGAGAGCGAAATGACAATGCTGCCACACCATCAGGACTATGTGCAATAGAACTTCAACAGTTAGGAATAGGTGTTTGTGACACCCTGAAGCCTGGAAAGTATATTCTTGAACCACTATCCACATCGCCACATTACATTTATCTTCCAACGGATAAATCAGGAGAGTATTTTCTAATGGAATGCCGCGACGAAAAAGGTTGGGATAAATATATAGGTGGTAGCGGAATGGTCATCTATCACATTGACCGCTCTTCTAATAAAGCTGGCTACTCTACCTACTATGAGACCATACTTACCGCTGCCCAAAGATGGGCAAATAACCAAGTAAACTGTAGACCAGACCATCCATGTGCCGAAGTGATAGAAGCCACCCCTGATGCAACTGAAATCTCTGAAGTATTTTTTCCATCTAAACAAAGTCAGAATTTATCATCCGAATCCGTCCCAGCGTTAAGATTTTGGAGCGGAAGAGGTCCTACATTAGCACTTAAAGGAATAACACGTGAGGATGATGGGAGCATAAGTTTTATAGCTATAGAACCGATAAAACAGCTCGACATAAGACCACTACAAGATGCTGCACTCCTAGAGTGGATGATAGATGAAAATCTGCGAAGTGATATCAAAAACTGCATCGTCACTCTTTCAGCAGAAGGTGTCAAGCCGACTTCCATCCCTGCCCAAATAAATGACGAAGGCAGAATATCATGTTATCTGACAAAGCTTAATAGCAATACTACATATTCAGCCGAACTGCTCGTAAACACAACCGAAGAAAATTACTCGTATTCCAGCATATTCAAAACCATGATCCTAGATGAGCGAAACACTATTCCATTCATCTATCTTCATGGTATAGAAAAGAACAATGGTCTATTTATAAAAGGGAGTCATATCCCGCTGTATATATTCAATGCCATAGGTGCGAAAGACATTAGATGGACCTTTGATGGAGGCACTGTAACTCCAGATGAACGAGGAGGATTCACTATACATAACTCTGGTATATTACGAGCAGAAATTACATACGATGATGGGTCTACTGATGTAATTAGCAAAAACATTCAGACAAGATGAAAAAGAATTTACTACCGATACTTGTCCTCTGCTCAAGCCTGTTAGTTTGTTGCACGGAATACACATACACCCCAGAATTCCTTACAGATTCTACCATTAGACTTGAAGTCGGAGAAAAAAAGATTTTTACTTTTACCAAAAGCGACTGCCAATACGCCTACAATATCGAGCGATGCGAGTTTCGCGCGCACACCGATAATATGTCCGACTATTTCATATTCAGACTCAGCAGTATCCCATCTCATGAAGGTGAAGAAGTACAGGGACTTTTAGTAGAATGGACTGAGCGAAACAGCATGAATAGCGTAAAAAAGAATATCGCCCTTCAAACTGTTAAGATTGAGGACGATACTTTCTGGTTATGGAATAGTCGAGAAGGCATCAAAGCCACTCTGCGCTTCCAATAATCATTCTTCTCCCATAAACATAGGATCCCATGCGGGTAGTTTTATAGGCTTGTTTGATAATATGTTTAATATATCCTGTGGAACATACTTCTTTTCCACAACTAACCTGAACATATACTCATCGAACCATTGATCCGTCATTATAAGGTGCCCTTTATAGCCATTAGTTCTACCCCAACTATTCTCCACCATCCACTTTTTCGCACTTCCGTTTTCATCCAAATCCACGGCCATAAGAGTCATAGCGTGTGAAGAACCACTGGCATGAGTCTGAATACGCTGTTTTTTGTCCATAGTGAAATCCACGCCCAACAGTGACTCGTAATCGAAATTGGCCAAGTCAAGAACCCCTTTCTCTCGGTCAAGGAATTTTGCAACATCACAACTGAAATACATCGCCTTATCGTCTTTTATAGAGGCTATGGCCATCTCCTTTATGCGTTCAACAGGAAGATTGACATAAAGCCAATTATCTCCGTCATAAAGATGTCTATCATACTCTATCTCATATAATTTATAATACTCTCGACTTGGATCATTCATAAGCATTACATAGTCATGATTTAAGTCAAGTCCTACATACTCGTCATAAAAAGATTTCGGAGTATAGGTTCTCGTAGATATCAAACTATCTTGTGCATTGTAGCAAGCCCACTCGAACTCGAGAGGTGGCTGCCCAAAGCATTGGCACAAAATGGTATATATTTGAGACAGCATAGTAACTTTTAATTTAGAAGCAGCCGAATCGTTTTTTGCTTTTCGCAACTCTAAGGCGTCCTGACGAAGCAGTTCGCGCATCTGTGCCGCATAGGCGGAAGTGTTATTGGCAATCAGGGTCTCAGTCATGACACCGGAAGGCACTACTCCGTATTTCATAACAAGATTAGCCACACCGGTGAAGGTCCCCCCATCTGATAAAGGATTGCTTAATAACCAATCCACTTTACGATCTTCCAATGGAAGTTTTCGTGTATCTATAATGGCCTGAAGAAAAAGATTACACTTCTCTAACTGGTCATAGAAGAATAGATAATTTTGAGAGAACTCAAATTCTGGCCAATTATGAGAACTTATCGCATCAGCCCTTAGCACGTTAAGCCCTGTAAAAAGCCAACAACGCCCCGAACGTTTCTGGTCTGTTATCCCCTTTGTCGCCACCTTGTCGGAGAAATGAGTATCTATCATGGCGGCATTGTCAGCATTAGTAGCTAATACTGAAATAGATGTAGTATTTAGAGCATTTCTAATAGCCTTATCAGCTGCCGTAGGATTATAATCCTTCCGGAACTGTTCTAACATGTCATCGGAGATGCCCCCTTTACTCTGCTGCTGGGCCCATCCAGTAGCGCCTCCCACTAGAAGGAGGAAAGAAACAATCAAATTAATTCTATTCATATATCATGTACACTTAATTTTGAAACCACATATCCGATTAATGCCACGCCACACGAACTCAAAAAGACATCAATCGATTTTACATTTATAGGATATGAAGACACCACTCCATTACCGGGCATATGAACTAAACCGAAATTTTGCTGCAATAGCGATAATGCTAATCCTATTAAGACTCCTGAAAACAGTCCTATACATGTTGCCATCATGCCCTCATAATAAAAGATCTTTTTCAAACTCTTTTGATTAAAACCAAGTGCGAAGAGTATCGCTATATCTTGTTTTTTTTCTATAATTAACATGGAGAGGCTAGCATATATATTTATAGCTACCACTACGATAATAAAAAATAGAACCAAATATATGGCGAATTTTTCATGACGCATAACACGGAAAACTCCAGGATTTTGTTCTTTTCTATCAAGGACTTTATATTCGCTCCCTATATTGGCCTCGATTTGAGCAATCGTGGGTGGCGCGGCGTCCCATCCGTCACAATACACCTCCACATAAGAAGACTCTCCACATAAAAGCCCTAAAAGCTCTCTGGCTTTTTGAATAGGCACCACAACCATACTCGAACTTCCATCTATTATATGACGTGGGCGCTGTGATATCTTCTTAATGGGGACTCTAACCGAAATACTTTCAGAAAAAGATGGATATAAAAGTTCTATATTAGATAGCAAATTCACATGTACACCCAATTCCCTCGCTGCCTGAGATGAAACGGATAATTCATTTACAGAACTTACTCCGCGCATAAGAGTCAAACCATCCGCAGCATCATACCTCACGGCCACCATATCCTCAACGACTTGCTGAATATAACTGACCCCTGCTATACTGCTGAGCGCTCGCTCCAGCGTGTCAGCACCTGCAATATGTCTTCCTTCTGCAGGTACTATTTTATAATGGGGAGAGTTTTCTTCAATATTTTTAGTTATAAGATCAGTAAAACCATTAAAAACGGAAAGGACTACTACTAAAGCCATAGTACCGACAGCTATACCCACAACACCTATCCACGAAATCCAAGTTATTACATCACCCGATTTTCGTGAAAATAGATACCTTGCCGCTATTTTCAGCTCCGCTCTCAAATATTTTTTTCGCTCTCAGATTATTTTTTCAAGAGTTCTTCTATATGTTCAGCATAATCCAGCGTCGTATCCAGATAAAAGTCCAATTCTGGAACTATTCTTAACTGTTTTGCCACCATACGCCCTAACTCTCCACGAAGGCGCTTGTTTTCCTCCTTTAGCTGCTCCATTACAGCCTGCTGCTTTTCAGATGGAAATATGCTTACATATACTTTCGCAACGGAAAGGTCTGCACTTACTCTTACTTCACTTACGGTTACCATGGCACCGCCAAATGCGGCCATACCTCGGCTACGAAGTATCTCTGCGAGATCGCGTTGCAACTCGCGACCGACTTTCAATTGCCTAGTTGACTGATTTTCCATTATTTAACAGTTATTATAAAGTAATCCTTTTTACCTTTCTGTGCGAGGATATACTTTCCGTCTATAATATCCATCTCATTTACTTCTCTCGAGATATCAGTTACTTTTTCTTTATTAAGAGAAAAACCATTACCCTGTATCATCTTGCGTGCTTCGCTCTTTGATGGGAATATGCTAGTCTTTTCCGCAAGAAAATCCAAGATTCCTACAGGAAGATCTGCATGCTCGATTTCAAAGGACGGCACGCCATCGAATACTGATAAGAAGGTCTTTTCATCCAGACTTTTTAAATCTTCCGCTGTAGCCTTTCCGAAAAGCATTTGAGAAGCCTTAAGCGCCATCTCATAATTGTCCTGTCCGTGCACCATAAGGGTAACTTCCTTGGCCAAGAGTTTTTGAAGACTTCTTCGTCCTGGATCCGCACGATGCTCCTCGATCGCAGATTCAATTACCTCACGCTCTAACATAGTGAATATCTTTATATAACGCTCTGCATCTTCATCACTTACATTAAGCCAGAACTGATAGAACTGATATGGCGAAGTACGCTCTGCATCAAGCCAGATATTACCCTTCTCCGTCTTACCAAATTTTCCGCCATCTGCCTTAGTAATAAGCGGACAAGTAAGAGCATAGGCTTCTTTTCCAAGAGTCTTTCTAATGAGTTCAGTTCCTGTAGTAATGTTACCCCACTGGTCAGCACCGCCTAACTGAAGATGCACGTTATTGTGCTCATATAGATACAGAAAATCATAGCCTTGAAGAAGCTGGTAAGTAAATTCCGTAAAAGACATGCCCTCGGAAGAATCCCTACTTAGACGTTTTTTTACCGAATCCTTACTCATCATATAGTTAACTGTGATAAGCTTGCCAATATCCCTTGTGAAATCGATAAAAGTGTAGTTCTTCATCCAGTCGTAGTTATTGACCAGTTCCGCCTTATTAGGTGCATCAGATTCGAAATCGAGGAATTTTGCCAATTGTGCCTTAATGCACTTGACATTATGGGCCAATGTCTTCTCGTCCAATAGGTTCCTTTCCTGACTTTTCATCGAAGGATCGCCTATCATTCCAGTTGCCCCTCCTACCAAAGCGTATGGTTTATTTTCACATGCTTGGAAATGCTTTAATATCATTATACTGACCAGATGCCCTATATGAAGGCTATCCCCTGTAGGATCAATTCCAACATAAGCCGACATAGGGCCTTTTGCCAATTCTTCTTCTACTCCAGGGGTGATATTTTGAAGCATCCCCCTCCATTTTAACTCTTCTACAAAATTTTTCATACAACTATATTAGCCTAATTAGACCATACTATCAATCGTAAAACTAATTAACTTGGATATCTTTAATCGCACCCACAAACTCTATCGATGCATTATTCAACTCCTCAAACCTTACAAATTTAACAATAAAATGTTAACTTTGCGCTCGGAAAAAAATTATATAACATATATTGATATGAGAAAAAAAATCGTTGCTGGTAACTGGAAGATGAACACTACAGTTCCAGAAGGAATTGAACTTGCAAAAGCCGTTGTCAATGGAGCTAATGAAGTTCCAACAGAAGTAAAACTAATCATCGCTACTCCTTTCACACACCTCTACCCTGTAGCTGATGTTGTAAAAGGTACAAGAGTTAGCCTTTCAGCAGAGAATTGCGCCGATAAGGAAAAAGGTGCATATACAGGTGAAGTTTCAGCTGCAATGCTGGAATCCGTTCACTGTGAATATACCATTCTCGGACATTCAGAGCGTCGTCAGTATTATGGCGAGACTGACGAGAAGTTAGTGGAGAAAACAAAATTGGCACTTGCACATGGACTTGGAGTTATCCTCTGCGTAGGCGAAACACTCGAAGAAAGAGAAGCCGGCAAGCACTTCGATGTCGTTAAGGCGCAGATTTTAAATGTACTTTCACACTTCAGTGCTGAAGACATGAAAAAGATCATCGTGGCATACGAGCCTGTTTGGGCTATTGGAACTGGCAAAACTGCTACTGCAGAGCAAGCAGAGGAGATTCACGCATTCATCCGCAACGTTCTTTCAGAACAGTTCGGTAAAGAAGTTGCAGAAGAGACTTCCATCCTTTACGGCGGTTCATGCAAACCATCTAATGCTAAAGAATTATTCGCTAAAGAAGACATTGATGGTGGACTTATCGGAGGTGCTGCTCTCAAGGCAGAGGATTTCCTCTCAATAGCAAAATCATTCTAAACAAAAAACCTTTATGACAAAAGACCTTGGGCTGAAAAAGTTCAAGGTCTTTTTGTACAAGAAAATTGGTTTTCTTAGAAAGATAAAGAAAGCGCTAGGCCAGCAGAAGGGGCGACCCCACTTGGAGTAAGAATAGGATTAAAAGTCGGTGCGATATTGAACCTAATACCATAATTGTTATACAAATCATTAAAGTACATGTTCTTTACCATCGCCACCCTTATACTATCCACTACATTCCACATCCAGTAACCAATTATTCCAAACCCAAAATACATGGCATACTCCTTATTGTAAGCATTAAGAATTAAATCTGCACCTACTAAAGCGCAAGCTGAGCCAAATTTTATAAATCCTCTTAATCCTTCATCCACAAGACAATCCCCAAGTCCAGGAAGAATAAGGGAAGTAAGTCCTACAGAGAAAAGGCTCTCACCCCATACATCGGGATATTTAGAATAATCCTTAGGCTTATATATCTTCTTAAGATACTCGTATTTCATACCAGGAACAAGACCCTCTTTAGATTCCGGCATTTTTTGCGCAAAAGCGCAAAATGAAATACAGACAAACAATGCAATTAATAATACTTTTTTCATAACTAAAAATTTAAAGAAAGTGTTAAAACCAGCGGTAGGAATAGTAGAATCATTCATTTTCACACAAGAAAAAGAAGGCATAATAGTTATATTAGCTCCATACATCTTCATATAGTCATGAATGTACATGTTCTTTACCTTACTGATATTCACAGCATCAACTATACTCCATATCCAAAGAGCGACTCCACCTGCCATAGCACAAAGAGCATAGTTTGGAGCGCCATTGGTATACATATCATAGGCAATACCACCTAAAAGACTAGTTCCCACAAAACATGGTAGTCCCCTTGCCCATTCATCGGCAAGACAGGCGCCAAGTCCTGGGACCAAGAATGAAGCAATCCCCATAAGACCAGGCTGATATGCAGCGTTTTCATAATGCATATAGTTCTTAGTACGATACATCCGCCTCAGCTCACTATATTTCATATTAGGCCGCAATGCCTTTTTATACTGAATCTTAATAAAATCATCTGAAGAGATAAAATAAACTGGACCATTATATTCAGAACTGATCTTATACTTCACGCCTTCAGGGGTCGCTGTCAGCACCTTCACATCCAAGGTGGTTCTATCCTTTTTCGTAATAATGTCTTGGGCAGACAATGTCACCCCCAAGAAACCGAACAATAATAAAACAATAATCTTACTCATAGTTGTGTGATTTAATACAACAACAAAGCTATGGAAAAATTATCAAAAAAAAATAATAGATTAATTCTAAACATATTATACCCTAAGTTATTTTCATTACTCAATACACAAGATTTAAATGAAATAGAAATCGACTATATCTGTTTATATATTCTCGGTCTAAATGGAAAAGAAATTAGCGAACTATTGGGCTCTTCAGGTCATTATAATTTAAGCAGCACTATAAGAAAAAAACTAGGCCTAACATCAACAGATACTAACCTGTCGCTTTTCATAAAAAACATATTACAAGATGAAAAAAAGAACTGTATGACACCCGATGAACTATACAACAACGATGAATCAATGTTCTAACTCAGTCCAAAATACTTACTAGAGAACACCATCAAGCAAACAAATTTGTTATATTTGCAAGTGGCATGGAAACTACTTTCACATATTACAGAGGAGTAAGCGGGAAATCGTTTATTGGCAGAAAAGCTGAAAAAGAAGCAATTAAAAACGCTGTTAAACAAGGAACGGATATAGCCATCTATGAAAGAGCAAAGATTGGCAAAGCATCACTAATAAGGCAAAGCCTGTCCGAATTATCCATTGAAGGGACGAAATTCATAGCTATCGAGATAAACCTTCTATCTGTAAGAAGCATCGATGCTTTTCTAAATATACTTACGGAATCGGTGATATCGGCCGTTACCCAAACTCCTCAAGAAAAAAATAGCATAATTGAGGATTGTCTTCCAGACAAAAGTGCTGATTCTGTACTCTCACTGCCTGGGAAAATAACATCAAGAAATGGCGTTCACATTATACTGCTATTTTTTGAATTTCAAAATATACTTAAAGCCCAAGGATGGGAGGCTCTTCTAAAGAAAATAGAGGCCCATACCTCTACACCACTATGCAGCCGAATATGGATTGGCAGTGGAGTAAATGGGATGAAATTCATCTTTGAAAAGCACAAATTCCTCTATCGCAAAGTCCTACACGTTAAGCTTAACAATATAACCTATAAAGAAGTACTAAATTTCATCACAAAGGGCTTTCTTAGCAATGGGAAAGTCATAGAAGACGAGGCGGTAGAACTCGTATACAAACTATTCCAAGGAGATATCTATTACTTAACCCACTTTGCTGCGATATGTGATAGCCTTAGTCGAGGATTCATTACGGATGCTGTGGTAGATGAAAGCATAAGGGCAATAATAAGCATACACGAGCCAGAATTTACATCTTTAGTTTATGACCTTACCGATTTTCAAATCAATTTTATAGAAGCTATCCTCCAAGGGGAAACGAAGTTCAGTTCAGCCGCAGTCATCGAAAAATATAATCTTAGTTCCTCAGCCAATGTAAAGCGCCTTAAGGAGGCTTTGTGCAAAAAAGAAATCATCACTTTCGATGAGAATGACAAGGCTGTGATATTAGACCCATTGTTTGAGTATTGGCTTAGAAAGCATTATTTTACCCTTGAAAAATAATCGTCCTCGTCATATAATTTTCATCATTCTTATAAGCCCACACTTGGAAAAAGAATAATTTTTCATATATTTGCAGTCCAATTTTTCAATGCCTCTCACAGGCCATTGAATATTAGAGAAAAAGGGGGTGATTTAAGGAATGATTATCGTACCAGTAAAAGATGGTGAAAATATCGAAAAAGCTCTGAAAAAATTCAAGAGAAAATTCGAAAAGACAGGAGCTATTCGCGAACTTCGTGCTCGCAAGAATTTCGAGAAACCTTGCGTTAAAAGACGTATGGCTAAGATGAAAGCCATCTATGTGCAGCATCTTCGTCTTGAAGAAGAGCAGTAATCATATCACCCATAATTCTTTGGGATTTAAAAAGATAGCGGACCAGTTATATAGTTGGCCCGCTACTTTTTTTAAATAATTCTTTATTCGAGAAGTTCGCCTTCAGAATCATAGAATTCATATTGCAAGACTGAAAGACCAGTATCCTCTACCAACTTGATCTTACATTTATATTTCTTCTTCCATTTCGAAAGATAGGAGTTATTCCATAAGCCACGAGAAAGGTAAGCGCCCAATATAGGACTCACTTTCAAAGTAAATTCACGACATCCTTTTTCCGTGACATAATAAGCGAGTTTACGCTCTATCTGTTCGTCGATTACCACCGAAGAAGCAACTTTTCCAGTGCCATGGCACAAAGGACACTGCTCCTGCGTATTAATTTCTGTAACAGGACGTATTCTCTGACGTGTTATCTGCATCAAGCCGAATTTAGTCAGAGGCAAAACATTATGCTTAGCCCTGTCAGAAGCCATCAAGTTCATCATATATTTATGAAGTTCATTACGATGCTCTTGCGAATCCATATCTATGAAATCCACTATTATAATTCCACCCATATCACGAAGACGAAGCTGACGCGCTATTTCTTCTGCGGCTATCTTATTGACATCAAAAACATTCTGTTCGTAGTCTGAGGTTTTAGCCCGGGTACCACTATTCACATCTATAACATTCATGGCTTCGGTACTTTCTATGACCAAGTACGCACCTTGCCTCATAGGCACCACTTTTCCAAATGAACTTTTTATCTGGCGAGTAACTTCGAAATGATCGAAAATAGGCTCCTTCCCTTCGTAAAGTTTTACGATCTTTTCCTGCTCTGGAGAAATAAGGGAAATATACTTTTTCGTCTCTTCATAAACCTTCTCATCATCCACATATATATTTGTAAATGTGTCATTGAGAAGATCTCTAAGCATAGTAGTGGTCTTTGAATACTCGGTAAACAGTAGCTCAACAGATTTACATCGAGCAATTTGCTTCCATGAATCCTCCCACTTTTCTATAAGAGACTTTGCTTCTGCCACCAGTACTGCTGCATTCTTACCCTCAGATGCAGTACGAATTATCGCACCATAATTGTGGGGCAAAATATTTCTGACTAGTGTTTCGAGTCTTTTTCGTTCTTCTTTCGAAGATATTTTGGAAGAAACACTCACTTTCTGCGCGAAAGGGAGCAATACAATATTACGTCCTGCCAATGAAATCTCAGCAGTCAAGCGAGACCCTTTTGTAGAAATCGGCTCCTTCACGATCTGGCATATCAGCATCTGGCCAACCTGCAGTTCGTTTTCTATATGGCCTTCTTTTTCAAGCGCTGGGCCAATGGGTATAGACGAATACAACTGCTTGAGATCACAATTCTGATTACTCTTCTTAACAAAAGTGTCAAAAGAATGAAAATACAATCCCAAATCCAGATAGTGGATAAATGCCTCCTTTGTGTCACCGATATCTACGAAAGCAGCATTTAATGCCGGCATTACCTTCTTAACCTTTCCCAAGAAGACATCTCCGACAGAATAGCTGTGCCCCTGACTTGACTCTCTGTTAAACTCTATTAACTTATGATTTTCCATAAGCGCGAGTTTAACTTCAGTAGGTCCTACGGACACCACCAAATCTTTTTCCTGCTTTTCAATTTCTGTGGACATAAACAAAAACAAAAAGGCCCATCGGACTACCGAGGACCTCTATGCGACTTACTTTTTCTTGTGTCTGTTCTTACGCAAACGCTTTTTACGCTTGTGTGTCGCCATCTTATGGCGTTTGTGCTTTTTACCGTTCGGCATAATTATAAATTAATTAAAAATTACTTTCCCTGAACAAGTTTCTCGAACTCATCGCAAGGTTTGAAAGCCGGAATATCGTGTGCTGGAACTATGACAGTAGTCTTAGCTGTGATATTACGAGCGGCCTTCTGTGCACGATGCTTAATAATGAAGCTTCCGAATCCACGAAGATAAACGGCCTCGCCCTTAGAAAGTGAATCTTTGACAGTGTCCATAAATGCCTCTACCACTGCCAGAGTAGTTGCCTTCTCAATGCCTGTTGCCTTTGAGATGCTGTTAACAATTTCTGCTTTAGTCATAAGTTTGTTTAATTTTTTAATGGCGCAAAAATAAAACTTTTTTAAATAACAAGCAATACCATGAAAGCAAAAACATTTAATTTTAAGTAAAATAGTACAACATCATTTGACTCGATATTCAATTTTTCATAAAAAATGACTTAAAATGAACCTTCGTTTATCAACGCCGAACCAAAAGTCCAAATCTTATGAAACTTTTTAAGAAACTTGCATCATCTATCTTATACTTTTCGGAGACTTCTCTCGAAAACAGAAGATAACTCTGAAGTTACTTATTTTTCACGTTTCTAAAAAAAAAAACTGAGCAAAAGATTATTTGTCCGTGAAAAAGGCATTCTGCCGGACAATAATAATTGGCACGGAGATTGACCTATACTTTTTGGTCAGTTTGCACTGACATTTTGGCGAAAATAAATAAATTGCGTTAGATAGCATTAGATTTTTGAGAATAGATTTCTTTTAGAAGAAGAAGTGTGCCAGTGGCACATAACTAATGCGAAAAGGGATGTAGACAAAAAAGATTTACTGAAATAACGTAGATTATTTTTTGAAAGTTATTAAATTTGGAGTTCGATTATGATAAAAGATAAAGAATATTTTTCAAGAGAGAATCCTGCAGAAATAAGTGTTATTCCTGTAGTTCAAGGGGATATCCCTTTAAATATGGATGAGAAAGACTTTCCAGAAGTTGTTCCCATTTTAGCTCTTAGAGGGGCTGTATTATTTCCCCATGCCATTTTCCCGATAACAGTCGGAAGAGCCAAATCTATTAGACTGATAAAAGAAGCGGAAAAACGCGGTAGCCTTATCGGTGCAGTGCCACAACTAGATGCCAATGTGGAAGATCCTGGTGAAGAAGATTTATATAAATTCGGAACTTTAGCAAAAATTCTAAAGACTATTCAGATGCCAGATGGGAACTACACTGCTATTCTCCAAGGCGTCAAACGACTATATATAGATGGTGTGGTCGATTTCGAACCTTATATAAAAGCTAGAATTCACTACCTTGACGACATTTTGACAAACGAAAACGCATCGGATGTTAGAGGTATGATTTCGACGCTTAAGGATGCAGCGAGCCAAGTAATCAGCGCTACTTCCTTAGGTAGTAAAGAGGTAATCGGTGCTCTGCGTAGCATAGATGACCTACCCTTCTTAGTTAACTTCATAGCTACTTCTGTCGATACAGATAACTTCGAAGGAAGAATAGATCTGCTCCAGTACGATGATATTAGAGCGCGCGGAATGAAACTGCTAGCACTTCTAGATAGTCAGCTTCAACTACTTAACATTAAGCAGGAAATAAACTTGAAGGTTAAGCAGGACATGGATCAGCAACAAAGGGAGTATTATCTTAATAGTCAGTTGCGTACCATTCAGGAAGAACTTGGAATGGGTGGGACCGACGATACTGCCGATCTAAGGGAGCGTGCTTTGAATAAGAATTGGCCTAAAGAAATAGCTAAGACCTTCGACAAGGAACTTGCAAAGTTAGAGAAATACAACCCTAATTCTCCAGATTATTCCGTCCAATATAACTATCTCGAATTCATGCTCGATCTCCCATGGAACGAGATGAGCAAGGACAATCTTGACTTAAAGCATGCACAGAAAGTACTGGATAGCGATCACTATGGACTTGAAACAGTTAAAGAAAGAATAATAGAGTATCTGGCTGTTTTAAAGTTAAAGGGAAACATGAAGTCTCCTATCCTTTGCCTTTATGGTCCTCCAGGAGTAGGGAAAACCAGTTTAGGCAAGTCAGTAGCTAAGGCACTTGGCCGAAAATATGTTAGAATAGCACTGGGAGGCATGCATGATGAAGCCGAAATTAGAGGACACAGAAAGACATATGTGGGGGCACTTCCTGGCCGTATACTTAATGGCATTAAGAAGGCTGGAACATCCAACCCAGTTATCGTATTGGATGAAATAGACAAAATATCTTCCGATTTTAAAGGAGATCCTTCATCTGCTTTACTTGAGGTCTTGGACCCAGAACAGAATGTTACATTCCATGATAACTACCTCGATTTGGACTACGACCTATCGCATGTTCTCTTTATCACCACGGCTAATAGTATTTCTCCTATACAGCCAGCACTTCTGGATCGTATGGAAATTATCAATGTCACCGGATATCTAGCAGAGGAAAAGATGGAGATCGCTAAAAAATATCTCATCCCTAAGCAGTTAGAAGAGCACGGATTGGCAAAGAATTCCTTAAAGATCAGCTCCAAAGCTCTTAAAGAGATCATCGATAATTATACGCACGAAAGTGGTGTTCGCTCACTGGAAAAACAGATTGCAAAGATTGCCCGTGTTACCGCGAAAAAAATAGCTTTAGGGCAGGAATACCCAAGCACCATTGAGCCACAGCACCTTAAAGAATACTTAGGTTTGCCAAGCGCAATGCACGACAGACAAGAAGGGAACGAGGGTGTAGGTGTAGTAACTGGATTGGCATGGACACAGATGGGAGGAGAGATTCTATTTGTAGAGAGTTCAATTTCCGAAGGTAAAGGGACTCTTTCGATGACTGGTAATTTAGGAGATGTCATGAAAGAATCTGCAACCATTGCATACCAGTACATTAAGGCTCATCCAGAAATCGCAGGGCTTACCGCCGAGGAGTTCTCTAAAAAAGACATTCATGTGCATGTTCCAGAAGGAGCTACTCCTAAAGACGGGCCATCTGCTGGAATTACACTTGTAAGTTCTATGGTAAGTGCTCTTCGTGGAGAACCTGTTAAAAAGCATATCGCTATGACAGGAGAAATGACTCTTAGAGGCAAGGTGCTTCCCGTAGGAGGAATAAAAGAGAAGATTCTCGCTGCAAAACGAGCTGGAGTTACTACTATCGTTATCAGCGAAGACAATCGTAAGGATGTGGAAGACATAAAGGAAGTCTACATTAAAGGGCTGACTTTCCACTATGTTAAAAATATAAACGATGTTATAAACTTTATATTTTGATTCTTCCCTCTAATATAGAATGGAGAAAAGCTCTGCAGAGTGAGTTTGTAAAGCCCTACTTTGTAGAGCTTTGTTCTTATTTGGAAAAGGAACGCGAAAGTGAAGTTATAATATACCCTAAGTATAGGGACATTTTCCGGGCGCTCGACCTTTGCCCTCCTCAAAAAGTAAAGGTCGTTATCTTAGGACAAGATCCATATCATGAGCAGGGTCAAGCATGTGGGTTATCTTTCAGTGTTCCAAACGATGTTAAAACGCCACCTTCTTTAAAAAATATATTTAAAGAGTTAAGTTCCGATTTAGGCATTCTTACCAGTGGCGCTAGCGATCTTTCACCTTGGGAAGAGCAAGGCGTTCTACTATTGAATTCCATTCTTACGGTCCGCGCTCACGAGCCAGGAAGCCATAGAAATATAGGATGGATCCAATTTACAGACCATATAATATCCTATCTCAGTGCCAATTATAGCGGAATAGTCTTTCTTCTTTGGGGCAATTATGCGCAAAGCAAGGCGCCTCTAATCGATTCGTCAAAGCATCTTATATTGAAAGCTGCTCATCCTTCACCACTAGCACGCGGCGCTTTCTTCGGAAGCCACCCGTTTTCACAGGCCAATACTTTTCTAAAATCTATAGGCAAAAGCCCTATTGACTGGAAAATATAAGCAGTTTCAAAAAAGAGTCGGTGGATTCTGCCCCAAATCAGTCAGTAATTTTTCCATTACTATGCTACGCATCATAGAAGACTTGGAACTAATTTTATGACTACGACAATACTCTTCTATTAGAGAAAGCTCCCTATCATTAAAAAGCACTACTTTTCTATGACGACGCTTCAAAGCGCGACGCTCTTTTTCTAATAAACTGATATCTATCGATGAATCAGCTTTTCTTTTTTTCTTCTTCCGACTGGCCATAATATGATTCGTATATAGTTAGTATCTGTTCAAGGGCAGTTTTGTCTAAGCGTCTACCCCTTATTATGTGAGCATCATCTACGAAAAATAGTTTAGGAGTACTGGTAACTCCGTATTTCATCTGATAATCAGAATCCATCTGCGGATCCCATAAATGTATAACCTTTACATTTTCCGAGCCTCCATTAAAGGAGCGAGTAAAATCGTGCCACGACTCTGCATCAGTTCCACAATATACCGCATAAAAAACAATGGGAATGCGCACATTGGCCAAAACAGAAGGAAGCCACGAGGAAGTCAATTTGCATTTAGCACATGAGGTGTCATAAAAATACAAAATACCTATTTCATTCCCGGGAATAACGAACTCTTTTCCTCTCTCATCGTATAAAGTCAACTCTGGCGCTACCATATCAATCATGCTTTGGTGATTAAACTGATAGAAAGCATTGGCCTCAAAATCCTTCCAACTATCAGCTATATGTACCTTCTCTGTCATGAACCATTTTTCATAAATATATATAGCCACCGCTTCTTCCCCCATCAGAGGTGGATCCATGTAATGTTCGAGTATTTCCGTAGCTACAAACTGCCTGACGATGGAATCCTTACATGACTCTATAAGATAATCGCACTCACTCTCCTTAACTGTGTTATCTTCAAATATCATAGCGTCATAGTACTGCTCAAGCATCTCAGATAATCTAACTCTAGAGGCAGAATCTACTTGAGCTCGAAGATACATTGGCAACAGCAAAAAGCCACAAACTATAAAAGCAATTTTTCTCATTTTACTTAGGCAATTCCACGCCTGGGGCCATAAATAAAGATGTATCTCCCCCGTGACGAAGAATATCTCGTACCGCTGATGAAGAAATATGCGCAAATTCCTGGGCTGTAGGAATAATGATCGTATCAATCTCTGGAGCAAGTCTACGATTAGCATCTGCTATACTACGTTCGGTTTCAAAATCAATCATGTTCCTCACACCCCTAACTATATGTTTAATACCCAACTCTCTACAAATATCTATCGTTAGACCAGAATATTCTATAACCTCTACTCCGCCCAATCCCTTACAAGTCTGTTCTATGATTTTGAGTCTCGTAGGATTATCATAAAATCCACTCTTATCACCATTAATACCCACAGCTACCACTACGTCATCAAACATAGCAAGAGAACGTTTAAGTATATTTAGATGACCTGCTGTAAATGGGTCAAAAGACCCTGGGAATAAAGCTTTTCTTTTCATTTCTTTACTATAAATTTCACGCACAATGATAACAACAAAATGACGAACATCATCGTACATATCCTACCCGTTATATCCCCATTCTGCGCAAAGAAAGTCTGATAAGAAGTAAGATTAATTTTAGATCTTAATACATCAGGAGTCCACCATTTAGACTGTTCCAAGACATCTCCTCGCTGATCTATAAAGGCAGAAATGCCAGTATTGGCACAACGTGCAATGTCTCTGCGAAGCTCTATCGCGCGAAGTCTAGAATAACTGAAATGCTGTCTATATCCAGCAGTATTGCCCCACCACCCATCATTAGTTATAATGCAAAGAGCCTGGGCCCCTTTTCTGACATATTGAGCACAAAATTCTGGATAAATGGATTCATAACATATCGGGACGCCTATAGGGATGGATCTTTCCACAGAACCTGACTGAGAATACTCCACAACATGCAGATTCTTAGCATATCCTTGTGGTACGTCTCTTCCCATAACACCACCCAACGCATCATCCAAAGGAACGAACAATTCCGGGTATGGGGTTAGTTCTGACCCAACTACCAATTTAGACTTATCCGTTCTCTCAACTCTTCCTCTACCATCGAATATAAAAGCACTATTGTAGGAAAGATACCATCCTGAGCCATCACGAAATCTACGAGCATGTATATCCGGGGAACTGTCTGTTAAAAAAGCTTTATGAGTGCTGGCACCAAATAGCAGATTAGTATTAGGGTATTTTCTTATCAACTCATTCTCAAAGGAACGCCATGTAGGCGAGTCTTGTGGCGAAGATAGCCAGATATCCGAACAAAATGTTTCGGGGAGCATTAAAAGGCTGACCTCTGAAGGATATGTTTTAAGCGAATCTCGCACAGTGAGTTCTTTGTGAAAAAGATCTATAACCTGTCTGTTTTGAGCGGATTGAGGGATGCTTTTCAGCTTTTGATAAGGATCGAAATTAGACTGTGCCATAATAACTTCCAAACGTCCCTCATCTGCACGCTCGCGATACTTGGCATAAATCACCTTAGAGCAAGCTATCGGGCCAAGTATCAATATGGCAAGTCCCAATGCCGCCGAATAACGAGCTTTTTTATTCCATAAATAAAAACTGCCATCGGAAAGGCTCACGAGTATTCCGAAAATGGATAAATTAGACATCCAAACCCATAAACTTCCTCCTAGCAAGCCTGTATATTCATACCATTGCACAAGACCAGTAGTACGCCCAAACGCATTCCCAAATACTAACCAAGGCCAGCTTATCTGTGCTCCAGTAAGATAAAACCTCTCCCACGCAATCCAAGCGGAAGCTAGTAGTAAATATGGTATAACTCCGTTAAAACGTTTCTTACTAACTCGGAACAAAGCGAAAATAATAGACATAAAGGCAGAATTGGCCAAAACGGCAAATATACCTCCACCCACCGTGGCTTTACATACCCACCATGTCGTCAAAGCGTTAAATAGTACAAAAGCGACATAATACCACCAGAAAAATCTCTTTATTCCATTAATAGAAGCTATTCTCTCAGCGCATAACAGCGGTATTAAGGCAACAAGAGCAACTGCACCTGTCGAAGGAACTAAAAAAGGTAAACTCATCAAAACCGAGAAGATGAGCAACAGTAAAATCACTAATCTATTCTGTTTCATCTGGCATGTTTTTACAATATTTTCTCCACTTGTCCAATAACTGTGTCATATCTTCAGGCAAAGGCGAGTCGAAACACATAAACTTGTGCGTACTCGGATGCACAAAGCCTAATGTTTTAGCATGTAAAGCCTGCCTTGGACATATCTCAAAGCAATTATTAATAAACTGTTTATACTTAGCATAAATCGTTCCTTTCCTTATTTCACGCCCTCCATAACGCTCATCTGAAAAAAGAGGATGCCCAATCGATGACATATGCACTCTTATCTGATGCGTGCGGCCGGTTTCCAATCGGCACTCTACAAGAGTTACATACCCAAAACGCTCAAGCACACGATAATGCGTCACTGCACGCTTTCCCTTTTGTGGATCATCGAAATTACGAAAACGCAATCTGTCATTAGGATCTCTTCCGATATACCCTTCTACACGACCTTCGTCTTCCTGGATATTCCCCCATACGATGGCATTATAACACCTTTCGATGCTGTGATCGAAAAATTGTCGGGCCAATCGCAACTGTGCTTCATCATTTTTAGCCACAAGCAGAAGCCCAGATGTGTCTTTATCTATTCGATGGACCAATATTCCCATGCGTTCGTCTTTAGCATCGGGACCTTGACTTATGCCCAGATGATAGGCCAATGCATTTATCAGCGTGCCCTCAAAATGCCCATGTCCAGGGTGCACAACCATCCCAGCTGCTTTATTGACTACAAGCACATCTTCATCTTCGTGGACAATATCCAAAGGAATATCCTGAGGCAATATTTCCAAGCCCCGTCTTCGATATGGCATTATGAAGCGAATTACATCCCCCGGGCGAATTATATAATTAGATTTTACAACCTTATCGCCTACATGGACGTAGCCTTCTTTAATGGCCAATTGCACACGATTACGCGACGTGTCCTCCAAATGCTCGGACATATATTTGTCAATACGCATAGGAGTCTGGCCAGCGTCCACATTTAACCTGAAATGCTCGAATACTTCTGGCTCTTCTTCACAAGCTGCTTGGCCCGTTTCCTCTAATTCATCTTCAAACCAATCCTCTGACATTACTGCTACTCATATAAAGATAACGAATCTATAGGCTCAGGTTTTGGCAAACGACCTCTATCAAGCGTAAGATATAATGTAACTCCCTTTCCCATAGGCGTAGGAGCATCTGTAGATGCAGGGATCTGCCTGTAAACAAAAGCTGCGACTGAATCAGAGTATGATCTTACGCTGTTATCAAAAACTAGTCGCTCTACATTTAAGTAACTGTCTTGAACTGCATTAATGGCTTTATGATATGAAAGTTCCACAAAGGATGGCACCACCGTATAAGCATCCGAAGGATTAGCACCTACTTTTAAGTCTACTATAGAACCTGCATCTATCTTAACTCCTGGAATCAACTCTGTGCCATTTGAAAATTGAGCTAAAACATTGTTTGTAGCAATATCCTTTACATATAAAAGATTTCCTAGCAATAAATCACTAGAGGAAAGTTCCACTTTCGCCTGTCTAACAGTAAGGCCAACGAGATTAGGCATGCTCACCTGCTTTTTTCTCTCGGCGTTGATGGTTACATATATTTTTCTACCATTTTTCACTTGAGAAAAAGCCTTAGGATTTTGAACATAAACTGCCCCTGGTTTAAATCTGGTTACAAAAACCGAGTCGGTAACTATCAATTTCAAGTTATCCTCCGAAGCCATTAACTCAGCTTCAGATAAACTTTTACCCACAAAATCAGGAACTTCTACCGTCTTATCGTGTTGGGTAAACGATTTCAAAGCAACATTAGCCCCGACAAGCAAAAAAACTAAAACCAAAAGGGCTATAAGCAAGTTTCTTACTACCCAATTACTAAATACCTTCTTCAAAAAACTCATAACCCACGAAGTTAACTATTTTCCGCGATATATCCGAGAATATGTAACACCTCATCACGACATCTTGGAATTATGGGTCAGAAAATAAAACAAGTATCGACATGAAGCATTATAGTATACAAAAAGGACTACCTCAAATGAGATAGTCCTTTTTGTGCGGGCGAAGGGAGTCGAACCCATACACCTTACGGCACTAGATCCTAAGTCTAGCTTGTCTACCAATTTCAACACGCCCGCCTAAAGAAAACACTTGAAAAATCAAAATATTTCAAAGTAGTTAACTTTCTATTTCAATCGCATATCCGCACATCACTCTCAGTGCGTGAGGACATATCAGTGCGAATATACGACTATTTTATCAATTTTCAAAAAAAGTTAGAACTATAGGCCTATTTTTTTGAAAAAATCATTACCCTTATCATCTACGAGAATAAACGCCGGAAAATCAACTACCTTTATTTTCCATATAGCTTCCATCCCTAATTCAGGATACTCAACGCATTCTATACTCTTTATATTATTTTGGGCCAATATAGCAGCAGGACCGCCAATAGAACCAAGATAAAAGCCACCATGCTTCTTACAAGCATCGGTAACGGCTTGACTGCGATTACCCTTGGCAAGCATCACTAGAGATCCGCCGTGTGACTGGAATTCATCCACATATGGGTCCATACGCCCAGCCGTGGTAGGCCCAAGAGAACCACAAGGCATCCCAACTGGCGTCTTGGCTGGTCCAGCATAATAGATAGGGTGATCTTTGAAATACTCTGGCATAGGTTCCCCTGCGTCCAATCGTGCCTTAATCTTAGCATGAGCTATATCTCTAGCTACTATTATTGTTCCATTAAGGCTCAATCGAGTGCTGACAGGATATTTAGTAAGTTCTTTAAGAATGCCACTCATAGGCTGGTCTAAATCTATCTTAACAGCATTTCCCTCTCCGGCATTACGAAGATGCTCGGGAATAAGCTCGTATGGCTTATCGTCCAATTTCTCTATCCAGATGCCATCGAAATTAATCTTTGTCTTAATATTTCTATCAGCAGAACAACTCACGCCCAATCCAATAGGACAACTTGCCCCGTGGCGAGGAAGTCTTATAACCCTTACATCATGAGCGAAATATTTACCGCCGAACTGAGCACCAAGCCCTATTTTCTGCGCTTCTTTCAAAAGAGTTGCCTCCAACTCTACATCTCTGAACGCACGTCCAGTTTCATCTCCCGAGGTAGGAAGCGAATCATAGTATCGAGTTGAGGCCAATTTGACCGTCAAAAGATTCCTTTCAGCTGATGTTCCACCGATCACAAATGCTATATGGTATGGAGGACAAGCTGCAGTACCTAAAGACCGCATCTTTTCTACAAGGAAAGGAACCAAAGTACCGGGATTTTGAATACGAACCTTGGTCTCTTGATAAAGATAAGTCTTATTGGCAGAACCACCACCTTTTGTTATGCAAAGGAAACGATATTCCTTCCCTTCAGTGGCTTCTATATCTATTTGAGCAGGTAAATTACATTTAGTATTAACCTCATTATACATATCTAAAGGGGCATTCTGAGAGTACCTCAAATTCTCTTCAGTATATGTTTTAAAAACGCCGAGTGAAAGTGCCTGCTCATCACAGAAATCTGTCCACACACTCTGACCCTTTTCGCCATGTATAATAGCCGTGCCCGTATCCTGACATAGAGGCAGTTTCCCTTTGCAGGCTACTTCCGCATTACGAAGAAAAGTAAGCGCCACATATTTATCGTTTTCAGAAGCTTCTGGATCACTTAATATCTTAGCCACTTGCTCATTATGTGAGCGACGAAGCATGAAACTAACATCCCTAAAGGCTGTATTAGCCATAATCGTCAAAGCCTCAGGACTCACCTTTAAGATTTTATGACCTTCAAATTCCCCTTCGCTCACGAGCATCTCAGAGCCAGGAATTTTATAATACTCCGTCCGGTCTTCACCGAGTTGGAACATAGGAGCATACTTAAATTCTACCATAAGTCGAAATGTATTATAATGATATTTATACTTTTTTCATCAAATATTCTCTCATGAATGGATTCAAATCCCCATCCAATACACCTTGAGTGTCAGCCGTTTCATAGCCAGTGCGCACATCCTTGACCATCTTATATGGATGAAGGACATATGAGCGAATCTGAGAGCCCCACTCAATCTTTTTCTTTTGGCCTTCGAGTTCAGCCTGCTTTTCACGACGCTTTTTAAGCTCAAGATCATACAATCTTGACTTCAAAATACGAAGTGCATTTTGTCTATTATCTTGTTGGCTACGCGTTTCTGTATTCTCAACTGTTATTCCTGTAGGAATGTGCCTTACACGTACTCCAGTCTCGACTTTGTTTACATTCTGTCCACCATGTCCTCCAGAACGGAAAGTATCCCATTCAATGTCAGAGGGACTGATCTCTATATTTATACTATCATCGACTAAAGGATACACAAATACCGAACTAAATGTCGTCTGACGTTTCCCTTGCGCATTAAACGGAGAAATCCTTACAAGCCTATGAACTCCGGACTCTGATTTTAAATAGCCATAAGCATAATCACCTTCAAACGATATAGTTGCACTTTTTATGCCTACTTCATCTCCTTCTAGATTCTCGGTTATCGTCATTTTGTATCCGTTCCTCTCTCCCCATCTTAAATACATTCTCATCAGCATAGCAGACCAATCATTGGCCTCTGTACCGCCAGCTCCTGAATTAATGGTAAGCACAGCCCCGAGATTATCGCCTTCTTCGCTAAGCATATTCTTAAACTCTAATTCCTCTACATTAGATAAAGCTTTAGCATAAGCATCATCTAGCTCGGACGAATCCTCTTCAGAAGAAAATTCTTGAAAAACATCTAAGTCATCAACTTCTCCCTTAGTCTTATCAAAAGAGCAAACCCATGACTTTACGGAATTTAAAGATTTCATAAAAGCTTCAGCTTTTTTAGGATCATCCCAAAAGCCAGGAGCCTGACTTTGAGCCTCTCGTTCTTCAACTATTTTCCTCTTATCAGCTATCTTTAAACACTCTTCAAGAGCGCTTATTCTCGAATGCAAATCTTTTATCTGTTCCGTAGTAGTCATATCACACAAAATTAATAAAAATATCGGTATATTTGTATCTATATGGCTACTATTGGCATCTTTGACTCAGGAAGTGGCGGATTGAGTGTCTTAAAAGAGATTTTACGCATTCTTCCTGGAGAAAATTACATATACTATTCTGATAATGCATTTTGCCCCTATGGTGGCAGAAGCAATGATTATATCATCGGACGCAGCACCGCCATAACAAAAGAACTCCTCTCTAAAGGCGCTCAAGTTATAGTAGTTGCATGCAATACCGCTACAGCTGCAGCCATAAAAACATTGCGTACAGATTGGCCCGAAATACCATTCATAGGAATGGAACCAGCAGTAAAGCCGGCAGTAGCAATCAGCAAAACAAAAATAGTGGGTGTTCTAGCTACTGAAAGTACTCTTCACTCCCAGAAATACCTAGACGCGAAACAACGATATTCCAAAGATGTAAAAATAGTAGAGCACTGCGGAAAAGGATTCGTGGAATTAGTAGAAAAAGGGCAACTATGTAATCATGAAGTTGAGATGATCATTAAGGAATCGCTAGATCCTCTCATAGAACAAGGTGCAGACACGATAGTTCTAGGATGCACACATTATCCATTCCTTCTTCCAGTTTTACAAAAGATTGCAGGGAGCAATGTTCTGTTCATTGACCCAGCACCAGCTGTAGCAAAACATCTAAAAGAAGTCCTTTCTCAAAAAGGAATTTCACTTAATAAAAAAGAAAAGCCACAAATAAAAATAGAAAGCAGCGGGTCCAGTGAAACTGCCCGCCGCCTGTTAAATGATATATTATTATCGCTGAATCTGTCCTAATACTTCGAACACAGGCTTTCCTTCATTGATAATCAAGCGATATATGGTATCATCCACGAGATAATACATATTACCATCGTTTAATCGCACCTCTTCATAATCTTCCGGAAGATTTTCTACTATAGCTCCTGCAGGAGGCACTATGGTTTCATACTCCCCTCTTGAATTCAAGACGAAAAAGACACCGTCATCGTAATAATAATTCGTTCCAAGCGCAGCGTAACTTTGAACTAATCCTAAACGAGTAGCTAAAACATAAGATTCTGTACTACGCTGTGTATTTCCACTATCATTATATGAGGCCAATGACGCATTTTGAGAAGCTAACACCGCATTGTTTCTAGCGATCTGCTGATTCTGCTGATCAATAATTCTATAATTCTCGTTTATAATATTATACGAACGATCCCAGAAATTATAATATGCGAAAGCACATGCTGCCGGTGCATATGAATAAAGGGAAGGAGAAAAATAGTAACCATAAGGAGGGCGACACACATAGTATGAACCATCATACAGCCTATAATACACGCCATCACACACATAATATTTTCTTCCCCAGAAAATATCCACATGATGATTGTGAGGTAACCTGTTTATCCTATATCCATAATAATGATGTCCATGATCGTAAAAGCGAGATGGATGACGATGATTTATGGGACGACGCTCAAAAGGATGTGGCTGTGGTTTAGGAGGACGTCCTACCTCACCATGATGCCCGTGGTCAGGATTAGGACGATGTTCAAATCCAGCACCTGGACGTCTGTCATTAGGTCGTACATCTCCTTGCTGAATAGGCGATGGGCGTCTTCCAACATTAGAAGACCCATCATTTGAAGGCCTACGACTTGGCCTCTGATTTATATTCGATGCCCCTTCCGACTTTGATGGATTAGGAGTTGGCGCGATTCCATTATGGATTGGATCTCTTCTATTTTGTGAAGAAGGACGCGCCTGTGGTGATGGTCTTCTTCCTTGTGAGGAAGATTGCACTTGTGAAGAAGGCCTTCTGTCTTGTGAGGAAGATTGCACTTGTGAAGAAGTATTTCTTCGTGAAGATGAAGAACTCGAATTAGATTTAACTTCTGAACGTGTAGTATTCTGTAATCGCGATGGACGAGACTCTCTACGAGTTTGTGCAAATGTATCCGTCGAGCAAATAAGTAGCATAGATAATACAATGCTCGAAGTTAAGTTAATTAGTTTCATAACCTTTTAGTTTAATTGTCCCCAAGTTATATCTATAGCTTCGCGAACATATTTTGAAATATTCACAGACAACCCTTCGTAAGGATGAAGAGAAGTCGAACCATCCATTATAGAACTTCTCAATTTTATAGCCTCACCTTTAAGAAATTCGACGTCTCTCTCCTCTGGGAAACTCTGTGATAGCACGCTCAGCATGTAATTTTCAATGCCAATCCTGTTTGTAGCACGAACCGTGCCATTTTCCACAGAAAAAATGAGAGAACCGGCAAATAATAAATTCTTTAAATTGCACTCTATCACAAACGATGGCTCTCCGAAGACCTTAGAACGCGTCACACTATCGAAAAACAACTCGTCGTAAAGCACCCCACCATAATCTATTCTCCCCTCTGAATACTTCACAGATTGTATTCCTGCCCCGTCAGAAATCATTTCAAAATTAATTTGAGAGGCAGTAAGAATAGGAACATTCAATTTAGGCTGAGTTCGAGTTAGACGCCACGCTACCATCTTTTCATCATGAACAGATATGGTAACTTCGTCCAATATCTCTTCCAGCAAAGTAGAATTCAACTTTAAGAAGTCCTCTTCCTTAGGACATACAAAAAAACCGGCCATATCAGCAGCGCCAGGGGTCATAGTCAAATGATCCTCAGCATTGCTGTAATAATGATGGGAACGCACATTGGAGCGCAAAACCACAAAGCATCGATATTCATTCCCATAACAATAAATATATAAATTTAATCTTGGCTCAGGTTCATCTTCTATTATTGAAGCACAATCCACTAAACGATAAAAGAGTTTCGCTAATGACTTAGGAGTATCGGAGCGAAAAGCATATACACCACGACAAAAAAGAGGAAAGTGATACACCCGGGCATCTTGTCCTGAAGTAAGTGGCTGCGGATTATTATCCAAAAATTCATTTATAGCATTTTGAAGGGGAAGTAGGCCTTGTGGGATAGCCTGAAAATGCATATGATCTGGTGCCGATGCCCCGCTATGTGGACCATTATAGAATACTAGATAATCTGGATACTTCCTAGCAAAGTCCATCATGTCTACAAAATTATGCCATATTGACTGAGGTTGATGGACATCACGTGCGATCACAAAGTGATTAGGAAAAATAGGATACGGATTAACCTGTATATTATAATGCCTATCCTTTCTACCTTCGTATTTTATGTGAAATTGCTTTGCAGGACGGTGTTCTACACACAAAAAACAAGGACGGGCAGAAAGCGAAGCAGCATCCGTTTCAGCAGTCGACGAAGCGATACGACAAGGGTTATACTGGACTTTGCACTCAACGCCATTAACCATAAGTGTTTTAATTCTGGCATATTTCAAGGCCCTAAAATTACTTGAAGCTAATGGCCATACGGAAAGCTGATCTTGTAAAAATTTAGTTATTTCGTTCATTATAATAGCGCCAAAATCTTATCTCTATATTCCATATATTCTGTCTCAAAGTTAGGTGTAAACACCCCACTACCTAGTGAAGACTCAATTTCTTCAATGGTCCAATATCTACCATCTACCACCTCATAATTATCTGGAGTAAGTTGAAAAGAACCTACTGCAACATATAAATTAACCATTTCCAATTCTCCACCTCCCTCATAAATATAATTTGCTAGATACTGCGGATTAAAGCGCGAGAAACGAAGCTCTTCCCAAGACTCCCTATATAAAGCTTCCTCAAATAATTCGCCATAAGTAACATGCCCACCTACTGCGACATCCCATAAAAGGGGATATTTTTCCTTATTTTCACTCCGTTTCTGTAGATAAAATCGCGAATACCTGTCCACTATTTCCAAATGGATTACTGGATGTAAAAGTGGATCACTCGGATTATGACATCTTTCTCTAGAACTCTGCGCATAGACACGGCCTATATTATCTACAATAGGAAGCATTTCCATTAACGGAGCTTTTTCTCCCATTACAGGTGCAGACTCAAACGGATAAAATAACTCCATCATAAACCCACCGAATTCAATATATCTAATTCTTCCGGAGTATATAAAATTCTATCTACCAGCTCTGGACAAAAATGTGCAAATAGCATAAACGCCCCCAATATAGCCAACACCACACACACTATCCACAATAGTGCTTTCCACCATTTAGATTTTTTCTTTTTCTCTATAACAGGGGCCTCCACCTTTTCTATTATCTCTTCTGTCGCTTGAATCGGAGAGGGAGCACTCACCAGAGAAGCATCGAGTGCAGTAATTGGGCGATTTTTAAAAGAAACGCTTTCTAGCCCGAAACCATCGGGATATAACTGAGCATCCTTATCCACTATAAAAAAGACGAGGCCGTCGCTCATAATATGGAATCTACCCAACCCAGACAATTCACATACTTGATCTGAATTTAAAGTTTTTTTTATTTCGCGGACGGATTCATCTATTTCACGAGACGCAACATCTTCATCAACACCATAACGAGAGGCATACAATTGGACTATTGACGAGTCTGAAATATTATCAATTTCTTCAGAATTAAAATCTATCTTTCTATATGGAGGATTTATAGTAAATCCATTATCCGAAATGTTTGCCGGCTGAAAACTAGCCGCAAAAATACCCAAGCCAGGTATAAACACGCGATCTTTTTCGCCTACGAACTCCTCTAAAACGGATGTGAACAATTCCAAAGTCATGATCACAAAGTTAAAAATTTTAGAAGAATTTTTTAAATTTATTTTGTGTATTTCAAAAAATGTAGTACATTTGCAATCCCGTTTGATGCGGGAGAGAAAAAATTCCTCTTTAGCTCAGTTGGTTAGAGCACCTGACTGTTAATCAGGGGGTCCTAGGTTCAAGTCCTAGAAGGGGAGCAGAAGGTTGGCCATGGGGTCAACCTTTTTCTTTTTATACCACCTCCCCCCCCCCAAAAAAAAATTCCGCAAACCACATGGTCTACGGAATTCATAATTTATAAGCACAAATAACTAGGAAACCTTCAAAAATAACCTATATCATTATTCATGTTTCTACATATCAAACATGCCTTTTACTGAAGTATGTATTTTTCTAAGATTAATACCACCGGCTACCAACATCACGCCCACTATAATAAGAGCCACTCCCGTTAGAATAGTAACAGCACTCGCACCAAAAGAAAACGGTTTAAACGTGATAAAAAATGAAAGAATAAGCAAAATTATACCACCTGCTATACCCCAACCTGAACCAGGCACATTGAAAGAACTAAGATCGCCCGCGAAGCCTATAATCATAAAGCTGTGATACATAAGCCAAACACCCAAAAGGACAGGAAGAGCAACAGCAGTAAATGCCGGGTTAGCACACAATAATATACCCACCAACAAATCCAAAATACCACCTACGATATTATACCCACGCATCATGAAATAATTTCGGCTAGTAAGTGCCACTACAAGTTCTGCCACACCAACCAGCAAAATAACTATTCCAAAAAGTAAAGTTAGAGCAAGATACCCCTCAACAGGATAACAGAAAACTGCTATACCAACACCGGCGCAAAGAACGCCACACAAAACGAAGAGCCACCAATTATTAATAGTGCGGGTAGCTCTATCCGCTAATCTTGAAACAAATTGACTCATAACATCAAAATATTATTTAACTTATACGAATATTAGTATCTAATTCCATGCCATGACAAATTGTCATTCCTGCTGTTCCAGCTCCAAACTCTTCCTAATACCTCCAGTAGCCTTTCGACACTACGCCACTAAAAGCGAATAAATGTCATAACAGCATAAATCAGAAGCTGATAACAAGTCATAAGTAAATACAAATCCATACTAATTAGAGGAGAGATGTTTACAAATATCACCATATCCAGCAGCACTTTCTTACGATATCTTTTGCAGCCCGATATACCCCTCGCTTGTTAGACGTTAAAAAGTCCGTTGTTTTTCAAGTTCGCGCTCACCGATTGAGCATGTGCCATCGATTTCACTAATAACAAGGGTAAGCCCATATATGGGGTGAAATCGACAAAAGCTGAATTAACCCCACCTTTGACTATATTTCAACTTTTAGTTCAAATAAAGACATATATGTGTTATCTTTAGTAAGCGTAAAAAAATAAGTTGGTAAAGATATATAGCAGATTTCGAGGATATCTACCGAAAAGATGCACAAAGATTATCAAGTTGTTTTAAGGATTACCTAACTCCAAGCATATTTCAAAATTAGACAAAAAGATCTAAATTTGCAATCGATAAAATGTATTGCCAGGCCATACGGCTATAATTAAAAGAGAATGTAGCAATTAAAACAAACCATAGCAAATGCTTCACAACATCTATTCGAGAAGGTATATTTGCCATCGGATTTAAAATAAGATCATCATGAAAGCATTAGTTATTACACTTGTTTGCCTAGCACTGGCATTATTTTTAAGAATCGCAAACGATTTTTCACATAAAAAACGCATGCAAAGCACTAGCACAAGCATTGATATCAAAGGGATTGGACATTACAAAGATTTGATTGACTAACAATAAATCATGGAACTTCGGCAGTTAAAGTACTTCGTTAAGGCAGCACAGACCTTAAACTTTTCTGAAGCAGCCCGCGCCCTATATATTACTCAAAGCACTTTATCTCAGCAGATAAAATGCTTAGAGCAAGAACTCGATGTGGAATTGTTTCAAAGAAGCAGTCATTCTGTTTCCCTAACCGAAAGCGGAGAACACCTACTGCCAATCGCTCTAAAAACCATACAAGACGCCGAACTCTGCCTAACTCAAATAAGAGATCTGAAACAGATGCTTAGTGGCGCTCTAAATATAGGTATCACCTATACTTTCGCACCTATACTTACCGAAAGTGTTAAAGAATTTTCAAACCAATACCCTGGGGTAAAATTGAATATTGTTTGTGGAACAATGAGCGATGTACTCGAGATGCTAAGAAAAAGAGAGTTAGACTTCGTATTATGTTTTAAACCAGATGTATTGGACGAAGATATAGACTCTCATGTCTTATTCGACAATCATCTTAGCCTTATCGTAAGTAAAAACCACCCTCTTGCGCAGCGAAAAAGCGTAAGCATAGATGACATCCGCAATCAAGTTTTTGCCATGCCCGCAAAAGAGACTCAAGCACGTAATGCATTTGACCGAATCTTTCCTGGGATGTATGAAAAACTTAACGTCAAAGTGGATATAAACGAAGTAAACGTGCTCCTCGATTTAGTTTCTGTCACAAAGATGGTAACATTTCTATCTGAGGCTACTTTGCTACATAAGGATGAGTTGGTTGCAATTCCACTTGAAGCACCATCCACTCAAATGGAAGGGTGCGTCCATACTATAAAGAACGCTTATCGCAAAAGAGCGGCAGATGAATTCATTCGAGTTCTTAGTCAAAGCAATGCCGTAATGGAAAGAGCATATAATTGGTTAAAAAAATGAGTATAGCATTATCTATCATAATTCTAAGTACAGTAATAGCCTTAGGTAAGATTCTGGGCAAATGCAAAATATTCGGTATCTCTCTAGGAGTTACATGGATTCTGTTCGTGGGCATAGTCTTCGCACATTTTGGTTATGTACTGGACGCTGAGCTACTACACTTCACCAAAGAATTGGGGCTTATATTGTTCGTATATTCGATAGGTATGCAAGTCGGGCCAAGTTTCTTTTCGAATTTTAGAGCTGGTGGCATTAAATTGAACCTATTGGCATGCCTATACATACTTCTAGGCGTATTGACCACTTGGATAATGATACGTCTTAGCGGAGTAGATGCTCCTACAATGGTGGGAGTAATGTCTGGTGCTGTTACAAATACCCCAGGACTTGGAGCTGCACAACAAGCTTTTTCGGATGCTACAGGAGGCGATCCTTCTAACATCGCACTTGGATATGCAGTAGCCTATCCTCTTGGTGTAGTCGGATGGATCCTCTCATTCATAGCACTTAAGCCATTATTCTCAAAGCCCCTTAAGGGCAGTGGCACTTTGGAATCAACTCCAATTGAAAAAAAGACACAGTCTGCTTCGATTGAAAGTGTTGGCAAATTAGTCCAAAAGAAAATTATCATTTCTAAGAATAAAGTCAATGGAATGTCACTTGGGAAGTTAGACTTCGACAAATATTTAGGTGTGCATGTCCTAAAGATCCGAAGAGCAGGTATTGAACTCAACGCGACACCAGATACCATTCTCCAATTAGGCGATGTGCTTACCATAGTAGGTAGCGAAGACGGGATAAAAGATGTTACCAAAATTCTTGGTAACTCATTCAAGAAACTCGACGAACCTAACTTGATTTTCATTTTCGCCGGTATTGCACTCGGAGCACTTCTAGGAATAGTACCTATACATATTCCAGGCATTCCGCAACCAGTTAAACTCGGACTAGCCGGCGGGCCACTTATAGTATCCATACTTATAAGTCATTTCGGGCCAAGATTTCACATGGTGACATATACAACCACCAGTGCTAATCTTATGATAAGGGAAATAGGCATCTCACTATTCCTCGCATGCGTCGGACTACAAGCAGGTACAGGCTTCGTAGACACAATAGTAAACAAAGGCGGATTAGTATGGATCCTCTATGGCGCAATTATCACCATAATTCCACTGATATTATGTGCCTTTATCGGCCGATTCCTTTTAAAGGTTCCACTCAATACACTTATGGGAGTCCTGGCTGGAGGAAGTACAAACCCGCCAGCCCTTGCATTTTCATCTGATACAGAAAAAAGTCTTTTAAAGGAAGAAAATCCTGAAATCAAAACCGATGGAGCCGCTGTGGGATACGCCACTGTTTATCCTTTGGCGATGTTTTTAAGGGTGATAGCTGCACAGCTTATGATATTATTTTTAGCTTAATTACAAAATAGTTGCATCTATCGCAACAAAAAAGCGTACCTCGTGACGAGATACGCTTTTTATTTTTCTTGTAGTAAAAACTGATTACTCGGCAGGAACTATAGCGCCTGTAGGACAAACATCAGCGCAAGCACCGCAACCGATGCAAACATCTGGATCAATAGAATAAACATCCCCTTCTTTAATAGCGCCAGAAGGACATTCCCCCTGACAAGTGCCACAAGCGACACAAGTGTCTGCTAAAATCTTATAAGCCATAATAAATAAAAATTAAATTTCGTTTTGCAACTGCAAAAGTAATAATTTGTACTAAATTTGCAAAGAGATGAAATCGGGATTATTATATATCTTATTAAGCGTTCTGCTTAGCACAAAGTTCGCAGATATCGTTCAAGTCGACAAAACGGTTCACGACTGGGGGGATGTCACAGTAAACGATGGGCCATTAAACTGCACATTCACTGTGACCAACATATCAAACAAGCCTCAAACCATACGAAAGGTTCTAAAAACCTGTGGATGTACAAAAGTTAGCTGGAGCACCAAACCCTTAGACCCTGGAGAAAAGGGCTTCATAAATGTAACATACTCTAATGACGAGGGGCCTTATCCATTCGACAAGACACTAAACGTTTACTTCGATGGAGTAAAAAAACCGCTCTTACTGCATATACGCGCAGATGTGCACAAAGTCAAATTACCTATTGCTCAGACGTACCCTATACACTTTGATGGACTAGGCGTCAAATCTACAGAAATAAAAATAGGCAATCTTCTTCAAGGAGAACAAAAAAGTAACGAATTCACTGTTGCCAATGTCTCCAAAACCCCTATTGTTCTTGGCTGGACCGACTTAGACCCACAACTTGGCATAGAGCCACGTAATCAAACCATAGAACCCGAAAGTACCGTACGCGTTGTTGTTACAGTAAATGCGAATCGAGCCAGATGGGGAAAGAACCATTATAAAGCCACTCCAGTGGTGAATGGGCAGAAAGCAGATTGGCATATAGATTTTACAGCCGTCACTATAGAAAATTTTTCAAATTGGACACAAAAGCAGCTCAATGATGCTCCCAAGGCAGAAATCGAAACCACGATGGACGCCATGCCGGTTAAACGAGGCGAAAAAATGAGCGCCTCTTTCGAGGTAAGCAATGTTGGGAAATCGACCCTAATCATTTACAAATCCGACTTTAACGGAGATATCATAAATAGCCTCGACCACTACGATTCAATAGAAAGCGGTTCTAGCCAGATTTTTAGATACGAAATTAGCACATCTAATTTCGAGCAAGACAGTGAGAATACATTGGTCATAACGCTATACACTAATGACCCTACTCACCCCATGCTTCATTTTTATATTGATGCCATAATCTTATGAGATTAGTCTATTTTTTCAATAGGCCGATATAGTAATAGTTCCTATTGCTTTTTTATTTTTGTAAATTTGCGGTTCATTTATTTATATGTTATGGCAGAAGATCAAATACGATATACAGATGACAACATCCGGACAATAGAAGGCGTCGAACATATCAGGATGCGACCTGGCATGTATATAGGAAGACTAGGCGATGGTAAAAATCAAGACGATGGCATCTATGTACTACTAAAAGAGATTATCGATAACTCCATCGACGAATATGCGATGGGATTTGGCAAACAGATCATAATAGATATCTCTCAAGAAGGTATGGTTAGCGTGAGGGATTTCGGACGAGGCATCCCACTTGGTTCAGTGGTAAAAGCCACTAGCGTACTAAATACTGGTGGAAAATTCGATGACAAAGCCTTCAAAAAGGCAGTCGGTCTAAACGGAGTGGGTTCAAAAGCTGTAAATGCACTTTCCGAAGAATTCTATGTATGCTCCTATCGCGAAGGATTGAGGCATTGGGCAAAATTTGCAAAGGGAATGCTCATCGAAGAGAATGAAGAGCCTAGCAAGGAGAAAAATGGGACACTGATCAGATTCCTGCCGGACAAAGAAATGTTCGGAGACTTCTCTTTCAATATGGATTATGTGGAAGCGATGGTGAAAAACTACTCCTACCTAAAAAAAGGCTTAACCCTCGTTCTAAATGGTGTCAGCTACAAGTCTGAGAATGGATTGGCCGATCTCATAAAAGAAAATCTAAGCGAGCCACCTCTATACCCACCCATACATCTGGAAGGTGAGGACATAGAGATCGTGCTTTCTCACACTAACTCCTATGGAGAAAACATATCTTCCTTCGTAAATGGTCAAAATACTAGGGACGGAGGCACCCATTTGGCTGCTTTTAGGGAGGCGATAGCGAAGACATTTAGAGATTTTTTCAAAAAAAATTACGAAGCGGCAGATTGCAGGCAAGGTATAGTAGGTGCTATCAGCATACAAATCCAAGAACCTCGATTCGAAAGTCAAACAAAGATTAAATTAGGCTCCAACTATATGTGGGAAAAGCCTAATGGAGATGTGGGGCCTTCTATTAGATCTTTCATCAATGATTTTGTATCCAAGGCATTAGATGACTACCTCCGAATTCATAAGGATATAGTTCCCATTATTGAAGAAAAAATAAAAGAATCTCAAAAAGAGCGGGAAGAAATAGCTGGAATACAAAAGAAAACCAGGGAAAAGAATAAAAGAGCGAATATCTACAATCGCAAACTTCGTGACTGCAAATACCATTATAATGATAAAGTCACCGAAAAGACTCCAGAACAAATCCAAGAGTTCATAAACGACTCCTCCATCTTTATAACTGAGGGTGATTCTGCTTCAGGAACTATCACCAAAGCCAGAAAATCAAGCCACCAAGCAGTTTTCTCCCTACGAGGGAAGCCGATAAATTGCTATAAAGAAAGTCGTAAAAGAGTAGCAGAAAATGAAGAGCTTAATCTACTTATAGCAGCATTAGGTGTCGAAGACGACTTAGCTGACCTTCGATATAACCAGATCGTCGTAGCAACTGATGCCGATGACGATGGCATGCATATTAGAATGCTAGTGCTAACTTTTTTTATGAAATATTATCCAGATCTTATAAGAAGAGGGCACGTGCATATTCTTCAAACTCCCCTTTTCCGAGTTAGAAACAAGAAAGAGAACATCTACTGCTACGATAAGACAGAAAAAGAAGCTGCTGTAGCTAAACTTAAGGGAAACTGCGAAATAACTAGATTCAAGGGACTTGGAGAGATTTCATCCGACGAATTTGCCGACTTTATAGGAAAAGACATCAAACTAGATAGGGTAAAACTCACTGAAGAAGAATCTATTATGGAGATCATGGAATTCTATATGGGAGATAATACCTTAGAGCGTCAGAATTTCATACGCACTCACCTAAGATCTGAAGAAGAACTTGAAGATATAGACATTTAATTATGAGTTCTCGAATTGCCAAATTCCTATTACAAAAAGTGCTTGGATGGCACTTTACTAAAGGAGAAGATAGTATTCCAAAAGAAAAAAAAGTTCTTTTTCTATTCGCTCCGCACACTTCAATTTGGGATTTTGTGGTAGGATTCCTTTACTTCCGTTCATTAGGAGGAAAACTTCACATTATGATAAAAAAAGAGGCATTCAAAGGGCCTCTAGGAATTTTACTAAAGAAATTAGGGGCCTTCCCCATTGATAGGAAAAGTCCATCCGGGGCACTTGTTCCTCTAATACATGAAATCAACAAAAGCGATTCCTTTTATCTTGTAGTTTGTCCTGAAGGTACCCGAAAACCTATCCACAGATGGAAAACAGGATACCATACCATTGCAGCACAAACAGGAATTCCAGTATTCCTTTCACATGCTGACTATAGAAAAAAAGAAATAGGCTATGGTAAAGCTGTTCCACTGACCATAGACGCAAGAAAAGATACGGAATTAATCCAGCAAAAATACAAGGAAATGAATCTTGTAGGCCTACGGCCTAATGGATATGTAACTGAGTGATTTGGATTTTAGAAAAAAAATCATTACTTTTGCGTCCCTTTTAGTAAGCGTTAAAAATAAGTTTGTAAAGATTCGTAGTGAATTTTCGAGGATAGATTCTATTTCGAAGAGGAAGTGTACTGAGATACACGACTAATGAGAAAGCGAAGAAAAACAAAAAATTATCAATTTATTTTTTAAGGGTTACTTAGGGATAAAATTTTATTAATTAATTTATAAACAAATGATTAAACAGTACGAAACCGTTTTCATTGCAACTCCCGTTTTGTCTGATTCTCAGATGAAGGAAGCGGTTGCCAAGTACATTGATCTCATCAAAGCTAACGGCGGTGAGGTCGTGTATGAAGAGGATTGGGGGCTTAAACAGCTTGCCTACCCTATCCAACACAAGACATCAGGATTCTACTACCTGATTGAATTCAAAGCTGCTCCAGAGTTCATTGCAACTCTCGAGACACAGTACCATCGTGACGAGCGCATCATGCGCTTCCTTACTGTATCACTTGACAAGCATGCTGTCGCATATGCAGAACATCGTCGTCAAGTTCGCGCAGCAAAAGCAGCCGCACCTAAGGCTGAAGTAGCTCCGGCACCAGCACCTATAGAAGAAGATATTGAATTAGAAGAAATCAAGGAGGACTAATAAATGGCTAATGTAGAAAACAGCGAGATCCGCTATCTGAACCCTCCTACCGTAGAGGTTCGTAAAAAGAAATATTGTCGTTTCAAGAAAGCTGGCATCAAATACGTAGATTACAAAGACGCTGAATTTTTAAAGAAATTCCTTAACGAGCAAGGTAAGATTTTACCTCGCCGCATTACTGGAACTTCTCTTAAATTCCAGAGAAAAGTGGCTCAGGCTATAAAGAGAGCCCGCTCACTTGCTCTTCTTCCATTCGTTACTGACCTCCTTAAATAATTATTGAGAGTATGAAGATCATTTTGAAAAAAGAAGTTATCGGTCTAGGAGAGGCTGGTGATATAGTAAATGTGAAAACAGGTTACGCTCTCAACTACCTCGTTCCGCAAGGATTTGCCACAGTAGGCACACCTTCTGCAATTAAGCAGCACGAAGAAACACTTAGACAAAGAGCACATAAAGAAGCTAAGCTCGTTGCAGATGCACAAGCATTGGCAGCAAAAGCAGCCGCTGTAGAAATAAAGATTGCTGCAAAAGTGGGCGACAATGGTAAACTATATGGTGGTATAACTACAGCCCAAGTTGCTGATATTCTATCAAAAGCTGGTGTTGAAGTTGAGAAACGTAACATTACTCTTCCTGAGATAAAAGCAGTAGGAGAATACGAAGCTACTGTTAAAATATATAAAGGCGTAACTGCTGACCTCAAGATTGAGGTAGTAAGTGAATAAGCCTTTGGTGCAATGGGGTTCAAGCACGTGCCTGAACTGAGTAACACATTTAAATAATTAAGAAAATGCAACATTTTGAATTAAAAGGCAAGCTCCGTGAAGTCGGCGGCAAAGCTACGATAAAGGCCTTTAGGCGTGAGGGATTAGTTCCTTGCTCTCTTTACGGTAATGGTGTACAGAATGTACTCTTTACCGTGGATGCTAAAGAATTGAAGGCGTTAACAGATACTCCTCAGTCTTTCATAGTTGATCTTGATATCGATGGAAAAAAATATACTGCTGTTCTCCATGAACTTCAGTTCCACCCTATTAGCGACGACTGCTTACATGTAGATTTTCTCGCAGTTAACGATCAGAAACCTATCACAATAGATGTTCCACTAACCATATCAGGGCACTCTAAAGGTGTACAGTTAGGTGGTAAATTCGTTCAGAACGTTCGTTCTTTACGCATCTCTGCACTTATGCACAATCTTCCTGATAGCGTAAATGTAGATATTTCCGATTTGGATATTGCGCAAAAGATTAAAGCAGGCGACCTTCACTACGATAACCTTACTATCGTAAGTGATAAGAACACTGTTATCTGCCAGGTTCGTCCTACACGTAACGCTGCAGCTGCTAAATAAATAGACCGATATGGCTGGTGAGAGTTACCTGGTAGTGGGACTAGGAAATATAGGTCCCGAATATACAGATACCCGCCACAATATGGGATTTATGGTATTGGATGCTTGGGCTCAAGCATCCAATACTCTTTTTTCAACCCAAAGATACGGGGATCTAGCCGAAATAAGTATTAAAGGTAAATCATTATATCTGCTAAAACCATCTACATATATGAACCTCAGTGGTAATGCCATACGCTATTATCTACAAAAGCTCCCTATTCCCATAGAAAGGCTCATAGTTATTTGCGATGACATCAACCTGCCATTTGGCACACTTAGAATGAGAAAAAGTGGTAGCGATGGTGGACATAATGGGCTTAAAAGCGTAGCACAATGCATAGAAAGCACAGACTATGCAAGGATAAGAATGGGGGTGGGTCACAATTTCGGCAACGGACATCAAGCCGATTATGTATTAGGAAAACTAAGTGACGAGGAGAAAAAAAGCATGCCTCTTCTATGTGATAGAGTTATTCAAGGGGTTAAAGATTGGATTTTCATGGGCGCAGATAGGGCAATGAACAGTTTAAATGTAAAAAAATAAATATTTTTCTTGCATAAATCTTATTTGTTCTTTATATTGCAACATGTTAGCAAGCATTGAATACTAAACTAGTATGAATTTGGCATATTTTATAACCTAAAAAAATAAAGTGGTTGCCTATGCACTAGAATATATTTAAAGTTTACTATACTATAAGAACAATAAAAACATTAAATATTATAAACCAATAAAAAAACACTAAGTCATGAAAAATCTAGTTGAAAAAATTAAAGGTGAAATCGAGGCTTTCAAGACAAATGCTGAAGCTCAAATCGAAAAAGGTAACAAGGCTGCTGGAGCTCGCGCACGCAAAGCCGCTCTCGAACTCATGAAAGATCTGAAAGAATTCCGCAAACTTTCCGTTGAAGAAGGGAAAAAAGCTGAATAATTTTCAATTATTGTGCAACAAAAGCCTATGACTCTGCATCTATGTTGTAGGTTTAGGTTTTAGTACACATTTTAGGGTCACTCGCCGTGAGGCTGTGGCCCTTTCTTTTTATCTGTGTTTTCATACCACTCGTCGTAGATGTTGTTTTTAATCTTGTCATTAGAAATTTAATAAGCTATTTTAGCAAAATTATTCTGGGAAAGAAGCCCAAAGACACATAAATGGCTCCTTAAATAATCCTTAAAAACATATAATATGAAACAAAAACACTTTTACATGCTAATCGCCTTTTCCCTCGCACTATTGAGTGCTACATATTGTTCTCCAGAAAAAAAACCTTCCTCTAATCAAGACATTCTAGAAAAGCCTGACGAAGACAAAAATAACGGAATGAGTTATGTGTGGGATTTCGATGCTATCCCAGAGATTACATTGAACTTCAGTCTGAAAGAGTGGAATGATATTCTAAGTGAGTATGATAAAAATAACAAAACAAAAAAGTATTTCCATTGCGATGTTACCTATAAGAAAGGATTGGATGTATATGAGATTACTAATGCTGGCGTCCGACTAAGGGGGAATACATCTAGACGAAGACCAGAAATTGGCCCCCATAAGGCAGAGAATGCGGATTGGCAACATTGCCACTTTGGGCTAAATCTTAGAAAATATGAAAAAGATGACCAGCACCAAATCCACGGAATCAGAAAAATGAATTTAAAGTGGTTCAATAATGACCCTACCTATATACGAGAACCATTCTGTTTTGACCTATTTGAACGTGCTGGAGTGTGGAGCGCATCAAAAATATGCTATGCACGACTTTGGATTAATATAGAGGGTGACAAAAAGCCATCATACTTCGGAGTTTATTCCATGATTGAACCATATGATAACAAGTTTATCGAAAGAAGAGCAGACAAATTCATCAATACCAAGGGGAATTTGTGGAAATGCACATATACTGACAATGGTCCTGCGGACCTTAGATCCACAAATGCCAATTTCGGACAAGATGATAACATTAATGAATATACCTACGAACTTAAAGAAACTGAAAGCACTTTTGACGAGGCCAAATCACAACTTCAAGACTTCATAACAAAACTAAATGGCAAAAGTGACGATAATTTCAAGAAATGGATAAGTGAAGTGTGTGACGTAAATCTTTTACTTCGCACATATGCAGTTAATGTCGCTGTAGGTATGTGGGATGATCATTGGAATAATGGAAACAACTATTATCTTTACTTTGATAGTACAGATAAACTTAACTACAAAGTATTATTTCTTCCATATGACTACGATAACACATTAGGAACAAGCAATTGCTACGACCCGGCTAAGCAAAATCCCACACAGTGGGGTAAAATGGGGAAATTAATGGAAAGGATGATGCGAATCGAAGACTTTAAGCAGATCTACATCGCTGAGTTAAAACGTCTAATCGACCCCACTAATGGGCTTATGGACTATGAGAGTGTTAGAGAGAGAATAACGGATTGGCAATCAAAAATTAAGGAACACATCGCAAACGACACTGGAGAAGATATGTACATAGAAGACAGATGTGCCTCGTGGAGCAATTATCAATACCACATACTCGAGACGTCAAATAACTATTTTAAGACAAAAGCAGAAAGCATCAATAACATCCGATATCGGGGTTTATGAAATTTTCGAGGATTAAGCTCAAAAAATGTACTAAGATGATTCAGTTTTTTTGAAAGTTGCTAAAATTTACTATGTTTGTAAAAATTAATAGTAGAATTATGAAAAAAGTATCTTTATTATTTACTGCTGCGATTGTACTCTTAGTAGCATCATCATGTAACAACAATCCTAAAAAAAACGCTCAAAAAACATCTGACAAAACTGAATGCGTAGAATGTCCTGGACATCAAAATGCTGAATGCGCTCAAACTCAGGATGCTTGCTCGCAGGAAGTAAAGGATTGCTGCAAGAAAGACAAAGATTGCTGCAAAAACTCTGGTGAAAAAAAGGGATGTTGCAAAGACACTAAAGCCTGCGACAAGAAATAAGCTCATACTTTTATAAAAAGCCGAAAAATTCGGCTTTTTTCAAATAACAACACTTCTAAACGCAAAGAAAACTAAATCCGTAAACAATTAGCATTTCAAATTAATAATTGGAGTAATCTTAGTATCTTTGCAAGTCTACAACTTGTTTGGCAATGAAGACAGTTGATGTAATAAAGAACATTCGTAAGGCGAGGACAAATGCCAATTTAAGCCAAGAGAGAATGTCTGAACTTTTAGGCTTGTCACGTCAAGCATACAACCATATTGAGAAAGGTAAAACAGAATTAATAAGTAAACATCTATTTGAAATCGCTCAAGTTTTAGGAATTAGCGTGGAAAATCTGCTTTTGGGAGATAATTTTGAGCACAATTTAGATTACATATCAGAACAATTAGACAAAAAAACTGCTAAGTTGATTGAATCAGAAAAGGAAAAACTAGCCTTGAAGACTAAACTTGAAGACATGCGTGAAGTCATTATCAGTCAGCGAGATCATATTTCAACACTAAAATATCTTCATGACTATCTTATTAATCAATCTAAAGACTGAATAGCTTTTTTGAAATGATTCTCAAATTTTACTATGAGGATTTTTCAAGGAGTATCGACTTTGGAAAAAGAAGTAGTAGTATATTGGGGATTCAACTGATGACAAAAGGATATAAGCCTATCTAATGCTAATAAATTGATGAAGGACATTCCCAATAAGATTATCAATTATCTTGAGAATGTCAATCTGCTTATTGAGGATGTGTTAAGGAGTATATAAAAATAGCTGTATCACCAAGCAATATGCCTATTGCATATAGAGGTGCTTACCCTTATATCGGCTCAAGTGCAATATTATGTGTTCAAGTAATTAACCATTTCTTTTCTCCCGACCAAATACAGAACGATAATTCTTTTGAACCTGAAAAACACCTTTGAAGTCAATGTGCCTTGTAGGGTATTCTATGAAGGGTAGCAGGTAAAGGTGAACATTTTTTGCTATCACCTTTAGACCTTATCCCTTCTGGAAGTGCGTAAAATGAGGGTCACGCCTAAAGGTGAATTTCGGGTTCAGGGGGAAAAGTATGTGTTTAGGCATAAATATTCTGAAGTCTGAAGAGGAAATATTTGACATCAGATACACCTCTGAGTTGAGCTCTAAAGTTCTTGATCTTGGAGTTGAAAGATTCTGCTGGAGCGTTAGTTGATCTGTTGTCAAAGAAATTTAAGATATCCGTATAGTTTTCATATACTGTTTCCCTGACAATCTGGAATGAGTCATACCCTGATTCTTCAATGTGACGATACCATTGCGCGAGTTTCGTATAAGCCACAGTTTTCTTCTTGGACTGAGAGTATATTCTCCTTAGTTCGTCAGTGAGTTCATATGCCTCCTCAAGATCCGGATACATATCGAATAGTATCCTGGCTCTTATTCTCTGTGATTCTGTCCATTTCTCACGAGGCTTGAACAGCAGATAGCGGCTGCGTGCCAACAATTGTCTTTTGGTGTCCCCATTGGCATACACTTCGGGCTCGTATGGTTCTACATCTTCTCCACGTTTATGTGCAGCCTTGGACTCCGACATAAGTCTGTTTTCCTCATGTATGGCGTCCCAGCGGAAGCCTATGCGCATCTCTTGAAGGGCTTCCATTGCAAGCTTCTGGACGTGGAACCTGTCTATGACCTGCGTGGCCTTCGGGAATGCAATACGCGCAATCTTCCGCATTGAGGACGACAGGTCGAGTGTAATTTCTGTTACTGTTTCTCGTATACTCTGGTCAATGTCTTTTAGGGCCGCAATCACATCTTCGGATTTGGTCCCGAGAACTATTGCTGCAAGTGCTCCTTTACATCCGTGTGCATCCTTGTTGCTGACAATCGTATAGAGTTCTCTGTCGCTCAGAGATGTCTCATCAATGCTCATTCGTAAACCTATGTTCTGGGAAAGACGAGCCACTTGTCTGCATGCATGCCAACCTCAAACTCTTTCCAGTCAAGATAGTCACTTAGGTGCTCTTTGTATTGTCGCTCAAGCTGATGGCCGTCCACATAGTAGAATTTCTCAAGCGAAGATGCTGATATCGGGTATTTGTCCAAAACATTCTTTTAAAAAAGCGGCAAACTCAACCGAGTGCCGTGTCCCTTCCGCAACTAAATCGTAGGTGTTTCGGATGCTTTTCCCCGTTGTCTCATCTATCCATCTGCGACGACGTACAACCAGCGTCACTTTCTTGTCCCTTAACGGGAAGTCCCTGATCTTGGATGGCTCATAAAAGCCGTTTGGACGATATTCATGTCCGTCTTCTGGATGTTGCAGTTGGTCCAACTCATCAAGATAAAATATGATTTCTCCTGTCTCCACTCCCTGCTATTCGCTGACAGGAATATCCTTTTCTATTACATCTACTACCGTAAAATATTCTAACAACCCCTTAGGAAACATCAGTCGGACTAGTGACTGATAGACGGACAATGATTCTGACATATGTATGTATCTTTAACGTTTCGTCAAAGGTACACATTTTCAGATTATCAAACACAGGGTTTTACGCCTGAGCCCTTATATCACAGCGGTTTGCCTTACTTCACGCATACCTGCTTACGGAAAGAAGGGAAACAAACCATAAAATTCTCTTGAAAGGTGGATGCTCGTCAATCAGGCGTTTGTCCACCACCTCGATGTCTTCTACTGGCGCGAGCGCAAGGTTGGATTTCATACTTCGCAAGAAGAATTCATGTCGATGGACTTGATGAAGCTATTTTAAAATATTACTATACGATAACCTTTTTACGACAACAGCGCTTGCAGTTCCAAACCAGTTCTATTTTCTCCGAACAAACATGAGGTAAAGATAGTCAAGAAGGTGATTACGTCACCCTAAATCACCATTTATATGTGATAATGAATTGATAATAAACATATACCTATTTTAAAGGTCAAAAAGCGATGATGTCAGGAAAAGATACTTTGTCACATGCGAAGGAGTTCCTCATATAAAAAAACACACCAGATACTAAAAATAATGTACAAATATCTTCGACATTAGTTATATTGTTCTTAAATAACATAACTTTACCAAAAGGCTCTATCTTATCTTTCTATTTGTCAATCGACTATTACTCATAAATAAATAAATTTTGTTGGAAATTATTATCTCTAAAAGACTTCTTATTCTCATAAACTATAAAAGAATGTAAACATTATCTTTACTATGTAAATATTTTAGCGATTGTATTTTTCTTTTCGTGTTCTTACATTTGCATCGTTATTAAATACATATCATAATGGATATAAACATAATATTGAAAAACATTCAAAGAGCAAGAGAGAATGCTGGATTAACTCAAGAGCAGATGTCTAAAATCCTAGGGATGTCCCGCCAAACGTACAATCACTTTGAAACAGGTAAAACGGAGATAATAAGCAAACAGATTTTTAAGATTGCCAAAGCGCTTGGTATCAGTGAAGAAAAATTAATCTTGGGATACGATGTCAACTACGACATTGAAAATATGTCAAAAGAATTGCATGAGAAAACATTGGCTCTTGACTACGCCACGAAAGAAATGTCTGGCTTAAAAATAAAAATGAAAGCCATGGAGGATATCGTCAATAGCCAGCGGGATCATATTTCAACCCTAAAGCTTATTAATAACTACCTCTATCAGCAATCAGAAAAGGAGTAATACACTAAAATTGGATCACCTCCAAACTATAATACTACCCAAAAGTGTCAACCATTTTCAGGGAAGGTCAATATCCGGCGTCGTCGACGGTACAAGACCACGGACTCGAACCACCACTACAGGAAGTACCCGAACCTCATTAAGGATGTGGTCCCGCACAGGCCTAACGAAATATGGGTCAGCGACATTACGTATATAGAAACAGAGGAAGGCGTCTGCTACCTTTCGCTGATAACGGACGCCTACTCACACAAGATCGTCGGTTGGGCTCTCGGTCCCACCCTGGAGACCATATACCCTCTCGCGGCTCTTAGAATGGCATTGGATACGATTGATGACGAGACCTCCGGCAGGCTTATCCACCATTCCGATCGTGGCTGCCAGTATTGTAGTGACGCTTATGTATCCGAGCTCAAGAAGCATGGCGTCAGCATTAGCATGACCCAGAATGGGGACCCGTTGGAAAATGCCATCGCGGAGCGTGCCAACGGCATCCTCAAAAGCGAGTGGCTCTACAAGATGACCATCCCGACCAGAGAAGTCTGCAAGTTGGAACTTTGCCGTATCATTGACTTCTACAACACGCGGCGACCGCATATGAGCATTGGCTGGCAGACACCAGAACAAGCTCATAATCAATGTGGTGAGCAGCAGCGCTGTTGGAAGAACTATTACCATCAGGCGGTGACATCGGAAGATCCACAACTTGGTGCATATGCCCCTGACTTATCCAGGCTTACTGAAGAAACTTTAACAGAGGAGGTGGCCGTGTAGAAAAAAGTAGTTACCTTTGATGCGCGGTTGTCAATGGAAACAGTATGTTTGACAAACACTTTAGGGGAATGGACCATCCGATGTAAACCGGTCCAGTGAATGTGTAAACAATCTTAGTTTAACCACCCCAAAAGTGTCAACCATTCTTAGGGAAGGTCAATCCGAGTTGCATTTATAGTTTCTATTTCGTACATTTGCCTTGATTTCGTGTAAAAATACAATGTTTTACAGCTCGATTTCGTGTAATTTTAGCGTGATGCAAAACTTAATCTCGTGATGAAAAGAAAATTATATGACCAGCTCGTCATTTGGAAAACCAAACGGCACGGCAAATCCGCAATGATGATAGAAGGCGCAAGACGTGTCGGGAAGAGCTATATTGTCGAAGAGTTCGCAAAGAACGAATACAAAAGCCATATCATCATTGACTTCTTCAAGGTCGGGGATGACATAAAGGATTTGTTCAAGAACTACAAGGACAATTTGGATATGCTTTTTACCTATCTGAGCACATTCTATTCAACAAGACTTTACCCTCGGGAGTCAATCATCGTATTTGATGAAATCGAGTTCTGTCCTGCAGCCCGTGCAGCCATCAAATATCTAGTAGAGGACGGACGCTATGATTATCTTGAAACCGGCTCTCTCCTCGGTATGCAGATGAGCACCAGAAAGAAATTGAAAGGCGATGAAAAACAGGAAGACTATCTCGTTCCATCAGAAGAGGAAAAGCTGGTCTTGCAACCTATGGATTTTGAGGAATTCCTGTGGGCGCTCGGTGAAGAAAATCTGATGGAGTTCGTGAGAATGAAGTTCGAGGCCAAAGAACCGATGGGGCAATCAATGCATCGTAAACTGATGGACTACTTTCGACTTTATATGATAGTCGGTGGAATGCCTCAGGCTGTAATGGAATATCTTGAGACAAGGTCTTTCGAAGATGTTGACAGGGTCAAAAGGCAAATCTTGAACCTGTATAACAACTGTATAGACCAGTATGCCGGAATACACACATCAAAAGTGAAGGCTATCTACGAGGCCATCCCAGGCCAGCTGCAACTTCACGAGCACAAGTTTCAGCTCTCCGACCTGCATAAGGATGCAAGATTCAGGGACTATGATAGTTCTTTCTTCTGGTTGAGAGATGCCCGTATGGTAAATCTGGCATTCAACACGACGGAACCAAGCATCGGACTCGGACTCAAACAAAGGGACAATTCGCTCAAATGCTATATGAATGACACAGGACTGATGATCAGCCATTCCTTTGATGAACGGGGAATTGTTTCGGAACAACTATATCAGAAGATCCTCAAAGACAAACTGGAAATCAATGCAGGAATGCTGATGGAGAACATTGTTGCCCAGATGCTTACGGCAATCGGATGCAAGTTATTCTTCTACTCGAACCCCTCAAGGGAGAACAAGGACGACAGAATGGAGATTGACTTTCTGATTTCAAAGAAATCAATCACAAGCCGCCATAATATTTCTCCTATCGAAGTGAAGTCATCGTCATATTTTACAATCACGTCTCTGGAGAAGTGCATCAGAAAATATGCAAATTACCTTGCCCAGCCTTACATTGTCCATACCGGAGACCTCGAAAGCAAGGACGACCTCCTTTACCTTCCGCTATATATGGTTCCATGTCTATAAAATCAAACTCACTACTCTTATTTCCAGGAAGATTTGCCATTTCATTGGATAGTAATTGGGTAGTTTGAACCTGTTTTTACCCCGAAAAAGGGGCGATTTCGGCACGAAAAAAGCACCGGGACTTCCCAGTGCTTCAATCATAAATTATTGAAAATCAATCAGTAATATTTCAATAATGGGTTAATACTCCTCCTCGTTAAATCAGCCAAGGTATTCTTGTAATTATCTTATTGTCAAAGTTTTGTAATTATAACTTACCGTATCGGGGCTGAAATGGGTAGTATGTTTCACTTTTGAAATGGCTGAAACTTGATAATGACTATCCATCGGGAAA